>JAJXTO010000051.1 GCA_021783695.1 Pseudomonadota bacterium | reverse complement strand
GTCGCACGCAAACACCGGGGGCTACCAGCGCGACCTGGCCTCGGTCGCCGTGCCGCTGGCCCAGGCGGCGCTGCGTGGCTTCCCATCCGAGTATGGCGAGCACAGGGTGCTGTTCCCGCGCTGAAACTCCTGCGCAGCAGGCCCTCCGCCACAGACAGCGATACGACACCGCGCCAGACCAACGCCGAAGGCCAGTTCCTCTACAAATCCGGCGGGACCGTCTCGGTCGACTTGATCGCGTTTCGCAAAGGCCCGCCTGGTGTGGTCCGGGCGGGCCTTTTTCCTGTCCGATTCAGTTCAAGAACAGCCGGGTCACCGGGTTGTCGGTTTCTTCGGTGTATTGGTAGCCGAGCTGCTGCAAAAACTGGCTGAATGCCTTTTTGTCCGCGGGCGGCACTTGAATGCCCACCAGCACATGGCCGCTGTCGCCGCCCTGGTTGCGGTAGTGGAACAGGCTGATGTTCCAGGTCGGGTTGAGGCTGTCGAGAAAGCGCAGCAGCGCGCCGGGGCGCTCGGGAAAGTCGAAGCGCAGCAAGCGCTCGTTCACCGCCATGCTCTGTCCGCGCGCATCGCGCGGCGCGGGGCCGCCGACGAGGTGGCGCACATGCACCTTGGCGAGTTCGTTGTCAGTGAGGTCGAGCACACCATATCCGGCGCGCTCGAAGGTCTGCGCCATTTTCAGCGCGTCGTCGCGGCCATTGACCGTCAGGCCGACGAACACATGCGCGTCCTCGGGGCGCTTGATGCGGTAGGTGAATTCGGTCACGTTGCGCGCGCCAACCAGCCCGCACAGGCGGCGGAAGCTGCCCGGCTTTTCAGGAATGGTCACGGCAAACAGCGCCTCGCGCGCCTCGCCCACCTCGGCGCGCTCGGCGACGAAACGCAGGCGGTCGAAGTTCATGTTCGCGCCGCAGGTCACGGCCACCAGCGTTTCGCCCTTGAGCTTGTGCTGCGCGGCGTAAGCCTTCAGTGCGGCGACCGACATGGCGCCCGAGGGTTCCAGCACGCTGCGGGTATCCTCGAACACGTCCTTGATGGCGGCGCTCACCGCATCGGTGTCCACCACCACGAAGTCGTCCACCAGCTCGCGCACCAGGCGGAAGGTTTCGCGCCCCACCTGCTTGACCGCGGTGCCGTCGCAGAACAGGCCCACTTCCGGCAGGGTGACGCGCCGCCCGGTTTGCACGCTGCGCAGCATGGCGTCGGAATCGACCGTCTGCACCCCGATCACCTTGATCTCCGGCCGCACCGCCTTGATGTACGCCGCCACCCCCGAGATCAGCCCGCCCCCGCCGATGGCGCAGAACACCGCGTGGATGGGCGCCTGATGCTGGCGCAGGATTTCCATCGCAATCGTCCCCTGCCCGGCGATCACGTCCGGGTCGTCGAAGGGGTGGACGAAAGTCAGTCCTTGTTGGTCCTGGAGTGTGAGCGCATGGGCGTAGGCGTCGCTGTAACTCTCGCCCTGCAGCACCACGTCCACGCTGGCGCCGCCAAAGGCGCGCACCGCGTCGATCTTCACCTTCGGCGTGGTCGCCGGCATCACGATCACCGCGCGGCAGCCCAGCTTGTGCGCCGACAGCGCCACCCCTTGCGCATGGTTGCCCGCCGAGGCGCAGATCACTCCGCGCCCGCGCTCCTCCTCGCTCAGGCGCGACATCTTGTTGTACGCCCCGCGCAGCTTGAAGCTGAACACCGGCTGCGTGTCCTCGCGCTTGAACAGCACCTTGTTGTGCAGGCGGCGCGACAGATTGCGCGCCGGGTCCAGCGCCGACTCGATGGCCACGTCATACACCCGTGCGTTCAAAATACGCTGCAGATAATCGGTATGCTTCGCGGCCATTTGGCAAACCCTCAGAGAGAAAATCACGATTCTATGAACCCCGCCCATTTCGGCTTTCTGGCATGGCCGCGCTGATGCCCGCAGACTGGGCAGACGGCGCCCTCGCCCTGTGGCACGCCGTACTTCAGTCTGCATCCGGGCCTGCAGGGCTGTATGTGCTGGCGGCGCTGAGTTTCGCCGCCGCCACCCTCATCCCCTTCAGTTCCGAAGCCGTCCTGCTCGTGGTCATCGCCGCGCAGCCGCAGCACACCGGGCTGGCTGTGCTGGTGGCCACCGCCTCCAACACCTTCGGCGGCATGACCACCTACGCGCTTGGCCGCTGGGCGCGGCACTGGCAAACCCCCGACGCCTGGCGCTGGGCGCCACAAGTGCGGCATTGGGGCGCGCCCATCACCGTGCTGGCCTGGGTGCCGGGCATCGGTGACGCGCTGGTCGTCGCGTCCGGCTGGCTGCGCATCAACGCCTGGGCCTGTGCCTTCTGGATGCTGCTCGGCCGCAGCCTGCGCTACCTCGCCGTCGCCGGGCTGGCGTGGGTGATGTGAGCATGGGTTGCCCGCAGCGCACAAAAAAATACCCGGGCGGATGATGACATCGGCCCGGGTAAGAATCCACCAAAGGAGGAGGTGGAGGAGACAAGCGGTACGTCAAACTCGACGCATGGTTGAATATTAGAGGATGCTTATAGACTTTGCATAGCCCATCCGCACATCATGGAATTACTCAATCAGCATGGACTGATAAAACGTCCAAGCCATTGAAATTCAATCAAGTTTTCCAAGGCTGGCTAGTTCTCCGGCATGGCCGAGTCGATGCTGATCGCTCTGAAATTGACTCAAATCAACAAAATGATTCGGTCTGCCTCACTGCAATTTCAGCACTGCCGCGAGCACGCCCACTGCAATCACCAGCATGCCGCCAATTTTGATGGTCAATCGCAGTTCAAGCATCGGGTTTGGTGGCCAGATCGGCCTCGCCTTGCGCCTCACGAAAAGCGTCGGCCACCGCCTCGGCTTGCGCGTCGGGCATGCCGGATCCGCGCAACTTGCGGATGAACTTGCGCGGATCGAAAGTGACGGTCGTCATGCTTTTGATTGTAGGCGCTCAAGCTCCAAAGCGAACGACAATCTGGGCTCCATGATCTGGCGCCAAGCCCTGCGCTGATCCATCAACAGGAGAGACACCGATGCAATGCACCGTGCAATGGGAAGGCGGCGACGGCATGGCCTTCACCGCGCAGACTGAAACCGGCCACACCTTGCGCATGGACGGCGCGCCCGCCAGCGCCCCCGGCGAACCCGGCGGGCACAATCTGGCGCCCCGCCCGATGGAAACCGTGCTGGCTGGCACGGGCGGCTGCACCGCCTACGACGTGGTCTACATCCTGAAAAAAGCGCGGCAGGACGTGCGCGGCTGCACCGTGCGCATCGACGCCGAGCGCGCCGCCACCGATCCCAAAGTCTTCACTCGCATCCACATGCATTTCACCGTCACCGGCAAAGACCTCCGCCCCGATATGGTGCACCGGGCAGTCGAACTCTCGCACACCAAATACTGCTCAGCCAGCGCCATGCTGGAAAAGACAGCGGAAATCACCTTTGCGGTGGA
>JAJXTO010000002.1:129376-162834 GCA_021783695.1 Pseudomonadota bacterium | reverse complement strand
CACAGTGACCGCCTCTCTCTTGAAGGCAATCACTGTAGAAACCCGACCGCAAAACGCACCCCGGCGGCGTGCGTCAACCGCTCACGATAGTTGTCGCTGAGCGATCAAGATAATTGTCGGCCGCCATCGGCGGCAATGTCGGCGGCAACGCTGCAACCAGGCGTTGGGCCTCGGCATTCCACCAGGGGACTCCCCCATTCACACCGGATTTCCACGCCCGCTGGGCATCAAGGCCCCATGACCGCATCCTGGATTCCCGCGTGCGGGGTGGCTTTCATTGCCTGCAGACCAAGCATCCCGGACGCCGCCGCACCCACGCATCCAGTTCCCCGACCGGCCGACGCCTTCGCGTGAGGCAGAGGGCGCTCTTCCAGCCACGCAGGGCCGGGTTGAGCTTCTCAATGGCGGCGCGCACCGTTCGACCCCGTCCCTGACCGTTCCCCCTGCGGGGGCGAGTAGAGGAATTCCGTCTCCAAGCGAGTGCGCCCTGCCGGGCGCGCCAAAAAAAAGCCAGGTGCTTTGCGCACCTGGCTGGAAATGCCCGGATCGGGGGGAGAGTCTGTAGAGCAGACTACCGGGCAACTTGGAGGGCCACATGATTGAGCATGAACTCAAACCACAGTAGCACCAGTTCTGTTCAGGAAAAATCCAAAAAGTTCGACCGATTTTGTAACGCGACATCTTGCGCGTCAATCGTTTCGGCAGAGTGTGGCGACACCCCGTAAACAGGCGGTGTCGTTATTGTGAAATTTTGTGCAATCACTGAATCGGGTTGAGACCGCCGTCTGCGCCGATCTGCACGCGCTGGCCCACAGGCGGCGCCACCTTGAGCTGCAGATTGCGCACCTGGCCGTCTTCCATCCGCACCTGCACGTTATAGACGGTTTGCGCGTCCACCCGCTTGGCGATTTCATTACCGGCCAGCCCGCCGCCAATCGCTCCGGCCACGGTGGCGAGCTTGCGCCCGTCGCCGCCGCCGACCTGATTACCCAGCAAGCCGCCCACGATGCCACCGGCAATGATGCCGACCGGGTTGTTCTGCTGGGACTGCACCTGCTGCGGTGTGACCGCGATCACGGTGCCGCAGGTGTTGCACACCGGCTGCTGCGGCACGGCCTGCACCGGGTTGGGCTGGGGAGCGAACTGCTGCGGCGCGAACTGCTGTGGCGCCGCAGTGTTCTGTGCCACCGGGGTGGGAGCCTGGCGGGTGACAGCGGGCTGACGCACCGGCGCTGCCTGTTTCTGGACGACCTGGGCGGCGGGCTGCTGTGTCGCGGCGCCCATCGGTGCGGCGGATGTCGCAGCGGCTGTTGCCGCGGCAGCGTCGGCTTTCTGCGCCGTGGACGCCAGTTGCGCCGGTGTGGCTGTGGCGGATGCCGCAGCCACACCGGGCGAAGACGGGATCGCTGGGGACTGGCTCATTTTGTACAGCACTGCAGCCAGCAGGGCCACGATGACCGCGCCCATGACAAACACCGCGATCCAGACGCCTTTGCCGCTGGTGGCCGGGCCTTGCGGAGGAATTGAAGACATGACACTCTCCCAAAATCGATTTGTTGCAGTTAACCCAGATTCTCCAACAGGCGGCGCGGCGCGCCTGCGCGGGCCCTGGCGGGTGTTTCGGGGCGTCTTTGCCCCCGCGCCAACATCCCGCGCTCTGTTGAACCAACTAGATTCAACGCGAACCCCGGACCATTTGCTGACAGCGCCAGACAAAAAGCCTGCCGCGCGGGAACTCTCTATTGTCCGCTGGCTTGCAGCGCCTGGTCGAGGTCGGCAATCAGATCGTGCACGTTCTCGATACCGATCGACAGCCGCACCATGTCCTCGCTGACGCCCGTGGCCTCCAGTTCCTGCGCATTGAGCTGGCGGTGTGTGGTCGTGGCTGGATGGCAGGCGAGCGACTTGCAGTCGCCGATATTGACCAGCCGGGTGAACAGCTTGAGCGCATCCTGAAAGCGCGCCCCGGCTTGTCTGCCGGATTTCAGACCAAAGCTCAGAATGCCCGAGGCACGGCCGTGCATCAGGCGTTGCGCCACGTCGTGATCGGGGTGATCCATCAGCCCGGCGTAGCGCACCCAGGCCACGCGCGGATGCTGTTGCAGGTGCTGGGCGATGTGCAGGGTGTTGGCGCAGATGCGGTCCATGCGCAGCGGCAGGGTTTCGATGCCCTGCAGGATGAGAAAGGCGTTGAGCGGCGACAGCGCCGCACCCATGTTGCGCAGCGGCACCACGCGGGCGCGGGCGATGAACGCGGCGGCGCCGAATTGCGCAGTAAAGCTCACGCCGTGATAGCTCACGTCGGGCGCGACAAGCAGCCTGAAACGGTCTGCATGCGCAGCCCAGTCGAACCTGCCGGAGTCGACAATCGCCCCGCCCATGCTGTTGCCGTGGCCGCCGAGATATTTGGTCAGCGAGTGCACCACGATGTCCGCGCCATGTTCGATGGGGCGGCAGAGGTAGGGCGACGGCACTGTGTTGTCGACGATCAGCGGCACGCCGTGTGCGTGCGCTACCGCGGCGAGCGCGCCGATGTCGGTGACGTTGCCCAGCGGGTTGCCGATGGTTTCACAAAACACCGCCTTGGTCCGCGAATCGATCAACCGGGCAAACCCCCCGGGATCGCGCGGGTCGGCAAAGCGCACGTCGATGCCCTGCCGCGGAAAAGTGTGGGCGAACAGGTTGTACGTGCCGCCGTACAACCGGCTGCTCGAGACGATGTTGTCTCCGGCTTCGGCAATGGTCTGGATCGCCGCGGTGATGGCCGCCATGCCAGAGGCCAGCGCCAGCGCGGCAACCCCGCCTTCGAGCGCCGCGACGCGCTTTTCCAGCACGTCGTTGGTCGGGTTCATGATGCGGGTGTAGATGTTGCCCGCGACCTTCAGGTCGAACAGATCGGCGCCGTGCTGGGTGTTGTCGAAGGCATACGACACGGTTTGGTAAATCGGAACCCCCACGGCGCGGGTGACGGGGTCAGGGCTGTAGCCGCTGTGCACGGCCAGGGTTTCGAATTTCATGGGGTCTCCTCGCTCCGGTGGCGCAGTGCAAAGCGTAATGTGGGCCGCGCGCAAAGCCAAAGCGCATTTTTTCAGACCGGTATGCCGTCTCGCAGCGCTCACGCCAGCATGGCGCGTTCTTCCACGGGTTCTGCGGCAGGGCCGCGCCGGCTGGCGGCAGGGCCCCGTTGCTGCGACTGGAAATAGGCGGCGGGCGTGCTGCCCAGCGCCAGTCGAAAGGCTTTGATGAAGGCGCTGACACTGTCATAGCCGAGGGATAGCGCCACGTCCTTGACCGCACGTCCCGTGGCCAGCCATTCCAGCGCCTGGGTCAGCCGCGCCCATTGCCGCCACTGCGCAAAGCTCATGCCTGTCTCTTGCACGAATTTGCGGCTCAAGCTGCGCGGCGCGATGTCTGCCCACCGCGCCCACTGTTCGAGGGTGCGCGGGCTGGCGATATTGGCCATCAGCGCTCGGGTGATCGCCAGCAGCCGCGCATCACTGGGCCAGGGCAGTTGCAGCGGCCGCGCCGGAGACTGCCGCAATTCATCGAGCAACACCAGCAGCAGACGCATGCGGCTGAGGTCGAGGCTGTCATCAACCGGCCAGGACAGCGCCTTTTGCAGAATGATCGCAACCAGCGGATTGAGCGCATAGCTGGCGGGCTCGGCCGGCAGGTCGCCGCAGAGTTGCGGCACGAGAAAAGCGCCAAATCCCGCGGTCGGCCCGAAAGACTGCACGGCATGCTCCACGCCCGGCGGCATCCAGCTGATGGTTTGCGGCGGCGCCAGTTGCCGCCCTTGCGCGGTTTCCACCACCACCAGCCCCTCGGTGAGCAAAAACAGGGTGCCGCGCGCGTGGCAGTGCGTGGCCGGGTCCATGGCCACCTGATTGCGCACATTCACGGCGATCAGTTCGGCGCCGCCCTGGCGGTTGATGCGCTGGTGCAGTTCCGTCTTGCTGCAGTCGCAATCGACGGGCAAGGGGTAAGGTGGTGTCGGCATGATTGGCGCGTTTGCGATATTGATTGGCATAGTAAAGCAACCCGGCCAAAATTCCTTGCCCTAGCATGCATCGCATTCCATTCCTCGAATCTGCAGGCCCCCTGCCCGGCAGACTTTGGGGGTAACACCTAGAATCGCCCGACCTTCAGAACGGCCCGCAGTCGTGTCATCCCGGCGCGGGATGTGTGTTTGTTTCAAGGGCACAGCGCCTTGCCGTGCCGACCGACCGCCTTACAGGAACGCGTCTCATGCAGAATTTTCCCGCGACCCCTCGCGTGATTTGGATGGCCCTCACTGCAGCGCTGCTTGCGGGCTGCACCACGGTTGGCCCCGATTTCAAGACCCCGGCGGCTCCCGGGGTGCAGCAGTACACGCGGCAGGCCTTGCCAGCGCAGACTGCCTCCGCGCCTGGGGTTCTGGGGGGGGCGCAGCAGTTTCAAACGGTCGACAGCATTGCCCCTGACTGGTGGCAAGCCTACGGCTCTGCTGCACTCGATAGTCTGGTGAATACGGCGTTGCGCAGCAGCCCGACACTGGCCGCGGCCGAAGCGACCCTGCGGCAGGCGCAGCAAACCTATGCGGCGCAGGCGGGCTCCACGCTGTATCCCACGGTCAACGGCAAGCTCGGCGCCAGCCGCAACCAGACCAATGCGGCATCTGTCGGGCAGAGCAGCAATGCCAGCAATATTTTCAATCTTTACAACGCGAGCATTGCGGTCAACTACAACTTCGACCTGTTCGGTGGCAACCGCCGCGCGCTGGAGGCACTGGCCGCGCAGGCCAACTACCAGCAGTACCAACTCGACGGCGCCCGCCTGACGCTGGCCGCCAATGTGGTGACGACGGCGTTCACGCAGGCGCAACTCGGCGCGCAGATCGACGCCACCGAGGCCATTCTCAAGGCACAGCAAAGCCAGCTCGACATCGCGCTGAAGCGATTCAACCTCGGCGCGGCCGCACGCACCGACGTGCTGACCCTGCAGACCCAGGCGGAGCAGACCCGCGCCTCCATTCCGCCGCTGCGCAACAAGCTCGAACAGACCGATCACCTGCTCGCCGTGCTGCTCGGGCAGGCGCCGGGTGCGGCAAACATTCCGCGTTTCACCCTGGCCGACTTCAACCTGCCCCAGACCTTGCCGCTGGTCGTGCCCTCCGCGCTGGTGCAGCAGCGCCCCGACATCCAGGCCAGCCAGGCACTGCTGCATGTGGCCACGGCGCAGTATGGCGTGGCGGTGTCCAACCTGTATCCGCAGATCAACCTCAGCGCCAGCCTGGGCACGCAGGCGCTCACACTGGGCGCGTTGTTCGGCCCCGGCTCCACTGTCTGGGCGCTGGCCGGGCAACTGGCGCAACCGCTGTTCAATGCCGGGCTGAAGGCCGGCGCCAATGCGGCCGAAGCCAGCCTGCAAGCAGCGGGCGCCAACTATCAGCAGACCGTGCTGCAAGCCCTGCGCAATGTGGCCGACGCCCTGCGCGCGCTGGACAACGACGCCCAGACCCTGCAGGCGCAGGCCGCGGCCGATACTTCGGCGCAAGAGTCGCTCAAGCTGGTCGATCAGCAGTACCAGCTCGGCGCGGCCAGCTATCTGCAACTGCTCACCGCGCAGCAGCAGGCGCAGCAGACGCGGATCGGCCTCATTTCGGCCCAGGCGCAGCGCCTGGCCGACAGCGCCGCGCTTTACCAAGCCATGGGAGGCGGGGTGGTGGTTAGCCCCCAACCCCCCGAGGGGGCGCACCCCACCTTGGGACGGCCCGGCAGTGGGGTGGCTGGCCCCCACGCCTCTGCAAGCGCCGCCAGGTAAGTCCACAAAGCCTCTCCCCGATCAAACCAGACAGCAAGAATACGGAGCACACAGATGACCAAAGGCACAACCAAGCGCATGATCATCATGCTCATCATCGCCGCCGTACTGCTGGGCGGGGTGGTGTGGTTTCAGCACTTCAAGAACACCATGATCGGCAAGGCGATCAAGGGCATGTCCAACCCGCCGCAGACTGTCTCCACCACGGTGGCGCAGGAGTCGAGCTGGCAGCCGACGGTCGAAGCGCTGGGCAATCTGCGCGCCAGTCAGCAGGCGTCGCTGAGCTCGCAGGTCGCGGGCATCGTCACCGCCATTCACTTTGATTCTGGCCAGAAGGTGCGCGCGGGTCAGGTGCTGGCGCAGATCAGCGACGCGCCGCAGCGGGCGCAGCTCGCGCAATTGCAGGCGCAGGTGGGCCAGTTGCAGGCGCAGCTCGATCTGGCACAGACCACGCTCAAGCGCGATGAGGCGCAGCTCAAGGTTCAGGCCATCAGTCAGGCCGTGGTCGATACCGACCGGGCCAATGTGGCCAGTGTGCAGGCGCAGCTCAAGGCATTGGCCGAGCAGATCAACGCCCAGAAAGCGGTGCTGGCGCAGGCCACCATCACCGCGCCGTTCTCGGGCGTGCTCGGCATACGCCAGATCAATCTGGGACAGTATCTCGCGCCGGGAACGGCAGCGGTCACCCTGCAGTCGCTCGACCCGATGGACATCGACTTCACCGTGCCGCAAAACCAGATCGAGCTGGTGCATGCGGGCATGACGGCCGAGGTCACCACCAGCGCCGTGCCGGGGAAGACCTTCCCCGCCAAAGTGATTGCGGTGGAGCCGCAGGTCAGTACGGCCACACGCAACCTCACGGTGCGGGCGCGCATTCCCAACCCCAAGGGTGAACTGCTGCCCGGCGTGTTTGCCACGGTGCGGCTGACCGATGGCGCGCCGCGCGACTACATCACCCTGCCCACTGCCGCTGTGGCCTACAACCCGTATGGCGCCACTGTCTATGTGGTGAAGGACGAAGGCAAGGGCGCCGACGGCAAACCCAAGCGGGTGGCCGAGCAGCGTTTCATCACCACCGGGCTGACGCGCGGTGACCAGGTGGCCGTGCTCAGCGGCATCAAGGCTGGCGAGACCATCGTCACTGCGGGGCAGTTGAAGCTGCGCAATGGCGTGCCGATTCTCATCAACAACAGCGTGCAGCCAGCGGACAGCCCCAATCCGCAAGTGCCCAACTCCTGAACCGGCCGCCCGCGATGAACAAGAAATTCACAGACATCTTCATTGATCGTCCGGTGCTGGCCATGGTGGTCAGCCTGGTGATCCTGGTGCTGGGCCTGCGCTCGGTCGGGCTGCTGCCGGTGCTGCAGTATCCGTACACGCAAAACGCCGTGGTCACGGTCACCACCGCCTATCCGGGCGCGGACGCGAATCTGGTGGCGAGCTTCATCACCACGCCGCTGGAAAACGCCATCGCCCAGGCCAACGGCATCGACTACATGACGTCCTCCAGCGTGCAGAGCGTGAGCACCATCACCGCCAATCTGCGGCTGAACTACGACCCGGACAAGGCGCTGACCGAAATCAACACCAAGGTCAACTCGGTGCTCAACCAGTTGCCCCCGGCGGCGCAAAAGCCGGTGCTGACGGTGAGCATCGGCCAGACCATCGACGCCATGTACATCGGCTTCTACAGCGATGTGCTCAAGCCCAACCAGATCACCGACTACCTGATCCGTTCGGTGCAGCCCAAGCTGCAGGCCATCGATGGTGTGCAGACCGCGGAATTGCTCGGAGCGAAGAACTTTGCCTTGCGCGCCTGGCTCGATCCACAGAAGCTCGCCGCCTACGGGCTGACTGCGGCAGACGTGTATTCGGCGCTTGCGGCGAACAACTATCTGGCCGCCACCGGCAATGCCAAGGGGCAGATGGTGCAGATCAACCTGTCGGCCAACACCGATTTGAAGTCGCTCGCCGGCTTCAAGGACATGGTGATCAAATCGGTGAACGGGCAGGTCGTGCGGCTCGACGACGTGGCCAATGTCACGCTGGGCTCGGATGATTACGACAGCTCCGTGGCCTTCGATGGCAAGACTTCGGTGTACATCGGCATTCAGGTGGCGCCTGGCGCCAACTTGCTCGACGTGATTGCCCGAGTGCGCAAGGCCTTCCCGGAAATTCAATCCCAGCTGCCGGCCGGCTTGAAGGGCGCGATCGTCTATGACTCGACCAAGTTCGTCACCTCGTCCATCGACGAAGTGGTCAAGACTCTGATCGAAGCCATTCTCATCGTCACCGCCGTGGTGTTCGTCTTCCTCGGCTCGCTGCGTTCGGTGATCATTCCGCTGGTGGCCATTCCGCTGTCCATCATCGGCACCTTTACCGTGATGCTGGCGCTGGGCTACTCCATCAACTTGCTGACCCTGCTCGCCATCGTTCTGGCCATTGGGCTGGTGGTGGACGACGCCATCATCGTGGTGGAAAACGTCAGCCGACATCTCGAAGAAGGCATGACCCGGTTCGATGCCTCGGTGCGCGCCGCACGCGAGCTGGCCAACCCCATCATCGCCATGACCATCGTGCTGGTGGCGGTGTATGTGCCCATCGGCTTCATGGGCGGGCTGACCGGCGCGCTGTTCACCGAGTTTGCCTTCACCCTGGTGGGCACGGTGGTGATGTCGGCCATCATTGCGCTCACGCTCTCGCCCATGATGTGCTCGCACCTGCTCAAGGCGCCCGACCCGCAAAGCCACAACTGGCAGGATCGGCTGGTGCTGTTCCTCGATCACAGTTTCGACCGTCTGCACAAACGCTATGAACGTGCGCTGCATGGCACGCTCAACTTCCTGCCGGTGACGGCGGTGATGGCCATCATCATCCTGGGCAGCATCTACTACCTGTACTCCACCTCCATGTCCGAGCTGGCGCCGCAGGAAGACCAGGGGGTGTTGATTTCCATTTCCTTCAACAACCCCACGGCCACGCTCGACCAGCGCCAGCTCTATGCCAAGCAGGTCTATGACGTGTTCAAGACCTTCCCGGAAACCGATCACGTGTTCCAGCTCAACACGCCATCGCAGGTGATCGGCGGCATGGTGCTCAAGCCCTGGAACGAGCGCAATAAAACCGCGGGTGAGTTGCAGCCGGTGCTGCAGCAGAAACTCAATCACATTGCGGGTTCGCAGATTGCGGTGTTCCAGCCGCCGCCACTGCCCGGCGCCCGCGGTCTGCCGGTGCAGTTCGTGCTGACCACCACCGAGCCGTTCAGCAAGCTGTACGACGTGTCGCAGAAGTTTCTGCAGGCTGCGCTCAAGAGCGGGCAGTTCATCTTCCTGCAGTCCGACCTGCGGGTGGACCTGCCGCAGACCCGCATCAATATCGACCGCAATATGGCCGCGCAACTCGGCCTGACCATGCAGGACATCGGCTCGGCGCTGTCGGCCATGCTGGGCGGCGGCTATGTCAACTTCTTCGAGCTCGACGGCCGCTCCTACAAGGTGATTCCGCAGGTGGAGCAGCGATTCCGGCTCAACGCCGATCAGCTCAAGAGCTATTACGTGCGCACGGCGAGCGGGGCCATGGTGCCGCTGTCGACCGTGGTGCATCTCACCACCACGGTCCAGCCGGAAACCATCAACCACTTCCAGCAGCTCAACTCGGCCACCATCCAGGGCGTGCCCATGCCCTTCGTGGCGCAGGGCGAGGCGCTCGACGGCCTGAAAAAACTGGCGCAGGAGACGCTGCCCGCGGGTTATGGCTACGACTACGCCGGTCCCTCGCGTCAGTTCGAGCAGGAGTCCGGTGGGCTGGTGCTGACCTTCGCCTTTGCGCTGGTCATCATCTTCCTGGCACTGGCCGCGCAGTTCGAGAGCTTCCGCGATCCGGTCATCATCCTGGTGTCCGTGCCCATGGCCATTTCCGGGGCACTGCTGTTCATCAACCTGGGCATCGGCCATGCCACCCTCAACATCTACACCGAAGTCGGGCTGGTCACGCTCATCGGTCTGATCTCCAAGCATGGCATTCTGATCGTGGAGTTCGCCAACAACCTGCAGCGCGAAGGCCGCAGCAAGCGCGAGGCCATCGAGCACGCCGCCGGCATGCGTCTGCGCCCCATCCTGATGACGACCTTTGCCATGGTGCTGGGCGTGATGCCGCTGATCACCGCCAGCGGCGCCGGTGCGGTCAGCCGCTTCAATATGGGGCTGGTCATCGCCACGGGCCTGTCGATCGGGACCCTGTTCACCCTGTTCGTCGTTCCCGCGATGTACCTGATGATTGGCGCGGATCACAGCCATGAGGCACGCGCCAAGACATTGCGTGATGCCGAGGCGCAAGAGGCTGCGCAAGGTCGCGGGCTGGAGGGCAAGGTCTGAACCGCATCGTTCAGGCAACAAAAAACCGATCTTCGGGTCGGTTTTTTGTGCGCGGCGAAAGGCGCTGGAAAGTCATTGGCGTCAGGATTGCGTGACGCTGGGCGCATTTGAAAAAATGCGCGCCAAGTCGCAGAGACAGCCTTTTGTCACGCTTTCTGCCGACGATAGGCGTGCATCAACCATTGAACAAAAGAGCATGAGCCGGTTCGGAAATGTCCTGGCCAAGCTTGGTTTGGTGCAGACAAGGCAGCTCCACCGAGTCCGGCGTCAGCACCCGGACCACCGAGGTGTCAGCTGACGGGTTGGGTGGTTGATCAGGCGGCTGCTTGCGCCAGCGCCTGTACGGGCACCGATTCCAGCGGCCGCCCGGCGCGGCGTTCCCAGTCGGTTTTCTGGTCGGGGCCGATGGGGCCGACATTGAAATACGTCGCTTCGGGGTGGGCGAAGTAGAAACCGCTGACACTGGCGGCCGGCAGCATGGCCCAGCTCTCGGTCAGTGACATGCCGATGTCCTGCGCCTGCAGCGCCGCGAACATCTCGCCCTTGACCGAGTGTTCGGGGCAGGCCGGATAGCCCGGCGCGGGCCGGATGCCCCGATACTTTTCGGCGATCAGCTCGGCCGGGGCGAGCGACTCCTCCGGCGCATACGCCCAGAACTCGTTGCGCACCCGCTGGTGCATGCGCTCGGCCAGGCCCTCGGCAAGCCGGTCGGCCAGCGCCTTGAGCATGATGGCGGAGTAATCGTCGAGGTCGGCAAGGAAGGCCTTTTCCTTGGCCTCGACGCCGATGCCTGCGGTCACGGCGAATACGCCGATGTAGTCTGCCGCCACGTCCTTGGGCGCGATGAAGTCGGCCAGCGCGCGGTTGGGGCGGGGCACGCCGTCGACCACCGGGCGCTCGGTCTGCTGGCGCAGGCCATGCCACACCATCAGTTCGGTGCTGCGGCTCTCGTCGGTATAGAGCGCGATGTCGTCGTCATTCACGCTGTTGGCCGGCCACAGGCCGATGACCGCATTGGCCGTGAGCCAGCGGCCATCGATCAGACGCTTGAGCATGCGCTGCGCGTCGCTGTAGACGCGGCGGGCGGATTCGCCCACGATGTCGTCGGTCAGGATGTCCGGAAACTTGCCCGCCAGATCCCAGGTCTGGAAGAACGGTGCCCAGTCCATGGTGGCGGCAATTTCGCTCAGATCGTAGTTGCGGAACACGCGGCGGCCAATGAATTTGGGCACGGGCGGCTGATAGCCCGACCAGTCGATCCGCGTCTTGTTGGCACGCGCTTGTGCCAGCGGCACCAACGGGGTGAGGCGCTTGTTGGCGTGCAGTTCGCGCACCTTGACATAATCGGCCTCGATTTCAGCGATGTAGGCGGCGGCCTGTTCCGACAGCAGATTCTGCGCCACGCCCACGCTGCGCGAAGCATCGGGCACATAGACCACCGGGCCGTCGTAATGCGGCGCGATTTTCACCGCGGTGTGCACCCGGCTGGTGGTGGCGCCGCCGATGAGCAGCGGCATCTTGCGGGAGCGGAAGTAGTCGTCGCGCTGCATCTCCGCGGCCACATGCTGCATCTCTTCGAGGCTCGGGGTGATGAGGCCGGACAGACCGATGATGTCCGCGCCTTCCTCACGCGCCTTGGCGAGAATGTCCTTGGCCGGCACCATCACGCCCATGTTCACCACTTCAAAGTTGTTGCACTGGAGCACCACGGTGACGATGTTCTTGCCGATGTCGTGCACGTCGCCCTTCACCGTGGCGATCACGATCTTGCCCTTGGCACGCACATCGCAGCCCGCCGCTTCCATCTGCAGCTTTTCTTCCTCGATATAGGGCAGAAGATGCGCCACGGCCTGCTTCATCACCCGTGCGCTTTTCACCACCTGCGGCAGAAACATCTTGCCCGCGCCGAACAGGTCTCCGACCACGTTCATGCCGTCCATCAATGGGCCTTCGATGACGTGCAGCGGCCGCCCGCCCTCGGCGCGGATTTGCTGCCAGACTTCCTCGGTATCGTCGACGATGAAGTCGGTGATGCCATGCACCAGCGCATGACTCAGGCGCTGGTGCACCGGCAGTTCGCGCCACGCCAGCCGGGCGCCATCGTCCTTGGCCGCGCCCTTCACCGCTTCGGCCACTTCGAGCAGGCGCTCGGTGGCGTCGGGTCGGCGGTTGAGCACGACGTCTTCCACGCGCTCGCGCAGCGCGGGGTCGAGATCGTCATACACCCCCATCTGCCCGGCGTTGACGATGCCCATGTCCATGCCGGCCTGAATCGCGTGATACAGGAACACGGTGTGGATGGCCTCGCGCACCGGCTCGTTGCCGCGGAAGCTGAACGACACGTTGGACACCCCGCCGGACACCTTCGCGCCCGGCAGGTTGCGCTTGATCCAGCGCGTGGCGTTGATGAAATCGACCGCGTAGTTGTTGTGCTCCTCGATGCCGGTGGCGATGGCGAAAATGTTGGGATCGAAGATGATGTCTTCCGGCGGAAATCCCACCTGGTCGACCAGCAGCCGATAGGCGCGTTCGCAGATCTGCGTCTTGCGCTCGAACGTGTCGGCCTGCCCTTGCTCGTCGAACGCCATGACCACAGTGGCCGCGCCATAGCGCCGCAACAGCCGGGCCTGGCGCAGAAACTCGGCCTCGCCCTCTTTCATGGAGATGGAGTTCACCACCGCCTTGCCCTGCACGCAGCGCAGCCCGGCCTCGATCACGCTCCATTTCGAGCTGTCGATCATCACCGGCACGCGGGCGATGTCGGGTTCGCTCGCCATCAGGTTGAGAAAGCGCACCATGGCCGCCTTGCTGTCGAGCATGGCTTCGTCCATGTTCACATCGACGATCTGCGCGCCGTTCTCCACCTGCTGCCGCGCTACCGCCAGTGCCTTGTCGAACTCGCCGGCGAGGATCATGCGGGCGAAGGCTTTGGAGCCTGTGACGTTGGTGCGCTCGCCGATGTTGACGAACAGCGATCCAGGGCCGATGGCCAGCGGCTCAAGACCAGAGAGTTGCAGCGGAGGCAGGGCGGTGGCGGACATGAGGGTCTCGGGTGAAATTGGCCTTGCGCGCCGCAAGGGGTGCGAAGGATGAGCGCCGTTGATTTCCCCAAGCCTGGCATCTGTCGTGAACCCCCTGCAACAAATGCTGCAACGCCCCTTGGGAGGACTCATTGTAAAGATCGGCGCGTCACCGCGCCCACAGGCCTACCATAGCCAGATCAAGCTTCCAATGCCATGCCTGACCGACGTTCCGCCAGCCGTACCGACCATGCCACCTGGGCGCCGCGCATCGCGCAATTGCTGCTGCGTCAGCCGGGACATCGTCTGAGCGCAGAAGATGCCGTGCTCATCGCCAACCTCATGCAGGTGCGCTGGGTGCAGGCGGGCACGCGCTTCATTCAGCAGGACGATGAGACGCACGATGGCACCATCCTGATGCTGCTTTATGGCGAGGTCAGTGTGGAAAAGGCGCCGATGCATCAGGGCGACAGTCTGGTGGTGTCCATCGCCAAGGCGGGGCAGATGTTCGGCGAGATGGGCGTGCTGCTCGACGCGCCGCGCAGCGCGAGTTGCGTGGCCTATTCCGATGTGGCGCTGGCCGAACTCAGCCGCCAGGCCCTGGAGCGACTCGTGGAGCAACACCCCGCAGCGGCAGCCCGGCTGGCGCTGGGCATCGCCAGCCGACTGGCCGAGCACCTGCGCGATACCTCGAACAAACTCAGCTCCATGTCGCGGCTGGTCAGCGCCATGCATCCGGCCATCCGCTCGCAGATGCTCGGGCCGAAGTCCGGCTTCTCACCCAGTCAACTGGCCGACCCAGCCGATCCGGACGATCCCCGCGCGGATTGACTTTCCACGCCTTACAGCCGTCCCACGGCATCAGCCGCCAGCCAGCTCACCACGCTGGCGAGCAGAAACACCAGGAATCCGATATTGCTCTCCATTCCCAGACGCTCGGTGAAAAACCGGCGCAGGCCGTACACGGCAAAGGGATAGATGATGAGCGAGACAAAAAATCCAGCCACGGCGTGCTTCCCCAATCCATCGCCGCCCGCTGCGGCGACGGCGGCATCAACGCAATGATTGTGTCGCGTCTGGCGCTGGGCAGGTGTGTGGGGTTGTAAGGACGACGCTGAATCAGTTCCCGCGATGTTGCCCGAGGGATTCGTTCAGCGTTGCCTCAGGCACGCTGATAAACAAAAACCGAGGCGGGCGGCGCGTTGCGCCAGGCCAGGCCAGAGCGGCGCACATGCAGCCCCAGCTCGTCGCGCAAGGCGCGCGACACCGGGCTGGCATGACCATAGGTGAACTGCACAAAACAGCCGCCGGGCCGCAGCACGGCAAATGCTTCCGTCAGAATGGAGCGCTGCGTGGCGCGCGGCATGGACAGCAGCCCAAGGCCGCTGATGACCGCGTCCGCCGGGCCACCCTGCAGATAGCCCGACGCCTGCGCCGCGGTGCGCAGTGCGCAGGCGTCGGCCTGGATGACCTGAAGCCCGGGGAAGCGCTGGCACAGCAGGCCGTGCAGCGCGGCGTCGCGCTCGACCACCAGCAGATTGTGGGCGTGCAGCCCGTGTTCGATCAGCGCCCGGGTGAAGGCGCCAGTGCCCGCGCCGAGCTCGATGACGCGCTGCGTGGCGGGATCGGTATGCGGCAGCAGCGACAGCGGCTTGAGCATCTTCTGGCTGAGCTGCCGCCCTGACGGCAGCACGGCGGCGACGCCGATCGGATCGCGCGCCCAGGCGCGCAGAAAAACGCGGATCTGGTGCGCCGTGCGAATGTGGGTTGTGGAATCTGTTGGTGTGAAACGCATGCGGATGCAGGACAATTCCTGTCGATCGAAGCCGGTGTTGTCCCGGTCTTCGGACATCTCCCCGATTTGCTTTGATTTTGAATGTCGCAACTGAGCGCCACCTTAGCATGAACCCCAACGTCGGCGCGCCCGCCGCACGGCCCGTGCTGCAATGGATGGGCTGTCGAGACTATGCTCCCACCTGGGACGCCATGCGCGCTTTCACCGAAGCCCGCACCGCGGCCACACCCGACCAGCTCTGGGGCGTGGAGCACCCGCCCGTGTTCACCCTGGGGCAGGCCGGCAAGCCCGAGCATCTGCTGGCGCCGCACGACGTGCCGGTGGTGCAGACCGACCGCGGTGGCCAGGTCACGTTTCACGGCCCTGGGCAGGCGGTGATCTATCTATTGCTCGATATTCGCCGCCACCGCTGGATGGTGCGCGAAACCGTGCAGCGCATCGAGGAGGCGGTCATCCGCACGCTGGCGCGCTGGGGCATTGCAGGGCAGCGCAAGGCTGGTGCGCCGGGCATCTATCTCGCCAGCGGCGAAAAAATTTCCGCGCTCGGACTGAAGGTGCGCAATGGATGCACCTATCACGGCGTGGCCATCAATGTGGCAATGGACCTGGAGCCGTTCGGCTGGATCAACCCCTGCGGTTATCCGGGGCTGCGGACCGTCGACATGGCCAGTCTGGGCGCGCAGGCCACGGTGGAGCAGGTGGCTGCAGCCTTCGCCGAGGAATTCGTCGCGCTGTGGCAGGCGTCTGACGGCGGGCCTACCATGGCGGCTTGAAGCTCAGATCCCCTATCGCTCCATGACCACGCCGACCCCGCCGCTTGCCGACCCGACGATCAAACAAAAAGGCCACGCCAAGACCGCCCGCATTCCCATCAAAATCGTTGCTGAGCACGCGCCGCTGCGCAAGCCGGAGTGGATTCGGGTGAAAGCGGCCGCGCCCTCGTCGCAGTTCTACGCCATCAAGGGCCTGCTGCGCGAACACAAGCTCGTCACCGTGTGCGAGGAGGCGAGCTGCCCGAACATCGGCGAATGCTTTGGCAAGGGCACGGCCACTTTCATGATCATGGGCGACAAATGCACCCGCCGCTGCCCATTCTGCGATGTCGGCCACGGCCGCCCCGACCCGCTCGACCCCGATGAGCCGGGCAATCTGGCCCGCGCCATCGCGGCCATGAAGCTGCGCTATGTGGTCATCACCAGCGTCGACCGCGACGACTTGCGCGACGGCGGCGCGCACCATTTCGTCGACTGCATCCGGGCCACCCGCGCGCTGTCGCCACACACCCAGATCGAAGTGCTCGTGCCCGACTTTCGCGGCCGTCTGGACAAGGCGCTCGACCTGTTCGCCGCAGGCCTGCCTGATGTCATGAATCACAACCTCGAAACCGTGCCCCGCCTGTACAAGCAGGCCCGCCCCGGCGCCGACTATGCCCACTCGCTCAAGCTGCTGGCCGACTTCAAGGCGCGCCACCCCGGCATTCCGACCAAAAGCGGGCTGATGGTCGGCTTGGGCGAAACCGATGACGAAATCCTCGATGTGATGCGCGACATGCGCGCCCACGCCATCGATATGCTCACCATTGGTCAGTACCTCGCGCCGACCGGCCACCATTTGCCAGTGGCGCGGTATGTGCATCCAGACACCTTTGCAATGTTCGAGCGCGAGGCGCTGGCCATGGGATTCACCCACGCCGCCGTCGGCGCCATGGTGCGCAGCAGCTATCACGCCGATCAGCAGGCGCATGCCGCCGGGGTTTGATCGGAGCGTTTGCGCAGACGCAGCCTGCCACTGGGCCGTCGCGGCGACAATTCCGACGATCGATCCTGACGCAAAACCCCTGGAGACACCCAGATGAAGTTCCCCGCCTACGCGCTTGGCCTGTCCGGGCTGATTCCGTTCATTGCCCTGGGTCTGGCGGCCTGGGTTGCGCCCGAAACTTCGCTGACCGCCGTGGTGGTGATCCAGGCGCAGTACGCCGCGGCAATCCTGGCGTTTCTCGGCGCGCTGTATTGGGGCGCAGCGCTGGTGCAGCCCGAGGGGAACGTGCAGCGCCCGTGGCTGCTGCTGGGCTGGGGCGTGGTGCTGCCGCTGTGGGCCTGGCGCATGACCTGGGCGTCGAACTGGGTGTTTGGCATGACCGGGCTGTTCATCGGTCTGGCCGTGGCTTACGGGGTGGATGTCATGCTGCGCAAACAACTGCCGTGGCCGTCGTGGTTTTTACAACTGCGACTTTGGCTCACCCTGGGTGCCCTGCTCGGTCTGGGGCTGACGTTGGTGCGCCTCTACACCCTCAAGCCCGCAAGCTGAATCAGGCTCGTCTGGCTGGGCGCGTTGAGGCGGCGCAGGCCGCGCACAGTCCCTGCACTTCCAGCCGGGCATGGTGGGCGAAAAAGCCTGTTGCCGCCACGGTCTGGGCGATGGCGGCGTCCATGGTGTCGCTGTGCAGTTCTTCCACCCGCCCACATTGCGAACACAGCAGCAGGTGCGCGGCGTGCGGCGTGTCCGGATGGTTGCAGCCGACAAAGGCGTTGAGGCTGTCCACCCGGTGCACCAGCCCCTGTTCCAGCAGAAAATCCAGCGCCCGGTACACAGTGGGCGGCTTGGCGGCGTGATCTTCGGTGGAGAGCTGGGCGAGCAGGTCGTAGGCCTTGACCGCCTCGGTGCGCGACTGCACCAGCTCCAGCACACGGCGTCGCAGCGGTGTGAGCCGCACACCCCGCGCGGCGCACAGGCGCTCGGCATGGAGCAGGGCCTCGGTGCGGGCTGGGCGGTCGGCGGAGTAAGCGCAGGCGTGTGTCATGGCCGAAAGTATGCACCATCGCTCCGTGCAATGCGGCGTCAGCTTGTGACATCCCGCTTGCGGGTGGCCGACCCGGCGCGGGAGGAGGCGGCGCGCGTCGCCGCGCTGCATCGGCTCGGCCTGTTGCGTGAATACCCATTCGACGCGCCCGCGGTTGGTTGTGCGCTGGCGCTCGGGAATTGTCTGATCCGCCGTCGCGCCACGGCGCGCAGTGCATCGATGTTCCTGCTGCCGCAGAACGCGTGCTGCGTGGAACGGCGGCTCAGGGGACGCGCAGATCGGCAGGTTCGGGCAAATGCCCGACTTTGACGAAAATGGTGCAGCCTTCCTTGCTGAACGGGGTGTGTTGGCTCAGATGCGGGCTGCGCATCCAGGTGCCGGGAGGATAGCGGCCGTGCTCGTCTTCGAAGATTCCCTCGATCACATAGATTTCTTCCCCGCCCCAATGCCGATGCGGGGTGAACACGGTGCCCGGAGCCCAGCGCACCAGCGCGGCGTGCTCCCCGGCATAGTCAGACAGGGGCTTGACGCTCAAGCCCTGAACCAGGCCGGGTATCCAGGGTGCCTTGTGGGTATCGATCACCACGCGCAGCTTGTCGTCAGGCTGCATGTGGCGCAGTTTCACCAGTAATGTGCAGCCCTGTTCGGTGAACGGCGCGTGTCTGGAGCCCGGCGGGTTTTTCAGGTAGGTGCCTGTTGGATAGACGCCATGTTCGTCCGCGAAAGTGCCGTGCAGTACCAGGATTTCTTCGCCCAGCGGATGAGTGTGGGAGACGAATCGCGCCCCTGGCGCATAGCGCACCAGCGAGGTCGCGCGGGCCGCCTCGCCGCCGTCGCGCTCGATCAGTTTGCGCTGCACCCCGGCCGCGGGCGAATCCACCCAGGGCAGGGTGTTGGTGTCCACCACTTCCTCTCGGGAAAAATCGGCCCGCAACACGGTGGAGGTTGGCATTTCAAGGACTGCACTCATAACGATTTTCGTTCAGGCGCACAGGTTTGCTTCCTGTGCGGGCGCCTATTGGTTCGACAACGCGAAATCCTAGGCCGGGATGTCACACCCATGCAGTGCATGGCAGGAACCACGCGCTTATTGTGGGGGTATGCAAGCGTGCATCACACGCATCCCCGCTACGCCGTGGCAAGACTGGTGACCTCGGCTTCGATGGTTGCTGCCAGATACACCCGGTTGCGCCCGGCGGCCTTGGCGGCATAAAGCGCACGGTCGGCGCGGATGAGCAGATCGTCGAACGCCTCGTCTTCGGCTGCAGCCTGGGCCACGCCAATGCTCACAGTGACGCTCAGATGCTCCGGCTCCAGCGTCCACGCGGCGACATGCTGGCGCAGGCGTTCGGCTGCGGCCTGCGCCGAGGCAATCTCGGTTTGCGGCAGGAAGATCAGGAACTCCTCGCCGCCCATGCGCGCTGCATGATCGCTGGGCCGGGTGCCTTCGCGCAGGCGCGCGGCCAACCCGGCCAACACCTTGTCGCCAACGGCGTGGCCGTAGGCGTCATTGATATGCTTGAAATGGTCAATGTCGATCATCAGCACGCAGAACGGCAGATCTTTTTGCCGGTAGGACTTCCATTCCCGTTCGAGCAGTTCCTGCGCGGCGCGGCGGTTGAACAAGCCGGTGAGGGTGTCTTTCAGCGCCAGATCGCGCAGGCGGCGCACCAGACGTGCAATCAACATGCCGGCGTAGATCAGGCTCAGGCACGAGGCCATGGCCAGCAGCCCCAGCACCAGAAGAATCCGCGCCGGAGAATGCGGCGGCGGGTCGAGCCCATGCCAGCCGACCATGAATGGCGCAGCGATGCCGACGGCCAGCAGAAACAGGCCACTCAGCAGCGCGGGGACATGCAGCGACCAGGTCAGGGTCGTGCCGAACTCGCCCACCATCGGCCGGTGCACGCCCTGCACGGCACGCAGCGCAACCCATCCGACGGGGATGAACAGCAGGGCGATGCGCAGATTCTCGCGCGCCGGATCGGTGCCCAGTGCCAGCGCTGCTGCGGCCACCAGAAGCAACAGGGCGGCTTGTTCCTTGCCGCGGTTCGCCACATCAAAAAACAGCGCGCTGGCTCGCCAGGCAGCAAGCGAGGAGGCGATCAAGGCCACGTCCGCGGCTGTGTAGCCCAGCGCATCGGGTACATGGCCGCGCAGCGCCAGCAGCACGAGCGACACCGCGCCAATGCTGCAAAACAACGCCCAGGCCTGCGCGCTGCGCCTTGCGGCGGCAAGGTAATGCGACACCGCCAGCCAGGCCAGCGCGAACAGTCCCTGCTGCAAGGCCACGGCCAGGAGCAGCCATTCGAGGATGGTGAACGAGCCGAGCATGGGCTTTTGCCGTGGATGCGGTGAACCCATCGTACGCAAAAAAACCGCCCGCAGGCGGTTTTCCAGGCAGGCGTCGAAGCGTGTCAGCCGAGTTCTTCGTACAGCGGCAGGGTGAGAAAGTCGGTGAAGGACTTGCCGGTGGCCATCTGTTCGAAAATCTGTGCGGCCTTGTCGAACTGGCCGTGTGCGCCGGTGGCCTTCACCCTGGCCAGCTCTTCCGGGATGAAGCTGCGCACCAGCTCGGCCGTCACCTTGCGGCCATCGGCCAGCACGCCCTTGGGACTCTGGATCCACTGCCACACCTGGCTGCGCGAAATTTCGGCGGTGGCGGCGTCTTCCATCAGGTTATGAATGGGCACGGCGCCGCTGCCCGCAAGCCAGGCGCCGAGGTAATGGATGCCGACATTGATGTTGTTGCGCAAACCCGCTTCGGTGATGGGCTTTTCCGGCTGGAAGTCGAGCAGCTCGGCGGCGGTGACATGCACGTCGTCGCGCTGTTTGTCGATCTGGTTCGGGCGGTCGCCCAGCACCGCGGTGAACTCTTCCATCGCCACCTGCACCAGCCCGGGATGGGCAACCCAGCCGCCGTCGTAGCCATCCGTGGCATCGCGGCGCTTGTCCAGGCGGATGCCTTCCATTGCCTTGGCGTTTTTCTCCGGGTCGTTCTTGATCGGGATGAGCGCGCTCATCCCGCCGATGGCCGGTGCGCGGCGCTTGTGACAGGTCTTGAGCAGCAGCAGGGCGTAGGCGCGCATGAACGGCACGGTCATGGTGATCTGGCCGCGGTCGGCCAGACAGAAGTCGCGGTCGAGTTTGAACTTCTTGATGGCGCTGAAGATGTAGTCCCAGCGTCCGGCGTTCAGTCCCGCGCTGTGCGCGCGCAGTTCGTACAGAATTTCGTCCATCTCGAACGCGGCGAGGATGGTTTCCACCAGCACGGTGGCCTTGATCGTGCCCTGTGGAATGCCCAGAGTCTCTTGCGCCAGCACGAAGGCGTCGTTCCACAGCCGCGCCTCCAGGTGGCTTTCCATCTTGGGCAGATAGAAATACGGCCCGGCGCCGCGGGCGATCAGTTCGCGAGTGTTGTGGAAAACGAACAGCCCGAAGTCGAACAGCCCGCCGCTGACGCGCTGGCCATCCACCAGCATGTGTTTCTCGTCCAGATGCCAGCCGCGCGGACGCACCTGCAGCGTGGCGATCTGTTCGTCGAGCTTGTAGGTCTTGCCGCCCTGTTCGAGCGAAATCGTGCGGCGGATGGCCTCGAACAGATTGATCTGCCCCTGGATCTGGTTGTCCCAGTTCGGCGTGTTCGAGTCTTCGAAGTCGGCCATATAGCTGTCGGCGCCGGAATTGAAGGCGTTGATGATCATTTTGCGATCGACCGGCCCGGTGATCTCCACCCGGCGGCGCTGCAGCGCGGGCGGCAGCGGGGCGATGGACCAGTCGCCGTCGCGCACCGCGCGGGTTTCGGGCAGGAAATCCGGACGCTCGCCGGCGTCGAGCCGGGCGGTGCGCGCCGCACGCGCGGCCAGCAAGGCCTGGCGCCGCGGCTCGATTGCGCGGTGCAGCGCGGCCACGAAGGCCAGCGCCTGCGGGGTCAGAATGCGTTCATAGCCCGGCTGCAGCGGGGCGGTCAGTGTGACGCCTTGTGGGGCGGAAGAGGTAGTCATTTGGCGATCTCCGTAAGTTTGAATGCAGGTTTGCGTTTGCTGCGTTGCAACGGGTTGCGCGGCGCGCTGGCAAACGCCCATCTTTGTGGGATGCCCACAGTTTATGCTGCAGTGCGGCATCAATCCACTGGGTCAGCGTGGCGCATGCGCTAGATTGATGACTTTCCCAGCGGCAATTTCGGCGAATATGGACAAACTCAAACAGTTGGAGACCTTCGTCGCCGTGGCGACCAAAGGCAGTCTCACGGCCGCCGCGCACGCCGAGGGGGTGGCGCCGGCCATCATCGGGCGACGCATCGATGCGCTGGAGGCGCGTCTGGGCGTCAAGCTGCTGTTGCGGACCACCCGCCGCATCAGTCTGACCGATGAAGGCAGCGCCTTTCTCGAAGACTGCCAGCGCCTGCTGTCCGAAATGCAAAACGCCGAAGCCAGTGTGAGTGCCGGCGGGGTGAAGGCCAGCGGGCATCTGCGCATCACCGCCCCGGCGGGATTTGGCCGTCGTCACGTTGCGCCGCTGATCCCCGGCTTTCTCGATCTGCACCCGGAGGTCAGCCTCTCGCTCGACCTGACCGATCGTCTGGTCGATCTGGTCAACGAGGGCTACGACTGTGCGGTGCGCGTGGGCGATCTGGCCGATTCCTCTCTGGTCAGCCTGCGGCTGGCGGACAACCGCCGCGTCTGCGTGGCTGCGCCGGATTATCTGCAGAAGTTCGGCACCCCGGCGACCCCGGCCGATCTGGTGCGTCACAACTGTCTGGCGTATTCCTCCGTGGGCAGCCAGCCGCGTGGCTGGATGTTCCAGGCCGGGGGCGAAACCATGCATATCCGCGTGAATGGCCGGATGGATTGCACCGACGGCGCGGTGCTGCATCAATGGTGTCTGGAGGGCCGTGGCGTGGCCTGGCGCTCGTTCTGGGAAGTGGGCACCAGCCTGCGTGAAGGCAAACTGGTGGCGCTCCTGGAAGACTACGCCGCGCCGCCCAACGGCATCTTCGCGTTGTTCACCCAGCGCAAACTCCAACCGCTGCGGCTGCGGCTCTGGCTGGACTATCTGAAGCAGCACTTCGCGCAGTCCAAGGGCGATCAGCCCTGAGCGCACGCTGTGCCCGCGTCAGGCCTTCTGCGCGAGCAGATTGTCGATGAGCTGGTGCAGCTCGGCGAAATCGGGCGTTCCGACGTACTGCTTGACGATATGCCCCGACTTGTCGATGAGAAAGCTGGTAGGCGTGAGGCGCACGTCCTTGAACGCCTTGGCCGTCTGGCCGCTGGCATCGAACGCGACGGTGAACGGCAGTTGCCGCTGCTGCACGAAATTGCGCACAAAAGCCGGGTTGTCGTAGCTCATGGCCACCGCAACCAGATCGAAACCCTTGGGATTGAGCTGATCGTAAGTCTTGACCAGATCGGGCATTTCACCGACGCAGGTCGTGCAGCTCGTCGCCCAGAAGTTGACCAGAAGCACTTTGCCGCGATAGGCGGACAGATCGACTGTCTTGCCGTCGAGCAGACTGAAACTGGCATCGGGAGCCGCCGGTTTTTGATCCAGCGCGGACCAGCCGAGATAGCCACCGATGGCGACAACGACCAGCACCACGGCGGCGACGAGCGATTTGGACAGGGATTTCATGGTGGTGTCTTGAAGCGGCATGATGGCGATATTTGTTGAATTTTAGGCCGTGTGCTCCCGCTGCTGTGCCTACCCTGCGGGCAGCACGGCAATTCGGGACATCGAACGCTCAGGGCGCATCATCAATAAGGCAACTGGACGGGCCGCCCCAGGTCCCAGTTTCGCTGCCAGTCGGCCAGATAGCGCGCGGCCAGTCCGGGGGCGTTCCACACCACCAGCACGTTCTCCGCGTTGCGGTGCGCGGCGGAATAGGTGTAGTTGAAGCTGCCGGTCTGCACCGTGCGGCGATCGATCACCATGTATTTATCGTGGAAGATGGCGTAGGCGTCGATGCTGCGCACCGCGATGCCGGCGTTGCGCAGAATGCCGATGGCGTGCCGCGCGTAGCGGGCGTCCTCATCGAAATTGCCCTTCCAGTCCAGCAGCACCTGCACCGCGACACCGCGCTTCTTCGCCTGCACCAGTGCGCGCGCCACCTCCGACGAGGTGAGCAGATAGGCCGCCATGTGGATGCTGCTGTGCGCCTGGTCAATGGCCTGGATCACCAGCGCCAGCGCATCGCCCTCGGGCGAAAAGGCGCTCGACACCGCAGCGTCCTGCGCAAGCGCCACGGATTGCGGCGTGCGCGCCTGAGCGGGCAATGCACAGACCGCGCCGAGGAACAGAAGGCTGACGAAAAAACGGGAGCAAAGGAGCTTGATCGAGATCCTGATCGGCATGGTGCAAACGGGGTGGTCAATGCGGACAAGAAAAAGCCCGGCAACGCCGGGCCAGGACGGCGAGCCCTGTGAGCCCGCTGTCGCTTCACAATCCCGCGGCAGCTTATTTCAGGTGTGCGCTGACCAGTTTGGTCATCTCGAACATGCTGACCTGATCCTTGCCGAAAATCGGCTTGAGCTTGGCGTCGGCGTTGATCATGCGCTTGTTCGCAGCGTCCTGCAGGTTGTGCTTCTTGATGTATTCCCACAGCTTTTTCACCACTTCGGTGCGCGGCAGCGGGGTGGTGCCCACCACGGCGGCCAGATGCGCCGAAGGCGTGAGCGGCTTCATGAATGCCGCGCTGGGTTGGCGGGTGGTTTTGGCGGCGGTCGCTTTTTTTGCCGCAGGTTTTGCAGTGGCCATATTGAGTGCACTCCGAGAAGTTGAGCTTTTGGTCCGCTTGTTCGCCGCCTGGCCTGGGGCCGACCGCGAACGGCACGGGTTCACTGTTGTCATGGATGCGGGCCTGGAGGCTCCACGCCCGCTGGAATATTGAGCCGATCCAAACCTCCCGGATCTGCATTCCTGCGCCCCGATCGGCGCTACATCGCCGGAGGATCGAGCTCAATCTTGCGCATATTAAGCCGTGCGCGCAGCTGACCGCCGTGCGCGCGGCATTTTTTTGCATTTGTGGCGCTGATTTGTTGCCTTGTCCACCGTAACAGGGCGCTGTCGAGGGGCTCTGCAGGCGCGCATACTTTTTCTTACACTGAGCGCGCCGTCTGGCCCCCGCTGGCCCGAATGCGCCCCTCCATCCCAACCCAGCAAGGAGTCTGTCGATGAACCCAGCCGCATTTCACCCGAAGAAGATTGTTGCCGCCGTGCTTGCCTGCGGCATCCTGGCCGCAGCACCAGCCTATGCGCAGTTTGCTAAGCCGGAACAGGCGGTGAAATATCGCCAGTCGGCTTTCGTTCTGATGGGTACCAGCTTCGCCCGCCTGGGCGCGATGGTGCAAGGCAAGGTGCCGTTTGACGCCAAGGTGGCGCTGCAGAATGCCGAGATCGTGGCCTTCATGTCGCATCTGCCTTGGCAGGCATTCGAGCCGGGTACCGATCTGCCGGATTCGCACGCCAAGCCGGCCATCTGGAAAGAGATGGACAAGTTCAAGGCCGACGCCAACAAGCTGCAGGACATGACCCCGAAGCTGGTGGCCGCGGCCAAGACCGGCAAGCTCGACGAGATCAAGGTGGTGTTCGGCGAGACGGCCAAGACCTGCAAATCCTGCCACGACTCCTTCCGCGAAGAACTCTGACCACGTTCAGGGAAACAGAGCGACCCGCCGCTGGCGGGTTTTTTTATTCCGCGTCCAGATCAATCACGTTTCAAGAACG
This sequence comes from Pseudomonadota bacterium, assembly GCA_021783695.1. GTDB lineage: Bacteria > Pseudomonadota > Gammaproteobacteria > Burkholderiales > Burkholderiaceae_C > Thiomonas. The sequence goes on along the minus strand of JAJXTO010000002.1, from coordinate 137,322 downwards.
GGTGCGTCGTGTCTTGGTATGGCCAGCGGAGTTGTCGTAGCGAACACGGCGCCGAGATGTGCGATGGCGGTGTCGATCTGTTCGGGTGTGGCGGTCGCGTAAGTCAGGCGCAGGGTGTTGCGCGGCGCGGGGCCTGCGGCGTAGAACGCCGTGCCCGGCACGTAGGCCACGTTGCGCTGCAGCGCCAGCGGCAGAAGGGCGGTGGCGTCTGCGCCTTCGGGCAAGCGCAGCCAGAGGAACATGCCGCCTTGCGGCACGTCCCAGTGCACGCTGTCCGGCATGTGGCGCGACAGGGCGGCGAGCATGACGTCGCGCTGCGCGCGGTACAGGCTGCGGATGCGTGGCAGTTGCGCATCGAGCAGCCCGTCCTCCAGCACCTTGAGCACCAGGCGCTGGGTCAGGCTGGAGGTCTGCAGGTCGGCGGCCTGGCGCGCCAGGGTCATCTTGGCGATGACCTGCTGTGGCCCATGCACATAACCCAGACGCAGCCCGGGAGACAGCACTTTGGAGAAGGTACCCAGCAAGATGCTCTGTCCCGGCAACTGCGCCGCCAGCGGCGCGGGCGGCGGGCCATCGAACCACAGCTCGCCGTAGGGGTTGTCTTCCACCAGCGCGGTGTTGCTGGCGCGCAGCGCCTGCGCCCATTGCGCCCGACGCGCGGCGCTCATGGTCTGGCCGGTGGGATTGCGGAAATTGGGCTGCAGATAGGCCATGCGCGCGGGCGACTCCAGCGCGGGCAGCGGGCCTTCGGCGTCTTGGCCCAGATCGGCGAACCGGGGGCCGTATGGAGTGAACGCCTGCAGCGCGCCAAGGTAAGTGGGGCGCTCCACCAGCACGGTGCTGCCGGGGTCGATCAGCACCCGGCCGACCAGATCGAGTCCTTGCTGCGAACCGCTGGTGATGAGCACTTCGTCCGCCGTGGCCTGCATGCCCTGCGCCCGCAGATGCGCCGCCACCCAGTCGCGCAAGGGTGCAATGCCTTCGCTCGGGCCGTATTGCAGGGCGCCGTGCGCCTGGGTGGTGAGCACTTCGGCGCAGGCGGTGCGCAGCGCGTCCACCGGAAAGCTGTCTGCCGCAGGCAGGCCACCAGCCAGCGAGATCATGCCCGGTTGCTCGGTCAGCTTGAGCAGCTCACGGATAGGCGACGTGGTGTAGTGCGCGCTGCGCTGGGACAGGATCAGGTTCATGCGGAACTCCGTTTGGACATGGCGGGGCGCGCGGCATGCACCGGCATGCGTCGCGCCAGAAAAACAACGCCGATCACGCCCATGGCGAACAGCAGCGTGATGGCGTCGAGCGCTTCGTGCAGCAAGGCGGCCGCCGCCAGCATCGACAGGAAAGGCTGCAGCAACTGCAGTTGCGAAATGCGCACCGTACCGCCCAGCGCCAGGGCGCGATACCAGGCGAGAAAACCCAGCCACATCGAGACCACCGCAACATAGGCGAATCCGCCCCAGGCTGAGGCATGTACCGCTTCGTCTGGCCGCAGCCACCACGCGGCGGGCAGGGTGAGCGGCAGGCTGAGCACCAGCGCCCAGCTGATGACTTGCCCCGCCGGGCGAGACTGGGAGAGATGCCCGCCCAGCGCATACCCCACTGCGGCAGACAGCATGGCGCCGACCAGCAGGCCGTCGGCCAGGTGCAAATGCAGTGAGGCCCCGCCACGGCCATGCAGCAGGGCATAAGCCATCACCAGCGCGGCGCCAACGCTGGCGCAGACCCAGAACCCCAGCGAAGGACGCTGTCCGGCGAGCAGGGCGCCAACTGCCGCGGTGAACAAGGGCAGCAAGGCCAGAATGAGCGAGGCATGCACCGCGTCCACCTGCCGCAAGGCAATCGATGTCAGCAGCGGAAAGCCGAACACCACGCCACCGGCCAAGGCGCCCAGCAAGGCCCATTCGCGCGGCCGCGGCCACGCGGCGCGTTGCACCAGCAGCCAGAGTGCAGCCAGCACCCCGGCCACCGCGGCGCGGCCCAGGGCAACGAATTCCGGTGCGAGCTGCGGCCGCTGGCTGGAGCCCACGGCCAGCCGCGTCATCGGCAGGGACAGCGCAAACAGACCGACCCCCAGCAGCCCCAGGGCCAGGGCCTCCCAGGCGGCGGGCAAGCGCAATGGCGTTCGATCTGCGGGTGGATGGGGTGTGTGCATGCCTCGCAGCTTAGAATCAAAACAGATACAGAGACAATACAGATTAAACACACAATAAAGACGCTGTATGCGTGATTCTGGCAATACAGAAGGGCAGTCGGGCGCGGTCCATCCGCTGCAGCGCAAAGCCGCCACCACCCTGGCGGAACAGCTCAGCGCGCAGTTTTCCGCCCGCATCCGTGACCGTCTGCTGCTGCCGGGCAGCCGTCTGCCTTCGGTCCGTGAGTGCGCACGCCACCACAGTCTGAGTACACAGACCGTCGTCGCGGCGTATGACCGGCTGCAGGCGCAGGGCCTGGTGGAGGCGCGTCCACAGCGTGGCTACTTCGTGCGCGGCGCCGCCGACGAACTGCCCGCCACGGCGCGCCACAACGGCGCTCCAGACTCGGCGTCCCCGCTGGCCGCGCCGACCCACGCGACGGCGCTGGTGCGCGGCATGTTTCACCAGATGGGCACAGGCTCGGGCGTGAGCCTGCGGGGCGCGCCCGGCTCCGGCGTGCTGCCCGCGCAGTGGCTGGAAAGTCCGGCGCTGAGTGCGGTGCTGCGGCGCCTTGCACGGGCCGGTGAACTGGAGCAGGCCTCGCTGCACTACGGCCATCCGATGGGCGATCCGCTTTTGCGTGAAGCCTTGTCGCGGCAACTGGCCGGGCTGTCGCTGCGCGCGCCGCCGCAGCAGATTCTGACCACCAGCGGGGCCTCGCAGGCGCTCGACCTGGTGCTGCGCGCGCTCACCCGCCCGGGCGACGCGGTGCTGGTGGAAAGTCCCGGCTGGGCGATGCAGTTTGCGCAGATGGCGCATCACGGCCTCAAGCTGCTGCCGGTGCCGCGCGGTGCGGACGGCCCGGATCTCGCAACCCTGGAGCAACTGGCGCGCGCCCACGCTCCGCGGCTGTTCATCTGTGTGAGCGTGCTGCACAACCCCACGGGGCAAAGCCTGAGCGCGTCCAGCGCCCACCGCGTGCTGCAACTCGCACAGCATTACGGCTTCCAGGTCGTGGAAGATGATGTGTACGCCGCGCTGGCCGACGCCAACAGTCCGCGCATGAGTGTGCTCGACCAGCTCGAACACACCATTTACCTCAGCGGGTTTTCCAAGATTTTTGCCCCCGGCTGGCGCGTGGGGTTTGTCGCGGCGGCGCCCGCCATCATCGACCGCCTGATCGACCAGAAGCTGCTCGCCGTGCTCACCACGCCGGCGCTGACCGAGCGCGCGCTGGCACACCTGCTGGAACAGGGGCAGTTACGCCGCGCCACGCAACAGGTGCGCGACCGGCTGGACGCCGCCCGCGCCCGCGCCGTGCGGCTGGCGGAGAAGGCGGGCTGTCGCTTTGTCACCCCGCCGCGCGGCCTGCTGGGCTGGGTGGACACTGGCGTGGATACCGCCATGCTGGCGCAGCGTCTGCTCGACGTCGGCTATCTGCTCGCGCCCGGTCAGTTGTTCGACCCGCTGCAGCAGCCCTCCACCCGCATGCGCATCAACTTCACGCAGACGCAGGACGAGGTGTTCTGGCGGGCGTTTGCCGCAGCGCGGCCCTGATGCTGCATCGTTCCGCCATTTGCAGCTGTGGGCGCCGATCCCTGTCTCCTTCGCTGTAGGAAGGGTTTCGACGAGAAAGCCGCGCAAAACATGCGTCGGCCAATCGCCGCACGCTCCAGTGCCGTGGCGAAGCGGCTGACGGTGCTGGCGCTCATGACGCCGATCATGCCGCATCAGATTGCGCTGCTCAGTGTGCTTGCGCTGCGACCGGCGCGGGGACGGGCATCGCCATTCCGCCGCTGCGCGCATGCCGGTGCGTCGGGTCTGCAATCTGCTCGACGGCCGGGTGGCGGCGTGGCGCTTTCTGCACGGAGGCGCAGCGTCGGTGCGAAAACCGGGGGCGATGATCGAAGGCCACGGCGGCGCGCTCGACCGGATTGATTCGGTGGTGTTTTCCGCGCCGATCTTTTTCCATCTGAACGCACGGCACTGGCGCGCAAAGACCCCAGTGTCGACCCGATCCCCATCCAGCGCAACGGCGCTGCTGCGCGGGTGCCCAAGCGCGACATCCTGCACGCCGGGCAGTTCTGCCGTCATCAGTCGAACGTGCCGTCTTCGGGATATTCGAAGTGGGCGCCGCGTAGAGTTTCCAGCGCTGAATCCCGCTGTCTGGTTCGCGGGATTCAGAAATTTGCACGGCAGCGCGGCGGGAAACGGCGTGTTGCGATAGTATCCAAATGTACATCGTTACGGCGCTATGCCCACCGACCCATGCTCTCCCAGATCTGGCACCTGCTTGCCGCTGGCGATGCGGCCACTTGGCACATCGTCGGCGTGTCGCTGCGCGTCAGCGGCGCCAGTGTGCTGCTCGCCCTGCTGGTCGGTCTGCCGATGGGGGCGTGGCTGGCAGTGCATGTATTTCGCGGTCGCGGCGTGGCCGTGGCGTTGCTCAACAGCCTGCTCGGTCTGCCGTCAGTGATCGTTGGTCTGCTGGTCTATCTGCTGCTGTCGCGCAGCGGGCCGCTGGGGGAACTGGGCCTGCTGTTTTCCCTCCCCGCCATGATCCTGGCGCAGACCCTGCTCACCACACCCCTGATCGCCGCGGTCTCGCGGCAGATCGTGGCTGAGTCGTGGCGGCTACATGGAGACACGCTGCGATCGTTGCGGTTGCGGGCGCTGCAGCGGGTGCGCTGGCTGTTGTGGGACTGTCGGCACGCGCTGCTGGTGGCCGCGCTGGCAGGGTTTGGCCGCGCCGTGTCCGAAGTGGGCGCGGTCATGATTGCCGGCGGCAATATCGAGGGCTACACCCGCACCATGACCACCGCCATCGCCCTGGAAACCAGCAAGGGCGACCTCCCCTTGGCGCTGGCGCTGGGCACGGTGCTGATGGCGCTGGTGCTGGCTGTGAACGCCGCTGCGGCCGTCCTGCGTCAATACGCAGCGGCGCGTTATGGGGAGGGGGCGTGAGCGTCCCGGCCCGACCGCCCGAAGCGGGTGCAGCGCTTTTTCCCATTACCTTGCACGGCGTGGGCCTGCGACGTGGCACGAACTGGGTGCTGCGCAATCTCGATCTGCGCCTGGAGCGCGGCGGCATCACCGCGCTGGTCGGACCCAATGGATCGGGCAAGACCAGCCTGCTGCGGCTGCTTCATGGTCTGGAACAGCCGAGTTGCGGACGGCTGCATTTTGCCGGGCAGACGCCGCCGCAGGATGGCATGGCCTACGCCGCGCAAGCCATGGTGTTTGCCCACACGCCCGTGCTGCGCGGTACGGTGGCGGACAACCTGCGGCTGGCGTTTGCCGGGCGCAGGGCGGACCCTGCATTGCTCGACGCCGCACTGGCCCGTGCCGATTTGCAGGGCCGTGCGGGGCAGAGCGCCGCCAGCCTGTCCTCCGGCCAGCGTCAACGCCTGGCGCTGGCGCGCGCCTGGATGCTGCGGCCCGCCCTGCTGTTGCTCGACGAGCCGTGCAGCCATCTCGACCAGCAGGCCAGCGCAGCCATGCTGCGCGAGGTGCAAGACCTGGCCGCGCAGGGCATCACCGTGTTGCTCAGCAGCCACCGACCAGAAGGCATCGACCTGGCGCAGCGGGTGCTGCGGCTGGATCGCGGCCAACTCCAGACCCATCCCACCATCCCTCAAGCACCGCCGCACTTCGGCGGTGCAGGCCGACAAGGAGCGATTGCATGTTTCCCCACTTCCGTTTGAAATTCGCCGGTCTGATCGCCGCTGTCGCGCTGGGCGTTGTGTCGCTCGCGGCCTCGGCGCAGACGCCGCCCAGCATCGTCGTCGCCTCCACCACGTCCACCGAGCAATCCGGGTTGTTCGGCCACATCCTGCCCTTGTTCACCCAGTCGACCGGCATTGCTGTGAAAGTCGTGGCGGTGGGCACGGGGCAGGCGCTGGACATCGGTCGGCGCGGCGACGCCGACGTGGTGTTCGTCCACGACCGGGCGGCCGAAGATCGCTTCGTGGCCGAAGGCTGGGGTGTGGACCGGCGCGATGTGATGTACAACGATTTCGTCCTCATCGGGCCGAAGTCCGACCCGGCCGAAGTCGCCCAGACCCGGATCTTGTCCGAGGCGCTTCGACGCATCGCCGCCAAACCAGCGCTGTTCATCTCGCGTGGCGACAAGAGCGGCACGCACGCCGCCGAGTTGCGCGCTTGGGAGCAGGCAGGCGTCGATCCAGTGGCCGAAGGGCGCGGCAAGTGGTACCGTGAAATCGGCGCCGGCATGGGGCAGGCGCTCAACACCGCCGCAGCTCTGGGCGCCTACACCCTGAGCGACCGGGGCACCTGGCTGGCGTTCAAGAACCGGGGCGAATTGACCGTTGTGTTGCAGGGCGACAAGGCGCTGTTCAACCCTTACGGCGTGATGCTGGTCAACCCGGCCAGGCACCCGCATGTCAAGGCGGCGCAGGGCCGCGCCTTCATCGACTGGCTCACGTCGTCGGCGGGTCAGCAGGCGATCGCCAGCTACAAGATTGGAGGGGAGCCGCTGTTCTTTCCGGACGCCAAGACCAGGTAAGTCAAGCTGCGCGCCGCGCGCGCACGGCTGCGGCCAGTTCGCGCAGCAGCGGCACGGTGTCGTCCCAACCCAGGCAGGCGTCGGTGATGGATACCCCGGGCTGCAAGGGTTTTCCAGGGCGCAAGTCCTGGCGGCCTTCGTAGAGATGGCTCTCCACCATCACGCCGATGATGCGGCGCTCGCCCCCAGCGATGCGCTGAGCGATGTCGTGCGCAACCTCTATCTGCCTGCGCGGCTGCTTGAACGAATTGGCGTGTGAGCAATCAATCATGACCTGTTCGCGCAAACCGCTCTTGCGCAGCACGGCGCAGGCGGCGTCCACTGCGGGGGCGTCGAAGTTCGGCGTCTTGCCGCCGCGCAGGATGACGTGGCAATCCGCATTGCCGCGCGTCTCGAAAATGGCGGCCACGCCCATTTTGGTCATGCCCATGAAGGCGTGGCCGCTGGCGGCGGACACCATGGCATCCGCCGCCACCTGCACGCCGCCATCCGTGCCGTTCTTGAAGCCCACCGGGCACGATAGTCCCGAGGCTAACTGACGATGGCTCTGGCTTTCCGTGGTGCGCGCGCCGATGGCGCCCCAGGCGATCAGGTCGCTGAAGTATTGCGGCGACAGCAGATCGAGAAACTCGGTGCCCGCGGGCAGGCCCAGCGCATTGATGTCGAGCAGCAACTGGCGCGCGCGCTGCAGACCCTCGTTGATGCGGAAGCTGCCATCCAGCCGCGGGTCGTTGATGTAGCCCTTCCAGCCCACGGTGGTGCGCGGTTTTTCGAAGTACACCCGCATCACCACGATGAGCGCGTCATCCAGGGCACCGGCCTCGGTCTTGAGCCGTCGCGCGTAGTCCATGGCCTGATCGTGATCGTGGATCGAACACGGCCCCACCACCACGACCAGCCGGTCGTCGCGCCCCTGCAACGCCGTGGCAATGGCCGCGCGGCTGCGCTCCACCACGTTCTCCACCGCCTCGGTCACTGGCAACTCTTCCAACAACAGTGCAGGCGACACCAGCGCCCGCACCGCCTTGATGCGGGTATCGTCGATGCGGGTGGTGTCGAGTGTGCCGTCAAGCACGCCGGCTTCGTTGTCGTGAGCGGGGTCGTCGATGCGGGACATGGTGTGACTCAAGCACCCGGCTGCGGATTGCGCAGGCGGATGTGCAACTCCTTGAGCTGCTTCTCGTCCACCGGACTCGGTGCGTTGGTCAGAAGGCACTGGGCGCGCTGGGTCTTGGGGAAGGCGATGACGTCGCGGATGCTCTGGGCGCCGGTCATCATGGTGACGATGCGGT
>JAJXTO010000002.1:0-129276 GCA_021783695.1 Pseudomonadota bacterium | reverse complement strand
TCCTTGAGCTGCTTCTCGTCCACCGGACTCGGTGCGTTGGTCAGAAGGCACTGGGCGCGCTGGGTCTTGGGGAAGGCGATGACGTCGCGGATGCTCTGGGCGCCGGTCATCATGGTGACGATGCGGTCCAGGCCGAAGGCGATGCCGCCGTGCGGCGGGGCCCCGTATTGCAGGGCGTCGAGCAGGAAGCCGAACTTGGTGCGGGCTTCGTCGGGGCCGATGCGCAGCGCGGAGAACACCTTGCTCTGCACCTCGGCGCGGTGGATGCGCACCGAGCCGCCGCCGATCTCCCAGCCATTGAGCACCATGTCGTAGGCCTTGGCGATGCACTTCTCGGGGGCGCTGTCCATCAGTTCTTCATGGCCGTCCTTGGGCGCGGTGAAGGGGTGATGCACGGCGGCCCAGCGCTGGTTGTCCTCGTCGAACTCGAACATGGGGAAGTCGACGACCCACAGCGGCTTCCAACTGGTTTCGAACAGGCCTTGGCTCTTGCCGAAGTCGCTGTGGCCGATCTTGACCCGCAGCGCGCCGATGGCGTCGGCCACGATCTTGGATTTGTCGGCGCCGAAGAACAGCAAGTCGCCGTTCTGCGCGCCGCTGCGCGCAAGGATGGCGGCAATCGCCGCGTCGTGCAGGTTCTTGACGATGGGGGACTGCAGTCCGTCGCGGCCCTTGGCGATGTCGTTGACCTTGATCCACGCCAGGCCTTTGGCGCCGTAGATCTTGACGAAGTCGGTGTAAGCGTCGATCTCGCTGCGGGGCATGGCGCTGCCGCCGGGCACGCGCAGGGCCACCACGCGGCCGCCGGGCGTGGTCGCCGGGGTGGAGAACACCTTGAAGTCCACGTCGCCCATCACGTCGGTGAGTTCGGTGAACTCCATCTTGACGCGCAGGTCGGGTTTGTCGGAGCCGAAGCGGGCCATGGCCTCGGCATAGGTCATCACCGGGTAGGGATTGGCGAGTTCGACGCCGAGCACGTCCTGGAACACGCCGCGGATCATGGTCTCGAACAAATCGCGGATTTCCTGCTCGTTCAGGAAGGAGGTCTCGCAGTCGATCTGGGTGAATTCGGGCTGGCGGTCGGCGCGCAGGTCCTCGTCGCGGAAGCACTTGGTGATCTGGTAGTAGCGGTCGAAACCCGAGACCATGAGCATCTGCTTGAACAGCTGGGGCGACTGCGGCAGCGCGAAGAACTCGCCGTCGTGCACGCGGCTGGGCACCAGGTAATCGCGTGCGCCCTCGGGCGTGCTCTTGGTGAGCATGGGGGTCTCGATGTCGATGAAACCCTGGGCGTCGAGGAAGCGGCGCACGGCCATCGCAACCCGGTAGCGCAGCTTGAGGTTGTGCTGCATCTGCGGACGGCGCAGATCGAGCACGCGATGGGTCAGGCGCGTGGTCTCGGACAGGTTGTCGTCGTCGAGCTGGAAGGGCGGCGTCACCGAAGCGTTGAGCACGGTGATGTCGTGGCACAGCACTTCGATCTTGCCCGAAGCCATGTTGTCGTTTTCGGTGCCGGCCGGACGCGGCCGCACCAGACCCTGCACCTGCACGCAGAACTCGTTGCGCAGGCTTTCGGCCACGGCGAACATGGCGGCGCGGTCGGGGTCGCACACCACCTGCACGATGCCTTCGCGGTCACGCAGGTCGATGAAAATCACCCCGCCATGATCGCGGCGGCGATGCACCCAGCCGCACAACGACACGGTTTGACCCAGTTGGGCTTCGGTCACCTGACCGCAATATTGACTACGCAGACTCATGATGGAGGGGTACTTTCGGGAAACAGGCCCCGCGGGATGGACCCGCAGGCGCAGATAAATTCAGGAAGCTAGTGCAGTGTTGCACGCGATCTGGCACATAAAAACGCGTCTTTGGCGCCATGGCGGCGTTGCAAATCCGCGCGATACCTTCGGGTATCGCTGTGGTTTGCGCCTTGCCCTGACGCCAAATCCATCCTTTTTATTTGTTCCATCAAGCATGCACCACTGCACTAGGGCGTGTTCAGTGCACCTGGGGGTTGCTCGGCCCGCCAGGCACGACCACGCCCATGGAGATGATGTATTTGAGCGCAGTGTCCACACTCATCTGCAGCTCGATCACGTCGCTGCGCGGCAGGATGAGAAAAAAACCGGAAGTCGGGTTCGGCGTGGTGGGCACATAGACGCTGACATGATCGCCCGGCAGATGCGCGGCCACCTCACCGCCGGGGATCCCGGTCATGAAGGCGATGGTCCACGAACCCTGCCGCGGATACTGCACCAGCAGCGCCTTGCGGAAGGCGTTGCCGCTGCTGGAAAACAGCGTGTCCGACACCTGCTTGACGCTGCTGTAAATCGTCTTGACCAGCGGGATGCGCGTCATCAGCCCGTCCCAGCGCGCCAGCCACCATTGGCCGACGATGTTGGCCACGGCCAGACCGGTGAGAAAAATGGCGGCGAGCACCAGCACGACGCCCACGCCCGGAATGTTCACCAGCCTGTCCAGCGCGGGCGCCAGGCCGGGAGCCACCGTGCTCAGGGCACTGACCAGAGCACGGAAAATGCCGTCGAACACGGCGAGCAGCTGCCACAGCACCCAGATGGTGATGGTCAGCGGCAGCCACACCAGCATGCCGGCGATGAAGATGCTTTTCAGGCTCATGGAACGAAACAGCCTTCCGGGGCGCGGAAGGCGTGGAGGTCAGGAGAAGGGCATGGATGGTGCGGCATGCCGCACCGCCACGAGAGAGCGCAGATCAATGGCAGGCGCACGACGCGCCACACGCCGCGGGCGGTGACGCGTCCGAACCGGGCGCTGCTGCCGCTGCAGAGCTGGCAGCAGCGCCGCCGCCCTTGAAGTCGGTGGCGTACCAGCCCGACCCCTTGAGCTGGAACCCGGCTGCGGTGACCTGTTTATGCAGCGCGGGCTTGCCGCATTGCGGGCAGTCGGTCAGCGGGGCGTCGGACATTTTTTGCAGCGCGTCCAGAGTGTGGCCGCAGGCGTCACATTTATAAGCGTAGATCGGCATGATGGAAATCCTGTGTCAGTCGGTTCGCGCCGAAAGGGGGCGCATTTTCAGACAGATGTGGGCGAAACGGCGCGGAACAATGGCCGCATTATAAAAATCCGCAGCCGCAGCGGGTCGGCGGCGGCTTTTTCACGCGCGTGGCGCGCTGAACCATTCCTACTTTTCGTTCCCCGAGAGGGGAGGGGCAATGCCTGGCGGTGCCAACTGCGGCGGGGCGAACTGCGGCGGGGAGAACTCCGGCAGGCGCGGCGCGTAACCGGGGAAGCCAATGCCGCTGGTCTGCGCGTTTTGCGGTTCCATCTTGAGTTCCTGGCGCACACCGTCGCGGTCCAACCAGACCATTTTGTACCCCGTGGCGCGCAGGATCACACCGGGAGAGATGGCGTCGCCCACGACCACTGCGCGCGGCGGCTTGCCATCGATCCCGATCAGCGCCGAGCCGGCGTCGCCTCCCGCAATCACGCCATACAGCCGAAAGCGGCTGGGCGCCTGCGCGGCACTTGCAGCGCCCAGGGGCTCGGCGCCGAATAGGCGCGCCGCCTGCTGCGCGGCCTGGTCGGGCGACAGGGCGCCGATGAGCTGGGCATCCGCCGGAACGGGTGTTGGCGCGGACAGCAACCGCAAGCCCCAGCTGACCGCCAGCGCCGCGGCGGCAAATGCCAGAGACAGCGCCAGAAAAAACGCCGCCCTGCGGCTGTTTCGAGAAGAGACGCCGTTCATCGCAGGGTATTGGATCGAGGTTCGCAACATGGCGCCCTTATTATCCGCGCAGAAAGGTGGTGGTCGATGAAATCTGGTCTCAATCTGGCAATTCGCGGTGTGGCGCGTGCGCCTGGCATCCGCGGCAAGGCGCGTGGCTTCACCCTGATCGAACTCATGGTGGTGCTGGTCATCATGGGCGTGCTGGCGGCGCTCATCGTGCCCAACATCATGGGCCGCACCGACGAGGCGCGGCAGACGGCGGCCAAGACCGACATTGCCACCATCATGCAGGCACTCAAGCTGTACAAGCTGGACAACGGCCTCTACCCCACGCAGCAGCAGGGGCTGCAGGCGCTGGTGGTCAAACCCACCACGCCGCCCATCCCCAACAATTGGAAGCCCTACCTTGAAAAGCTCCCGACCGATCCCTGGGGCAACGCTTATCAATATCTCAATCCGGGTGTCAAAGGCCCGGTGGACGTGTTCAGCTATGGCGCGGACGGCAAACCCGGCGGCGAGGGCGCCAATGCCGACATTGGAAGCTGGCAGTAAACCCGGCTGCGGCAACCACGGCGCCAATCTGTCGCGCAAGCGGGGGACGTTCCCGCCGCGCCAGCGCCCCGTGCGCGGTTTCACTTTGCTTGAAATGCTGGTGGCTCTGGTCATCGTTGGCATGGTGACGGCGATGGCTGCATTTGCCCTGCCGCCTTCGCAGAATGCGCAGATGCAGCGCGAGGCGCAGCGGCTTTCCGCGTTGTTCGATGCGGCGCGGCAGCATGCGGCCGAGACCGGCGTTCCCCTGGCCTGGGCCAGCGGGCCCGGCGGCTATGCCTTTGTGCAGATCGGGCCACAGGGATGGGAGCCGGTGGATTCCGATCTGTTGCGTCCGCGCATCTGGCCCTGGCTGGGCGGGCAGCGCGACATTCCCCCGCGAGACTGGCGCAGCGCCCTGGGCGGCCAGCCGCGCGACGCGGCTTACTCTGCCGGATCGGTGACGGTGAATTTGCGCGAAGGCGGCGCGCGCAGCCTGGGCACGCCGCCGAGCTGGCTGCTGTTCGGCTCCGAGCCGGTGGGCGGCCCGGTGCAGATCGTGCTGTCTGACGGCGCCGAGCGCGACAGCGTCCAGACCGACGGTTTCGCGCCCTTCGTGGTCAGCCGCAGCAGGCCATGACAAGCCGATCTTCCCTGGGTTTCACCCTGCTCGAAGTGCTGGTCGCGCTGGCGGTGGTGGCCATTGCCCTGCTTGCGGCCATGCGCGCTGCCGGCAATGTGAGCGACAACGCGCAGCGCTACCGGCTGACGGTGCTGGCCGAGCAATGCGCGCAGAACTATCTGGTCGATCAGCGCCTGAGCAAGTCCTTTCTCGCGATCGGGCAGAACACCAGTGCCTGCACGCAGGCGAATGTGCCGTTCACCGTGGCGGTCGATGTGATGCCCACGCCCAACCCCAACTTCCGCCGCGTGCAGGTCAATGTGCTCGACGCCAGCGGCTGGAGTGCCTGGCAGGTCATCACCATCATCGGGAACCTTTGATGGCGCGCCAGGCCGATGCGTCCGGCTTCACCCTGATCGAGCTGCTGGTGGCGGTCACGATCCTGGCCCTGGTGGCGGTGCTGGGCTGGCGCGGGCTGGACGCCGTGGCGCGCAGCCGCGACGACGCCAGCAGCGCGTTTGCCACCAGCTCGCGCCTGGCCGACGGCATGCAGCAACTGGGAGACGACCTGCGCCACGCCACTTCCGAGGGCGCCGGTCTGCCCGCGGTCAGTCTGCTCGGCAGCGGACTGTTCATCGTGCGCCGTCCCGCGCAGCCGCTCGGTGGCGATGTTCGCACCGACGTCAGCGCGGATGTCGGGCTGCCGCCGCAGGCCGGGCAATTGCAGGTGGTGCGGTGGACTGTGCTGGACGGCGCGCTCAAGCGCAGCGCCAGCGCGCCCACCGACAGCCGCGCCACGCTGCAGGCCGCGCTGCAGAACCCGACCGCGCCGCTCCTGACCATCCTGCCCGGCGTGGTCGACATGCAGGTGCAGTTCTATCGCTACGCCGGTATCGGTCTGCTGCAGCAATCAGGCGCCTGGGTCAACCCGGGCACGGCGGCAAATGCCGCGACGCCGACCGCGCCCGCAGCTTCGGCCAGCGCGGCGGCCGCCACGGCCATCGCTCTGGCGTCTAGCAACGTCACACCGGCCGCAGTGCGGCTGCGGCTGCAATTCGCCGACAAGCCGCTGGCCGGCGAGTTGCAGCGCGATTTTTTGCTGGACGATCACGAATGAGATGCGCCGACAGTCCACAGCGCGGCGCCGCGTTGATTACCGCCATGCTGATTGCCGCGCTGGCGGCGGTGATGGTGTCGGGCATGTTCTGGAGCCAGTGGAGCGCCATCGCGCGCGAGCAGACCGCGCGCGAGCAGACGCAGGCGCGCTGGATTCTGCGTGGCTCGATCGACTGGGCGCGGCTGATCCTGCGCGAAGACGCCCGCAACTCCACGGCAGACTACCTCGGCGAGCCGTGGTCCGTGCCACTGGCCGAGGCGCGGCTGTCCACCTTCCTCGCCGCGCGCGGGCAGGACAGCGCGTCGCTGCCAGACGCCTGGCTCGAAGGCCGCATCGTCGATGCCCAAAGCCGGTTCAATCTGCGTGATCTGGCCCCGGCGGGCACGATCGATCCGCAGGCGCTGCTGGCCTTCCAGCGGCTGTGCGCCGCGCTGCAACTGCCACCCGGCGTGGCCGCAGACATCGCCAATGGCATTGCCGCCAGCAGTCCGTTCCGCGCCGCGACGCAGAGCAATGTTGCAAATTCACCACTGCCGCTGCAGCAATTGCAGGATCTGGTGCGGCTGGGTTCGACCGTCGCGCAGGCGCTGCCCAAACTGGCGTCCGAAGTCACCCTGCTGCCGCAGGCCACCCCGGTCAATGCCAACACCGCCAGTGCCCTGGTGCTGGCCGCCGTGCTCGGGGTCGATGCCGACACCGCGCAGTCCCTGGTCGAAGCGCGCAAGCGGGCGTACTTCCGCAATCTCGGCGACATTTCCACGTTGCTGCCGCAAGGCGCAACGGTCAATCCGCAACTCATCAGCGTGGCAACCGGTTACTTCGATGCCATCGCCCGCGTGCGCATCGACAAGCTGGAATACGCCGAACGCGCGCTCATCCAGCGTGCCGGACTGTTCTCGCAGGTGGTGCGCATCCAGCGCGTCCCCCCCTGGTTGGCGGCTGCACCGCAAGGCGCGCAGAGCGCAAACTGACTTCCTTTTGCGCGCGAAATTTCAAGAATGCGTTGCAACACCCCGATTTCCTTGTACATTTTTGAAACAAAGCCTCCCTACAATCACCGTCACCATGCAAACTCTGGTTTTTCGCCTGCCGCCGCTGGCCACCGCGCACCCGCTGCCGGAGCTGGAGTATGTGCTGCTGAGCGCTGACGGCAGGCTGCAGTCCAAGGGGCGTGAGCAGGCCGCGCTGCTGCCGCGCGGACGGCGGGTGGTGGTCGTGGTCGATGCGCTGGATGCCTCTGTTCTGTCCGTGGCGCTGCCGCCCATGCCGGCAAGCCGCCTGCAGGCCGCGCTGAGCGGGACGCTCGAAGACCGGCTGCTGCAGGACGCGGGGCAACTGCATCTGGCCATCGGGCCGCAAAGCGAAGACGGCGCCACCACACTGGCCTGCGCGGTGCCAAAAGACGCCTTGCAGCAGGCGATTGCCGATCTCACCCTGGCCGGGCAGGAACCACAACACATCGTGCCTGAAGCCGCGTTGCTGGCGCCGGGCGACGCCCTGCTGCAAACCACCGAACAGGGGCCGCGCCTGCTATGGCGCGACCTGCAGGGCGAGGCCGCCTGGCTGCCGCTGATTCTGGCTGCCGATGCCGCCGCGCCACAGGCCCTGCCCCTGCCGGTCACTCCGGAACACCTCTGGGTGCAGGATCAGGCGCAGCCGCAGTTGAGCTGGCTCGACCTGCCGCCGGAGCTCACCCCGGCCACGATCAACGATGCGGGATGGATGGCGCGCGCCGCGCAGTCGCCGTGGAATCTGCGGCAATTCGACCTGGCTCCCAAGCACGCGTTTTCGCGCGGCTGGAGCGGGGTGATGGAGCAGCTGGCCACGCCGGCGTGGCGGCGGGTCGGCATGCTGCTGGGGCTGGCGGCTGCGGTGCAACTGGTCGGCATGAATGTTGCCGCTTTCCAGCTCTCGCGCCAGGAAAACCAGTTGCGGCAACAGCTCGACACCACCGCCGCCGAGGCGCTGCCCGGAGTGCCCGCCATTCTCGACGCCCGCCTGCAGGTGCAGCGCGCGCTCAACGACGCCCGTCTGCGCACCGGGCGTCCCGGCGATGGCGACCTCGACGTGCTGATGGGCCGCGCCAGCGTGGTGGTGCCCGCAGGCGTCACGCCCTCGACGCTGAAGTTCAGCTCCGGGCAATTGCAGATCACCTTGCCGGGCGATGCCGCGGCGCAGGCTGCGGCGCGTTGCACTCCGGCGGGTCTGACCTGCCTGGCCCAGGGCGACGTGCTGAGCGTCAGCGGAGCCGCGCCATGAGGACTGCCCAATGAGTAGCAACGGGCGTGTCGCATCGCTCTCGGCGCTGTGGTACCGCGGCCTGCCGCAGGCCGTGGCCTTCAGCCGTCAGCGCTGGTCGTCGATGTCGCAGCGCGAGCGGGTGCTGACCGGCGCTGCCATCGTGGCGGTGGCGGGCGCGCTGCTGTGGATGCTGGCCATCCGCCCCGCCTGGCGCACCTTGCAGTCCGCACCGCAGCGCATCGTCAGCCTGCAGCAGCAATTGCAGGTCTTGCAGCAGGACGGGCAGCAGATTGCCGCTCTGCGCAACGCCCCCGCCGCACCCACGTTCAGCGGTGATTTGCAGCCGACCATCCTCGCCTGGTTCAAGCGCGTGGATGCAACGGCCAAGGTGGAGGCGCAGGTGCTGCCGGGAGAGGTCACGCTGCAACTCAGCGCGCTGCGACCGGCCAGCCTGGCGGCGCTGGCGCAGACGGCGCGGCGCGACTGGTCGGCGCAGGTCGACAGCGCCGATCTGAAGCGTGGTGCGGACGGTCTGCTCAGCGGCACGGTGCACCTGTCACGTCAAGGTCCGGGTGGCGGATGAATGGCCAGCGCACAGACTCCAGCCCCGGCCCGGGACGGCCGCTCCGCTGCCAAACGGCCGGCGGGCGCGTCGTCACGTTCGCGTACCGCGCCGCGCAAACCCGTCCGGCGCAAGCGCGGGTCGAGTCGGCGCTGGTTGTGGCTGGCTGCGTTTCTGGGCGTGTTGTGGGCCCTGCTGTGGCAGGCTCCGGCAAGCTGGCTGAGCGCTGCGGTGTGGACGGCCAGCGGTCGGCGCGTGCTGCTGGCGCAGGCGCAAGGCACCTGGCGGGATGGTTCCGCGCTGCTGGTGCTCGAAGGCGGGGCGGGCAGCCGGGGCGCCACGGTGCTGCCGGGCACACTGCACTGGACGGTCAGCCTGGGGAATCTCTGGCGCGGACGCCTGCTCACCCGCATCGACTGGCCTGCCGTGTCCGCACAGCCGCTGCAGGTCGACACCCGGTTCGGCCTGTCGCAAACCAGTGTGGCCTTGCGCCCAGCGGGCGAGGGGCCCGAAGCGCCCTGGCCGGGCGCCTTGCCGCTCACCGTGCTCGACGGCCTGGGAACGCCCTGGAATACCGTTGCGCTGCGGGGACAGGCGCAATTCACATTGCGCGGCCTGCACCTAGAATCGGTTGCAGGCCGCATGCGGCTTGGCGGGCAGGCGCAAATCGATCTGCCGGACGTGGCGTCGCGCCTGAGCGTGGTCGCCCCCATCGGCAGCTACACGCTCACCATCACGGGGCAGGGGGCGGATGCGCAGGTCGATCTGCGCAGCGACAAGGGGCCCTTGCTGCTGCAGGGCAAGGGGGTCTGGAACGGACAGGCGCTGCAGTTCCTCGGCACCGGCCGCGCGGCGCCGGGCAACGAAGCAGCAATGGCCAATCTGCTGTCTTTACTCGGACGCCCCGAGGGCGACCATATCCGCATCTCCATTTGACGGACGGCAGCGCACCGCCTGACCCGGAACACCACAAGAATCAAGGAACGCCGCGATGCATCGTCACATGAAACCCAGTCAGCACGCCCCAGGAAAGGCCGGGCCGCTTGGTCTTGGCTGGCGCACGCATGGCGTGACTCGCCTGCTGGCGCTGCTGCTTGTCCCGCTGCTGGCATTGCAGCCCGCGCTGGCGCAAGCACCGGGCCTGGCGCCATCGGGGACTGCGGGCACGGCTGGAAACCCCACGCGCAGCGCCAATGGCGATCTCACCATCAATCTGGTCAACGCCGACATTGCCAGCGCGGTGCAGGCCGTTGCTGCCGCGACCGGGCGCAATTTCATTGTCGATCCGCGTGTCAAGGGGCAGGTCACCATCCAGTTTGAAAAGCCCGTGACACCACAAAAGGTCTTCCAGGCGCTGCTCACTCAATTGCGTCTGGCGGGGTTTGCGGTGGTGGAGCATGACGGCGTGTACCAGGTCGTGCCGGAAGCCGACGCCAAGCTGCAGAGCGGCCCGGTGGGCGTGGGCCTGGCGCCGTCGCACATTCCCGGCCGTGGCGATCAGGTGGTGACGCAAATCTTCCAGCTGCGCAACGCCTCGGCCAGCAGCCTGCTGCCGGTGCTGCGGCCGCTGATCTCGCCCAACAACACCATCAACGTCAGTCCCTCCGGCAATGCGCTGGTCGTCACCGACTATGCCGACAACTTGAAGCGCATCGCCCGCATCATCGCCGCGCTCGACGTGCCCACCGGCACCGAAGTCACCGTAGTGCCGCTGACCTATGCCGTCGCCAGCGATCTGGCGCCCACACTGCAAAAGCTCATCGACATGCAGACGGTCACTTCCGGTGCGCCGGGCGCCCCTGTTGCGCAGGCGGCAATTGGCGGCAGCGGGGCGATGCGCGCGGTCATCCTGGCGGAGACCGCGAGCAATTCACTGATCGTGCGCGCCACCAATGGGGCGCAACTCGCGGAAATCGAGCAGATGATCCGCCGCCTCGACCGGCCGCAGAACGATCAGGACAACATCCATGTGGTCTACCTGCGCAATGCGAACGCTGCCGACCTGGCGCGCACCCTGCGCGGCGTGTTGGCGGCGCAGGGTGGCGGCAGTTCCGCAGGCGGCACGTCGCAGAACAGGCAGCAGACGGGCTCGCAGGCCGTGGGCGGCGGCAACAATCCGTCGGCATCCTCAACAGGTTCTTCTGGCGCGACCAGTCCGGGATTGGGCCAGGCGCCCGAGTTCGCGGCCACGGGCGGAGACTCCACGGTGACCCTGCCGCAGGGCGGCACGGTGTATGCAGACAACGCGCTCAACGCCCTCATCATCAACGCGCCGCAGCCGGTCTACATGCAATTGCGCCGGGTGATCGAACGGCTCGACGTGCGCCGCGCGCAGGTGTATGTGGAGGCGCTGATTGCCGAGGTGGACGCCAACAAGGCCGCGCAACTGGGCATTCAGTGGCAGGCCATCGCCGGCAGCGCGGGCAACAACAACGCCATCTATGGCGGTAGCAACTTTGGTGCTGGCGGCTCCAACATCATCAACCTGCAGGCCGCCATCTCGGGCGGCGGCGCGGCCACGGGAACGGCCATCGCGAACGGCACTCTGGCCATCCCCAATGGCCTGAACATCGGCCTGCTGCACAACGTCGCGGGTCTGGCCACGCTCGGGCTGCTGGCCAATTTCCTGCAGACCCAGGACGGCGCCAACATCCTCTCCGCGCCCAATCTGATGACCCTCGACAACGAGGAGGCCAAGATCGTCGTCGGCCAGAACGTGCCCTTCATCACCGGCCAGTATGCGCAGACCGGATCGAGCGCCACGGTCACGCCATTCCAGACCATCGAGCGCAAGGACGTGGGTCTGACCCTCAAGGTGCGTCCGCAGATTACCTCGGGTGGCGCCATCAAGATGGATGTCTATCAGGAAGTGTCGAGCATTTCCAGCGCCACCAATGCCGCGGGCATCATCACCAACAAGCGTTCCATCCAGACCGCGGTGCTGGTCAATGACGGCCAGACCATCGTGCTCGGCGGCCTGATGCAGGACAACGTCAGCTCCAACAACAGCAAGATTCCGGGGTTGGGCGACATTCCGGGGCTGGGCGCGCTGTTCCGCTCCAACTCGCGCACCGCGACCAAGACCGATCTGATGGTGTTCCTGCGGCCCATCGTCGTGCGCACCGAGGCGCAGGGCAACGCCCTGAGCCAGAAGCGCTATGACTCGATGCGCGGCATGCAAAGCGATGCGCAACTGCCATCGCAACTCGGCATGCCGGACCTGCCTGGGCCGGTGATGCCGGCCGTCATTGAAGAGCCATCCGGCGCCCCTGCCAGCAGCGCGTCCGCGCCAGGCCCGGCGGTCGCGATGACGGCCGCCGCAACAAACGGCGCAAACGCCCTGCAAAGCCTGCAGGCGCATCAGGCGGCGGACGCCACCGTGGTCGAGCTTGGCTTCTCCCAACCGCTGACCGCGCCGCCAACCGCATTCACCATGAGCGACCCCATCCGTCTGGTGCTCGATTTTCCCGGGGCGCACTCGCAGCTCAGCAGCAAGAGCCAGAGATTCCAGCTCGGGCCGCTGCAATCGGCCAGCGTGCTCGACGGTCAGGGCAAGACCCGGGTCATTTTCAATCTGGGCCAGACCACCCGTTACGCCACCGAGATGCAGGGCAAGCACTTGCGCGTCACCCTCACGCCGCAGCGCTGAACGGCGAAACCGACCATGTCCGCGCGTCATCCCCTGCCCTATACCTTCTGCCGCGACCAGGCGGTGCTTGCCGAGGACGACGGCCAGGGGGTCGAGCTCTGGATGTGCGAGGACACGCGGCCGGCCGCGCTGGTCGAGGTGCAGCGCCAGCATGTGCTGCGCGCCGTGCATCGCACCTCGGCAGACGACCTGCAGGCCCGCATCGGCGCGGCATATGCCGCACGTGACGGCAGCGCCGCCGCGGTCATCAGCGAGGTCGAGGGCGATGTCGATCTCGGCCGACTCATGCAGGACATTCCGGCGGTCGAAGATCTGCTCGAAGCCGCCGACGACGCGCCCATCATCCGCATGCTCAACGTCCTGTTCACCCAGGCGGCGCGCGAGGGCGCATCCGACATTCACATCGAACCCTACGAAACCTCCTCGGTGGTGCGGTTCCGCGTGGACGGCACGCTGCGCGAAGTGGTGCGGCCGAACAAGGCCCTGCACGGGGCGTTGATCTCGCGCATCAAAATCCTCTCGCAGCTCGACATCGCCGAGAAACGCCTGCCGCAGGACGGCCGCATTGCCCTGCGCATCGGCGGCCGCACGCTCGACGTGCGTGTGTCCAGCCTGCCTTGCGCGCATGGCGAACGCGCCGTGCTGCGCCTGCTCGACAAATCCGCGGCCAAGCTCAATCTGCGCGCCGTGGGCATGGCGCCCGACATGCTCGACCGCTTCGACGCCCTGATCCGCGCGCCGCATGGCATCCTGCTCGTCACCGGGCCCACCGGCAGCGGCAAGACCACCACGCTCTACTCCGCGCTGAGTCGGCTCGATGCCAGCACCACCAGCATCATGACGGTGGAAGACCCGATCGAATACGACCTTCCCGGCATCGGCCAGACGCAGGTGAATGCCCGCATCGACCTCACCTTCGCCCGCGCGCTGCGCGCCATCCTGCGCCAAGACCCCGACGTGGTGATGATCGGTGAAATCCGCGACTTCGAAACCGCGCAGATCGCCATCCAGGCCTCGCTCACCGGCCACCTCGTGCTCGCCACACTGCACACCAACGATTCGGTTTCCGCCGTCACCCGCCTCACCGACATGGGAATCGAGCCCTTCCTGCTCGCCTCGTCGCTGCTGGGCGTGCTGGCGCAGCGTCTGGTGCGTCAGCTCTGTCCGGCCTGCAAGATTCCCGCGCCCGATGGCCAGGGTTTCGTCCCCGTCGGTTGCCCGTCCTGCAACCATACCGGCTACAGCGGGCGCACCGGCGTATTCGAGTTGTTCGAGGTCGATGACACCCTGCGCGGCGCCATCCACGCCCGCGCCGCCGAGGCCGAATTGCGCCGTATCGCCCAGTCCGCGGGTATGCGCAATATGCGCCAGGACGGCCAGCGCTACATCGACAGCGGCATCACCAGCCTCGCCGAGCTGCTGCGGGTCACACGCGATTGATCCGCGTGTTTGACCGCAGCGTTTGACCGCATCAACCGCTTGACTCCTTCGCGCCATGCCTGCCTACCGCTTCACCGCCCTCGATACCACCGGAGCCGAACAATCCGGCGTGCTCGAGGCCGAGAGCGCCCGCGGCGCACGCACCCTGCTGCGCAGCCGCGGCCTCATTCCGCTGCAGGTCGAGGGCATCTTCGAGGAGGCCGCGCAGGCCAGCGGACGGCGGTTTTCCCGCCGCGTGTTCAACAACCAGGAGCGCACCCTGTTCACCCGCCAGATCGCCGGGCTGCTGGTCTCCGGCCTGCCGGTGGAAAAAGCGCTGGCCGCACTGGCTGACGACGCCGACAGCGCCGAGGTCGGCAACCTGCTGTCCAACCTCAAGAGCGAGGTGTCTGCCGGGCACAGTTTCGGCGCCGCGCTGGGGCAGTATCCGCGTGAATTCGCCCCCATCTACCGCGCCCTGGTGAATGCCGGCGAAGACAGCGGCGATCTCGGCCTGGTGATGGAACGTCTGGCCGACTACCTCGAAGACCGTCAGGCGCTGCGCGGCAAGATGGTGCAGGCTTTCGCCTACCCGGCCATCGTCGTGCTGGTGGCCGTCACCGTGGTGGTGATGCTGCTGACTTATGTCGTGCCGCAGGTGGTTGGCGTGTTTCAGGGCGCACATCAAAAACTCCCGATGCTGACGGTCGGCCTGATCGCCGTGTCCGATTTCATGCGCGCCTGGGGCTGGCTGCTGTTGGCCGTTCTGGTGATTGGCGGGATTGCGTTCGCGCAGGCCATGAAGCTGCCGGGGCCGCGGCTGGCGTTTGATGGCTTTGTGCTGCGCAGCCCGCTGTTCGGTCGGCTGGTGCGCGGCCTGAACACGGCCCGCTTTGCCAGCACCCTGGCGATTCTCGGCGCCGCTGGCGTGCCCATTCTGCGGGCGCTGCAGGCCGCAGCCGACACCCTGAGCAACAGTCTGCTCAAGGCCGATGCCGAAGAAGCCATCGCTCTGGTGCGCGAAGGCGCTTCGCTGGCGCAGTCGCTGGCGCTGCACAAGCGCTTTCCGCCGGTGCTCATCACCTTCATCCGCCTGGGCGAGCAGACCGGCACCCTGCCGCAGATGCTCGAGCGCGCCGCCGTGCAGCACGCGCAGGAAGTGCAGCGCCGCGCCATGGCGCTGACCACCATCCTGGAGCCGCTGCTCATCCTGGTGATGGGCGGCATGGTGCTGCTCATCGTGCTCGCGGTGATGATGCCCATCATCCAGATGAACAATCTCGTCAAATAGATCGACGCACATGCCCGCAGACCTCAACGACCGTCTCGTGGTGGCGATTTCCTCGCGCGCGCTGTTCGATTTCGAGGAAGAAAACCGCGTGTTCGAGCAGGCTGACGACGCCGTCTACATGCGCCTGCAGCTCGACCGTCTGGAGCGTCCCGCGCACCCCGGCGTGGCCTTCCAGCTCGTGCGCAAGCTGCTGGCCTTCAATACCAGCGCCGCCCAGCGCGACCGGGTGGAAGTGGTGCTGCTGTCGCGCAACGATCCAGTGTCCGGCCTGCGCGTGTTCAATTCTGCCAAGCACCACGGCACGCCCATCGAGCGCGGCGTGTTCACCCGCGGACGTGCGCCGTTTCAGTATCTGCATGCACTGCAGGCCAATCTGTTCCTCTCGGCCGAGCCCGACGACGTGCGCGCCGCGCTGCACGCCGGTTATCCGGCGGCGCAGGTCTATCCCGAGTCGGCGCGGGCGTCCGAGGCGCATCCAGACGAGGTGCGCATCGCCTTCGACGGCGACGCCGTGCTGTTTTCCGACGAGGCCGAGCGCGTGTTCCAGAACGAGGGCCTGCCCGCCTTTCAGCGGCACGAGGCCAGCAAGGCCGCGCTGCCCTTGCCGCCCGGCCCGTTCAAACCCTTGCTCGAAGCCCTGCACCGCCTGCAGCGCGCCAGCTCCGATGGCTCCACCCCCATGCGCCTGCGCACAGCGCTGGTGACCGCCCGCAGCGCCCCGGCGCACGAACGCGCCATCCGCACCCTGATGCACTGGAACATCACGGTCGATGAAGCCATGTTTCTCGGCGGACTGGACAAAGGCCCTTTCCTGCGCGAGTTCCAGCCCGACTTTTTCTTCGACGACCAGGCCGGTCATGTGCAATCCGCCGCGCGTCATGTGCCGTCCGGGCAGGTACACGCCGAGGTCACGCGCAAGCCATGAGCTCTGTCCGGGCGGACAAGGTCGGTGCCTGAAAAAAAGCGGTGGCGCCCCTACCATGCGCCTTTCACCCCTTCTGACCCACACCAAGGAGACTCGCATGGCCACGACCCACCTGCACGGCAACCCTGTTCCCACCAGCGGCGAATTGCCGGCCAAAGGCAGCAAGGCGCCGGACTTCCGCCTGACCGACAAAGACCTGGCCGACCGCACCCTGGCTGACTATGTCGGCAAGCGCAAAGTGCTCAACATCTTCCCGTCCATCGACACCCCGACCTGCGCCCAGTCGGTGCGCGCCTTCAACGCCCGCGCCTCCGAGAAGGCCGATACCGTGGTGCTGTGCATCTCCGCCGATCTGCCGTTCGCCCAGGCGCGGTTCTGCGGCGCCGAAGGACTGGACAAGGTGGTCAATCTCTCGGAGATGCGCGACCGCAGCTTCGCGCAGGCTTACGGCGTGGGCATCGTCGGCGGCCCGCTCACCGGGCTGTGCGCCCGTGCCGTGGTGGTGCTCGACAAGGACAACACCGTGCTGCACACCGAGCTGGTGAGCGAGATCGCCCACGAACCCAATTACGACGCGGCGCTCGCCGCGCTGTAAATCAGCCCCCGTCCGCGGCGATGCGCCGCCGCGGAGTTTCTAGAATGGCCCCTTTACCTCCCGGAGACAACACACCATGGTCATGCCCACATCCATGTCGGATCGCGACGGCAAAATCTGGATGGACGGTCAGCTCGTCGAATGGCGCGACGCCAAGATCCACGTCCTGACCCACACTCTGCACTACGGCTGCGGCGCGTTCGAAGGCGTGCGCGCTTACAAGACCGACAAGGGCACGGCCATCTTCCGCCTGCGCGAACACACTGAGCGCCTGTTCAACAGCGCCAAGATTCTGCGCATGGAGATTCCCTTCACCACCGGGCAGGCCGTGCAGGCGCAGATCGACGTGGTCAAAGCCAACGGCTTCGACTCCTGCTACATCCGCCCGCTCACCTGGATCGGCGACAAGAAGCTCGGCGTCTCGCCGCGCGGCAACACCATCCATCTGATGATCGCCGCCTGGCCATGGGGCGCGTATCTCGGCGAAGAGGGCCTGAAAAAAGGCATTCGCGTCAAGACCAGCAGCTACACCCGCCACCATGTCAACATCACCATGGTCAACGCCAAGGCGGTGAGCAACTACACCAATTCCATCCTCGCCAATCTGGAAGTCACCGGCGACGGCTACGACGAGGCGCTGCTGCTCGACCCGCAAGGTTTCGTCAGCGAGGGCGCGGGAGAGAACATTTTTGTCATCCGCGACGGCGTGCTTTACACCCCCGATCTGTCCTCCGGCGCGCTCAACGGCATCACCCGCAAGACCGTGTTCGCCATCTGTGACGATCTCGGCCTGACCATCAAGGAAAAGCGCATCACCCGCGACGAGGTCTACATCGCCGACGAAGCCTTCTTCACTGGCACCGCCGCCGAAGTCACCCCCATCCGCGAGCTCGACGGCATTACCCTCGGCCCCGGCCACCGCGGCCCCATCACCGAGCGCATCCAGAACGCGTTCTTCGACATCGTCGGCGGCCGCAATCCCAAATACGCCGCCTGGCTGACCGCGGTCTGATCCTGCCTTCCCTCCCCGATCGAGAGCTGCACATGAGCGCCATTCCCAAGCCCGACATGCCCGTGGTTGAACTCAAGGCCAAGGACCTGCCCGCCTACTGCCCCAACCCCAGCATGCCCATCTGGAGCAGCCATCCGCGCGTATTCATCGACGTGACGCATGGCGAAGCCGCCTGCCCGTACTGCGGCACGCGCTATCGTCTGGCGGAGGGTGAAGTGGTCCACGGCCACTGAGAAGGCGTGAGCGCGCCTGACATGCCCCGCGTGCTGCTGATCGCGCCGCAGTGGATCGGGGATGCGGTCATGGCGCAACCCCTGGTTGCCTTGCTCGCTGCACGCGGCGAACGGATCACAGCGCTCGGCCTGCCTGCAGTGGCTCCCGTGCTGCGTGCCATGCCAGGGGTGGATGGTGTGATCGAAGCCTCGTTCACGCATGGCAGGCTCGACTTCAAGCTGCGCCGACGTCTTGCTGCGCAGCTTCGCCGGCAACGATTCGAGCGGGCCTACATCCTTGGCAACAACCTCAAGTCGCGGCTCGTGCCCTGGCTGGCGCGCATTCCCCGCCGCATCGGCCATGCGGGGGAGGCCAGGGGTTTATTGCTGACCGACATCCTGGAGTCAGCCGCGCCGCATGGCAAGTCCCGGCCCTCCGAGCCGATGGCGCTGTCTCCGCTGTCTTGCCGTATCCCGGCAGACGCGCCCAGCGCACGGCCCGATATGCGCCAGCATTACGCCGCGCTGGCGCGTGTCGCCACCGGCGGGCCGGAACTCCCTGTTCCAGAACCCATCTTGTCGATCCCCAGCCAATTGGCAGGCAAAGCGCGCCAGCGGTTTGGCCTTCCCGGGCGCTGGATTGCCCTGTGCCCCGGCGCTGAATACGGCCCCGCCAAACAATGGCCCGTCGCCCATTACGCGGCACTGGCAACGCTGGCGCAGCAGGCGGGTTACGGCGTTGCCGTGCTGGGCGCCCCGCGCGATGCCGCCGCTGGAGACGCCATTGCCACCCAGGCCCCAGGAGCCTTGAATCTCTGCGGCGCCACACGGCTGGATGATGCCATCGCCCTGCTCGCCAGCAGCAGCGGCGTTGTCAGCAATGATTCCGGCCTGATGCATGTCGCCGCCGCACTGGAGCGCCCGACGGTCGGCGTTTACGGCTCGACCGATCCGCGTCACACGCCTCCCGCTGCGCACCACAGCGCCACGCTGTGGCTGCAGCTCGACTGCAGCCCCTGCTTCCAGCGCGCCTGCCCGCTGGGCCATCTCAATTGTCTGCAGCAGATCGCGCCAGACGCGGTTTGGCATGCCCTTACACAGTTGATGCCCTGATCAGTGCCAGAACAGCACTGCCGCGATGGCGATCCATCCGAGGGTGAAGTTCAGCACGACCAGAGGATGCATCTTCTCCAGCGACTGACCGACCGCGGGCCAGTCCTGCGCGGCCGCGGCGCGCCGTGCGCGCCGGTAAGGGGCGAAAAAAATGTGTGCAAAAACCGCCATCATGACCAGGCCAATGCCGAACATGACGTGCCAGCCGATGGGGGCGTGTGCAAAGCCGACCTGCAACATGAGGATCAGTCCCGAGATCAGGATCGCGGCGATGCTGATCCAGACCAGGGGGAAAAACCGTTGCAGACTGGACAGGATGAGCTGTGGCCGCGCCGGTGCCTGCAGCGTGGCAAATGCCGCCGGACGCATGGCGAACAGGATGAAGCCCATACCACCCATCCAGGTGACTGCAGCGACAAGATGTAAAAAAACCAGCAGAGCATTCATCAATTTTTCCTGGAGGATCAGCCACTTGATCAGATAGACGCAAATGCTGCAGTCGTTGCGATGGGTGCGCGCCACATGGGGCAGAAGCTTGACTGGGCACAATGTTAAGTGTTCCGGCGAGAAAAAAGCTGGCGCCGCATCGACTTTCCCCTATACTTTCGCCGTTTGACCTTCAGGCGAATTGTTACCCACAGCAACAACCTTGACGGTTGCAGGACGTCATCAGTCTGCAAACACTCAATCAAGCATCTTCTCATTTCGTACTCACGCCGCGTTGTCGAGCTGTTGTAAAACCGGGCGCTTCTGCTTTGAATCACACTGTGCAATCCACCGATCCCTGGCAAGACCAGCAAGACGCCCCGGCAGCGGCACCGATGAGTCGTGCCGAGGTGCAGAGCCTGCTGCTGCGCAAGCCCCAGGTCTCGGTCTGGCGCGTGGTCGTGTTGCAGCTCGTTGTTGGTGTGGTGGTGGCGCTCGGCAGTTGGTTTTTTGCGGCAGGCAAATTGTCCGTGGTGTATTCCGCGCTGTATGGCGCTGCCATCATTGCCCTGCCGTCCGCCTTGTTTGCGCTGTCCATTCAGCTCTGGCTGTCCAAATTGAAGCCTGGCGTTGCCGTTTACGGTTTTGCGCTGGGTGAGTTGTTGAAAATTGGTTTGACCATCGTCCTCCTGTTCTTTGCGCCGCGCATCGTGCAACCGCTGAGCTGGGCGGCCATGCTGATTGCGATCGTGGTGACCCTGCAGGTGTACTGGGTTGCCTTGATTTTGCGCGGCAAGAAAGCCAGTTGCGCAACCTGATTCATTCAAGTCGTGTCGCGCAAGTGGCACTCAAAAATTAGTCGACCATGTCCGCAGAACAACACACCATCACCGCAGGCGAGTACATCGTTCACCACCTGACTCACTGGACCAGCGGCCCGCGGGCCGGGGTGATCGATTTCAGCATCGTCGACATCGATTCGATTTTTTTCTCTGTGCTGCTGGGTGTCATCGCCTGCTATGTGCTGTGGCGCGTGGCCAAGAACATGACCAGCGGCAAGCCAGGGCGCATGCAGGCTGCGGTCGAGTTTCTGGTCGAGTTCGTCAACGAGCAGGCGCGCGGCATCGTGCGCAATGCCAAGTCCCGCGAGTTCGTCGCGCCGCTGGCCTTCATCTCCTTTGTCTGGATCGTGATGATGAATCTGATGGATCTGCTGCCTGTGGATCTGTTGCCCCGTCTCTGGCAAATGCTGCATGGCGGCGAAAATCCGGAGCATGTCTACCTGCGCGTGGTGCCGACCGCCGATCTTTCCATTGCGCTGGGCATGTCCATCACCATCCTGCTGCTCAGTCTCTACTATGGCATCAAGATCAAGGGCATCGGCGGCTGGGTGCATGAGTTGTTTACTGCGCCATTCGGCAATCACTTCCTGCTGTGGCCGCTGAATTTCGCCATGCAGGTGCTGGAATATCTGGCCAAAACCCTCTCGCACGGCATGCGGTTGTTCGGTAACCTCTACGCCGAAGAAATTCTGTTCATGATCATTGCACTCATGGGTGCGGCCGGGCTGAGCACGCTCACCGGCTGGGCGCTGTTCTTTGGCAATATCGCCGCCGGTCTGGCCTGGTCGATCTTCAGTCTGCTGGTCATCGTGCTGCAGGGTTTCATTTTCATGATGCTGACCCTCGTGTACATCGGCCAGGCGCACGATCATCATTAATCCTTTCTGATTTTTTTAGTTTTTCTCTTTTCACCACTTCAACTCACTAGGAGCAAGCATGGAACACGTTCTCGGATATGTCGCTTTGGCCGCCGGCCTGATCATTGGTCTGGGTGCCAACGGCGCCTGCATCGGCATCGGCATCATGGGTAGCAAATATCTCGAATCCGCTGCGCGTCAGCCCGAGCTGATGAACGAACTGCAAACCAAGATGTTCCTGTTGGCTGGCCTGATCGATGCCGCCTTCCTGATCGGTGTGGGTCTGGCCATGATGTTCACCTTCGCCAACCCGTTCGTGCTGAAGTAAGCATTGATTGAAATCTTCAACGAACTGTTCATCCATCTGAAGCAAAGGTTAGCGCCATGCATCTGGACGCAACACTCATTGCGCAGATCATCGTTTTCTTGCTGCTGGCGTGGTTCACGAAGAAATTCGTGTGGCCACCCATCGTCAAGGCACTCGATGAACGCGCAACAAAAATCGCCGACGGTCTGGCTGCCGCCGATCGCGCCAAATCCGAACTCGCCACGGCCAACCGCAAGGTTGAAGAGGAGCTTGCTCGCTCGCATCACGAAAGCGCGGGACGCCTGGCAGACGCCGAGCGTCGCGCGCAGGCCGTGATCGAAGAGGCGCGCAAGAAGGCCGAGGAAGTGGGGGCCAATATCGTGGCCCAGGCCAAATCCGAGGCCGAGCAGCAGGCGGTCAAGGCGCGCGAGCAATTGCGTGATCAGGTTGCCGCATTGGCGGTGAAGGGGGCGGAAGCCATTCTGCACCGCGAGATCAATCCGCAGGTGCATGCCGATCTGCTCAATCGGCTCAAGGCCGAACTGTAATCGGAGCGCGCCATGGCCGAACTCGCCACCATTGCCCGCCCTTACGCCGAAGCCACGTTTGCTGCTGTGCGTGATGCCGGTCTGTCAGCTGCTCAAGTGGCTGATGCCATCGATCACATCGCGCAGATCACGGCAGATCCCGCCCTGCGCGAGGTTGTCGGCAGCCCGAAGGTTTCTGCGCGTCAGCTATCGGACCTGATTCTGGGCGCCATGCCCGGCGCCGTTCCGCCTGCGCTGAAAAATCTGGTCGAAATGCTCGCCGAAAATCATCGCCTGGCCGCCGTGCCGCAAATCGCCGAGCAGTTCCGCGTCCTCAAGGACGAGGCGGAAGGCAAGGTCGAGGCCGTGGTGTCCAGCGCGTTCCCGCTGGAGGGCGAGGCGCTCGACAGCCTGCTGCAGGCGCTTGAACGCAAATACGGCCGCAGGCTGCACGCCACCGTGGAAATCGATCCGTCGCTCATCGGGGGGGTGCGTGTCGCTGTCGGCGACGAAGTGCTCGATACCTCGGTCCGCGCCCGGCTGGAGCAGATGAAAGTCGCTCTCACCGCTTAAAGTCTTAGAGGCTCCCATGCAACTCAATCCCGCAGAAATTTCCGAACTCATCAAGAGCCGAATCGAAGGCCTCGGCGCCAGCGCCAATATCCGCAACGAGGGCACCGTCGTGTCCCTGACCGACGGTATTGCGCGGGTGCATGGCCTGTCCGACGTGATGCAGGGCGAAATGCTCGAATTCCCGAACAATACCTACGGTCTGGCGCTCAACCTCGAACGCGACTCGGTGGGTGTGGTGATTCTCGGCCCCTACGAACAAATCTCCGAAGGCGACACGGTCAAATGCACCGGCGAAATCCTGTCGGTTCCGGTCGGCCCCGAACTGATTGGCCGCGTGGTCAATACCCTGGGCGTGCCGATCGACGGCAAAGGCCCGGTGGAGACCAAGCAGCTCGACCCCATCGAGAAAATCGCCCCTGGCGTGATCTGGCGCAAGTCGGTATCGCAGCCGGTGCAGACCGGGATCAAGGCGATTGACGCCATGGTGCCTGTCGGCCGCGGCCAGCGCGAACTGATCATCGGCGACCGCCAGACCGGCAAGACCGCGGTGGCCGTCGACTCGATCATCAGCCAGAAGGGCAAAGACCTGATCTGCATCTACGTTGCCATTGGTCAGAAAGCCTCGACCATCGCCAACGTGGTGCGCAAGCTGCAGGAGTTCGGGGCGATGGAATACACCATCGTCGTGGCCGCCTCCGCGTCGGATTCCGCCGCCATGCAGTATCTGGCCCCGTATGCCGGCTGCACTATGGGCGAATACTTCCGCGACCGTGGGCAGGACGCCCTGGTGATCTATGACGATCTGACCAAGCAGGCCTGGGCGTATCGCCAGATCTCCCTGCTGCTGCGCCGTCCACCGGGCCGCGAAGCCTATCCTGGTGACGTGTTCTACCTGCATAGCCGCCTTCTGGAGCGTGCCGCCCGCGTGAGCGAGGAGTATGTCGAGAAGTTCACCAATGGCGCCGTGAAAGGCAAGACCGGATCGCTCACTGCCCTGCCCATCATCGAAACCCAGGCCGGTGACGTGTCTGCTTTCGTGCCGACCAACGTGATTTCGATTACCGACGGCCAGATATTCCTCGAGACCGACCTGTTCAATGCCGGTGTCCGTCCCGCCATCAACGCCGGGGTGTCCGTGTCGCGCGTGGGCGGTGCGGCGCAGACCAAGATCATCAAAAAGCTGTCCGGCGGTATCCGTACCGACCTGGCGCAGTACCGCGAGCTGGCCGCGTTCGCGCAGTTTGCCTCCGACCTGGACGAAGCGACCCGCAGGCAACTCGAGCGCGGGCGCCGCGTGGTCGAACTGCTCAAGCAGCCCCAATATCAACCAGCGCAGGTCTGGCAAATGGCTGCTTCGCTGTATGCGGTGAACAATGGCTACCTGGATGACATCGAAGTCAAGCAGGTTCTGCCGTTTGAAAAGGGCCTGCACGACCATCTGCAGACCAAGCACGCCGCCCTGGTGCAGAGCATCGAATCTTCCAAGGATCTGTCCAAGGATGACGAAGCCAAGCTCAAGGAAGCGATCGCCGATTTCAAGAAAAACGGTGCGTACTAATTCATTCCACGAAAACGGACGGCGCTGGGCAAGGATGTTTTTGCCCAGTCTGACCCAGGAGTAATTCAATGGCTGGAATGAAAGAAGTTCGCGTCAAGATCAAGAGCGTGCAAAACACGCGCAAGATCACCAAGGCGATGGAAATGGTTGCGGCCTCCAAGATGCGCAAGGCACAGGAGCGCATGCGCGCAGCGCGTCCCTACGGTGACACGGTGCGTGTCATCGCGGGCCATCTGCGTCAGGCCAATCCCGAGTACACCCATCCTTTCCTGATCAAGCGCGAGCCGATCAAGCGCGTCGGCCTCATACTTGTGACCACAGACAAGGGGCTGTGCGGAGGGCTGAACACTAACATCACCCGTATGGCGCTGGGCAAGATCAAGGAATGGCAGGCAGGCGGCGTGCAGATCGAGTGCTGCGCCATCGGCAACAAGGGCATGCAATTCCTGCAACGCATGGGCATGAATCTGACGTCACACGCGGTCCAGCTTGGCGACAAGCCGCACCTCGAAAAATTGATCGGGCCAGTGAAAATCATGCTCGACGCCTATCAGAACGGCAAACTGGATGCGGTCTATCTCGGCTTCAGCCGCTTCGTCAACACCATGAAGCAGGCGCCAGAGATCGAGCCCCTGGTCCCGCTGCCGGCCCACGCCCTCGACGCCAAGGCTGGTGATGCGAAGTCCCATAGCTGGGACTACATCTACGAGCCGGACGCCAAGCCGGTGATCGATGCGCTGCTGGTGCGCTACATCGAGGCGCTGATCTACCAGGCCGTGGCTGAAAACATGGCTTGCGAGCAATCGGCCCGGATGGTGGCGATGAAGTCTGCCTCGGACAACGCCAAGAGCGTGATCGGTGAGTTGCAGCTCGTCTACAACAAGAGCCGCCAGGCAGCCATTACCAAAGAACTTTCGGAAATTGTGAGCGGAGCCGCCGCGGTTTAACCCCCGGCCAACCGAATTGAAACCATTGGAGAGCAATATGACGACGGCTCAAGCGCAAGGCAAAATCGTTCAGTGCATCGGCGCTGTGATCGATATCGAGTTTCCCCGTAACGCCATTCCCAAGGTGTATGACGCCCTGGTTCTGGCAGACAACAATGCCAGCAGCCTGGCTGAAAGCGGCCTCACTTTCGAGGTGCAGCAGCAGATCGGCGACGGCGTGGTGCGCACCATTGCCATGGGTTCGGGCGATGGCCTGCGCCGTGGCATGCTGGTCAACAACACCGGCAATTCCATTCAGGTTCCGGTGGGCCCGGCAGTGTTGGGCCGCATCATGGACGTGCTGGGCCGCCCGATCGACGAAGCCGGCCCCATCGCCACCGAAGAGCGTCGCTCGATTCACCAGGCCGCACCCAAGTTCGACGAGCTGTCGCCTTCGGTCGACCTGCTCGAAACCGGCATCAAGGTGATCGACCTGGTCTGCCCGTTCGCCAAGGGCGGCAAGGTCGGCCTGTTCGGCGGCGCCGGTGTGGGCAAGACGGTGAACATGATGGAACTCATCAACAACATCGCCAAACAGCACAGCGGTCTGTCGGTGTTTGCCGGCGTGGGCGAGCGGACCCGCGAGGGCAACGACTTCTATCACGAAATGAAGGACTCCAACGTGCTCGACAAGGTCGGGATGGTGTTCGGACAGATGAACGAGCCGCCGGGCAACCGTCTGCGGGTGGCGCTCACCGGCCTGACCATGGCCGAGCGCTTCCGCGATGAAGGTCGCGACATCCTGTTCTTCGTCGACAACATTTACCGCTACACCCTGGCTGGTACCGAGGTGTCGGCACTGTTGGGCCGCATGCCGTCCGCCGTGGGCTATCAGCCGACACTGGCCGACGAAATGGGCAAGCTGCAGGAGCGCATTACCTCCACCAAAACCGGTTCCATCACATCGATCCAGGCCGTGTACGTCCCGGCGGATGACTTGACCGACCCGTCGCCCGCGACCACTTTCAACCACCTCGACGCGACCGTGGTATTGAGCCGCGACATCGCCTCGCTGGGCATCTACCCCGCCGTCGATCCTCTGGATTCCACGAGCCGCCAGATCGACCCCAACGTCATCGGTGAAGAGCATTACTCCACCACGCGTGCGGTGCAGGGCATTCTGCAGCGCTACAAGGAACTGCGCGACATCATCGCCATTCTCGGTATGGACGAGCTTTCGCCGGAAGACAAGCAGGCCGTGGCCCGCGCGCGGAAAATCCAGCGCTT
This sequence comes from Pseudomonadota bacterium, assembly GCA_021783695.1. Classification (GTDB taxonomy): domain Bacteria; phylum Pseudomonadota; class Gammaproteobacteria; order Burkholderiales; family Burkholderiaceae_C; genus Thiomonas. The sequence goes on along the minus strand of JAJXTO010000002.1, from coordinate 102,975 downwards.
CCTGTCGCAGCCCTTCCATGTGGCCGAAGTGTTCACCGGCTCGCCCGGCAAGTATGTGCCGCTGAAAGAAACCATCCGTGGCTTCAAGATGATCGTCAACGGCGAATGCGACGCGCTGCCCGAGCAGGCGTTCTACATGGTCGGCACCATCGACGAAGCCTTCGAGAAGGCCAAGAAACTCAACTAAAGCTGAGAATCTGAAGCGATCCCCGCCCGGCTGCGTTGTACTCAAAACCACCGCAGTCGGCGACTGAAGCCGCATCACGTTCCGGATAGAAGCCATGAACACCATCCATGTCGACGTCGTCAGTGCCGAGGAATCCATCTTCTCCGGCGAGGCGCGCTTTGTCGCCCTTCCGGGCGAGTCGGGTGAACTGGGCATTCTGCCCGGCCACACCCCATTGATCACCCGCATCAAACCGGGCTCGGTGCGTATCGAGCTGGCCGAGGCCAACGCCACTGGCGGCAAGGAAGAGTTCATCTTCGTCGCTGGCGGCATTCTCGAAGTGCAGCCCAAGCGCGTGACCGTACTCGCAGATACCGCCATTCGTGGCAAGGATCTCGACGAGGCCAAGGCCAACGAGGCACTCAAGGCCGCGCAAGATGCTCGTGCCCACGCCAAAGAAGTGCAAGACGTCGCGGTGGTTGAAGGCGAACTCGCCATGCTGGCCGCACAGCTTGCAGCAATTCGTCGGCTGCGCGGACGCGGGCACTGAGCCTGTCTTCAGCACGTTTTGCTCAGCAGCCCGCTTTGCGGGCTGTTGCCATTCTGAAGTGCGTCATTGAACAGGCGCCTCGTTAGGATGCGGGGAACAAAGCGGAGATGGCGTATGGGTGCAAAACGGGGCGCGTTTTGGAAGCAGGGAATTTTTCATGTTTGCCGAGTACGTGCAGACGCTGTGTTCTGGGGCGCCGCTGCGCTCAGTCTCTCCTTGTCTGGCTGCGCCAGTGCGCCGCACCGTGCGGCGGCCAACGGGGCGGCGGTCAATGCGCAGTCGGGCTGTCATGCGCCACCGCCCAATCTGAGTGCCGCTTATAACCGCAGCTACACGGTCAAAGGGCGCACTTACACGCCTTTGCGCAACGCTGATGGGTATGAGGAGGTTGGCACCGCGTCCTGGTATGGCTGGGAGTCCGGCTCGACCACGTCAATGGGCACGCGGTTCAATCCCCGCGATTTTTCCGCAGCCAGCCGTGTGCTTCCCTTGCCGACCTGCGTCCAGGTGACGAATCTGGACAATGGATTGAGTGCGCTGGTCTTGGTCAACGACCGAGGCCCGTTCGTCAGCAGCCGCATCCTTGACTTGTCGATGGGCGCAGCCGCCGCCCTGGATGTCACCCGGACGGGCACTGCGCGAGTGCGCATCGTTGCGCTGCCAGACGGGGCGAACGCGCCTTTACAGATGGCTGCACAGAGCCCGTCCTCTGTGCTTGACAGCAAGGCCGTCCCCGCCATGCCCGAGCGCGCAAGGCCCAGTAAGAGGGGCACGGCTGCGCCAGAGCAGTTTGCTCCGCCATCAAACCCTCAAGAAAACGCAGGGCCGCCCCAAGTTTTATTGACCCCCACGGGGGGCGGGTCGGCGAGCCGACCCCGGGGGCGCTCAGAAGAGGCCTCCACGCAGTTTGTATCCACGCCAGCGCCCATCGAGGTGCAAACGCTTCCTCCCTTGAAGAACCCGGCAATTCAGGCCAATGCTTCGTCCCCCACATCGCCGGAACGGGCGCCCGACGCCGGGCAACAACCGCCCATGCCACAGCCCGCACTGACTTTGCCCGATGACTCCATTGCTGCGGTGCAACCCGCCAGCGCAGGCGCTCCGCAGCAGGGCACCGTACCGGCCAACGCGCCCCAGACTTTCGTCCAGACTGGTGCCTTCACCTTTGAGGCCAATGCGCAGATCGAGAAAGCGCGGATGCAGGCAGCAGGCATTGATGATGTGCTCATTGTTCCCGGGTATATCCGTGGCCAGATGTTTTACCGAGTGCAGGTGGGGCCTCTGAGCGGCTCACCCGATGCAGGGTTGCTGCAAAAACTGCAGGGCCTTGGCTTGGCGCAGTATTCAGTGATCCAGCAATAAGCAAAGCATCGCATCGGCAGAGATCAATAAAAACGCACCCGAAGGTGCGTTTCAATCAACAGCTTGCGAAAACGGCGCGCCGTGGCACCGAAGTGCCTGCTTATTTTTTGCGCAGGCATTCGCTCATGAACTTTTTGCGCTCTTCGCCCTTCAGGCCCTTGGCCTTGGCGTCTTTGCTGCAAAAGGACATTTTTTCCTGCTGAGGACTCAACTTCTTGCCTTCGGCAGCGGCCTTCTTTTCTGCCTTGGCAGGCTCCTTGGCTGCAGGTTTTGCAGCTTCAGCAGCGGCGGGTTTGGATGCCAGACACTCCTTCATGAACGTTTTGCGGGCCTCACCGGTCTTGCCAGTGGCCTCCTTGTTGCATTGCGCCATACGGCTTTGTTGCGGAGTGGCCTGTGCCTGTGCCAGCATGGGCATGGCCAGAATGCCGAGGGCGAAACCAAGGGTTGCGATCAATTTTTTCATCATGACTCCAAGTGTTGTCGTGGTCGAACAGCGGATGAATCAGGTACGTCATCAGCCTGCCCGCAAGCTGCGGTTCAGCCGACAAAACATTACACCATAGGGTTGTGTGTGCACGTGGCACGGGTGTGGGCCCATAAAATGCTGACTTTGCGCAATCACAACACCACCATAATGATTGAATTCACCGCGCGGTTGACCGCCGCGTTGCAACGAACCGCCATTGCATTGCAGCCAGAATTCAGCGGCGCCATCGAGCTCAGCCGCCCGCGCAGCGAGGAGCATGGGGAACTGGCGAGCAATCTGGCCATGCAGTTGGCCAAGCCGCTCAAGCGCAACCCGCGTGAGGTGGCGCAGCACATCATCGACTCCATCCAGTCCGACGCCAGCCTGGCTGCAGGCATTGCCCGTACGGAAATCGCCGGGCCGGGCTTCATCAACTTTCATCTCCAGCCCCAGGTGCTGCAGCAGGTGGTTGCGGAGATTGAGCTCTCGCGTGCGACGTTCGGTCATTCTCGGGCGGGGGGTGGTCAGCCCATGCTGGTGGAGTTTGTTTCGGCCAATCCGACTGGACCGCTGCACGTCGGACACGGGCGCCAGGGCGCGCTGGGCGACGCGATTTCCGCGGTTCTCTCCACGCAGGGTTGGGCGGTGCAGCGCGAGTTCTATTACAACGACGCCGGGGTGCAAATCCAGACCTTGGCACTGTCGGTGCAGGCCAGGGCGCGCGGTGTCAAACCCGGCGATGCGGGCTGGCCGGAGTCTGCCTACAACGGGGATTACATCGCCGAGATCGCCCAGGATTTTCTGGCGCGCAAGTCAGTGCCGGACGATCAGGGCCGGGAGGTTGCCGCCAGTGGCGATGCGGACGATCTGGACAATGTGCGGCGTTTCGCTGTGGCCTATTTGCGCCGCGAACAAGACCTCGACCTGAAAACTTTCGGCATTCGCTTCGATTGCTATTACCTCGAGTCCAGCCTCTACACCGAAGGGCGTGTGGACGCCGCAGTTCAGCGTCTGCAGGCATCCGGCCACACCTACGCGCAGGACGGCGCGCTGTGGCTGCGCACCACCGACTTTGGCGATGACAAAGACCGGGTGATGCGCAAGTCGGATGGCACCTACACCTATTTCGTTCCGGACGTGGCCTATCACCTGACCAAATGGGAGCGCGGATTTCACCGTGCGGTGAACGTCCAGGGCTCGGACCACCACGGCACCATAGCCCGTGTGCGCGCTGGTCTGCAGGCCGTGGATCTGGGCATCCCCGAGAGTTATCCGGATTATGTGCTGCACAAAATGGTCACTGTGATGCGCGGTGGCCAGGAGGTCAAAATCTCCAAGCGGGCCGGCAGCTACGTCACGGTGCGCGACCTGATCGAATGGTCTGGTGGCGTACAAGACGCCATGAGCGCCGATGAGTGTGCAGCCGCGCTTCAACGCGGACGCGATGCAGTGCGGTTTTTCCTGGTGTCGCGAAAGGCGGATACCGAGTTCGTGTTCGACGTCGATCTGGCTCTGGCGCAGAGCGATGAGAACCCGGTGTATTACGTGCAATATGCCCACGCCCGGGTGAATTCCGTATTCGAGCAGTGGGCTGCGCGCGCGCCGCAAGACGCGGGGCAAGCTGCGCTGCTGGCTGGCGCCGACCTGAGTCTGCTGACAGCACCGCGTGAGCGTGCGCTGCTGTTGAGTCTGGCGCATTATCCCCAGGTGCTCGCCGCAGCCGCCAAGGAACTCGCGCCGCATCATGTCGCGTTTTACCTGCGCGATCTGGCGGCGGATTTCCATGCGTTCTACAACGCCGAGCGTGTGCTCGTCGACGACCTGCCACTGCGCCACGCGCGGCTGCGCCTGCTGCAGGCAGTGCGTCAGGTGATGCACAATGCGTTGGCTGTTCTGGGCGTGAGTGCGCCGCTGCGCATGTGAACGCGTCCGCGCGCCCGGTTATCGCATTCCCTCTGACACGCAACTCCCGCAATCCATGTCCACACGTCCCGCATTCCGCCGCCAACTCGGGGGCACCCTCATCGGCCTGATCGTCGGCCTGGTGATCGGCTTGGCCATTGCTCTGGGCGTCGCCCTCTACATCACCAAGGCGCCGCTGCCCTTCATGAACCGCTTCCAGGAGCGCCCATCCAGCGCAGCGTCCGGCGCGTCCAACTGGAACCCGAATCGGGGTTTGAGTGGCGCAACCGCAGCGCCGCCGGCGGGGAGCGGCTCCATGCCGGTCACCGTGGCGAGTCGGCCGCTTTCTCCGCAAGCCCTGGCCAAACTGGGACAGCCTGGCCCCGGCGCGTCCCAGCCCGAAGCGATCACCGCCACGAGTACCCCGCCCGTCATCGCTGCGCCTGGAGCGGCAGCCGTTGCCCCTGCCGAGGTGAGCTATGTGCTCCAGGTGGGCGCGTACAGCACGCGGGACGATGCCGAACGCCAGCGTGCCAAAGTGGCGCTGACCGGACAGGAAGCGCACGTGGATGAGCGCGTTGTCAACGGGCGCACGCTGTACCGCGTTCGAGTGGGACCGTTCACCTCGGCGCAGCAAGCCGAGAAAACGCAGAAACTTCTGAGCGACAACGGGATTCAAACCGCACTGGTGCGCGCGGGTAAATAAAACAACTTTCTGACTTTCATTCCAAAAGGACGACTCATGTTTCAACGCTGGCTATCCGTGGTGTTCATGGCGTTTTCGCTGGGCTTTCTCGCTGCCGGGGCGCAGGCGCAGACGCCCGCCAAGACCACTCAGTTCAACGAGGGCTTTGCCTACAACCGGCTGGCTGTGCCGCAGGCGGTGAGCCCTTCCGACAAGATCGTGGTGTATGAGTTTTTCTGGTACGACTGCCCGCATTGCGCGGATTTCGACCCCCTGCTGGAAAGCTGGGCGAAAAAACTGCCGTCAGGCGTGGTGCTTGAGCGTGTGCCCGTGGCGTTTTCACCCCAATTCATTCCGCAGCAGCACCTGTATTACGCCTTGAAGGCGCTGGGCAAACTCAATGACGCCATGCAGGCGAAAATTTTCAACGCCATCCATGTGCAGCACATTCCGTTGGGCACCGCGGATCAGATGGCCAACTGGCTGGCGCAGCAGGGCATTCCGAAAAAGACTTTTCTGGATACCTACAACTCGTTTGGCGTGAATGCCCAGGTCAAGCAGGCCACGCAAATGGTGACCGACTACCAGATCCAGGGCGTACCGACCATGGCGGTGCAGGGGATGTACACCACGTCTGCCGCTTTACCCGAGGCGAACAACAACCAGAAAGTGCTGGAAGTCGTGGACTATCTGATCAAAAAGGTGCAGGCGGCGAAGAAATAAATCTTTGGCACCCAAGCCTCGTACAAACTGCCCGCTCTTTTGCGGGCAGTTTGTTTTTTGCGGCGCCGAAGGCATCGCGTGTTTTCCTGCGCGCATCGCCAGAACAGGCCCTAGAATGAATCGACCAAAGCAAAACCCATGCCGATGAAACGACTGGCCCGATTCCTGCTGTTTTCCGTCCTTTGCGCGCCCGGTCTCATGCTGCCCGCGTGGGCCGTCCAGGCCGACCGGAATCAGCCGATTCACATCGAGGCGGACGCCATGCGCTATGACGACGCGCATCAGACCAGCGTCTTCACGGGCAATGTGGTGGTCACCAAAGGCACGCTGGTGCTGCGTGCGGCCACGGTGGATGTGCGCCAGGCGCCGGATGGCTACCAATATGCCACGGCGATCGCCGCGCCGGGGCAGTTGGCAACCTTTCAGCAGCAACTCGATGCAGCGCCCGGGCAGCCGTCGCAGACCATGGACGGCGCAGCGCAGCGCATCGAATACGACGGCAGGACCGATGTGGTGACGTTTCGCGGGCAGGCCATGCTCAGCCGTCTGGTGAACGGCAAACTGACGGATCGCAGCCAGGGCAATGTGATTGCCTACAACCAGATCACCGACGTGTTCACCGTGGAGGGCGGGGCGCAAGGGGCGACAGCGACCAATCCGGGAGGCCGGGTGCGCGTCATGCTGACTCCGCAGGCCGCGCCGGCCGCAGCGTCGTCGGCGCCGACATCTCCCCCCGCGCTGAAGGTCACGCCGAAGATGGAGGCGCAGCCTTGAGCGCACAGCCAAATGCCACGCGGCAGACCCTGGTGCGCGGCGGGCTGGAGCCGGTTGCCGACGAGGCCGGCAGACGTGGGCGCGAGGCCCGGCCCGCGGCGTGCCCGGAACTCGATGTGCAACATCTGCAAAAGCGTTACGCCGGCCGACAGGTGGTGCGCGATGTCAGCTTCAACGTGCGCTGCGGCGAGGTCGTCGGTCTACTGGGGCCGAACGGTGCGGGCAAGACCACGTCGTTCTACATGATCGTCGGTCTGGTCCGGCCGGATGCCGGGCGCATTCACCTTGACGGCCAGGATGTCACCGATCTGCCCATGCACCGCCGCGCGCGCATGGGGCTGTCCTATCTGCCGCAGGAGGCGTCGATCTTCCGCCGCATGACTGTGGCCGAAAACGTGCGCGCCGTGCTGGAACTGCAGCGCGATGCGCAGGGGCGCCGCCTGGGCAAGGCCGAGATCCGCGAGCGCGAAGACCATCTGCTGCGGGAACTGCACGTTGAGCATTTGCGCGACAGTCCCGCGCCCGCGCTGTCTGGCGGTGAGCGGCGGCGAGTGGAAATCGCCCGCGCACTCGCCACGCAGCCGCGCTTCATCCTGCTCGACGAACCGTTTGCCGGGATTGATCCGATCGCGGTCATCGAAATCCAGCGCATCGTCCAGTTCCTCAAGGAGCAGGGAATCGGCGTGCTCATCACCGACCACAACGTGCGCGAAACCCTTGGCATCTGTGACCGCGCTTGCATCATCAGTGAAGGGCAGGTGCTGGCGCAGGGCGATCCGCAATCCATCATCGACAACCCCGCGGTACGCAAGGTGTACCTCGGTGAAAACTTCCGCATGTAGGCCGCGATGAAACCGTCGCTGAACCTGCGGCTGTCCCAGCATCTCGCGCTCACGCCCCAGTTGCAGCAGTCCATCCGCCTGCTGCAGCTCTCCACCATCGAGCTGACGCAGGAGATCGAGGGCCTGCTCGAATCCAATCCCTTCCTCGAAACCGAGGAAACGGATGACGGCGCCGCAGCCGCGCCGACCGCCGAGCAACCCGCCCCGCTGCAGCCCGATCTGCCCGCGCAGGTTTCCATCGAAGGGCATGAGGCGTCCAGCGAACCGACCGCCGAGCTGCAACTGGAAACACAAGACTGGACGGCCAGCAGCGGCGAAACCGATCACGGCGCCGATACCGATGCCGATGCCGACTCCTGGGTCAGCTCGGGGCAGTCTTCCAGCGGTGGGGATGACGACGAATTCAGCGCCATCGACCGGGCTTCCGGGCATGTCGATCTGCGCGATCACCTGCGCGGCCAGCTTGCAGGGCTGGCCCTGAGCGCCATCGATCGCGCCGCGGCCGAGGCCATCATCGACTCGCTCGATGACAACGGCTATCTGCCCGAGACCATGCTCGAACTCGCACAGGCGCTCGCGCCTGGATCCGGGGACGAACAACTCGAAGACCTTGTCGATGCGCTGACCACGGCGATGCGGCTGATCCAGAGCTTCGACCCGCCGGGCGTTGCCGCGCACGACCTGCCGGAATGCCTGTGCCTGCAGTTGCAGCGCCAGCCGCGCTGTCCGGTGCGCGACATGGCCCTGCAGATTTGCCGCGACGGCCACCTCGACCTGCTGGCGCGGCGCGACTGGCGCAAGCTCGAACGCCTGCTGGGCACCGATGAAGCCGCCTTGCGCATTGCGCAGCAACGCATCGCCCAGCTCGATCCGCATCCTGGCGGCGCCTTCCGCAGCGACGCGGCGCAGGCGGTCACGCCCGATGTCATCGCCCGCAAAACCGCGCGGGGCTGGGCTGCCCACCTCAATCCCGAGGTCATGCCCAAGCTGCGGGTCAACCAGATTTACGCCGACGCCCTGCGCCGCGCCCGCGACAGCGGCACTGCCATGCAGGGTCAGTTGCAGGAGGCGCGCTGGTTTGTCAAAAACGTGCAGCAACGCTTCGAGACCATTCAGCGTGTGGCGCAGACCATCGTCGAGCGCCAGCAGCGGTTTTTCGATTTCGGCCCGGTGGCCATGCGTCCCATGGTGCTGCGGGAGATTGCCGACGAGCTGGGGCTGCACGAGTCCACCATTTCGCGTGTGACCACGCAGAAATTCATGCTCACGCCGTTTGGCACCGTGGAGCTGAAATATTTTTTCGGCTCCGGTCTGAGCACCGAGGCTGGGGGCAACACCTCATCCACCGCGGTGCGCGAACTCATCCGGCGCCTCGTTGCAGAAGAAGACCGCGCCAATCCTCTATCCGACAGCGAGCTTGCCGAACGCCTCACGCAGCAGGGCGTACAGGTGGCGCGGCGCACCGTGGCGAAATACCGCGAGGCGCTGCGCATCGCCCCGGCCAATCTGCGCAAGAGCGGCTGAGCCGTGTCTCGTTGTCCGCTGCCCGCGCCGCATCTGCGCGCGCTCACCTTGTGCTAAGTCTGCTTGCCCAGAATGCTGCTGCCGCGCATCACGCGGCCACACAACAACGCCAAACGGCATTCAGGGAGTTCACCATGCAACACACAGAACGGACAGCGCAGCCCGACTGGGCGCAGGCGGTCAAGGTTCCGGTCGTCATCACCCTTTACTTCTGGCTGATCAAGATCATGGCCACGACGGTGGGCGAAACCGCCGCAGACTATCTTGCGGTGGATCTGCATTTCGGGCTTGTCGCCACCACCGTGGTGATGACCGTTCTGTTCCTCGGCGTGCTGACGGCGCAGATGCGCGCGTCCCGCTACATCCCCTGGCTGTACTGGCTGACCGTCACGCTCATCAGCGTGGTGGGCACGCTGGTGACCGACAACCTGAGCGATCAGCTCGGCATGCCGCTGCCCGTCAGCGCGTTGCTGTTCGCCTTGGCTTTGGCCGCGACGTTCGCCGGCTGGTGGGCCAGCGAGCGCACCCTGTCCATCCACAGCATCGACACGCGCAAACGCGAAGCGTTCTACTGGGCCGCCATCCTGTTCACCTTTGCGCTGGGCACTGCCGGGGGCGATCTGGCCGCAGAACGTCTGCAACTCGGCTATGCCATGTCGGCCGTGCTGTTCGGCGGCGCCATTGCGCTGACGGCAGCGGCCTACTACGCGTTGAAGGCCAGCGCGGTGACCACGTTCTGGATCGCCTACATCCTCACCCGTCCGCTGGGCGCGACGTTTGGCGACTGGCTGTCAAAGCCCGGCAGCGAAGGTGGCCTCGGCCTGGGGACGATGGGAACCAGCGCCCTGTTCCTGGCCGCCATCATGCTACTGGTGGTGTATCTCACCAAAACCCGGCGCGACACGAACCCGGCGGTATGAGCGGCTGTCAGCCGACCTGGCGCGCCGCCTGCAAGACACGTTGCAGGCTGCTGCGCACCTGATCGAAGGCCTGTTGCACACCCGCTGCTGACTGGATCGCCGCATCCGGGTCTGCGGCCGCAACCGTCTCGCTGACCCAGCGCGCCAGCCGCAGGGTGTCGAGCGCCTCGCCCAGATCGGTCTGCAGGGTGCTGGTGAGCTTGAGCCAGGCCTTGCCCTGTTTGCCCAACGTCTCTTCGATCCAGGGGGCCAGCCATTCCAGGGCGTAGCGCAACTGCTTGGCTTTGAGCCGCAGGGTATGCAGCGCGCTCCAGGGCGCGTCGAGCGGGACTGCCGCCTGACCCTCCCAGATGGCCAGCAGCTCGGCCCAGCGCTGCGGATGCAGTTGCAAGTCGTTGCGGTGAAAGCGCAGCAGGCGGCGCGCCAGTTGGTCGGTGGACTGACTGGCGGCAATGATCTGGCCGCTGCTCCAGGATTCGGCCCAGCGCGCCTGCGCGAGCAGCGCTCGGCCAAAGCGGGCGCTGCGCAGATAGCCCAGAAGCGCCAGCAGATGCGCACGGCGTTTTTGCTCCAGATCGCGGGAAAGCGGCGCGCTGGTGCCAGAGCTGTCTTGCAGCGACAGGGCATGTTCGAGGCAGACATCCACATCGCGCACGGTGCCCAGGAGTTGCCCCGCCCAGCGCCATTCGCTGCGCAGCCAGCGGCAGGCGGCGCGCTGCGACGAAGGCCCTGTGGTTTGCAGCAGTTGCAGCAACACACGCAGGCGGCGCAGTTGCAGGCGCATCTGGTGCACGGTCTCGGGCTGCGGATCGGCTTGTAAAAGCTCCGCCCCCACAGCCAGAACAGCGGCCGATTGCTGCAACGCGGCCGCCATGGCCTGCCCGCCGTCTGGCAGCGGCGCGAGTTCACGCGCCAGCGGCGGTAGCTGCAGGGTGCTCAGCCCGGCGGCGCGCGCGGCCACCTGCATCTTGCTGATGGGCGAGAGCAGCAGCGGCAGGTCTTGCGCCAGCGTCCAGGCGAGGTCGAAAGCGTGCGGCCAGTGGCCGTCGATCAGTTCGATCTCCAGTTCGCTGATCGAAAGGCTGGGCGCATCGGCGCTGATGCCTCCCAGCGCCTGCCCGTCATCGAGACAGACTTCGAGCTGCGTGCCCTGCCAGTTCAGATGCCAGACGGTGCGCTGCACCCGGGTGCCCAGCACGGCGCACAGGCTGTGCGCCAGCACGTTTGCATCGCCCAGGGTGGCGAGGCGGGTGTGGTTCAGGCGTTCCAGTGCCGCGGCGTTGGGCGCGTCGCTGTCGATGTCGAACTCCCATTCGCCGCGCGTGAGTTGCAGGCCCTGGGTCGGACTGCTCTTGAGGGTGAGGATGCGCCGCCCCTCGCCCGTATGCCGGACGCGCAGCGCCAGACCGGCCTGGCGCAGGGCGTGCTCCGGGGTGTCGAAATACCAGCTTTGCAGGGCGTGCACATGCGGTGCCTGCGCCAGGGTGAGCAAGACCGGGTGAACACGCACGGCGTCGTGCAGGGCGGGGTCGAGTCGGAATTTGAGTTCGCGTTCCTGGCTCATGGCAGGGGATTGTTGGGCGGGAGATGCACCGGATTTGAACCTGTCGCAGAGCGTGGCACAAGCGTTTGCGTCAAGCTGGTCGGCTGATTTATCCGTGACAGTCACGCGCTTGACATATTGACGCGATGCAATGCGCGCATGGCCACCGATACCCTGTCCCGATTGATGCGAAGCAGCGCAGCGTTTCCGGAAGACCACACGGCGATGGACGCCGCCCGCGCCGCCGTGCCGACTGACACCGCGAGTGGCGGCGATGCCGAGCCGGAGGTGCGGTGGCGCACCCTGTGGCTGTCCGACATCCATCTGGGCACGCGCGACTGCAAGGCGCCGCAATTGCTGGAATTCCTGCGGCACTGCAGCGCCGACACCATCTATCTGGTGGGCGACATCATCGACGGCTGGCAGCTCAAAAAAAAGGGCATCTACTGGCCGCAGGCGCACAACGACGTGGTGCAGAAGCTGCTGCGCAAGGCGCGCAAGGGCACGCGAGTGGTGTTCGTTCCCGGCAACCATGACGAATTCGCCCGGCCCTACGACGGCCTGCACTTCGGCGGCATCGAGGTCATCAACCAGGTGCGGCACGTCACCGCCGACGGCCGCACCCTGCTGATCGTGCATGGCGACCTGTTTGACAGCGTGGTGCTCTACGCCAAGTGGCTGGCGCATCTGGGCGACGCCGCTTACATGTTCAGCCTCAAGCTCAACCGCTGGCTCAACCAGGCGCGGCTCAAGCTCGGCCTGCCGTACTGGTCGCTGTCGCAATACCTCAAACACAAGGTCAAGGCCGCTGTGAACACCATCTCCAGCTTCGAAACTCTGCTCAGTGACGAGGCCCGCCGCCAGCAATGCGACGGTGTGGTCTGCGGTCACATCCACCGCGCCGAGCTGCGCAGCGAGCAACAGCAGATCTACGCCAACTGCGGCGACTGGGTGGAAAGCCTGACTGCTCTGGTGGAAGACTTCGACGGCCGCCTCAAGCTGTTGCACTGGAACGCCGGGCTGCGGGTGCTGGCCGAACTGGCGCCACAGGCGGCCGGACAATCCGCCCCGCAGTCCGTCAGCGTGCAGGCGGTCACGGCATGATCGCCTCCGCTGTGACTTCCGGCATGGCCGCCTCGGCCGAGAAACCCTGGCCAGCGGCAGCGGATACGCCGCCGCTGCGCATCCTGATCGTCACCGACGCCTGGGAACCGCAGGTCAATGGCGTGGTGCGCACCCTCAAGACCACCATCGCCCAGTTGCGCGACATGGGGCAGGAGGTCGAGGTGGTGGAGCCGAATGCCTTCCGCACCATTCCCTGTCCGACCTACCCAGAAATTCGCCTCAGCCTGCGGCCGCGCGCCCGCATCCAGCAGCGCATCACCGCCTTCATGCCCGACGTGGTGCATGTTGCCACCGAAGGGCCGCTGGGCCAGGCGGCGCGCCGCCTGGCCCAGCGGCTCGACATTCCGTTGACCACTGCCTATCACACCCGCTTTCCCGAGTATGTGCAGGCCCGGTTTCATGTGCCGCTGGGCTGGACCTATGCCTATCTGCGCCGCTTTCACAATACCGGACGCGCCGTGCTGGTGCCCACGCAGGTGGTGCAGCGCGACTTGCAGGAGCATGGTTTTCGCAATGTGCGGCTGTGGTCGCGCGGCGTCGATCACCGCATGTTCTACCCGCGCGAGGGCGAGCGGCTCGACGGCAAGCCGCCCATCTTCTTGTATGTGGGCCGGGTGGCGGTGGAGAAAAACATCGACGCCTTCCTGCAGCTCGATCTGCCCGGCACCAAGTGGGTGGTGGGCGAAGGGCCGGAGATGGAGCGCATCCGCAAGCAATACCCGGACGCGCGCTTCCTCGGTGTGCTCACGCAGGACGAACTGGCCAAGGTGTATTCCGGTGCCGACGTGTTCGTGTTTCCGAGCAAGACTGATACCTTCGGTCTGGTGTTGATCGAAGCCCTGGCCTGCGGCTGCCCGGTGGCGGCCTACCCCGTCACGGGCCCGCTGGACGTGATCGGAGACAGCCCGGCCGGCGCGCTCGACCACGACCTCAAGGCCGCCTGCCTGCGCGCGCTGCAGATTCCGCGCAGCGTCGCACTCGCGCATGCGCGCAAGTTCACCTGGGAAGCCGCCTCGAAGCAGTTTCTCGACCATCTGCGCAAGGCGGTGCGTGAAGGCGTTGCGGCCCGCGCGGGCCACTGAACGCATGGCCCAGCAGCGCGAGCGCGCGCACGTCTCCAAGCAGGACGTGGCACCCAATCCGTACAAGACGCGCACCGGCCTGTCGCGCGTCTATCACGCGGGCATCAACTCCATGAGCGGTTTGCGCGCGGCGTGGCAGACCGAGTCGGCATTCCGGCAAGAGTTGACGCTGGCGCTGATCCTCCTGCCCCTTGCGCTCTGGCTGGGCCGCAACTGGACGGAACGCGCCGCACTCGCGGGCAGTGTGTTGCTGGTGCTCATCGTCGAGCTGCTGAACACCGCCATCGAATACACGGTCGACCGGGTGTCGCTGGAACAGCACGCGCTGAGCAAAACCGCGAAGGATCTGGGCAGCGCCGCCGTGCTGCTCACCTTGCTGCTCTGCGCGCTGATCTGGGCGGCGGTGCTGCTGCCGCGCTGGGTTTGACGCAAGCGCCTCGCCGAGTCTCTGCTTAAGATGCGCGGCATGGATAACAACGCCGCCACGCCCCTCATTGAACCTCTGCAGCGCATCGCCAGCGTGTTTGAACAGCTCGGCCCCGGGCGGCTCGATACCCTGTCGCAGATCTACGCTCCGCAGGCCACGTTCCAGGACCCGTTCAACCGCGTGCAGGGCCTGCCCGCGATCACCGGGCAGTTTGCCCATATGTATGCCAAGTTGCATGCCCCGCGTTTTGTGGTGCGCGAGGTGACGGCACAGGGGGTTGTTGGCTGGATGACCTGGGACTTCCATTTCGCGCTGCGTGCCGGGGCGCAGGCGCAGTGCATCCCCGGTGCCACCCGGTTCCAGCTCGATGCGCAGGGACGGGTGATCGATCACCGCGATTACTGGGACGCCTGCGATTTCTACGCCACGGTTCCGCTGCTCGGCGCCGTGGTGCGTCGGCTGAAAAAAGCCGCCGCCGCAACTTGAACCTCAGTTCAACCAGCCTTTTTTGCGGAAATACCAGAACGGCGCAATGACCGTGAGCACCATCAGCCCCAGGGCGAGCGGATAGCCATAAGTCCAGTCCAGTTCGGGCATGGCCTTGAAGTTCATACCGTAGATGCTGGCGATGAGCGTGGGCGGCAGCATGGCCACCGAGGCCACCGAGAAAATCTTGATCACCTTGTTCTGATTGATGTTGATGAAGCCCACCGTGGCGTCCATCAGGAAGTTGATCTTGTCGAACAGGAAGGCGGTGTGGCCGTCGAGCGAATCGAGGTCGCGCAGGATTTGCCGCGCCTCCTGCGACTGCTCGGTGCTGAGATGGCGGCTGCGCAGCAGAAAGCTCAGCGCGCGGCGCGTGTCCATGACGTTGCGGCGGATGCGGCCGTTGAGGTCTTCCTGCAGCGCAATGCCCGTGAGCGCCTCGGAGGCGTCCTGGTCGCTGGGCCGGGGCTTGAGGATGTGCGCGCCGATGGCTTCGAGATCGTCGTAGATCCCTTCGAGCGTGTCGGCCGAATACTCCGCGTCGGTGAGGTAGAGCGCGAGCAGCACGTCGGTGGCGTTTTCGATCAGCCCGGGCATGCGCCGCGCCCGCAGCCGCAGCAGACGGAACACGGTGAGATCGTGCGTGTGGATGGAGAACAGCACACTGCCGTGGATGATGAACGCCACGCGCTCGTTGCGCGGCCGCTCTTCGTCGCTGATGAGAAAGTCAGAGCGCAGGTGGAGCTGGTTCTCGTCCTCTTCCTCGTAAAAGCGGGCGGATTCTTCCAGATCCTGATCGAGCACGTCGGCAGGGATGGTCAGGCCGAAGCGTGCCTCGATCCAGCCCAGCTCGCGCGGATCGGCCGATTCCAGATCCACCCAGACCGGCTGCAAACCGGCGAGCGCCTGCGGGTCGATGACCTCCTGCTGCACCAGGCGGCCATTCTTGAGGGTGAACACATTGAGCATAGGCCTGCATTATGCGCAATGCGGCTCAGTCCGCCGGGTCGGGCGCCGTGAAAAATGCGGCGATGCGGGCGCGCTGGCGCAGCGCGTCCGCGTCGCCCAGATGAATGGCCGGGGCCAGCGGTGTGTTGGCGAGCAGGGCGCGCGGGTGCTGCATCCCCAGCCAGCCAAAGGCCATCAGGCCAAGCCAGCGCAGGCGGCAGCCGCCCAGCAGCACAAGCGCTGCGCCCTGCGGCGATGGTGTGGAGGGCAGGGCTGTTTGCGGCATGGCGGTCAGGGTCAGCGCACGAAGCGGTATACCCCGTCCTGCTGCAGACGGCGGAGCTGGCCATCGAACCAGAGTTTGTGCAGATGGGCGATGGACTCGCCCATGGCGAAGGTCATCTGATGAATGTCGAGCGGACGCTTGAACAGCACCGGCAGCAATTCGGCCGCGGTTTGCGGGGTGGAGCAGGCTTGCATGACGTCGGTCAGCCGCTCGCGGTGATGTTGCTGCAACTGCGCGATGCGCGCCTGCGCGCCACGGAAGGGCAGGCCGTGGGAGGGGAACACCAGGGTGTGCTCGGGCAGCAGCAGGTCAAAGCGCGCCAGACTGTCGAGAAATTGCTGCAGCGGGTTGGCCAGCGGTTCGTTGTCGTTCACGCTGATATTGGTGGAGATGCGGGGCAGCAGCATGTCACCGGCGATGAACAGCGCGTCGTGTTCGCAGTGCAGGCTGATGTGCTCGGGCGCGTGGCCGTAGCCCGCCAGGCAGCGCCAGTCGCGCCCGCCGATGCGCAGCACATCGCCGTGCTGCAGACGCACGAAGCGCGGCGGCATGGCCGGCACCAGGCCGGTGTAGTAGTCGGTGCGTTTGCGGATGGCCGTCAGCGTGTCGGCATCGGCCAGACCATGCGCGGCGAAGTGCATGGCCATCGGCTCACCGCCGATGGCCATGCAGCCGCGCGCGGCCATGCAGGCCACGGCGTAGTCGGTGGCGCTCATCCACAACAGGCAGTTCCAGCGCGCCGTCAGCCAGTGCGCCAGGCCGACGTGGTCGGGGTGCATGTGCGTGACCACCACGCGCAGCACCGGCAGCCCGTCGAGCTGCGTGGCAAACACCTGCTCCCACGCGGCGCGGGTGGCAGCGGAGTCGATGCCGCAGTCCACGATGGTCCAGCCGCGCACGCCGTCCAGCGTGTCCTCCAGCAGCCAGAGGTTGATGTGGTTCAGCGTGAACGGCAGACCCATGCGCAGCCAGCGCAGACCGGGTGCGAGTTCGATGCTGGCGCCGGGCGCGGGCACGCCATCGCCAAAGGGGTAGTGGATGGGATCGGCGGCAGGAATGGCGGTCATGGCGAGGCGGAGGGGCGGGGGATCGGGCGTGCTGCGTCACACTACACTTGACGTTAACGTCAACTGGAGCCGAGTATAGGCACGCATGAAAAACGCTGCAGCCGTCCCCGTGGCCAAGACCTTCACAATCGGCGAACTCGCGCGCGAGTTCGACCTGACCACCCGCGCCATCCGCTTCTACGAAGAAGCGGGCCTGCTCTGCCCGCAACGCCAGGGGCGCCTGCGCGTGTATACCCAGGGCGACCGCACGCGGCTCAAGCTCACCCAGCGCGGCAAACGTCTGGGTCTGAGTCTGGCGGACATCAAGGAACTGGTGATGATGTACGAGTCGCCGCGCGACACCGTGCCCCAGCTGCGCCGTTATCTCGAAGTGCTGGCCGCGCACCGCGCCGACATCGAAGGCCGCATGGCCGATCTGCAGGCGACGCTGGAGGAGATTCGGGCGTATGAGGCCGAGGCGCGGGGGCTGCTGAAAAAACAGGACAAATGAGGCGGTTGGCGCCGGGCATCACCGCGTCGGCATCGACGCCACTTCGACCCGGTTGCGCTCGTCCAATGCAGCGGCGGTTGTAGAGGCCGGTCAGCATGTCGGTCTGGGTCTGCCGGGTCAATGCCAGTCCACCACGCTGGCCAGCAGAAATACGCCGCAGCCCGCCAGACCGAGAAGTCGCAGTCTGGATGTGATGTCGGGCCAGGCGTTGCGGACATAGGCGTGCTCGTCCTCCGCGTGGCGAAACAGGCCCAGCCTGCTCATCGGATGGCCTGGATCGTGAGCGGGCAAAAGGATGTCGCCGCTGTTCGCAGTGCTGGTGTCGGAAGGACGGCGGGGCCAGAGCGCCTTGGGCGTGGCGCAAAATTTGTCTACGCAATAAAAAAATTGCATTCTTCAGACACGGCTGTTCGAACGAGTGTGAACGTTGTCACGGCTGGTGATGTTTTTGCGCCTTATTTACGTTGACGTAAACGGAAGGTAGGATTTGGCCCATTGCGCTGCCACCAGAGCAGCCCCAACGGAGACTCGCCCCATGACTGTCATCCCCGTCGCCCTGTCGCCGCCCGGCGAGCCGCAGAGGCAGCAGACCATCGCGTCGGCGCCTCTGCCCGACTGACATCGCGTCGAACCCCACAACCGAGGAGACTTCATGCAACTGCCCGGACTGGACTTTCAACTTGGCGAGGAGATCGCCGCGCTGCGCGACGCGGTGCGCAGCTTTGCCGACAAGGAAATCGCTCCGCGCGCCGCAGAGATCGACCGCAGCGACCAGTTCCCCATGGACCTGTGGCGCAAGTTCGGCGACCTGGGCCTGCTGGGCGTGACCGTGCCCGAGGCCGATGGCGGAACCGGCATGGGCTACGTGGCGCACATGGTGGCGATGGAGGAGATCTCCCGCGCCAGCGCCTCGGTGGGCTTGAGCTACGGCGCGCATTCCAATCTGTGCGTCAACCAGATCCGCCGCAACGGCAGCGCCGCACAGAAGGCGAAGTACCTGCCCAGGCTGCTCAGCGGCGAGCATGTCGGCGCGCTGGCGATGAGCGAGCCAGGCGCCGGCAGCGACGTGGTCAGCATGACCCTGCGCGCCGACCGGCGCGGCGGCGCCTACATGCTCAACGGCAGCAAGATGTGGATCACCAACGGCCCGGACGCCGATGTCTTGGTGGTCTATGCCAAGACCGACCCGGCCGCGGGTGCCAAGGGCATCACCGCCTTCCTGGTGGAAAAGGGCTTCAAGGGCTTTTCTGTGGCGCAGAAGCTCGACAAGCTGGGCATGCGCGGCAGCCACACCGGCGAGCTGGTGTTCCAGGATTGCGAGGTGCCGGCCGAAAACGTGCTGGGCGCCCTGAATGGCGGCGTGCGCGTGCTGATGAGCGGGCTGGACTATGAGCGCGCGGTGCTGGCCGCGGGGCCGGTGGGCATCATGCAGGCCGTGATGGACAACGTCGTTCCCTATGTGCACGAGCGCAGACAGTTCGGCCAGAGCATCGGCGAGTTCCAGCTCATCCAGGCCAAGCTGGCCGATCTCTACACCACCCTGCAGGCCGCGCGCAGCCTGCTCTACACCGTGGGCAAGAACCTCGACGCGCTGGGCGACGGCCATGCGCGTGACGTGCGCAAGGACTGCGCCGCGGTCATTCTGTGGTGCGCCGAGAAGGCCACCTGGATGGCGGGCGAAGGCATTCAGATTTTTGGCGGCAACGGCTACATCAACGACTACCCGCTGGGCCGGCTGTGGCGCGACGCCAAGCTGTACGAAATCGGCGCCGGCACCAGCGAAATCCGCCGCATGCTCATCGGCCGCGAGCTGTTTGCGCAGACGGCGTGAACGCCTGTTCCGCAGGGATGACGCGCGCTGCGGGCCGTCCGGGTGATTCAGCGATGCACGGTCTCTGGCGCCCGCAGGCCCACCGCGTCGAGGATGTGATCGAGGCGCTGCGCGGCAGCGTCCACGTCCTTCCATTTGTCCAGGCCGAACAGGCCGAGGCGAAAGCTCATGTAATCGGCCGGTTCGTCGCACGCCAGCGGCACGCCCGCGGCCACCTGCATGCCCTGTGCTGCAAAGGCGCGTCCGCTTTGCACTTCCGGGTCGCGGGTGTAGCTCACCACCACGCCAGGAGCCTGAAAGCCCGGCGCGGCCACGCTCTTGACCCCGCGGCTGGTCAGCGAGGCGCGCACGCGGCGGCCGAGTTCCATCTGCGCGGCCTTCAGCGCGGGCAGACCGTAGTCGAAGGCTTCGCGCATCTGGTCGCGCACTTCGGCCAGGGTGTCGGTGGGCATGGTGGCGTGATAGGCATGCGTGCCTTTTTCGTATGCCTGCATGATCTGCAGCCATTTCTTCAGGTCGCAGGAGAAACTGTCGCTCTGCGTCTGCTCCAGCCGCGCCAGCGCCCGGCTGCTCAGCATGGCGAAGCCGCAGCAGGGCTGGCCGCTCCAGCCTTTTTGCGGCGCGGAGACCAGCACGTCCACCCCGGTTGCCTGCATGTCCACCCACATCGCGCCGGAGGCGATGCAGTCGAGCACGAACAGGCCGCCCACGGCATGCACGGCGTCGGCCACGGCGCGCAGATAGTCGTCGGGCAGCATCAGTCCGGCGGAGGTTTCCACATGCGGGGCGAACACCACGGCGGGCCTGTCGCGCGCAATCGTGGCCACCACGTCGGCGATGGGCGCGGGGGCGAAGGGCGATTCGGATGCCTCCGCGAGGCGGCGCGCCTTGAGCACAGTCACCTTGTCCGACAGGTGCCCGGTCTCGATGATTTGGCTCCAGCGATAGCTGAACCAGCCGTTGCGCACGATGAGCACCTGCGCGCCCTGCACGAACTGCCGCGCTACCGCTTCCATCGCAAAGGTGCCGCTGCCCGGCACAATGGCCACGGCCTGCGCGCCATACGCCTGCTTGAGCATGGACGACAGATCGCGCATGACCCGCTGGAACTTCGCCGACATGTGGTTGAGCGAGCGGTCGGTGTAGACCACCGAGTATTCCAGCAATCCGTCGGGATCGACATTGGGCAGCAGTGCAGGCATGACAGGTCTCCAGTTCTGGGTGATCGGGGTGGTCGGCGCATGTGGCGCGCCGACAAGCCAAAAAGCCTAGCATGCAGCGCCTGCAGTCGCAGGGCGCTTTGCCTTGTCGCTGGCGCGGGCTTACAGTCGCTCAAGTCACTGAGCTTTGCAGGTGCCTGATGAATCAGTTTCCCCCGCGTCTCGATTCCCCCGTTGCCTTCGCCATGGCGCGCACCATGCTCGACGGCTTCAATCGCCATTACCGCCTGTTCCGCCAGGTGAGCGCAGCGGCCAAGCAGCGGTTCGAACGTGCCGACTGGGCCGGTCAGCAGGCGGCGCAACGTGAGCGCATCGCCTTCTACGACCAGCGCGTGGATGAGGCGACCGAGCGCCTGCAGAATGAGCTCGATGCCGGCAACCAGCCCATGGAGATCTGGCAGCAGGCCAAGCTGCATTACATCGGCCTGCTGACCAATCACCACCAGCCCGAGCTGGCCGAGACCTTTTTCAACTCGGTGACGACCAAGATCCTGCGGCGCGAGCACTTCAACAACGAGTTCTTGTTCGTGCGCCCGGCGCTGTCCACCGAGTACATCGAGAACGAGGAGCCCGCGGCAAAGCCGACCTTCCGCGTGTATTACCCGCATACCCACGAGGCCCTGCACGGTTGTCTGCGCCGCGCCATCGAGAATTTTCAGCTCGCGCTGCCGTTCGAGGATCTGGACCGCGATGTGGCGCAGGTGATTGCCGCCGTGAGTCGGCGCTTCGGCAACGATGTGCGTCTGCGCGCCAACTTCCAGATTCAGATGCTCGACTCGCTGTTCTTCCGCAACAAGGGGGCGTATGCGGTGGGCAAGGTGATCAACGGCTTTACCGAATTTCCACTGGCGCTGCCCATCCTGCACACCGAGAGCGGCCAGCTCTACATCGACACCGTGCTGCTCAGCGAGGATGATCTGCTGCTGCTGTTCTCCTTCGCCCGCGCCTATTTCATGGTGGACATGGAGATTCCGTCGGCCTATGTGCAATTCCTGCGCAGCCTCATGGCGCGCAAGCCGCGCGCCGAGCTGTACAACGCGCTGGGTCTGGCCAAGCAGGGCAAGACCCTGTTCTACCGCGACTTTCTCTATCACCTGCGGCATTCGAGCGACCAGTTCATCGTCGCGCCCGGCATCAAGGGCATGGTGATGGTGGTGTTCACCCTGCCGTCCTTTCCCTTTGTGTTCAAGGTCATCAAAGACTTCTACCCGCCGCAGAAGGACACCACCCGCGACAAGATCAAGGGCAAGTACCTTCTGGTCAAACAACACGACCGCGTGGGCCGCATGGCAGAGACGCTGGAGTATTCCAATGTGGCGTTCGAGCGCGCCCGCTTTTCGCCCGAGCTGATCCAGGAGATCGAAACCTACTGCCCTTCGCAGCTCGAATACGACGGCGACACCATCATCATCCGCCATTGCTACATCGAGCGGCGCATGATTCCGCTCAACATCTACCTGCAGGAAGCCGACGACGCGCAGCTCGAAGCGGCCGTCATCGAGTACGGCAACGCCATCAAGGACATGGTCGCGGCCAATATCTTCCCCGGCGACATGCTGTGGAAGAACTTCGGCATCACCCGCCACGGCAAGGTGGTGTTCTACGACTACGACGAGATCGAATACATCACCGACTGCAATTTCCGCCGCGTGCCGGCCCCGCGCAACGAGGAGGACGAAATGGCCGCCGAGCCCTGGTATGCCGTGGGCCCGCACGATGTGTTCCCCGAGACCTTCGGCCAGTTCCTGCTCGGCAACCCCAAGGTGCGCGCGGTGTTCCTGCGCCACCATGCCGATCTGCTCGACGCCGCCTTCTGGCAGGAGCACCAGAGCCGCATCCGCGAAGGCCATCTGTACGACGTGTTCACCTACGACCCGGCGCGCCGCTTCCCGCGGCCGCAGGTGGTGAACCCCATTCCCACCCAAGTTGATCTGGAGACCGCACCATGACTGATCCGATTGTGATTGTTTCCGCCGCCCGCACCCCGATCGGCGGCCTGCTCGGCGACTTCGCCGCCGTCCCCGCCTGGGAACTCGGCGCCACCGCCATTGCCGCCGCCGTGCAGCGCGCAGGCATCCGAGGCGAGGATGTGGACGAAGTGCTGATGGGCAACTGCCTGATGGCCGGGCAGGGTCAGGCCCCGGCGCGGCAGGCCGCGCTCAAGGCCGGGCTGCCGCAGTCGGCCGGCGCTGTGACGCTCTCGAAAATGTGCGGATCTGGCATGCGGGCCATGATGTTCGCCCACGACATGCTGGCCGCGGGCAGTGCCCGCGTCATGGTGGCCGGCGGCATGGAAAGCATGACCAACGCGCCGCATCTGGCCTTCGTGCGCAAGGGCGTGAAATACGGGGCGACAGTGTTCTACGACCACATGGCGCTCGACGGTCTGGAAGACGCCTACGACCGTGGCAAGGCCATGGGCGTGTTTGCCGAAAGCTGCGTGGCCAAGTACGCCTTCAGCCGTGAGGAGATGGACAACTTCGCGATCGCCTCCACCGAGCGCAGCAAGAAGGCCAACGAGGACGGCAGTTTCGATTGGGAGATGGCGCCGGTGACGCTCGCCGGACGCGCTGGTGCGGTCCGGATCAGCCGCGACGAGCAGCCGTTCAAGGCCAAGCTGGACAAGATTCCCGGCCTCAAGCCCGCATTCAAGAAGGACGGAGCGATCACCGCGGCCACCTCGTCGAGCATTTCCGACGGCGCTGCCGCCCTGGTGCTGATGCGCCAGTCCGCCGCCGAGAAACTGGACTGCGCGCCGATCGCCCGCGTCCGCGCCCATGCCGTGCATGCCCAGGCGCCGGAGTGGTTCACCACGGCGCCGGTCGGCGCCATCCAGAAGGTGCTGGACAAGGCCGGCTGGACGGCGGACGCGGTCGATCTGTGGGAAGTGAACGAAGCCTTCGCCGCAGTCACCATGGCGGCCATGCGTGAATTCAAGCTGCCGCACGACATCGTCAACGTGCACGGCGGCGCGGTGGCGCTGGGCCATCCCATCGGCGCCAGCGGCGCGCGCATCGTCGTCACCCTGCTGGGCGCACTGCGAAAGCGCGGACTCAAGCGCGGCATTGCGGCGCTGTGCATCGGCGGCGGCGAGGCCACGGCGATGGCCGTGGAGTTGCTGTGAATCTGCACTGCCAATCGCAGGCGATCAACCAGGAACTGCGATGAGGAGATACATCCGTTCGGGATCGACCTTTGAAACGCTCGCCGGCTATAGCCGCGCGGTGGTCGATGGCCACTATGTGCATGTCTCCGGCACCACGGGTTTCGACTACGCCACCATGACCATCAGCGACGACGCTGCAGAGCAAACCCGGCAATGTTTTCGCAACATCACCGCCGCCTTGCGCGAGGCTGGCTGCACCCTGGACGATGTTGTGCGCGTGCGCTACCTGCTGACCGACGCCGCGCTCTTCGCGCCGCTCGCCCCCATTTTCGGTGAGCACTTCGCCCGTGCCCGACCGGCCGCAACGGCGCAAATCTGCGGGCTGATCGATGCGCGCATGCGCATCGAAATCGAAGTGACCGCCAAGCTGCCCGATTGAGTTGCCCGACCACCATGCTGCTCTCCGACGACCACCGACTCATCCGCGACGCGGTGCGCGACTACGCCCAGGCAGAGATTGCGCCGCACGCCGCACAGTGGGCACGCGGAGCCCGCTTTCCGCGCGAGGCGCTGCAAGGGCTGGCGGCGCTGGGCTGCCTGGGCATCGCCGTGCCCACCGAGTGGGACGGCGCCGGTCTGGACTACCTGTCTCTCGCGCTGGCCATCGAGGAAATTGCCGCGGCCGATGGCGCGACCAGCACCATCGTCAGTGTGAACAACTGCCCGGTCTGCTCCATCCTCATGGCCTGGGGCAGTGAGGCGCAGAAGGAGCAGTGGCTGCGGCCTGTGGCCCGGGGCGAGTGGATCGGCGCGTTCGCGCTGACCGAGCCGCAGGCGGGGTCGGACGCATCCAATCTGCGCACCACGGCACGGCGGGACGGCGGCCACTATGTGATCGACGGTGTCAAGCAATTCATCACCAGCGGCAAGAACGGGCAGTTGGCCATCGTGCTCGCCGCCACCGACCGGGCCGCGGGCAAGAGGGGCATCAGCGCCTTCCTTGTTCCCACCGACACGCCGGGCTACATCGTCGAGCGCCTGGAGGACAAGGCCGGGCAGACCGCCAGCGACACAGCCCAGATCCGTTTCGAGGCCTGTCGCGTGCCGGCGGCAAACCGCATCGGCGCCGAAGGCGAGGGTTACAAGATTGCGCTCTCCGGACTGGAGGGCGGGCGCATCGGCATCGCCGCGCAGGCAGTCGGCATGGCGCGCGCGGCGTTCGAGGCCGCGCTGCGCTATGCGCGCGAGCGCACCGCCTTCGGCAAGCCGATCGCCGAGCATCAGGCGGTGCAGTTCCGCCTGGCCGACATGGCCATGCAGATCGAGGCTGCGCGCCAGTTGCTGTGGCATGCGGCCAGTCTGAAGGACGCTGGAGAGCCCTGTTTGAGGGAGGCCGCGATGGCCAAGCTGTTCGCCAGCGAAATGGCCGAGCGCGTGTGCAGCGCGGCGCTGCAGGTTCACGGCGGCTACGGCTATGTGGCCGACTTTCCCGTCGAGCGCATCTGGCGCGATGTGCGGGTTTGCCAGATTTACGAAGGCACCAGCGACGTGCAGAAAATGCTCATTGCCCGCGCGCTGTAAAACAATCTCCCGAGGAGGCCTCCATGCCCGTCAGTCCGATCACGTTTTTCTTCGACTTCTCCTCACCCTACGCCTATCTGGCGAGCACGCAGATCGAGGCCATCGCCGCGCGCCATCTGCGCGACATCGAATGGGTGCCCGTGCTGCTCGGGCCGGTGTTTCAGGCCACCGGGTCGAAGCCCTTGATCGATCAGCCGATCAAGGGCGACTATGCGCGCATCGACATCCCGCGCTCGGCGCGTTATCTGGGCGTCGCGTATGCCCATCCCGATCCCTTTCCCATCGCCACCTATCAGGCGGCGCGGGTGCTCATCGGCCTGCAACGCGAACATCCGGCACAGGCGGCGCCCTGGCTGCACCGCTGCTTCGCGGCCTATTTCACCCAGAACCGCAACATCGCCGAACTGCCGGTGCTCGAAGCGCTGGCCGCCGAGCAGGCGCTGCCTGTCGATGCCGTGGTGCGCTATACCGCCGACCCGGCCATCAAGGCCCAGCTCAAGGCCAATTGCGACCGCGCGCTGGAAGAAGGCATGTGCGGCGCGCCCTATCTGGTGGTGGACGAGCAGCCCTTCTGGGGCGTGGACCGGCTGCCGCAACTGGAGCACTGGCTGGAAACGGGCGGGTTCTGAACCATGGCGACACGACATCATGAGCATCACCGCTCCCAGCGCACGGGCTGGTTGCGTGCTGCGGTACTCGGCGCGAATGACGGGCTGGTTTCCGTCGGCTCCCTGGTGCTTGGCGTGGCCAGCGCGCAGGCGAGCCACGCCAGCGTGCTGACCGCCGGCATCGCCGCGTGGATCGCCGGGGCGCTGTCGATGGCGGCGGGCGAATACGTGTCGGTCAGTTCGCAGGCCGACACCGAACGGGCCGATCTGGAACAGGAACGCGGGGAACTGGAGCGTCACCCCGACCATGAGCGACGTGAGCTGGCGTCCATCTATGTCAGACGCGGGCTGGACGCCGAACTGGCCGACAAAGTGGCCGGGCAGTTGATGGCGCATGACGCGCTGGGGGCACATGCCCGCGACGAGATTGGCATTTCCGACACGGTGGCCGCCAAGCCGCTGCAGGCGGCGTGGGCCTCGGCGGCGGCCTTCACCGTCGGCGTGGTGCCGCCGCTGCTGGCCATCTGGCTGAGCCCGGAGCAGTTGCTGGTCCCCGTGGTGTTCGCCGCCTGCCTGGTGTGCCTGGGCGTGCTGGGCGCGATGGGTGCCCGCACGGGTGGCGCACCGGTGCTGCGCGGCACCATGCGGGTGCTGTTCTGGGGTGCGCTGGCCATGCTGGTGACGACCGGCGTCGGCGCTTGGCTTGGTACGGGTACGGCCGGTTGAGACAATGCATCAATAGACCGCGACACGGCGATACGACGAGGAGGAGAACCCCCATGCACACCGATGCCCCGCTGATCCGCAGCCATGTCTGCGGCGCCACCGACCAGCCGCTCATCACCCAGACCCTGGGTGATTTTTTCGATGCCATGGCCGAACGCCAGGGCATGCACGAGGCCCTCGTCTCGCGCCACCAGGGCATCCGCCTGAGCTATGCCGAGCTCAAGCGCGAAGTGGACCGCCTGGGCAGCGCCATGCTGCGCAGCGGTTTGCGCAAGGGCGACCGCGTGGGCATCTGGGCGCACAACGGCGTGGAATGGGTGTTGATGCAACTGGCCACGGCCAAGATCGGCGTGATTCTGGTGAACATCAACCCGGCCTATCGCACTGCCGAGGTGGAGTACGCACTGAACAAAGTGGGCTGCAAGGCGCTGGTCACCATGACCACGTTCAAGACCAGCGACTACCTCGCCATGCTGCGCGAGCTCGCGCCGGAACTGGCCACCTGCGCGCCGGGCGAACTGCGCGCCGCGCGCCTGCCCGAACTCAAGCTGGTGGTGCATCTGGGGTCCGCTGAGGAGCCCGGCATGCTGCGTTTCTCCGATTGGATCGCCCGCGGCAGCGCCGACGACCCGGCGGTGGCCGCTGCCGCCGCGATGCTTGAAGCCCATGAACCCATCAACATCCAATTCACCAGCGGCACAACCGGTTTCCCCAAGGGGGCCACGCTGACCCACAGCAACATCCTGAACAACGGCTACTTCATCGGCGACGCGATGAAGTTGACGGCAGAGGATCGGCTGTGCATTCCCGTGCCGCTGTATCACTGCTTCGGCATGGTGCTCGGCAACCTCGCGTGCCTGACGCACGGCGCCACCATCGTCTATCCCAGCGATGGCTTCGACCCGCTGCTCACCCTGCAGACTGTGCAGGAGGAGGCATGCACCGGGCTGCACGGCGTGCCGACCATGTTCATCGCCATGCTCGACCATCCGCGGTTCAAAGAGTTCGACATGGGCACGCTGCGCACCGGCATCATGGCGGGCAGCCCCTGCCCGATCGAGGTGATGAAGCGGGTGGTGCGCGACATGCATCTCTCCGAAATCACCATCGCCTACGGCATGACCGAGACCGCGCCAGTGAGCTGCCAGAGCTCCACCGACACCCCGCTGGACAAGCGGGTGAGCACGGTGGGCCAGGTGCAGCCGCATCTGGAGGTGAAGATCGTCGATCCGCAAACCGGCGAGACCGTGGCGCCCGGCACCACCGGCGAACTCTGCACCAAGGGCTATTCGGTGATGCACGGCTATTGGGATGACCTTGAGAAGACGCACGAGGCCATCGACGCCGAAGGCTGGATGCATACGGGCGACCTCGCCACCATGGACGCGCAGGGCTATGTGAACATCGTCGGCCGCATCAAGGACATGGTCATCCGCGGCGGCGAGAACATCTACCCGCGCGAAGTCGAGGAATTTCTCTACCGACATCCGCAGGTGCAGGACGTGCAGGTGGTCGGCGTGCCCGACCCCAGGTACGGCGAGGAGCTCTGCGCCTGGATCATCCCCAAGCCCGGCGCCACGCCCACCGACGCCGACATCCGCGCCTTCTGCCAGGGGCAAATCGCGCACTACAAGATTCCGCGCTACATCCGCTTCGTGCAGAGCTTTCCGTTGACCATCACCGGCAAGGTGCAGAAGTTCAAGATCCGCGAAGCCATGCAGCAGGAACTCGGACTCCAGCCCGCCAAAACTGCCTGAGATCTCATGCCCACGCTCGAAACCCGACTCAACCCGCGCAGCCCCGAGTTCGCCGCCAACGCTGCGGCCATGCAGGCGCTGGTGGACGATCTGCGCGCACGCCTGAACCGCGTGGCCGAGGGCGGCGGCGAGGCTGCGCGCGCCAAGCATGTGGCCCGTGGCAAGCTGTTGCCGCGCGAACGCGTGGCGGCGCTGCTCGACCCCGGTTCGCCGTTCCTGGAGCTCTCGCCGCTGGCCGCGCATGGTCTGTATGACGACGCGGCGCCGGGCGCCGGCCTCATCACCGGCATCGGCCGGGTGAGCGGGCGCGACTGCGTGATCGTGTGCAACGATGCCACGGTCAAGGGCGGCACCTACTACCCGATGACCGTCAAGAAGCATCTGCGCGCGCAGGAGGTGGCCCGCGAGAACCGCTTGCCCTGCATCTATCTGGTCGATTCCGGCGGTGCCAATCTGCCCAACCAGGACGAGGTGTTCCCCGACCGTGACCACTTCGGCCGCATCTTCTACAACCAGGCCACCCTGAGCGCCGAGGGCATAGCGCAGATCGCCGTGGTCATGGGCTCGTGTACCGCGGGCGGCGCCTATGTGCCGGCGATGAGCGACGAGTCGGTCATCGTCGCCAACCAGGGCACCATTTTCCTCGGCGGCCCGCCGCTGGTGAAGGCCGCCACCGGCGAGGAAGTCACGGCCGAGGATCTGGGCGGAGGCGACGTGCACACCCGCCTGTCGGGTGTGGCCGATCACCTGGCGCAGAACGACGCGCATGCGCTCGACATCGCCCGGCGCATCGTCTCGCGTCTGCGACCGCCCGAGCGCGCCGCACTCGATCTGCGGGCACCGCGCGAACCGCTGTATGCGCCCAGCGAGCTGTACGGCGCGGTACCGCTCGATGCCCGCAAGCCCTTCGACGCCCGCGAGGTCATCGCCCGCATCGTGGATGGTTCGGAGTTCGACGAGTTCAAGGCCCGCTTCGGTGCGACGCTGGTGTGCGGTTTTGCGCATCTGCACGGCATGCCGGTGGGTATCCTGGCGAACAACGGCATTCTGTTCTCCGACAGCGCGGTGAAGGGCGCGCACTTCATCGAACTGTGCTGCCAGCGCCGCATTCCGCTGCTGTTCCTGCAGAACATCACCGGCTTCATGGTCGGCCGCAAGGCCGAGAACGAAGGCATCGCCCGCCACGGCGCCAAGCTGGTCACCGCCGTGGCCTGCGCCGCTGTTCCGAAGTTCACGGTGATCATCGGCGGCTCGTTCGGCGCCGGCAACTACGGCATGTGCGGCCGCGCCTACGGCCCGCGCCAGCTGTGGATGTGGCCCAACGCGCGCATCAGCGTGATGGGCGGCGAGCAGGCGGCGAGCGTGCTCGCCACCGTGCGGCGCGATGGCATCGAGGCCAGGGGCGGAAGCTGGAGCGCCGAGGAGGAAGACGCGTTCAAGGCGCCCATCCGCGTGCAGTACGAGGCCCAGGGCCATCCGTACTATGCCACCGCGCGGCTGTGGGACGACGGCATCATCGACCCCGCCGACACCCGCCGCGTGCTGGCGCTGGGCCTGTCGGCCGCGCTCAACGCCCCCATCCCCGAAACGCGCTTTGGCGTGTTCCGGATGTGATGCATGGTCTACAATGTGTGCATTTCATTGACGCGATACACATCATGCGCACCAATATCGAGATCGATGACGAATTGATGGACGCTGCCCTGCGCGCCGGTCCGTTCAAGACCAAGAAAGAAGCGGTGGAGGAGGGGCTCAAGCTCTTGCGCCGCCGCGCCGCCTATCGCGACCTGCTCGCCTTGCGCGGCAAGCTCCATTGGGAAGACCCCTTGGCCGAGGGCGCCGCCCCGCCCATGGTGCAGGAGCAGCGCCCGCCTCATCCGTCCACAACCTCGGCCACTGCCCCGGCCAAGACAGCGGCGCGCAAAAAGTCCGCCAGCAAGGAGTAGCCGGATGATTCTGGTCGACAGTTCAGTGTGGATCGACTTTTTCAACGGCCGCACCGCATCGCATACCGGCAATCTGGCGCTGCTGCTCGACGACATGGCACCCGTGGCCGTGGCCGATCTGGTGCTGTTCGAAGTGCTGCGCGGCTTCCGTCACGAGCGCGACTATCTGGCAGCACGCAAGACCATGACCGCGCTGACCGTAATCGCGATCGGCGGAGAAGACAATGCACTGCAGGCCGCGCAGCATGACCGGCTGTTGCGCGCCATGGGCTACACCATCCGTCGCGCGGTGGATGTGCTGCAGGCCAGTTACTGCATTGACCACGACTACGCCCTGCTTCACAACGACACCGATTTCGACGTGATGGAAAACCTGCGCGGTCTCAGGGTCTGGCGGCACTGATCCGCCTTGCGCGCCCACGCCGAAATCCCATTCCTTCGAACGTTCCATGACCCTTCAAGCCCACTTCGCCACCCTCGCCCGCTACCACGTCTGGGCCACGCGGCGGCTGCTTGCCGAGCACATCGCGCTGCTGCCCGAGGCCGATTACCGGCGCGACTGCGGGCTGTTTTTCAAGAGCATCCACGGCACCCTCAATCATCTGCTGGTGGGCGAACATCTCTTGTGGTTCAGCCGATTTGCACAAGGTGTGTCGCCCGGTGGAGTCGCTCTTGATGCGGAGGCCGAGACCGATCGTGCAGCTTTGTCTGAGCGGCTGATTGCATCGGCGCAGGCCTGGGGGCCGTTCATCGACGCTTTGCCGGAAGATCGTTTCGAAAGTGCGTTCAGCTACACCAGCAGCAAGGGTGTGCCCGTGACCGCGCCTTACGCCGCGACCCTGGCGCATGTGTTCAACCACGCCACCCATCATCGCGGCCAGATCACTGCCGCGCTTACCATGCTGGGTCACCCCTGTCCTGAACTCGATCTGATCTACATGCTGCGCGAGGAGTCGGCATGAACGCGTCTGTCGTGGTGCGGGTGGAGCGCGTCGGAGCCGTGGCGACCGTCACGCTCGACCGCCCGGAGGTGCGCAACGCCTTCGACGCCGCCACCATTGCCACGCTGCACACCGCGTTTGTCGAACTCGGGCTGGACGCGCAGGTGCGCGTGGTCGTGCTGGCGGCGCAGGGCGCGGCGTTCTGCGCCGGGGCCGATCTGCGCTACATGCAGCAGCTCGCCGGGTTTTCGCATGCGCAGAACCGCGACGACGCGCTGCAGCTCGCCCGCATGCTGCGCACCGTGGCCGAATGCCCCAAGCCGGTCATCGCCCGCGTGCAGGGCGACGCCTTCGCCGGCGGCTTCGGGCTGGTTGCGGCCTGCGATCTGGCAGTGGCGGTGCAGACCGCGCGCTTCTGTCTCAGTGAAGTGAAACTGGGGCTGATTCCGGCCACCATCATGCCGCATGTGCTGCGGGCCATCGGCCCGCGCGCGGCGCAGCGCTACACCCTGACCGCCGAAGTGCTGGATGCCGCCACTGCGGAACACATCGGCCTGTTACATGCAGTGGCCGCAGACGCCGCCGCGCTGGACGCGCAGGTGCGCCAGTGGACGCATGCGCTGCTTGCCGCCTCGCCGCAAGCCCTGGCCGCGGCCAAGCGCCTGCTCGCCGAGGTGGCCCATCATCCCGTCAACGAAGCGCTGCTGGCCGATACCGCCGAGCGCATTGCCGCGGCCCGCGCCAGCAGCGACGGGCGCGAAGGCATCGCCGCCTTCCTGTCCAAGCGCAAGCCGAACTGGGTCGAACCCGGCCCGAACTGAACCTGCCCCACGCCCGCACCATGCACCCAAACCAATCCCCCCCCTGGACCTCCGAACGCATCGCTGCCCTGCTCGACCTGCCCCTGCCCGAACTGCTGTGGCAGGCGCAGCAGACCCACCGCGCCCATTTCGATCCCACCGAGGTGCAGCTTTCCTCGCTGCTGTCGATCAAGACCGGCGGCTGTGCCGAAGACTGCGGCTACTGCCCGCAATCGGCGCATCACGATGTGGGCCTGAAGGCGGGCAAGCTGATGGATCTCGACACCGTGCTGGCCAACGCGCGCGCGGCCAAAGAGGCCGGGGCGGCGCGCTTTTGCATGGGCGCGGCCTGGCGCGAACCCAAAGACCGCGATCTCGACGCCGTGGCGGCGATGATCGAAGGCGTCAAGGCCCTCGGCCTGGAAACCTGCATGACCCTGGGCATGCTCAAGCCCGAGCAGGCGCAGCGGCTGGCAGGCAGCGGGCTGGACTACTACAACCACAACCTCGACACCTCGCCCGCGTTCTACGGCAACATCATCACCACCCGCGTCTACCAGGAACGGCTCGATACCCTGCACCATGTGCGCGAGGCCGGCATGAAAGTGTGCTGCGGCGGCATCGTCGGCATGGGCGAAGGACGGATCGAGCGCGCCGGACTGCTGGCCGAACTCGGCAATCTCGACCCCTATCCCGAGTCCGTTCCCATCAATGCGCTGGTGCGCGTGGCGGGCACGCCGCTGGAACACGCGCCCGACCTCGATCCTTTCGAGTTCGTGCGCACCGTGGCCGCTGCGCGCATCGTCATGCCGCGCGCCCGGGTCCGACTGTCCGCCGGGCGGCGCGAGCTGGGCGACGGCGTACAGGCGCTGTGCTTTCTCGCCGGAGCCAACTCCATTTTTTACGGTGACACCCTGCTGGTCACCGGCAACGCCGAAGTCGATGCCGACCGCGCCCTGTTCGCCCGCCTGGGCCTGCACGCCGAAGGCATGCCCGCAGCCCCCGAGCCCAGCGTGCCCGCGGCGCGTCGCACCATAGCCCTGCAGCAAAGCGACTGAGTCCGTCCATGCCAACCCCTTCCCTCGGCACCCTGCAGCTCCTCGCCCTGGCCGCGGCACTGGGCTGGGCCAGCGGGCTGCGCGCCTTTCTGGTCATGTTCGCCGTGGGTGCGGCCGGGCTGGCGGGATGGGTGCAACTGCCCTCGGGGCTGCAAGGCCTGGCCAGCCCGCTGGCGGTGGGCATCACCGGGTTTCTGGCCTTTCTCGAATTCGTCGGCGACAAGATCCCCGGGGTGGACAGCCTGCTCGATTTCATCTCCACCCTGTTGCGCATTCCGGCCGGCGCGGTGCTCGCCGCCAGTGTGTTCGGGCTGGATCACACCTTTGTCGCGGCGCTGGCGGCAGCGGCCGGCGGCAGTCTGGCCGCAGTGAGTCACGGCACCAAACTCTCCACCCGCGCGGCCATCAACACCTCGCCGGAGCCGTTCTCCAATGTGGGTGCGTCATTCGGCGAAGACGCGCTGGTGCTGGGCGGACTGTGGCTGGCCTGGCTGCATCCGGTGCTGTTTTTCATCGCCCTGGTGCTGGTGCTGATCGTCATGGTCTGGCTGGCGCGCAAGAGCTTTCACTTCGTGCGTGGCCTGCTGGGGCGCATGGTGCGCCTGTTCAGCGGCAGATCAGAACCTGCCTCTCCGCCCGTGCAGGGCGCAACGGACGTGCGCTTCAAAGACAAAACAAGCTGATGGCGGCATCGATGCCCGCCACGACCCGGAGACTGCGATGTTCACCAAAATCCTGATCGCCAATCGCGGCGAGATCGCCTGCCGTGTCGCCGCCACTTGCCGCAATCTGGGCATCCAGACCGTGGCGGTGTATTCCGAGGCCGACGCGCAGGCGGCGCATGTCGCCGCGTGCGACGAGGCGGTGTGCATCGGCCCGGCCGAAGCGGCGCAGAGCTATCTGCGGGGCGAGCGCATCGTGCAGGCGGCGCGCGACACCGGCGCGCAGGCCATCCATCCGGGCTACGGCTTTCTGAGCGAGAACGCCGGGTTTGCACAGCAGTGCGCGCAGGCCGGTCTGGCGTTCATCGGTCCGCCGCCCGCCGCCATGCTGGCGATGGGGCTCAAGGCCGAGTCCAAGCGCTTGATGCAGGCGGCGGGCGTGCCGCTGGTGCCCGGCTACCACGGCGCCGAGCAGGACGTGGGGCTGCTCAAGGCGCAGGCTGCGCGCATCGGCTTTCCGGTGCTGATCAAGGCCAGCGCGGGCGGCGGCGGCAAGGGCATGCGCGAGGTGCATGCCGCCGAGGACTTCGACGCCGCGCTGGCCTCGTGCCGTCGCGAGGCGCAGAGCAGCTTTGGCAATGATGCGGTGCTCATCGAACGGTTGGTGCGCAACCCGCGGCACATCGAAATCCAGGTGTTCGCCGACGGTCGGGGCCACTGCCTGTGGCTGTTCGAGCGCGACTGCTCGATGCAGCGCCGCCATCAGAAAGTCATCGAGGAAGCTCCCGCGCCCGGCCTGCCCGGCGCCATGCGCCGGGATATGGGCGCTGCGGCCGTGGCGGCGGCCCAGGCCGTGGGCTATGTGGGCGCGGGCACGGTGGAATTCATCGTCGAATGCAGCGCAGGCGGTGTGCCGCAGAAGTTCTACTTCATGGAGATGAACACGCGGCTGCAGGTCGAGCATCCCGTCACCGAGCTGATCACCGGTCTCGATCTGGTGGAGTGGCAGTTGCGCGTGGCCGCGGGCGAGCCGCTGCCCATCGCGCAGGAGCAGGTGCGCTGTTCGGGGCATGCCATCGAGGCGCGGATTTATGCCGAGCATCCCGAAGCGGGATTCCTGCCGTCCACCGGCGTGTTGCGGCGTCTGGCGCTGCCGCCGCACGCCGCCTTTGGCGCGGTGGACGAGCAGGGCATCCGCGCCGACAGCGGCGTGCGCGAAGGCGACACCATCGCCCCATACTACGACCCGATGATCGCCAAGCTCATTGCCTGGGGGCCAACCCGCGAGCAGGCGCGGCTGCGGCTGCGCCAGGCGCTGGCGGCCACGCGCATTGCCGGGCTGCAGACCAATGTGCAGTTTCTCCACCGTCTGCTCGATGTGCCCGCGTTTGCTGCTGGTGTGGTCGATACCGGACTGATCGCCCGCCATCAGGAGGCGCTGCTGGCCGCGCCGTCCATCGCGCCGCATCTGGCCTGCGCAGCGGCGGTTGGCGCCCTGCTGGAAGACGAGCGCGCGGCGCAGACCGATGATCCCTGGTCCGCCCGCGACGGCTACACCAACGGCGTGCTGCCGCCACGCGCCTTTCACTTCGACAGCCCGTGGGGCGAACTGCGCTGCGCCGTGTCCTGCGCCACTGCCGCGCAGCCGGTGCGCCTGCAGGCGCCGGGGCTGGATCAGCCACGGCCTTTTGCCTGCAGCGTGCGCGCCGCGCGCCCTGGCTATGGCGCACAGGAACGCGCGCTGGTGCTCACGCTGGGTGGGCAGCGCGCACAGGTGGACGTGGTGCGACTGGGCGCAGCGTTCTTTCACCTGTTTGCCGCGGGCGAGCAGGCAGTGCTGCAGTTGCGCGCCGCCGATCTGGGTACCTCCACCGCGGCGCGGGGCGGCGGCCGACTCACCGCGCCCATGCCGGGCAAGATCATCGCCCTGCATGTGCAGCCGGGCGACATGGTGCAGGCCGGCGCCTCCCTGCTGGTGCTGGAAGCCATGAAAATGGAACACACCCTGTGCGCCCCGTCGGCCGGGCAGGTGAGCGAACTGCTTCATGCCGTCGGCGATCAGGTCCGCGAGGGCGCGGAGCTGCTGCGCATCGAGGCGCTGCAAGAGGAAGGGCTGAAGACATGAGACTCGCCGTCTGGGATCCGGACGAACCCTTCCGCCGCTGGCGCGATGCGCTGATGCAGCATGCCAAGGAAACCGGTCTGGCCATCGACGTGATCGACGCCTGCGCCGACCCCGACGCGCAGGCCGAGTTCGCCCTGGTCTGGCGGCCCGAGCCCGACTGGCTCGCCGGGCAGCTGGGACTGCGCGCGGTGTTCAACCTCGGCGCCGGGGTGGACGCCATCGCGCCGACCCTGCACCGTCTGCATCCCGGCGTGCCGCTCATCCGCCTGGAAGACGCGGGCATGGGGCGGCAGATGGCCGACTATGTGGCCGAAGGCGTGCTGCACGCCTATCGCCGCATGATGGATTACTCCGCGCAGCAGGCGCGGCAACGCTGGGAGCCGCTGCCCCTGCCGCCGCGTGCCAGCTTCACCGTGGGCTTTCTCGGGCTGGGGCAGATGGGTGCGGCGGCGGCCCGGCGGGTGGCGGCGATGGACTTTCCCATCCACGCCTGCACCCGCAGCGGCCAGTCCAGCGCGGGGCTGGGCTGCCCCGTCGCCGCGCTGGATCGGCTTGACGAATTTCTGGCGCAGACCCGGGTGCTGGTGGTGTTGCTGCCCCTCACCGCAGACACCCGCGGCCTGCTCGATTACGCTGCGCTCAGCCGCCTGCCGCAGGGCGCGCACCTCATCAACGCCAGCCGGGGCGCGGTGATCGATCAGGCCGACCTGCTCGATCTGCTGCACGGCGGACATCTCGCAAGCGCCTTGCTCGATGTGTTTGCCACCGAACCACTGCCGTCAGACGACCCGCTGTGGCGCCACTCGCGGGTCCGCATCACGCCGCATGTGGCCGCGCAGACGCTGGTGGGGCCGTCGGCGGCGCAGGTGATGCGCAAGATCGCCGCCATCGAACGCGGCGAACGCCCCGGCGGCGTGGTGGACATGCGGCTGGGCTATTGAACGAAGGACAGACTCATGCTCGATTTGCCCCGTTTCGTCGAAGTCGTCGAAGTCGGCCCGCGCGACGGCCTGCAGAACGAAGCCCATCCCGTGCCCACCGCGGTGAAGGTCGAGCTCATCGACCGCCTGTCCGCCGCGGGGCTGCCCAACGTCGAAGCCGCCGCCTTCGTCTCGCCCAAGTGGGTGCCGCAGATGGCTGGCAGCAGCGAAGTGATGGCGGGCATCCGCCGCCACCCCGGCACACTGTATTCCGCCCTCGTGCCGAACAGGAAGGGCATGGAGGCGGCGCTGGCCGCGGGCGTGGACGAGGTGGTGGTGTTCAGCGCCGCGAGCGAGGCTTTCGCGCAGAAGAACATCAACTGCTCCATTGCCGAATCCATCGAACGCTTCCGCCCGGTGGCTGCGGCCGCAAAGGCCGCGGGGGTGAAGCTGCGCGGCAGCATTTCCGTGGCGCTGGGCTGCCCGTATCAGGGTGACGTGCCGCCCTCGGCCGTGGTTGACGTGGTGCGGCGCATGGCCGATCTGGGCTGCGACTCCATCGACATTGCCGACACCATCGGCGTGGGGACGCCGCGGGCGGTGCAGGCGGTGTTTGCCGCCACGTCCCAAGTATTTCCCATGGCGCGGCAGGCCGGACATTTCCACGACACCTACGGCCAGGCGCTGGCCAATGTCTATGCCGCGCTGCAACTGGGCGTGGCCAGCTTCCATTCATCCGTTGCCGGGCTGGGCGGCTGTCCCTACGCCAAGGGCGCCACCGGCAACGTCGCCACCGAGGACGTGCTCTACCTGCTGCACGGCCTGGGCATCGACACGGGGGTGAATCTGCGCGCCGTGGTCGAGACCGGCGACTTCATCACACGCGCCATCGGCCGCCCCAACAACAGCCGCGCCGGCCGCGCGCTGCTGGCCAAGTGGGCTGCCGCGCAGGGCGAACCCGCCTGCGCGTCCTGATCTCCATCGCCATGCCAGCAAGCGCCATTCCCTCTCCCTCCGATTCGGTGCAGCGCGTGATCGACGCGCTGGCTGCGCTGGGCCATGCAGAACGGCCGGTGATGCTCGATGCCGCCGCGCGCACCGCGCAGCAGGCGGCGGACGCCCTGGGCGTTCAGCTTGGGCAGATCGCCAAGTCCATCGTGTTCCGGCATGTGGACAGCGACCGCGCCGTGCTGGTGGTCTGCGCGGGGGACAGGCGGGTGGACGAGCACGCCGTGGCCGCGCTGGTGGGCAAGCTGGCGCGGGCCGATGCCGACTTCGTGCGCGCCGCCACCGGCTTTGCCATCGGCGGCGTCAGCCCGGTGGGCCATACCCAGCCACCCATTGCGCTGATCGACGACAGCCTGTGGCGCTTTGCGCGCATCTGGGCGGCGTCGGGACATCCGCACGCCGTGTTCCCGCTGCTGCCGGACGATCTGCCGCGCTGGCTCGGCGCCGCGCCCAGCGCAGTCACCGTGGCGCCTTGAACATGCCCTTGCCCTCGCCCTGTATCAAGGTCTGCACCATGGACGAGACGGTCGGACTGTGCCGCGGCTGCCTGCGCACTCTCGACGAAATCGCACGCTGGAGCAGCATGAGTGAGCAGGACAAAATGCAGGTCTGGCGCCAGATTCGTCTGCGCGAGGCGCAGATCGAGGGCGCGGCGGGCAGCTCCGGCGGGCGGCAGCCGCCTGACGCATAGAATCTCACCCCTGCACAAAAAAGCGGCAGCTGCGCCTGACGGCTGATCGCCGGTTTGTCGTCCCTTGCACGCCCGTTCATTTCGCTCCATGTCCGCCTTCCGTCCGCTCGCCCGCACTGTTGCCTTCACTGGCGAAGCATGCCCGCGCGCGAACGGCTCTCCGTTCGCCACACCGCTGCAGCTGGGGCGTTTCGCGTTGCCCAACCGGGTCTTCGCCGCGCCGATGGCCGGTGTGACCGACCGGCCCTACCGCCGTCTGGCGCGGCAGCTCGGCGCCGGGTATTGCGTCAGCGAAATGGTGACCTCGCGCGCCGATCTGCGCGACAGCCTCAAGACCTCGCGCCGCGCCAATCACGACGGCGAGGCCGCGCCGATCGCGGTGCAGATCGTCGGCACCGACCCGGAGCAGATCGCCGAAGCCACGCGCTACAACCTGGAGCGTGGCGCCGACATCATCGACATCAATATGGGTTGCCCGGCGAAGAAGGTGTGCAACCGCTGG
Organism: Pseudomonadota bacterium; assembly: GCA_021783695.1. Taxonomy (GTDB): domain Bacteria; phylum Pseudomonadota; class Gammaproteobacteria; order Burkholderiales; family Burkholderiaceae_C; genus Thiomonas. The sequence continues at coordinate 64,122 of JAJXTO010000002.1, read as the reverse complement.
GCTGGTTCCGCGCTGATGCAGGATGAAGACCTCGCTGCACGGCTGGTGGAGGCCGCGGTGCAGGCGGCGCGGCCGTTCGACGCGCCAGTGACCCTCAAGATGCGCGCCGGCTGGTGCGCGCAGGCGCGCAACGCCCCGCGCATCGCCCGCCTGGCCGAAGCCGCTGGCGCCGCCATGCTGGTGGTGCACGGCCGTACCCGCGAGCAGGGCTATGGCGGCGAGGCCGAGTACGCCACCATCGCCGAAGTCAAGCGCAGCGTGGGCATTCCGGTGGCGGCCAATGGCGACATCGACGCGCCGCACAAGGCTGCCGCCGTGCTGCGCGCCACCGGCGCCGACGCCGTGATGATCGGCCGCGCGGCGATGGGCCGTCCCTGGCTGTTCGGCCAGATTGCCGCCTATCTGGAGCACGGCACCTTGCTGCCCGATCCCGCGCCCGCGCAGTGGCGCGACTGGCTGTTCGCCCATCTCGACGACCACTATGCGCTGTACGGCGAGGCGGTGGGCGTGCGCACCGCGCGCAAACATGTGGGCTGGTATGTGGCCAACCTTGCCGACGGCCAGACCTTCCGCCAGCATTTCAACACCCTGCAAACCGCCGCCGGTCAACTCGCCGCGCTGCGCGGCCTGCTGGGTGAGGCGGAGCCGTCGGTCCCTTTCATCCTCCCTCTTGCCGCCGCCGCATGAACCCGCAACGCAAAACCCTCGAACAGTGCGTGATCGAGAGCCTGGAAGGCTATTTCCGCGACCTCGGCGGCTCCGAGCCCCACGGCATTCACGCCATGGTGATGCAGGCGGTGGAAAAGCCCCTGCTCGTCACCGTGATGCGCCATGCCGAAGGCAACCAGTCTCTGGCCGCACGCTGGCTGGACATCAACCGCAACACCCTGCGCAAGAAGCTGGCCGAACACAAACTGCTCTGAGCAGGGCGCCCCCCTTTCTTTCCATCGAGACCCCCATGCAAGCCCTGATTTCCGTTTCCGACAAGACCGGCGTGCTCGACTTCGCCCGCGATCTGCACGCCCTGGGCGTGCGCCTGCTGTCCACAGGCGGCACTGCCAAGCTGCTGCGCGAGGCCGGTCTGCCCGTGCTTGAGGTGGCCGACTACACCGGCTTTCCGGAAATGCTCGACGGCCGGGTCAAGACCCTGCATCCTAAGGTGCATGCCGGCCTGCTGGCGCGGCGCGACCTGCCCGAGCATGTGGCGCAGACCGAGGCGCATGATCTGCCGCCCATCGACATCCTCTGCGTCAACCTCTACCCCTTCGAGGCCACCGTGGCCAAGCCGCACAGCCTGGAAGACGCCATCGAGAACATCGACATCGGCGGCCCGGCCATGGTGCGCTCCGGTGCGAAAAACTATCACCATGTCGCCGTGCTCACCGACCCGGCCGACTATGTCGTGGTGGTGGGTGAGCTGCGCGCGGCGGGCAAGGTGAGCGACGCCACGCGCTTTCGCCTGTCGGTCACGGCCTTCAACCGCATTGCCCAATACGACGCGGCCATTTCCAACTATCTGTCCGCGCTGCAGGACGACGGCTCCCGCTCCAGTTTCCCCGGCCAGATCAATCTCACCTTCACCAAGCAGCAAGACCTGCGCTATGGCGAGAACCCGCACCAGAGCGCGGCCTTCTACGTCGAACCTGGCGCGCGCGAGGCCAGCATCGCCACCGCCCGCCAGCTGCAGGGCAAGGAGCTGAGCTACAACAACATCGCCGACGCCGACGCCGCGCTCGAATGCGTCAAGCAGTTCGTTGATGCCCCGGCCTGCGTCATCGTCAAACATGCCAATCCCTGCGGCGTCGCCTACGGCACGTCCCTGCTCGCCGCCTACGACCGCGCCTACCTGACCGACACCGAGTCGGCCTTCGGCGGCATCATCGCCTTCAACCGCGAACTCGACGGCGACACCGCCAGCGCCATCGTCGAGCGGCAGTTCGTCGAAGTCATCATCGCGCCGGCGGTGTCGCAGGCAGCCATCGCCATCTGCGCGGCCAAGAAGAATGTGCGCCTGCTGGCCTGCGGCAGCTGGGACCCGCAGCCCGGCGCGCGCCTGGACGCCAAGCGCATGAACGGCGGCCTGCTGCTGCAGGACGCCGACCTCGCGCTGCACGGCGACCTCCAAATCGTCTCCCAGCGCGCCCCGACCGAAGCCGAGCTGCGCGACCTGCTGTTCGCCTGGCGTGTGGCCAAGTTCGTCAAGTCCAACGCCATCGTCTACGCCAAAGACCAGCGCACCATCGGCGTTGGCGCCGGGCAGATGAGCCGGGTGAACTCCGCGCGTATCGCCGCCATCAAGGCCGAGCACGCCGGGCTGCCGGTGCCAGGTTCGGTCATGGCCTCCGACGCCTTCTTTCCGTTCCGCGACGGCATCGACAACGCCGCGCAGGCTGGCATCACCGCGGTCATCCACCCTGGCGGATCGATGCGCGACGCCGAGGTCATCGCCGCCGCCAACGAGCACGGCATGGCCATGGTGCTCACCGGCATGCGGCATTTCCGGCACTGAGCTGCAGCGCACCCCCATGCGCATCCTCGGCATCGACCCCGGCCTCAACACCACCGGCTATGGCGTGGTCGACGCCGTGGGACAGCGGCTGGGCTATCAGGCCAGCGGCGCGATCCGCATTCCCAGGGGCACGCTGCCCGAGCGGCTGAAAACCCTGTTCGACGGTGTGAGCCAGGTGGCGCGCGAGGCGCAGGCGGATGTGGCCGTGGTGGAAATCGTGTTCGTCAACGTCAACCCGCAGTCCACCCTGCTGCTGGGGCAGGCGCGTGGCGCGGCGATTGCCGCGCTGGTGGCGCAGGGCCTGCCGGTGGTGGAGTACACCGCGCTGCAACTGAAAAAATCCATCGTCGGCTACGGCCGCGCGAGCAAGGCGCAGATGCAGGAGATGGTGGCGCGCTTGCTGGCGCTTCCCGGCCAGCCGGGTGCGGACGCCGCGGATGCGCTCGGTCTGGCGATCTGCCACGCCCATGCGCAGCGCGGGTTGGCGGCCGTGCATCGCGCCACGCCACCGGCCGGGGGCGGCGCGGGGCAGTCCGGCACTTTGAGTGCGGCGCAGTTGAGCGGCATGCGCACACGCGGCGGGCGTCTGATCGGCTGACTGCTTGCCGCATGGGCAGAGACAGTCGCATTTCCTCACACGCCGCGTGCGTTTCTTGCTGGAAGATGCGGTCTGCCGTGTTTTCAAGGAGCCGCTCATGTCTGCCTCGTTGCGATGGACTGCAATCTCTCTGGCTTTGTTCGCCGCGCTTGGCGCCACCGCTGCCGCGGCCGCGCCGCGCGTGGTTATCGGCGTGGCCGTTCCGCTGTCCGGCCCCTTGGCAGCCAGCGGGCAGGACGCGGTGAATGGGGTGCGCATGGCGCTGAACCGGCTCAATGCCGAACACGCCAAGATCGGCGGCAAGCCGGTGCACTGGGCGATGGATGCGGAAGATGACCAGGGGCTGCCCACGCAGGCCACCCTGGTGGCGCAGAAGCTGGTGGATGAGGGCGTCAGCGGCGTGATTGGCCACCAGACCTCGGGCTGCACCTTCCCGGCGGCGCGCATTTACAGCCAGGCCGGGATTCCGCAGATCACCCCGTCCTCGACCGCGCCCAAGATCGCGCAGCAAGGCTACACCACCTTTTTCCGCATGATCGCCAACGACGATGCCCTTGGCGCGGGACTGGCCGAATATGCCAGCCGCACCCTCAAGGTGCAGCGGGTGGCGGTGATCGACGACCGCACCGCCTACGGCCAGGGATTGGCCGACGTGTTCGCCGCCACGGCCCGGAAACTCGGCATGCAGGTGGTCGACCGCGAATACACCGATGACAAGGCGACGGACTTTTCCGCCATTCTCACCCGCATCAAGGGCAATCATCCGCAGGTCGTGTTCTACGGCGGCATGTACAGCCAGGCCGGGCCGCTGGTGCGGCAGATGCGGCAGTTCGGCATGACGGCGCGGCTGATGGGAGGCGATGGCATTTGCGCGCCCATCATGGCCAAGGTCGCCGGCGGCGCGGTCGATGGCACGATCTGCGCGCAGGGCGGCGCGCCGCTGAGCGAACTGCCCAAGGGCAAGGCGTGGAAGGCCCGTTACGACGCCGAGTTCGGCGCGGGCGCGTTCCAGCTCTATTCGCCCAACGCCTATGACGCGGCGATGGTGCTGGCGCATGCCATGATGAAGGCGGGTTCCAGCGATCCCAAGGTGTATCTGCGCGACATTCGCACCATCGGCTACGACGGCGTGACCGACAGCGATATTCACTTCACCGCAACCGGCGAGTTGGCCGACCCGTCGATCACCTTGTCGAAGTTCGAGCACGGGGTGAAGGTGCCCATCGCGGTGGAACGGGTGAAGTGAACGGCCCGCAGCGGCGCGGCATCACCTCAGGCGGCCATCCGAAGCATCATCGCGCCATCACCGTCACGATGACATGGCAGAGGAAGGCAGGGCCGTAGCAGGGATGGCCCTGCGCGTCTTCGATGCGCCAGACGGACGCGACCGTGCAGGTTTCGCTCGGTGCCGAGAAGTCCACGCCGATCTGCGCGGGCTGGCCGGGCAGGGTGTCGGGGATCGCAATCTCCCGGTGCAGGCTGGCGAGCGATGGGCTGAGCACGGCGCGCAAGCCGCCTTCCGCGCGGCGCGCCAGGACGTAGTCGTCATCGACACGTACCAGCCGCCGCCCGCGCCACGGCACGTTGCCGACATTCTGGACTTCCCAGACCTTTCGGAACGCTTCCCCCGGCAGGACCAAGGCATGGTCGGGCATGGTCAAGTCCGCATTGAAGACGGCGACGTCTTCCGGGTCGTGCAGACCGAACGCGCGATTCGTCGGCAGCAATGGCGCGCCGGACATCGGCGCTCCCGCCGCGTCCGCGTAGTGGCGAAAAAGCAGCAGGGGCGACACCTGTAGCGCGCGCGCCAGATTCACGAGGGTGCGCACCGAAGGATCCCGCGCGCTGCCATTGGCCAGCGCGTAGAGATAGGTACGGGACAGCCCGGCATCGCGCGCGATGTCGGCTCGCGTCTTTCCCAGTTCCCGGCTGCGCCTTGCAAGGACGGCTCGAAGCTCGTCCTGTCGATTCACAGAGGCATTCATGATTCCTGCCGAATGGGTTGTTCACCAAAACCGACGGTTTGCACGCGGCGGAGAACACGCTGACATGCAGACTTCACCGGTGTCCACGAAGCTGATGGCGAAGCAGATGACCATGACATGCGCCCGATCATATGCGCCCGATCGCAGATGGAACGCAACGGCCCGCAAGGCTTGTTCCGAAGCGCCGATAGTGGATGTCTGCCGTCTCGTTGTTCATGTCCAACTGGAGTCCATCATGAAGAATCTCAAGGATTGCTGCGGCTCGCTGGCAGCCTCTGGCTATGGCACCGTCGAAATGTCGACGACGATGACGCAGAGCGACTCGCGCCTATTGCAGGAGTATCGGGGTGTCGACTCCGCAATGAAAGTGCGATACAGCTTCGCCCAAGACACCGATGGCTTCTTGCCATACGGACTGGAGTACGCACAGGATGAGAGCAAGCCCGTCAATCCTCAGCAGCATCAGGGTTACGTCGGATTCTGGCATCGACGCCCCGTCGATCTCAGCGCGGCAATGAACAGGGCGCATGTGGGATTCGGAAATGAGCCGATTCGTGCTGCTGCGTCTCCGACACCGGTGCAGATTGCCTGATCCGATTGCCAGGCGCGTGGTTCATCGAAGGTCTGCTGCTGGGTGTCGGCTTGTTCGCGGCGCCGGGACCGAAAGACACCTTGGTCATCCGGCAAGGCGTGGGCGCCAGGCCCGTTTGGGGCGTGGTGGCGATCTGCGTGCTGGCCGACGCGGTGCTGATTGCGGTCGGCATTGCCGGTATTGGCGTCCTGCTCGGCCACAGTCCCCGCGCGGAGTCTGCGCTCGTCGTCGCGGGGGCGGTGTATCTCGCCTGGTTCGGCGCGCAGCGGCTGCGCGCCAGCCTTCACAATGCGTCCGAGTCGGCCCAGGGTGACAGCACTGCGGCTTCGCAGCGGGGAGTATTGAAAACTGCCGTACTGCTTGGGTTTGCCAATCCCTATGCGTGGCTGGACACGGTGGTGCTCATCGGGTCGATTGGGGCGAGCAAGCCTGCTGCGCAGCAGGTGCCGTTCGCGGCGGGAACCATGCTGGCATCGCTGCTGTGGTTCGTCGCGCTCGCCTGGGGCAGCCGACGCCTGGCCGGTTTGTTCAAATCCGCGCGGGCCTGGCGGCTGCTCGACGCCGCGATCGCGTTGCTGATGGCGTATCTCGCCTTCCAGCTTCTGGCGGGGGCATGGCGCGGCATTGCCATGTGATGGCCCGGCGGCGGGATCATGCCTTCTGTTCCGCCTCCAGATACGCCAGGCTGATGTACTTGCCGATGTTGTTGTCCCAGCCTGCGGTCTCCTTGGCCTTCGAGGCCACGCGTGGGTCGGCCTTGGCGGCGGCGATGGCGGCGTCGGGGCCGGCCATGTCGCGCGCAGCCTGTTGCGCGTGCTCCCAGATGGCGGCGAACAGTTCGCGCTGCCAAGCCATGACTTCGCGCCCGGCATGACCGTGGCCGGGCAGCCAGTTGCTGCCGGGGATGGCCTGTTCCATCTTGTCCATATAGGCCAGCGAACCGGGGTAGGAACCGTCGTCCATATTGGCGATGCGGCGGTTCATCATCACGTCGCCCACATAGGTGAACTTGTCCTGCACCACTTCGATGCACACGTCCGACGGCGTGTGCGCGGTGCCATAGTGGTGCGCGCGCAGGGTGACGTCGCCGAAGTCGAACACGTCGCCGTGCTTGACGTCGCGGTTGGGGGCGACGATGCGGGTGCCTGCGCTGGACTGGTTGGTCCACTTGAGCATGGCCTGCTGCCATTCGGTGCCAGTTGCGCCCAGAATCTGCTCGCGGGTGTGCGGCATGGCGTAGATCGGCAGGTCCTGACCGTAAGCGCTGACGAAGGCGTCGTTGCCCAGCCAATGGTCACCGTGGTAGTGCGAGTTGAACACCGCGACCACCGGCTGATCGGTGAGCTTGCGCAACTGGCGGATGGCCATCTCGCCGATCTGCACCGACGCGCCGGTGTCGAGGATGACCACCCCTTTGGCCGTTTTCACCGCGGTGATGTTGCTCATCATGCCCTGGTTGCTTTCGGTTGGAAAGCCATCAGCGGCGTAGATCACGAACACATGATCGGACACCTTGGTGAACGGCACGTCAGGCACCTTGGGGCCGCGGATGAAATCGGCCGCATCGGTGGCGAAGGCTGCAAGGTGCGGCGCGGCGGCGCCTGCGGCAGCCAGTCCGGCGGCGGCCAGGCCCCAGCCCAGCAGGCGGCGGCGTTGAGGTTGAAACGCGGTGGCGGGGCGAAGGCGTTGCATGGCAATCCTGTACATTTGGATACAAGCGCGCATTGTCTCCCCGAAAGGCGGGTCTTGCCAGCCGGGGGTATTCCCGAATGCAGCCAGCGTGGTCGCGCTGAAGCCCGCGTTCAGAAACCTTCCGTGGACGTGAACAGCCCGACGCGCAGATCCTTGGCGGTGTAGATCTCGCGGCCATCGACCAGCATGGTGCCGTCGCCGATGCCCATGACCAGCCGGCTGTTGATGACGCGCTTGAGGTCGATGCGGTACTGCACCAGCTTGGCCGTGGGCAGCACCTGGCCGGTGAATTTCACTTCGCCCACGCCCAGCGCACGGCCACGTCCAGGAGCACCCATCCAGCCCAGGTAGAAACCCACAAGTTGCCACATCGCATCCAGCCCCAGGCAGCCAGGCATCACTGGATCGCCCTGGAAATGCACGCCGAAAAACCACAGATCGGGGTGGATGTCGAGCTCGGCCAGCATCTGGCCCTTGCCGTAGGTGCCGCCTTCATCGGAGATCAGGGTGATGCGATCCATCATCAGCATTTCACGCAGGGGCAGTTGCGCGTTGCCGGGGCCGAACAAGCGGCCTTCGCCGCAGGCAATCAGATCGTCTTTGCTGTAGGAGGAGGGTCGGGTCATGGGGGAAGCCACAAAAGAATCCGCGAATGTTAGCGGCTGGCTTGCCCTGCGCTGCTAAAGTTTGCCCATGATCGGACGACTGCACGGCACCCTGCTCGACAAATCCCCGCCTCAGATCCTGCTCGATGTGGGCGGCGTGGGCTACGAGGTCGATGTGCCGATGAGTACCCTCTATGACCTGCCGACCGTGGGGCACACCGTCACCCTGCTGATCCACACCGTCATCCGCGAAGACGCGCATCTGCTCTACGGCTTTGCCACCGCTGGCGAGCGGGCAACGTTTCGTGAACTGCTCAAGATCAGCGGCATCGGCCCGCGCATCGCACTCGCCGTACTCTCGGGCCTGAGCGTGGCCGAGGTCGCCCAGGCCGTGACGCAGCAAGACAGCGCGCGGTTGACCCGCGTTCCCGGAATCGGCAAAAAGACCGCCGAGCGCCTGCTGCTCGAACTCAAGGGCAAGCTCGGCGCCGATCTGGGCGGGGGCGCATCTGCCGCAGCGGCGGGCAGCACCTCCGACGTGCTGCAGGCCCTCATCGCCCTGGGCTACTCCGAGCGCGAGGCGGCTGCCGCCGTCAAGACCCTGCCCGAAGGCTGCAGCGTGGACGACGGCATCCGCCAGGCGCTCAAGAGTCTGGCGAAGTGACCCGTCACCGCGCAGACGGCGCGTGACAAACTCCCCGAAAAGTAAACGGCCCGTATCGTCTGAAACCAGATGTTGCCAGACGCAACCTGGTCACGGAACCGACATTTCCGCCCTCAAGAATCCCTGTCATTGCGTGACCGGCTGGCTGTGACAAGCCGGCACGCGGCCGATCGCGTTCACATCTTTCAGGGAGTTTCACCATGCTGCGCAAAACCCTTCTGGCCTCGGCAGTTGCCGTGGCCGCCATCGCCCTTGCCGCCTGTGGCGGTGGCGGTTCTTCCACCACGGCGCAGGCTGCGCCGACCGTGAATTACACCGCCGCCAGCGCACTGCCCACGGCCACGCCGATCAAGCATGTGGTGGTGATCTATCAGGAAAACGTCTCCTTCGATCACTACTTCGCCACCTATCCGAACGCCGCCAACCTGGCGGGTGAGCCTGCATTCACCGCCACCGCAGGCACGCCAGCGGTGAACAATCTGGTGAGTGCCAATCTGCTGAGCAACAACCCCAACTTCACCAACACCGCCAACGGCGCCGATGCGACCGAGCCGTACCGCCTCGACCGCACCCAGGCCAACACCGCCGACCAGAACCACGCCTATACGGCAGAACAGCAGGCCTACGACAACGGCAAGGCGGACCTGTTTCCCCTGTATACCGGCAAGGGCACCACCGGCGGCGTGGGCGCATTCGGCACCAAGGGGCAGGTGATGGGCTATTTCGACGGCAACACCGTCACCGCACTGTGGAACTACGCCCAGCATTTCGCCATGAGCGACAACGCCTACACCGACACCTACGGCCCGTCCACGCCCGGCGCGCTGGAAGTGGTCAGCGGCCAGACCAATGGCATGCAGATCGTCGCCACCAGCAAGCAGCCATTCACCATGAGCACCTACTCGTACTACGTCAACGACGGACAGGGTGGCGACACCATGATCAACGACGTTGATCCCGGCCACGACACTTGCTCCAGCACCATCGATCAGGTGATGATGACCGGCAAGAACATTGGCGATCTGCTCAACGCCAAGAACATCTCCTGGGGCGGCTTCATGGGTGGCTTCAATCTGCAGACCGTCAACGCCAACGGCACCACCGGCTGCAAACGCAGCACCTATTCCCCGGCGGTCGGCAGCACGGTCACCGACTACATCCAGCATCACAACTGGTTCCAGTATTTCGCCTCCACCGCCAACCCCACGCATGCCCGCCCCAGCGCCGTGGCGGCCATCGGCCACACCCTGGAGACCGACGGCAAGACCGTCGATCCGGCCAACCACGAGTACGGCATGCAGGACTTTTTCGCCACGGTCAAGGCGGGAAATTTCCCGGCTGTGTCCTACCTGAAAGCCCCGGCGTATGAAGACGGCCACGCCGGCTATTCCGACCCGCTGGACGAGCAGGCCTTTGTCACCAAGGTGGTCAATTTCCTGCAGCAGCAGCCGCAGTGGAAAGATACCGCCGTCATCGTCACCTGGGACGACTCCGACGGCTGGTACGACCACGCCTTCGCCAACACCACCAACCCCTCTTTCGACAGCCAGGCGGATCAGCTGAATGGCGCGGGCGTCTGCGGCAAGGCGGGCAGCACGCCGCTCAATGGAGTGAATGGCAAACCGGTCAACGGCCGCTGCGGCCCCGGCACGCGCATTCCCTTCCTCGTCATCTCGCCCTGGGCCAAGGCCAATTACGTGAGCAACACCCCGATTTCGCAGGCCTCGGTGGTGAAGTTCATCGAAGACAACTGGCTGGGCGGTCAGCGCCTGGGCGGCGGTTCGTTCGATGCCACCACCGGCTCGATCAACGACATGTTCAACTTCACCGGCACCGCCGGAGCGAACACGCCGCTGTATCTCGACCCGGCGTACGGCACTGCGCTGAACGCAGCGCCGGTCCTGGTGAAACAGACCAGCGTCACCGCGGCCAAGAGCTGAGTGCGCGTCGCCGTTGAACCCCCTCCCCGCACGCGGGGTCGGGCGGTGAGGGGGGGCGCAGCTCCGCCTCTCCCCGGCTGCCCCCTCGCCGTCGGGAAAGTCCATTCCGGGAACCATCCACATGGCATCCTCCGCATTCCGCCGCGGTTCCGCGACAAACGCAAACCCCGGTCCTGCGCCCCGCCGCAGTTCTGGACGACGGTGGCTGGTGGCGGCGCTCATCACCCTGCTTGGCGCCAGCGCGGCTGAAGTGGTCGCGCAACAGCCGCATCTGATGCTCATGGACTGGCTGAAGCACCCGGTGGACAGCGCCATCCTTGCCGCAGGCGGCAATCCGCATCCGGTGCAACTTGTGCTGCCGCCGAGCCCGCCTTTGTCTGCTGCCGCGCAACTGGGAAAACAACTGTTTTTCGACACCGCGCTGTCGGGCTCCGGCAAGCAGTCCTGCGCCTCCTGCCACGATCCGGCTAATGGCTATAACCCGCCGCCGGGCAGCGGGCCGGTGATGCTGGGCGGGCCGCGCATGGATGCGTCAGGCTTTCGCCCGCCGCCGTCGCTGGCTTACCTCTACCGTCAGCAGAATTTTTCCATCGGCCCGGATGACGAGGAAAACGAAACCATCACCCTGCAGCAACTCGTGGCGCTGGGTCAGAGCAGCCAGCGCGCCACCAAGACCGCGCAGAACGCGGCGCAGACGGCAAAAAATCTGGTGCCCACCGGCGGACTGTTCTGGGACGGCCGTGTCAACACCCTGCAACAACAGGCCGAGGGGCCGTTGTTCAACCCGGTGGAGATGGATGCCGGCGCGCCGCAGCGCGTGGCGGCGATCATCGAACGCCAGCCCTACGCCAAGACGTTTGTGCAACTCTTCGGCCCCAATGTGTTCACCGATCCGGAACTGACTGTGGCCGAAGCGCTGTTCGCCATTGCCCGTTACCAGATCGAAGACCCCAGGTTCCATGCCTTCAACAGCAGGTATGACGCCTGGCTGCAGGGCAAGGCCCGCCTCAGCCCGCAGGAGATGCGTGGCTATCTGGCGTTCAACGACCCCAAGGTGGGCGACTGCGCCGCCTGCCATCTGGACAAGCCCACCGCCACCGGCCTGCCGCCGCTGTTCACCGACACCCAGTACGAGGCGCTGGGTGTGCCGCGCAACCCGCACATCCCGGCCAACTTCAATCCGAAATATGTCGATCTCGGTCTGTGCGGCCCCTTCCGCACCGATCTGAAGAACCAGACGCAGTATTGCGGCATGTTCCTCACCCCCACACTGCGCAACGTGGCGCAGCGGCCGGTGTACTTCCACAACGGCGTCTATCACACCCTGCAGCAGGTGCTGGACTTCTACAACTTCCGCGACGTCCAGCCCGGCAAGATCTATCCCGCCGTGGACGGCAAGGTGCGGAAATTCAACGATCTCCCGCCGCCCGACCACGCCAATGTGGACGTGACCGATCCGCCGCTCAACCGCAAGCGGGGCGAACAGCCCGCGATGACCGCACAGGACATGCGCGACATCATCGCTTTCCTCAAGACCTTGAACGATGGCTACACGGTGAACAAGCCAGGGGCGTGAGCGCCGTCTCAGGCCGCCAGCGCCGGCGGGTTCAGGCGTTCGAGCATGCTGGCATGCAGGCGCTGCAGGTCGGTTGCCGCCTGGCCGTGCAGATGCGAGCGCAGCGCGCCTTCGGGCGAAATCCAGTGCAGGGTGCCGATGCGGCGGATGGCCAGGCCGCGCCGCTGCACGCCCTGCACCACGGCCCATTCACTGCCTGGCTGCGACAGCAGAAGCACCCGCCCGAGCGCTGCGGCAATGGCCCGCACCTGCGCGGTGTCGAGCGCGGGCATGCATTCGATGATCTGTTGCAACAGCGGCAGATCGTGCTGCGAGCCGCCGAGCAGGTCTGCGGCGCAGCAGGTCTGCGCCAGCGCGTCGGCCTCAAGCAGTTCCTGCGCGAGTTGGCGAGAATCTGCGGGTTCCAGATCAAAAAATCGCATCACGCTCTCCTGAATAGTGGCTATGCCCGATCCGCTCTTGTACGCTGGCAAACATGACGAAACAAGCGCAACCACTCAAAATTGCTCGGGTATCGCAGGCAAGCGCAGAGTTTGCGCAGTTGCGCTTTGCCGCCGACTTTGGCGACATGGAGATGCTCACGGCGCGTTTCCGGTCTCATCGTTACTCCCCGCATGTGCATGAGACCTTCGCCATTGCGGTCATCGAACACGGCGTGGAACATTTCCGCTGCGGCGCAGCCAGTTATGACGCGCCAGCGGGCACGGTCGTGGTCGTTCCGCCCGGCGAGGTGCATGATGGCAGCCGTGGCTGCGATGCTGGCTGGGCCTACCGGGTGTTCTATCCACGGCCCGAGCTGCTGGGCGCCTTGATGGCCGAGCTGCGCGACGGCGATACGCGCCAACCGGTGTTCGATCGGGTGGTGTTCGACGATCCGGCGCTGTTCCGCGCTTTGCAGGGTCTGCATGCGGCGCTCACCGCCTCAAGGGATTCATTGCTGCGCAGCTGGGCCTGGCGCGAGACCATGACCCCGCTGCTGCGCCATGCCGGAGTGGCAGAACCCGCGTCCGGACGCGAGGATGCCGCCGTTCGGACCGCGCAGGACCTGTTGCGCGCCGACGCCGATGCGGCACTGACCCTCGACGATCTGGCGCGCGCAGTCGGCCTGAGCCCCTGGCATCTCAACCGGGTGTTTTCGCGCACGGTCGGCCTACCACCGCATGCCTGGCGCAACCAATGGCGGCTGACGCAGGCCAAGCGCCTGTTGCGCGGCGGGCAGAGTCCGGGCGCGGTGGCGGCCAGCCTGGGCTTTGCCGACCAGTCGCATCTGCACCGGCTGTTCAAGCGCGCGTTCGGCGTCACACCTGGCGGCTATGCCCCGCGCAAGAACGTACAAGATCGGCCACAGCAAGGGGCGTAGTCTGCACGGATGAATCCTGCTGCATCCATTCCCGCGCCAGCGCGCCGCACCGAATTTCTCCACGGTGCGCGCGACACCCTGCCGCTGCTGCTCGGCGCCGCGCCCTTCGGGCTGATTTTTGGAGCGCTGGCGGCCTCCAGCTCCCTGGGCATGACCGGCGCGCTGGCCATGTCGGCGCTGGTGTTCGCCGGTTCGGCGCAGTTCATCGCCCTGAGTCTGCTGGGTGCGGGGACCAGCGGTCTGGTGGTGGTGTTCACCACCCTGGTCGTCAATCTGCGACACCTGCTGTATTCGGCCAGCCTGCAGCCGCAGATGGCGCGGCTGCCGCAGCGCTGGCGCATGTTGCTGGCATTCTGGCTGACCGATGAAACCTATGCTGCAGTGCACCACCGTTACGCGCGCGACGACGGTGCGCCGTTCAAGCATTGGTACACGGCGGGCTCGGGCGCGGCCATGTATGGCAACTGGCTGGGTTGGACTGCGGCTGGCGCCTTGCTGGGGCAGGCCAGCCCGGCCCTCACCCATCTGGGCCTGGAGTTCGCCCTGGTGGCGACCTTCGTGGGCATTGTCGTGCCGCTGTTGCGCGAGCGGCCGAGCATTGCCGTCGCACTCACCGCGGCGGCGGTGGCGCTGCTGGCGCGCGACCTGCCGTACAAGCTCGGCCTGTTGCTGGCGGCGCTGGCCGGGGTGCTGGTTGGGGTGTGGATGGATGGGCGAGACGCTGCGCACTCTGCGCCGACGATGCGGGAGGCGCCATGAGCTGGGCGAACTGGGCCGTGATCGCCGGCATGGCGGCTGTGACCTTCACCATTCGCTACGCCCTGTTCGGGTTGGGCGGCCGTTTGCAGTTTTCGCCGCGCGTGCGGCAGGCTTTACGCCATGTGCCGGTGGCCGTGCTCACCGCCATCGTCATACCCATGGTGCTGCTGCCGGACGGGCAGCATTGGGACCTGAGTTGGCGCAACCCCTGGCTGGCGGGTGCCCTCGCCAGCGCCGCGCTGGCGCTGGGAACACGCAAACTGCTTGCCGCGATCGCCGGGGGAATGGCGGTGTATCTGCTGTGGCGCCTCTACCTGGGAATCACTTGATCGACGCCAGCTTCTTCTCGACGTCTTCCTGCGGCAGTGCGCCTTCCATGCGGCTGCCGTCCATGAAGATCAGTGTGGGGGTGGAGGAGATGCCCAGCTTTTCCGCCAGTTGCACATTGGTCTTGAGCGGATCGACGCAGGTGGCTGCGGCCTTGGGGGGCTGCACCTGATTGTTCATCCAGTCGAGCCAGGACTTGCTGCGGTTGGGGGCGCACCAGATGTCGCGCGCCTGCTGCATGGATTCGCGGCGGATGATGGGCACCACGAACACATGCAGCGTGACGTTGCTCATTTTCTCCAGTGTGGCTTCCATCTTGTGGCAGAACGGGCAGTACGGATCTTCAAAAATGGCGATCTGACGCTTGCCATTGCCGAACACCAGTTGGAACGAGTCCTTGAAGGGCAGGTCTTTCCAGTTCACCCGGCGCAGTTCGTCGATGCGGGCCTTGGTGACATTGCTCTGCGTTTTGGTGTCGAAAATTTCGCCAGCAAAGAGGAAAGTGGCCTTGGCATCGGTGTAGAAAATCTTGCTGCCGACATCGACTTCATACAGCCCGGCGTATGGCGTCTTGATGATCTTGGCGCTGGCGGGCAGGCCGGGCATGGCCTTTTCCAGCGCGGCGCGGGTGTCGGCCAGGGTTTGCGCCATGGCGGGAACGGACAGGACGGCCACCGACAGCGCGGCCAGGCGCAGGACGCGCCATAGAGAGCGGGAGAGCAGGGAGTTCATGAAGGCGATCGGGCGCAGAGCTGCGCATCAGGCAAGGTAGGGAAGACCCGAAGCATACCGGGTGAGTAATTGCTTGAGCGGCGGCAAGGCATTGGCGGCGTGCAGGCCCAATGCGCGCAGCGGCGCAGGCATGCGGCTTTGCGCGGCGTACAGCCGGGCCAGGGAGTCGGTGGCGGTGGCCAGGGCCAGCACCTGTTCCGCCCGGGCGCGGGAATAGCGCCGCAGCAGGCGCGGATCGTTGATGGCTTGCCCTGCCGGGCGCTGCTGCAGGGTGTGCGCCAGCACCTGCACGTCCTGCAGGCCGAGGTTCAAACCCTGCCCGGCAAGGGGATGGACACGGTGCGCGGCGTCGCCGATCAACACCAGATCATCGGCCACGGTGCGGCGGGCAAGCTGGCGCTGCAGGCGCCACGCGGAAGCGCGGCCCGCAGCCTGCAGCGGCCCGAGATGCTGCGCGCGCAGGGCAGGCAGGTGGGCATCGACGCGCTGTGCCAGCGCGTGCGGCGGCAGCGCGAGCAACTCTTGCGCCAGCGGTTCGGGGGCAGACCACACCAGAGACACCATGGGCCGACCCTGCATCGGGGCCAGCGGCAGCAGGGCGATCACTCCGCCGTCGGCAAAGGTCTGGAAGGCACTGCCGTCGTGCGGCGCGGCGCAGACGAAATTGGCCACCACGCCACGTTGCACATAGTCATGCACGTCCATGGGGATGCCGGAAGCTTTGCGCACCAGACTGTGTTCGCCATCGGCGCCGACGAGCAACGTGGCCTGCAGCGTGCGGCCGTCGTCGGTCTGCACCTGCCAGCCGCGATGGTCGCCCGGGCGTGACAGGCGCGCGGCCTGCGCGGGCTCGATCTGCACGCGGCGCTCGAAGCGCAGCGCCAGATCGAGCGCGGCTTCGATGGCGTCGGACTCGACGATCCACGCCAGCGCCTCGGCCCGGGCGTCCTTCGCCTGAAACGCGAGCTGCGCGCCGTCGGCGCGGATATGCATGGCCTGCACCGGCTGCACGCGCTCGGGCGGGATGTGTGTCCATATGCGCAACTGATCGAGCAATTGCCGGGACGCCGCATTGAGCGCGTACAGACGCTGGGTATAGCGCTCGGGCGGCAAGGCCTGGGCCAAGGAGCGGGCGCCCAGCAGGGTGAGGTTCAGCCCGGCCTGGGCCAGGGCCAGGGCGCAGGCCTTGCCGACAATGCCGCCGCCGAGAATCAGGAGGTCAGAAGAAGTGGACATGGAGGAGTGGCGGTGTGTGCGAACGCTTTTGCAGGGGAGCTCCGGGCCGTCAAAGAGGCGGCCTAGAATCGGCGGCCATGTTTGCCAACACAGCCCGCATTGTGCCCCTGAGGGTTTGCCCCCGCGGTGCAAGTCCCGACAATGACTGAGGTCACTGTGCCGCAGCCGCCCGTGCCCGCGCCGCGCAAACGCTGGACTGCACGCTTGCTCAAGGGGGTGGTGGCCGCGCTGCTGGCGGCGGTCATTTTGCTGGTGGGCGGGCTGAGCATCGTGCTGCTCACCTTCAATCCCAATCAATACAAGGCCATGCTGATTCAGGTGGTGCGGGAGCGCGAGCACCGCACCCTGACGTTGCCGGGCACCATCGCGCTGCAGTTGTTTCCGCCGCTGACTCTGCGCACCGGGCCGTTCACCCTGAGCGAGCGCGACTCCACCGCGGTGTTCGCCCGGGCGGACGATCTGCGGCTGCACCTCGACCTGTTCGCGCTGTTGCGCCGCAAGCTGGTGGTCGATCGGGTGGTGATGATCAAGCCGCAAATCCACGTTGCCCGCAACGCCAAGGGACAGTTCAATTTTGCCGATCTGCTGCCGGACAACAAGCCCGATGCCGCGCAGGCGCGCAGCCCTCTGGGGCTGTCGGTGCATCGCCTGCAGGTCGAACAGGGCGCCATCACTTACGACGACGACAAGGCGCAGATCCACGGCACGTTCGCCGGGCTGGATCTGGAACTCGCCGGGCTGGAGGGCGGCAGCGCCGGTAGCTTCCATCTGGGCACCGCCGCGCGCTTTGTCCAGCCCGCACTCGCCACCCGCATCGACCTGCGTGGCAAGTTGCAGACCGACCCCGCGCAACACAGTCTGGCGCTGTCCGATCTGGCGCTGTCCGTGCAGGGCGATGCGCTCGGGCTGAAAGCCATGCAGACCCAGGTCAACGCGGCCGGGCTGGCCCTGGCCACCAGCCCGGCGCTGACGCTCAATGCGCAGCAATGGAGTCTCAAGACCACGGCGCGCACCAGCGACGGCGAGGCGCTGACCGCGCAGGCCAGCCTGCCTATGCTCAGCCTCAAGGGCGACGCGCTGCAGCTCGGCGCGCTTCACGCCGCGCTGCATCTGGCTGCGCCGCAGCCGCTGCAGTTGCAGCTCGGCACCGAGCAGGCCACGGGAACGTGGAGCGCGCTGCGTATTCCCGTCGCGCAGCTGGACGTGCAGCGCGGCGTCACGGACAAGGCCGGAGCGCTGCGGTTCACCCTGGCATCGCCGCTGCAACTCGACCTGGCCCGGTCGCGCTACGACCTGCTGGCGCTCAAGCTGTCCGGACAGGTGGTCGCGGGCGATGCGGCCAAACCGCGCACCCTGGCGCTGCAGGGCAATGCGCACTATGCGGCCGCCGAGGGCGCCACGCCACCGACGGCGCAGTTCCAGTTGCAGGGCATGATGGCCGGGAGCACGGTCAAGGCGGCAGGCGGTTGGACGCAGCCCAGCGCCCTGAAGCTCGACCTGAACGCCGACCGCATCCGCCTCGATGACTGGCTGGCCCCCGTCTCGGCCAAGCCAGCGGCCAACGCGTCTGCCGACACGCCCATCGACCTCTCGGCCTTCCAGACCATCGCGCTGAACGCGCAGTTCAAGATCGGCAGTCTGTTGTTCAAGGGCATGCAGTGGAGCGCGGTGCAGGGCACGCTCGTCAGTGACCGCAAGACGCTGACTCTGCTGCCCTTCAGCGCGCAGGGGTTTGGCGGCACGGTTGGCGCCACCCTGCATGTCGATCTGGCGCGCCAGCGCTACGCCCTGCAGCAAAACGCGCGCGATGTCAGCGTGCAGCCCATTTTGCAAGCCCTCGCAGGCAAGAATTTTCTGCTCGGCAAGGCAAGCTGGACGCTGGAACTGAACGCGCAGGGCAAGACGCTGCAGGCGCTGCTGGCCAGTGTCTCGGGCAAGGCGCGGCTGGATGTGAAAAACGGCGCGGTCAAGGGGTTCAACCTGGCACAGATGCTGCGCAACGCCCGTGCCCTGCTCGCCGCGCGCAAGGACGCGCAGTTCGCCGCCACGCCGGGCGAGCAGACCGATTTCACCGCGCTGGGCGCAACCTTCAATCTGCAAAACGGCGTGGCGCAGAACAGCGATCTGTCGGCGCAAAGCCCCCTGCTGCGGGTCGGCGGCGAAGGTTGGCTCGATCTGCCCAAACAGCGTATGGACTACCTGCTGCTGCCGAGCGTGGTCGGCACGCTGCAAGGGCAGGGCGGCGCGGAATGGGCGGCCCTGCGCGGCGTGACGGTGCCGCTGCGCGTGAGCGGCAGTTTTGCCCAGCCGGCCTACACCGTGCTGTGGTCGCAGGCTGGTGGCAACCTGCTGCGCCAGGCGCTGAAAAACACCTTGCAGGACGCTCTGCGGCAACAGCTTGCGCCAGAACAGGCCAAGCCTCCGCAGCGCGCCGTCCCGGGCCTGTTCAAGGGACTGTTCCCCTGAACCCGAGGGAACATCAGAGCCGCAGCACCACCGGCCAGTCGGGCAGCTCGTTGCGCTTTTGTGCTGCGGGCGACGGGGCGTGGCGGGCGAGCAGGGCGCTGACCCCGGCAATGCCCTGCAGCGCAGCAGCCTCGAACCGTTCCTGACGCAACAAGGCTTCCATGCTGCGGCACACCTGTTCCCAGGCGGCGGCATCCACCTGCTGGTGAATGCCGCGGTCGGCAACGATCTCCACATCGCGCTCGGCCAGCAGCAGATAGATCAGCACCCCGTCGTTGTGCTCCGTGTCCCAGACGCGCAGGTGGGAGAACACCTCGATGGCGCGTTCCCGGGCGCTGACGCCGCGCCAGAGTTCTGGCAGGTCGAGCGCGCCTTCCACGGCAAAGCGGATCTCGCCGCCATGCTGCTGTTCAGCGGCATGTATGGCCTGGGCGATGGCGTGCAGTGTGGCATGCGGAAAGGCCCGGCGCACGCGCCAGGGCGCAAAGCCGAGGTGCCGGATCAGATGTTGGAGTCGCATGTCACCACCGGCCCGAAGCGCCGCCTCCGCCAAACCCGCCGCCGCCACCGCTGAAGCCGCCGGAACCGGAGCCGCCACCGAACCCGCCGCCGCCAAACCCGCCCGGCCCGCCACCGAAACGCACGCCGCTGAACACGGCGAAGAAGGCCGCCAAACCCATGCCAACGCCCAGCAGCAGCGAGCCGATGAGCCACCAGCCCACGCCCCCCGCGATCAGGCCGGCCAGACCGGATCCGACGGTGCGGCCCAGCGCCGCGCGCAGCGCGGAGCCGACGAACACAGCGGCGATCAGCAGGAAGAAGGCGGTTTGGGTCGATGCCATTCCGCCTTCGGGATGCGCCGCGGCCCTGGGCGGTGGCAACTTCTCGCCGTCGATCAGTTTCATGATTTGCTGCACCCCCGCCTGCAGCCCGCCGAAATAATCGCCCTGCTTGAACTGCGGGGTGATGACCTCGGCGATGAGGCGCTTGGCGATGGCGTCGGGAATCGCTCCTTCCAGGCCGTAGCCCACTTCGATGCGCAGGGCGCGGTCGTCCTTGGCCACCAGCAGCAGCACGCCGTCATCCCGCCCCTTGCGCCCGAGCTTCCAGGCGTCGGTGACGCGGATGCTGTATTGCTCGATGGCTTCCGGCGCGGTGCTCGGCACCATCAGCACGGCGATCTGGCTGCCTTTCTGCGCCGCAAAGGCGCGCAACTCCTGATCGAGCGCGGCGGTCTGCTCGGGGGTGAGGGTGCCGGTGAGATCGGTGACCGGCGCCGTGAGCGCGGGCACCGGCACCAGTGCGGCCTGGGCCGATGCGGCCAAGCCGCACAGCAGCAATGCGGTCAGCCAGCACCGCCAGAATCCACGCAGCAGCGTCATGCGGTCTTACTTCGATGCGGCGGGGGCGGGGGCGGCACCGCCAAAGTCCACCTTGGGCGCCACTGAAATCGCCTTTTCGTTCTCCACCGTGAAATTGGGCTTGACCTTCATGCCGATGACCATGGCCGTGAGGTTGCTGGGGAACTGCCGCACCAGATTGTTGTAGTTCTGCACGGCCTCGATGTAGCGCATGCGCGCCACGGTGATGCGGTTTTCGGTGCCTTCGAGCTGGGCCTGCAGATCGCGGAACACGCCGTCCGCCTTGAGCTGCGGGTAATTCTCGGACACGGCGATCAGGCGCGACAGCGCGCTGGTCATCTGCGCCTGCGCTTCCTGGAATTTGGCGAAGGCGGCCGGATCGTTGATCAGTTCGGGGGTGGCCTGGATCTGGCCGACCTTGGCGCGCGCCTCGGTCACCTGCACGAACACATCCTTTTCGTGCGCGGCATAGCCCTTGACCACGTTGACCAGATTGGGCACCAGATCGGCGCGGCGCTGGTATTGGTTGAGCACTTCGGCCCAGCTCGCCTTGATCTGCTCGTCGGACGATTGCAGGGCGTTGTAGCCGCAGCCGCTCAGACTGAGCAGGGCGACGGAAAGCAGCACGAGGGATAACCAGCGGCGCATGGAACAGTCTCCGAGTGGAATTGAAACAAGATGAAATGCACTGGCACAGCATACCGTTTGATTGTTTTGGACGGGCGCGAGGAGGGGTATGCTGCGGCCTTGCCGAAACCCGTTGTACAGATGAGCAACACACATCCCCCCCACCTTGAAATCGGTGCCCGGACCGAGCCGCCACACCTCGATTTCGATGAGAACCAGCATCCGCTCGACGCGCTGGCGCATGCGGATGACGCCGCCGCGCAGGAATGGCTGGGTGCGCACTCTCACGACCGCAGGGACTGCGCGCATGCAGCGCGCTGGTATCGCAAGGCCGCGAACCAAGGATCGGCCGGTGCCAGATACAACCTCGGCTGGCTCTGCGTGCACCGCCACGGCGTGGCAAAGGACGACACTCAAGCGCTTGCACCTTGGCAGCAGGCCGCACAAGGCGGGTTCACGCGTGCGATGAATGGTCTGGGTCTGGGTCTGGGTCAGGTGCAGGACGTGGACAAGGCACGCCATTGGTGGACGCGCGCCGCAGCGCAAGGCGAGTCGCTCGCCAAAGGTGTGCGGGGTTGAGGACTGGGCGATGTCAACACTGAGCGACGTCCGCAGTCTGCTGGTGGAGCCGGGCAAGGCGTTCGACCTGAAAGACCGCCCGACCCAGCTCGACCTGCCCGGCGATCCATCCAGGGGCGCCATGGAGGACGAACTGGCGATGCTGCGCGCGCAGATCGGTGACATCCAGGATCTGCTGTTCACCCGCCGCGAGCAGGCCTTGCTGGTGGTGTTGCAAGGCATGGATTCGGCGGGCAAGGACAGCACCACCAAGGCGGTTTTCACCGGGGTGAACCCGCTGGGCATTCGTGCCGCGTCATTCAGCGTGCCCACGCCGCAGGAACGCCATCACGACTACCTCTGGCGGGTCCATGCCCAGGTGCCGCCGCTGGGCTGCATCGGCGTATTCAACCGCAGCCACTACGAAGAGCCGGTCATCCGCCGGGTGCACGGCGAGATCAGGAATGGCGAAATGAAGCGCTTTCTGCGGCAGATCGCCGACTTCGAGAAGATGCTCACCGAATCCGGCACGGCCATCGTCAAATGCTTTCTGCACCTGAGCTTTGAGGAGCAGCGCGAGCGCCTGCAGGAGCGTATCGACAACCCGCTGAAAAACTGGAAGTTCGATCCGTCCGATCTGCAGGAGCGTCAGTACTGGGGCGCCTACCAGTCCGCCTACAGTCAGGCGCTGGAAGCGACGTCCACCGCGCAGGCGCCGTGGTATGTGGTGCCGGCAGACCGCAAGCCAACGCGCAATCTGCTCGTCGCGCGCCTGGTGCTGGACGCACTGAAAAACCTCAAGGCCAAGGCGCCCGAGCCCAAGCCGGAGCTGGTCAGACTGAAGGTGGTTTGAGCCAAGTGCAGTGTTGCACGCGATCTGGTACATAAAAACGCGTCTTTGGCGCCATGACTGCGTTGCAAATCCGCGCGATACCTTCGGGTATCGCTGTGGTTTGCGCCTTGCCCTGACGCCAAATCCATCCTTTTTATTTGTTCCATCAAGCATGCACCACTGCACTGGATGTCACAGCATCCGCCGCAAGCCGCCGTCTCGCAGGATGAACGCGTGATACAGCGCCGCGGCGACATGCAGCCCGATCAGCCCGAGCAGCCCCAGGGCGAGCACCTGGTGCAATTCGCCCAGCAGTTCTGCCCAGCCGACATTGGCCGCAAGCAGCGCCGGAAGTGCAAGCAGGCCGACCCAATGCACCGGCCAGTCACGCGCCGAGGCGGCAACCCAGCCAAGCAGGGGAAGGCCGAGAAATCCGGCATAGAGCAACCCATGCGTGACCTGCGCAGCGCGCTCCTGCCAAGCGGGCATGGGCGGGTGGGACGGCGGGGTTTTGACCAGCCGCCACACCAGACGCAGCACGATGAGACTCAGCACCGCAGTGCCCACGCCGATATGCCAGGCCGACAACGCCGCCTCTGGCGCGCCGCGGTGATCGGTCATCAGCCAGGCCAACGGATACTCCAGCACAATGAGCGCGACGACCGCCCAGTGCAGCAGCCGGGAAACGGGGTGATAGCGTGCCGTGGGCAGGGCGAGCGTGGACATGGTGCGCAGCACCGCAACAAACGTCGCGATGGAAGTCAGGTCAGAATGTCCGCATCTTAAGGCGGGTCAATATGAAGGAACCTAGAGCCGCCTCTGGGGCGCCCAATCCTGTGTCAGTTGCAGGTCTTGCCATGCGCCGGATGGTCGCCCGCTGCCTTGGCTGCCGATTCCGTCATGTATTCGCCGTGTTTGGTCTTGCCGTAGTACTTGTCGCCCGGGCAGTGGTAGACCTTGGTGGACGCATTCACCCATACCTTGCCGGCGCCGCCACCGGCGGCCATGCCCGAGCCAGATGAGCCCTGTTGGGCTTCTTCTTTTTTGGTTTCTTTCCTGGTTTCCTTGGTGGCAGGCGCAGCGGCGGGTGCAGCGGCCTCGGCCTTGCTCACGCAGGCTTTGAGGAACTCGGTGCGGTCCTTGCCTTTGAGGCTTTGCTCCTTGGCCTGCTTTTCACACTGCACCTTGGCGTCGTGATTTTTCAGCAGATTGGCCGAGGCGACGGCGGGGAAGGCGAGCACAGCACAGCTCAGGGCCGCGGCGAGCAGGAAGGTGGTTTTCATGGAGGTGTCCTTGTTCAGTCATTTGGGAGGGGGCCGAAACCGGATTCGGCTTGCGCGCACTGTACCCGGCGGGCGCGGTTCGATCCTGCACCGTAAAGCACATTTCACCGATGTCACCGGAGGTAAAAAATGCAACAGCCGGAACGCATCGCTGCGATCCGGCTGTCAGGCTGGATGAGTGCGCGGCCGCGCTCAGCCCGTTCCGCCCACGGTCACGCCGTCGATGCGCAGGGTCGGTTGGCCCACGCCGACGGGCACGCTCTGGCCTTCCTTGCCGCAGGTGCCCACGCCGCTGTCCAGGCGCAGATCGTTGCCGATCATGCTGACGCGGGTGAGGGCGTCGGGGCCGTTGCCGATGAGCGAGGCGCCCTTCACCGGATAGAGCGGCTTGCCCTTTTCCACCCACCAGGCTTCGCTGGCGGAGAACACGAACTTGCCGCTGGTGATGTCCACCTGACCGCCGCCGAAGTTCACGGCGTAAAGCCCGCGGTCGATGCTGGCGAGGATTTCCGCCGGATCGCGGTCGCCCGCGAGCATGTAGGTGTTGGTCATGCGCGGCATGGGGACGTGGGCATAGCTCTCGCGCCGGCCGTTGCCGGTGGGGGCGCGGCCCATCAGCCGGGCGTTGAGCATGTCCTGCATGTAGCCGACCAGAATGCCGTCCTCGATGAGCACGTTGCGCTGCGTCGGGTTGCCCTCGTCGTCCACGTTGAGCGAGCCGCGCCTGTCGGGCAGGGTGCCGTCATCGAGCACGGTCACGCCGCGGGCGGCCACGCGCTGGCCCATGCGGCCGGAGAAGGCGCTCGATCCCTTGCGGTTGAAGTCGCCTTCCAGGCCATGGCCCACGGCCTCGTGCAGCAGCACGCCGGGCCAGCCAGGGCCGAGCACCACGCTCATTTCGCCAGCAGGCGCCGGGCGGGAGTCGAGATTGACCAGTGCGGTGTTCACCGCCTCATCGACGTACTGCGCGATCAGCGCATCGTCGAAGTAGCCCAGGCTGTAGCGCCCGCCGCCGCCTGACGTGCCGGACTCGCGCCGCCCGTTCTGCTCGACGATGACGTTCACACTGAGCCGCACCAGCGGACGCACGTCAGCGGCCAGCAGGCCGTCGGAGCGCAGCACCAGCATCACATCGTGCTCGCCGCCCAGGCTGGCCATGACCTGCACCACGCGCGGATCTTTGGCACGCGCCAGACGGTCCACCTTTTGCAGCAGCGCCACCTTGGCGTTGGAATCGAGCGCGCTCAGCGGATCGGTCGCGCCGTACAGCACGCGCGCCGCGCTGCGCCGGGTCTCGGTTGGCACCTTGGCGCTGCCCTTGCCGGCGCGGGCAATGCTGCGCACCGTATCGGCGGCTTCGAGCAGCGCCAGCTCGGAAATGTCGTCGGAATAGGCAAAGGCGGTTTTCTCGCCCTGCACCGCGCGGATGCCGAAGCCCTGTTCGATGTCGAAGCTGCCCGACTTGACCATCCCTTCTTCCAGGCTCCAGCCCTCGGAACGGGTGTATTGCAGGTAGATGTCGGCGAAGTCGAGCCGGTGCTCGAAGACCTTGCCCAGCGTACGCTGCAGGGCAGATTCGTCGATCTGATAGGGGTCGAGCAAGACGCGGCGCGCCTCGTCCATGCGCAGCAGCGCGGGTTCGGTCATCATGTTCATGCGACGGATTGTAGGAAGGGCGGCAAGTCCCTGCGCGCGGGGCGCAATTGCGGTGTCCGGGTCAGGACGTGGCCACCCAGTCGCCCGATTTGCCGCCGTGCTTTTCCAGCAGGCGCACGCCGTCGATGGTCATGCCGCGGTCCACCGCCTTGCACATGTCGTAGATGGTCAGCAGCCCTACCTGCACTGCGGTGAGCGCTTCCATTTCCACGCCGGTGCGGCCGCGGGTTTCGGCGGTGACGGTGCAGTGGATGCTGCTGTCGGCCTCGTGCAGCGTGAAGTCCACCGCCACGCGGTTGAGGGCGATGGGGTGGCACAGGGGAATGAGGTCGGCAGTGCGCTTGCTGGCCATGATGGCGGCCACGCGGGCGATGCCGATGACGTCGCCCTTCTTCGCGCTGCCGCCTTGCACCAGGGCGAAAGTGGCGGGCTGCATGCGGATGCAGCCGGTGGCCACGGCCACGCGGTGAGTTTCGTCTTTGGCGCCGACATCGACCATGTGAGCCTGGCCGGCGGCGTCGAAGTGGGTGAGGTTGGCTGCGGGGGCGGAGGAACTCATGGGGCAGGGTGGGCGTGGGCGGCCGCGTGGGATTCCTGGTTGATGGCGTCGCGCAGGCGGCGGGCTTCGCGCCGGGCGGCATCGACAAAATCGCGCCCGTTGCTGGCATAGAGCACGCTGCGCGAGGCGTTGATCAGGAAGTTGCCGCGCGCTGCGCGCACGGTGGCCGCGAGATCGCCGCCCTGCGCGCCAATGCCGGGGATGAGCAGCGGCACTTGCGGCGCGACGGCGCGGATGCGCTCGATGTCCGCCGGGTTGGTGGCGCCGGCCACCAACCCGTTCTGGCCGTGGCGGTTCCAGTCCAGCGTGGCCAGCCGTGCCACGCGCTCGAACAGCAGTTCGTCGCCGAGGTGGGCCGAAGGGTTGGCCGTGGGGTTGGCGATGGGCAGGGTCTGCAGATCCGCGCCGCCGGGGTTGGAGGTGCGGCACAACACGAACAGGCCGCGCTCGGGGTAGCGCAGATAAGGCTCCACCGAATCGAAGCCCATGTAGGGCGACAGGGTCAGCGCGTCGGCATTGAAGCGTACGAAGGCTTCGCGGGCGTATTGCTCCGCGGTGGCGCCGATGTCGCCGCGCTTGGCGTCGAGGATGACGGGCACGCTCGGCGCGGCCTTGCGGATGTGGGCGATGAGGCGTTCGAGCTGGTCTTCCGCGCCCAGTGCGGCGAAGTAGGCGATCTGCGGCTTGTAGGCGCAGACCAGATCAGCCGTGGCGTCGACGATGGCGGCGCAGAAGTCGAACAGCCGCAGCGGGTCGTTGGTCCACGGCGCGGGAAAGCGCGAGGGCTCCGGGTCGAGGCCGACGCAAAGCGCCGAGTTGTTGTTCTCGGCGGCTTCTTGCCACTGGTGGATGAAATCGGGGCGGGACGTCATGATGCGCTGCATTGTAGGAAGGGGGATTGACGCGAAGCTGAAACTGCCCCTGACGCGCTGCGCGCGTCTCCCCCGATGGGGTGTCAGTTCCTTGGGAACAGCCGTGCGGAACTGACATGACGGCCGCGCATCTACCATGGCGCTATTACCAAAAACGCGCCTCGCCATGCTACCCAGCCGCCGCCTGTTTCTCAGCTCCGCCCTCGCCCTGACCGGCGCTCCGCTGCTGGCGCGGGCGCAGCAGACAGGACTGGGCGGGGCTGCGGTGTTGCCCGCCAGTGTGACGCAGGCGCTGGCGACGGCGCGCATTCCGCCGCAGTCCTGCGCCTTCGTGCTGCAGGCACTCGACAGCACCGCGCCGCAACTCATGGTCAACGGCAACGCGCTGATGAATCCGGCCTCCGTGCTCAAGCTGGTGACCACCTACAGCGCGCTGCGTATTCTCGGCCCGGCCTATGTGTGGAAGACGCCGGTGTACGCCACCGGGCCGATCCGCGTCGGGGTGCTGCAGGGCGATCTGGCCTTTGTCGGCAGCGGCGACCCGCATCTCATGGCCGACAACCTGTGGAGCATTGCGCAGCGGCTGCGCGATCTGGGCATCCGCCGCATCCGCGGCGACGTGCTCATCGACCGCCAGGCCTTTGACCTGCCACCGCACGACCCCGGCGCTTTCGATGGCGATGCCACCGCGCCTTACAACGTCGGGCCCGATCCCTTTCTCGTCAACTTCGGTGTGCTGCGCCTGGGCTTCGTTCCCGACGCCGCGGCGCAGCAGGTGCGTATCACGGTGGAGCCGCCGCTGGCGGGCTTCGATCTGCGCGAGGCGCCCAAACTCACTGCGGCGGCCTGCGGCAACTGGAAGGACAAACTGCGCGCCGACTGGAAACAGCCGTTTGCGCCGCGCTTCGCCGGGGGCTTTGCGGCCGCCTGCGGGCCGCAGACCTGGAACATCGCGCCCGAGGCGAGCGACAACGCCTATGTGCAGCGTCTTCTGGCCGCGCTGTTCGCCCAGGTCGGCATCGATTGGAAGGGGCAGGTGCGCACCGCGCCGCTGCCTGCGGGTGCCTCCGAACTGACCGTCTGGGAATCTCCTGCGCTGGCCGTGCTGGTGCGCGACATCAACAAATACAGCAACAACGTCATGGCGCAGCAGGTGTTCCTGACGCTGGCGCTGCAGGCGGGCGCGCAGCGCGCCACCTGGGCCGGGGCGGGGCAGGCCGTGGAACAGTGGCTGACGATCCACGGCCTGCCCATGCCCGGGTTGGTGCTGGACAACGGCTGTGGTCTGTCACGCAGTGCGCGCATCTCGGCGGCCGATCTCAACGCGCTGCTGCGCTCGGCGTGGAACAGTCCGGTGATGCCCGAGTTTGTCTCCTCATTGCCGCTGGCCGGGGAAGACGGCACGCTGCGTCGCCACTTCCGCGATCCCGACACCGCTGGGCGCATCCACGCCAAGACCGGCAGCCTCGACGGCGTGCTGTCGCTGGCCGGTTATGCACAGGTGCGCAGCGGCCAGCGCTACACCTTCGCCGCCCTGGTGAACGACCCGCGCGCCGGTGGCGCCTGGCCTGCGCTCGAAGCCTTCGTCAACAGCTTCATGCAGACGGCCTGAGCGCGCAGCCTCACCTGTTTTCGAAAGACCCGCATGGCTTTTCACCCCACCGACCTCATCGGCTACGGCGCCGCGTTCCTCACCACGGTGTCCTTTGTGCCGCAGGTCTGGCTGACCCTGCGCACCCGCGACGTGTCCGGCGTGTCCCTGGGCATGTACAGCCTGTTCACCGTGGGAATCGCCCTGTGGCTGATCTACGGCGTGATCCAGCGCAGCTGGCCTCTTGTGGGCGCCAATGCCGTGACCCTCGTCCTGGCGCTGACCGTGCTCGTCATGCGCCTGCGCTACGGGACGCAACATTCGGTCTGAGTGTCTGTTGCGCAGCTCGCGCAAAAGGTGCAGGCGGGGGCGCAGGCGTGACCGGGTGCACCGCGTTAAAACTCTCGAACACCATGCTGCACAACACGCGGAGCCGATCGGTCACAATATGGACAGCTTCACCACCATCAATCTGGTCTGTGCGTTCTGACACGCGAAAGCCCGGATTCGCGCCGGGAATACACCAACCTAAAATCGGGTCAGATTGATCCATGAGGCGTGATGCCTCTCAAGGAAACGCAGGGCCGCCCCAATTTTTCTTGACCCCCACGGGGGGCGGGTCGGCATGTCGGCCCTGGGAGCGCTCAGAGGCGAAGACCATAACGAGGGCTGTGATGCGGATTCTGATTGCCGAAGATGACCGGGTCCTGGCCGATGGGCTACTGCGATCGCTGCGCGCGCTGGGCTACGCCGTCGATCAGGTCGCTGATGGCAACAGCGCCGATGCTGCGCTGCAGTCCAGTTCCTTCGATCTGCTCATTCTCGATCTGGGCCTGCCGCGCCTGTCGGGTTTCGAGGTGCTGCGCCGCATGCGCGCGCGCGGGACCACGGTGCCGGTGCTCATCCTCACCGCGGCCGATAGCGTGGAAGACAAGGTGCGCGGCCTCGACCTCGGCGCCGACGACTACATGGCCAAACCGTTCGCGCTGCAGGAGCTCGAAGCCCGGGTGCGCGCGCTGTCGCGCCGCGGCATGGGCGGTGCGACAGCCATCATCCAGCACGGCCCGCTGCATTACGACATCACCGGCCGCGTCGTGACGCTCGACGGCCACCTGGTGGAACTCTCCGCGCGCGAGCTCACCCTCCTCGAAGTGCTGCTGCAGCGCGCCGGGCGCCTGGTGAGCAAGGATCAGCTCGTCGAGCATCTGTGCGTGTGGGGCGAGGAGGTGAGCACCAATGCCATCGAGGTGTATGTGCATCGTCTGCGCAAGAAGATCGAAGTCGGCCCGGTGCGCATCGCCACGGTGCGCGGTCTGGGGTACTGTCTGGAGAAGATCGTTCCCGCAGCGACGCCTGCCGCCCCGGCCGCCAAACCCGATGTCTGAACAGCCGTTGCCGGGGCAGGCGGCCCAGGGCGATGCAGTCCCGGCCCGCAGACGCCATCCGCGTTCGCTGTTTGGCGAAATCCTCGACTGGATGCTCGCGCCCATGCTGCTGCTGTGGCCGCTGTCCATTGGCATCACCTACCTCGTGGCGCAGGCCATCGCCGCCAAACCCTACGACGCGGCGCTGCAACATACCCTGCTGCAACTCTCCGCGCAGGTGCAGGCATTGGGCGCGCAGGGGGCGGTGCATTCCGCTCTGTGGCAGCAGACACTGCAACAACCGCCGGCGGGCGGCATCCAGGGCTATCAGGTCCGCAGCAAGACCGGCACGGTTCTGGCCGGGGATGCGGGCCTGCCCGCTGCGTGGAGCCTGCCGCCCACGCATGCCAGCGCGCCGATCGCGGTGCAGTGGCGCGAAGTCGAACTGGGTCAACGCAGCGTGCGGCTGGCAGCGGCCTGGGTCTGGCCTGCGCAGCAAGCCGGGTCGCAGCCCGCCATGCCGGTGCTGGTGCAGGTGGCGCAAAACATGGAGGTGCGCACCCGGCTGGCGCGCGACATCGTGCAGGGCGTCATCCTGCCGCAATTCGTGGTCGTGCCAATTTTCATTCTGCTGGTCTGGTTCGGGCTGGGTCAGGGCATCGCGCCGCTCAACGAACTGCAGTCCCGCATCCGCCGCCGACGCGCCGATGACCTGAGCCCCATTGACGAACAGGAAGCGCCAGAAGAAATCGCGCCGCTGGTCGATTCCATCAACAGCCTGTTCGCGCGCCTGCAGCAGTCTTTGCAGACACAAAAGCGCTTCATTGCCGACGCGGCGCATCAGATCAAGACCCCGCTGGCCGGGTTGCGCATGCAGGCCGAGCTGGCGCAGCGCGAAACCGACCCCGAAGAATTGCGCGCCAGTCTGCGCCAGATTGGCCGCAGCGTGGAGCGCACCACGCGGCTGGTCAACCAGTTGCTGGCGCTCACCCGCGCCGAGAATCAGGGCGGCGCGGCGCGGGCCGTGTTTGAAACCATCGACCTGCGCCAGCCCGCCACCGAGGCCATGCAGGAGCTGGCCATGCTGGCGCTGGACAAGAACCTCGAACTGGAATTGGACAGCCCCCCACTGCCGCTGCAGGTGCGCGGCAACGCCCTGCTGCTGCACGAGTTGATCAAGAACCTGCTGCACAACGCCATCACCTACACCCCGCCCGGCGGCAGCGTGGCTCTGCGCTTGCGCAGCACCATGGCCGAAGGCCCGGGTACCCGGGCCGTGGTGCAACTGCAGATGGACGACAGCGGCCCCGGAATTCCCGAGGCCGAGCGTGCACTGGTGTTCGAGCCGTTCTACCGCATCCTCGACAACGGCAGCGAGGGCAGCGGCCTGGGCCTGGCCATCGTCCGCGAGATCGCCCGCCAGCATGACGCTGATATCACCCTGGCCGATCTTCCCTCTGCCCCGCAAGGTAGCCGCGGCCTTCGCGTGCAACTACAGTTTGCGCGGGTGTGAGCACGCTTCAGTCGCTGTCTTCGCCGCACTGATGCTTCAGCGCGCCGAGCTGGCCGTAGGTGACGGGTTTTCCGCTGGCGGCCAGGGCTTTGAGGCCCGCGTTCATGCAGGGGCTGTCATTGGCGAGCTGCAGTTGCGGCGCGTCCACCGGGCGGTTCACCAGCCGCTCGCGCAACAGGCTGAAAATGCTCACCAGCACCACGATGCCGATGAGGATGCCCAGCAGTCCGCTGAGCTGGACGTTGAGTCCGCGTTTTTTGTTCGGCGGCGCGGGCGTTGGGGCTTCCGGTGTGTCGGCCATGGGTCAGCGCAGGGAGGGGTTGAGGGTGTAGGTGCCGGTGAGGCTGGCCTGGGCCAGCACATGCCCGGCAAGGGCGGCACGCAGTTGCGCGCCGTTGAACGCGCCGTCCACCGGGCAGCGCGCCACGTCGAGCGCGTATAGCGTGAAGATGTAGTGGTGCTGCAGGCTGTCGTTCCACGGCGGGCAGGGGCCGTCGTAGCCGAAATACTGCCCGGCCATGTCCTGGTCTCCGGCGAACCACGCGGTGTAATCATTCACGCCGTGACGCATGCCGCCAGCACATGCGGGGCCCGGCTTGCCGCGCGCGGTGACTTCATGGCTGAATTCCTTTTCGTCGATGTGGCTGCGCGCGGCCGGAATGTCGACCAGCAGCCAGTGATAGAAGTCCACGCGGGGCAGGTCGGCTGGCACGGTGTGGCCTTCAAGATTGACGTCGTCGGCACGGCTGGGCACATCCGGGTCGTGGCAGATCAGCACCAGGCTCTGCGTGCCAGCGGGCACGTCACGCCAGGCCAGCGGCGGGTTGAGGTTTTGCGACAGCGCCACATGGCCAACGACTGCAGGCTTGCAAAACGCATATTGCGCCGGGATGGACTGGCCATCGAAAAAAGCGGGGCTGGTGAGTTGCATGGACTTCTCCTTGGGGGACTACTCCGGGGCACGGTGTGGGGGATTGGGGGTGCAGTCGTCCTGTTCACGGCCGCTGTGCGCCTGCTCATTTTCTTCCTGCAGGCTTTCCTGCCCCGCGGTGAGCATTTCGATCGTGACGGCCATGCCGGGGTGGGCGTCAATCAGCGCCTTTTCCACGGAGTAACGGCAGTTTGCCGCGCGCTGCAGCGACCACTGTCCGGGCATGTGCAGGTGCATGGAGACAAAGCGTCGGGTGCCAGCCACGCGGGTGCGGACATGGTCGAAGCGCATGTCCTTGGAGCGAAAGCGGTCGAGCACGGTCTGGAGTTCGGCCAGATCGGCGTCGGTCATCGACTTGTCCATCAAGCCGTCAACCGAGCGCTTCACCAGCGAAAACGCCTCGCGCAGGATGTGCAGGGCCACGATGATGCCGATTACCGGATCGAGCCAGAGCCAGCCGGTGACGGGCACCAGCAGCACGCCGATGATCACGCCGACCGAGGTCCACACATCGGTCATCAGGTGGCGGGCATCGGCCTCGATGACGATGGAGCGCAGCCGCTTGGCGCCGCGCAGCATCCACAGCGCCACGCCGAGATTGATGGCAGTCGCCAGCGCGGAAATGGCCGCGCCCAGCGGCACGGCGCTGATGGGCTGGGGCTGGGTGAGGCGCTGCCCGGCTTCCACCAGAATGAGCGCCGCGGCCACGCCGATGAGCAGGCCCTCGGCCCCGCTGGAGAAATATTCCGCCTTGGTGTGGCCGAAAGGATGGTCTGCGTCAGGCGGCGCCTCGGCAATGCGCACGATGAACAGCGCGAACGCCGCTGCCGCAACATTGACGATGGACTCCATCGCATCCGACAGAAAGCCCACCGAGCCGGTGACTTTCCAGGCGAGGAGCTTGAGACTGATGACGACGAGCGCTGCAAACAGCGAGGCGCGGAGGTAGGTTCTGGCTTGCATGGGTCAATTGTGCATGGCCTTTGTGAGCGCAGTGGAGAAACGACCAGATACTTTTGCCTGTGGCCCGCGAGGGACGCAGCATCGAAATTTCATGCGCGGCTGGTTAGACTAGGTGGCTGTTTTTCCTGCAAATCCCGCTCCCGTTTCTGTTTGCTTTCATGGCTTTCAACTTCCGCCCCCTGGCGTTGCCGCTGCCCAACCGCCGCGATCTGATCGCGCTGCCGCTGGTCATCGGCATGCTGCTGATCATCGGCCACGCCAGTCGGCAGATGGCGGTGCCGTTCCATCTGGGAGACCACATCGCGCTCTCGCTCGATCCGGGCAACCTGCCGGAATATGCGCTTTACACCGTGCTGCGCATGCTGGCCGCGCTGGCCGCCAGCACCGTGTTCACCCTGATTTACGCCTGGATCGCGGCCAACAACCGCTACGCCGAGAAGATCATGGTGCCGCTGCTCGACGTGCTGCAGTCGGTGCCCATCCTGGGCTATCTGTCCATCACCGTGACCGGCTTCATCGCCTTGTTTCCCGGCAGCATGCTGGGCCTGCAGTTCGCGGTGATCTTCGCGGTCTGGACCTCGCAGGTCTGGAACATGACCTTCAGCCTGTACCAGTCGCTCAAGACCGTGCCGCGCGATCTGGGCGAAGCCGCCACACTCTATCGTCTCAACGCCTGGCAGCGCTTCTGGAAGCTCGAACTCCCCTATGCCGCGCCAGGGCTGCTGTGGAACGCGATGATGTCCATGTCCGGCGGCTGGTTCTTCGTCGTCGCCGCCGAGGCGCTCACCGTCGCCGGGCAGCAGGTCTCGGTGCCGGGAATCGGCTCCTACATCGCCGCGGCGATTGGCGAAAAGAACCTGGACGCCATCGGCTGGGCCATTCTGACCATGGTTGTGGTGATTCTGTCCTACGACTTTCTGTTATTCCGCCCCATCGTCGCCTGGGCGGACAAGTTCCGCCTGGACAACACCGTCAGCGTGGACGCGCCGCGCTCTGTGGTGCTCGACTTTCTGCGCCGCACCCGTCTGACCCAGCGGCTGGCGCGGCTGCCCGCCGTGCTGTGGGAGATCAGCGTGCGGCTGTTGCCGACCGTGCCGCCGTACAAATCGTCGCAGCGTCAGCCCAGCGTCTGGGGTGGCCGGGTGTTCATCGCCGGCATGGCGCTGTTCACCCTTGGCCTGATCGTGGCGCTGTTTCTGGTGCTGCCGCGCGACTTCGGCTGGCCGCAGGTGGGGCATGTGCTGCTGCTCGGGGCATTCACCGCGCTCAAGGTGTTCGCGCTGGTGGCGATTTCCGCGCTGATCTGGGTGCCCGTGGGCATTTGGATCGGGCTGCGTCCGCGCTGGGCGGCGGTGGCGCAGCCGGTGGCGCAGTTTCTCGCGGCCTTTCCCGCCAACCTGCTGTTTCCACTGGTGGTCGTGGCCATTGTGCACTGGCATCTCAACGTCAACGTGTTCACCGCGCCGCTGATGATTCTGGGCAGCCAGTGGTACATCCTGTTCTCGGTCATCGGCGCGGCGTCGGCCATTCCCAGCGATCTGCGCGAGGCCGGGCGCAACCTCGGCCTGCGCGGCTGGCTGCTGTGGCGCAAGCTCTATCTTCCCGCAGTGTTTCCGGGCTTCGTGACCGGCGCGCTCACCGCCTCGGGCGGGGCGTGGAATGCCAGCATCGTGGCCGAAGTGGTGAGCTGGGGCAGCCACACCCTGGTCGCTACCGGGCTGGGGGCCTACATCACCGAGGCGACGCAGCAGGGGCAGACACTCAAGGTGGGCCTGGGCGTGGGGGTCATGGCGCTGTATGTCATCGCCTTCAACCGGCTGCTCTGGCACCGGCTCTACCAAATCGCCGCCTCGCGCGTGCGACTCGACTGAACAAGGACTTTGCATGAACGCACTGATCTCCCCCGAACTGCCCAGCGCGCAGGATGCCGCCACCGCCATGCCCATTTTCCATCTGGCGGGAGTGCGTAAGTCGTATCGCACCCCCGAGGGCAGCGAGCTGGTCATCCTCGACGGCGTCGATCTCGACTTGCGTGACGGCGAAATCCTGGTGCTGCTGGGGCGCTCCGGTTCGGGAAAATCCACCCTGCTGCGCACCCTGGCCGGGCTGGTGCCCGCCACCAGCGGCATCGTGCTGCACCGTGGCGAACCGATCGACGGCCCGGTTCCTGGCCTGGCGATGGTGTTCCAGAGCTTTGCCCTGTTTCCCTGGCTGACGGTGCTGCAGAACGTGGAACTGGGGCTGGAGGCGCTCAAGGTGCCGCCGGCCGAGCGCCGCGCCCGCGCGCTGGCTGCAATCGACCTCATCGGGCTGGACGGTTTCGAATCCGCCTATCCGCGCGAGCTGTCGGGCGGCATGCGCCAGCGCGTGGGCTTCGCCCGCGCCCTGGTCATCAACCCCGACGTGCTGCTGATGGACGAGCCGTTCTCCGCGCTGGATGTGCTCACCGCCGAGACCTTGCGCACCGATCTGCTCGACCTCTGGGCCGAGCGCAAGATTCCGACCCGCGGCATCCTGCTGGTGTCGCACAACATCGAGGAAGCCGTGCTGATGGCGGACCGCATCGTCATCCTCGGCTCCAACCCCGGGCGGGTGATCAGCGAAATGCACATCGACCTGCCGCACCCGCGCGAGCGCGAATCGCAGCAGTTCCGCGATCTGGTTGAAGGCATCTACGGCGCCATGACCGCCCGCCCGACCGGACGCGACGCCGTGCGCAAACAGGCGCCGGGCATCGGCCTGCGGCTGCCGCCGCTCTCGGTCAACGCGCTGGCCGGTCTGCTCGAAGAGCTCGACGCGCTGGAAAAAAGCAATGCCAACACCCGCATCAGCCTGCCAGAACTGGCCGAGGACATGCACTTTTCGGTGGACGACCTGTTTCCGCTGATCGAAGGCGTGGAGCTGCTGGGCTTTGCCCAGGTGGAAGACGGCGACATCATGCTGCTGCCCGCCGGGCGAACCTTTGTCGATGGCAGCCTGCAGGAACGCAAACAGTTGTTCGCCCGCCACCTGACCGAGCGTGTGCCGCTGGTGGCGCGCATTCGCGCGGTACTCGACGAGCGCTTCAACCACCGCGCGCCAGACTCGCGTTTTCTCACCGAGCTCGAAGATCATCTCAGCGAAGACGAAGCCCGCCGTGTGCTCGACACCGCGATTGACTGGGGCCGCTACGCCGAGGTCTATGCCTACGACGACAACGCCGAAGTCTTCAGCCTCGACAACCCCGAAGCGGAGGAATGAACCCAGATTGCACCAGCCCGAACAATCCGGAAAAAAACGGCGAACCGAAGTTCGCCGTTTTTTTTGGGGACTCTGCCGATCAGGGTTTGACGGCTTGCTTAGCCTTGTCCACCGCGCCGGACACCGCATTGGCACCCGAATGCACAGCGGCACTGGCGGCACCCGCTGCCGCGCTGGCGGCGCCGCCAACGGCGTGACCGGCTGCGCTGGCCGCGCTTTGTGCAGCGCTTGCCGCATGGTTCACCATGCCACCTGCGGCGCTGGCGGCACCGGCTGCAGCGCCATGTGCGGCGCTGGCGGCCGCACCGGCGGCGCTGGCGCCAGCAGCAACGGCAGAACTGGCAGCCGATTGAGCGGCACTCGCAGCGCCGTTGGCGGCTTGTTCAGCTTTTTGGCAGGCCGCCAGCGACAGCACGGCGGCAGCAATCAGGGCAAGTTTGAATTTCATGGTGACTCCAAGTCAGATTCGGTGAGGGTGTGAGACGGATATGCTTCCGTCATCGTGTGGAATGTGACCTGATTCTGCGCATTTTCTCAATCAGTCCTTGATGAAATTTACAAAATTTCCGTAGTTCCGGGAAACGATGGCGTGGTAATTTCGTCACATGACAGGTGTATCGTTCACTGTCATGTTCAACATTCAGCAAATGAAAAAAACTGTCGATCTGATTTATTTCAATGCTGGCGGGGGCCACCGGGCTTCGGCCCTGGCGCTGCAGCAGAGCATCGCGCAAAGCGGGCTGCCCTGGCGGGTGCGCCTGGTCAACCTGACTGACGTGCTCGATCCGCAGGGCACGCTGCGCAGATACACGTTTTCGCCGGAAGACT
Organism: Pseudomonadota bacterium; assembly: GCA_021783695.1. Classification (GTDB taxonomy): domain Bacteria; phylum Pseudomonadota; class Gammaproteobacteria; order Burkholderiales; family Burkholderiaceae_C; genus Thiomonas. Next base: position 26,903 of record JAJXTO010000002.1, on the reverse strand, counting down.
ATTACAACGCCCGCCTCGCCCGCGGCCTGACCCTCGGCCTGCGGCATGAGCTGAAATTGCTTCAGGGTGCGTTACGCCTGCTCCATCCCACGTTGCTGAAAATCCTCAAACTGCACTGGCTGCGCACCGAACCGGATCTGGTGGTGTCGCTGATCCCGAATTTCAATCGCGCGCTGTATGACAGCCTGACGGCCACGCTGCCCGGCGTGCCGTATGTGACGCTGCTGACCGATCTGGCCGATTTCCCGCCGCATTTCTGGATGGAACAGGGGCAGGATCAGCATCTCATCTGCGGTTCGCCGCGCGCGGTGCAGCAGGCACTCGAGAGCGGCTTTCCCCCGGACAAGGTGCACGCCACGTCCGGCATGATCATCCGCCCGGATTTTTACCGCGAATCGCAAGACTTCGATCGCACCGGACGGCTGCTTTCCATGGGTTTCGATCCGCAACGTCCTGTCGGCGTGGTGATGTTCGGCGGTCACGGCTCGCGCAGCATGCTGGCCATTGCCGAGCGCCTGCACGACACCCAGCTCATCTTCATGTGTGGTCATAACGACAAGCTGGCCATGAAGCTGCGCGCACTGCCCGCCGCCGCGCCGCGCCATGTGATGGGCTTCACCAGCGAGGTGGCCGAGGTGATGCGTCTGGGCGATTTTTTCATCGGCAAACCCGGGCCCGGCTCGTTGAGCGAGGCACTGCACCTGGGCCTGCCGGTGATCGTCGCCCGCAATGCCTGGACCATGCCGCAGGAGCGCTACAACACCGACTGGGTGCGCGACAACGGCTATGGTCTGGTGCTGCCGAGCTTTCGCGCCATTGCGGCACAACTACCGGCCTTTCTGGCCGATCTGCCGGCATTTCGGGCGCGGGTTGCAGCGCATCCGAACCGGGCGGTGTTCGAGGTGCCGCGGATTCTCGACGGCATTCTGCGCCGCGCCGAGGGCGTCGATCCGCGGGCTGGCGAGTTGCTTACCCGCCGCCTTTCTGAAAGTGGGCACTGAAGCGTTGCCACCAGAGCTGGCGCTGCGCGAGCGTTCGCGCCCCCAGGCGAATGTCGGCCAGCCAGCGTTCGAGCACGATCAGGCCCAGCCGTGTGGGTGCCGTGGGCTGCAACCGGATCGACCACTGACAGCCAAGGTACTCGCCTGAAAAGACGTCCGGCGCAGATTCCTGCAGGGCAGGAAATGCGGCTCTGAGCTGACGCGCGAACTCGCTGCGGGTGATGGCCATGTCCAGTCTGGTGCTGGCGGGCGCCTGATCGCCAAACATCAGCCGCCCGCCACGGGCGGCCAGATCGCCAGAGTCTCGCCCTCCAGCAGTACGCGGCTGTCGCGCTGGTCGGGGGCGATGTACACGCCGTCAACCAGCACCAGATGCACCAGTTTCCACGGCAGGCGAAACCGCTCGACCACATCCTGAATGGTGGTGCCCGGCGCGATGTCCAGCGCCATTTGGTGGCCTTGCCGCGGTTGTGGAAGATAGTCGGTGAGCGTGGCCATCAGCTTCAGGGTGATGCGTGCGCTGGTTTGCGGCGCTGCGCTGATTGAGCCAATGGGGGATGCCGGAGTGTTCATGCGGGAAATCAATGGTGCACCGTGTCGCCGCGCCGGTCCTGGGCCTGCGCGCTGGCGAGATAGGCTTCCATCAGCCGGGTGGGGTCGTCGAGCAGTCTGTCTTTCCAGCCGCCGAGTTTCACCCGGCCTTCCACCAGCCCGCGCAGCACGCCGATGTGCGCGGTGGTGCCGATGCTGTTGCTGCCCACCATCACATCGCCCTGGAACTGCAGGCTGAGATGCCTGAAGCCCGCGCGGTCGGTCAGCTCCACGCCCTGGCCGCCGGGCACGCCCTGCCACTGGCCAAAGCTGGTGGAGATGAGGCCCAGGGTATCGAGCACGTTGATCTGCGTCACGCCGCGCAGCTTGGCGTGCCTGCCCGCCATGTTCATCGCCGCGACATAGGCCTGATCGACCGCATTGGGCTGGATGGCGCTGACGATGGGCTTGCCGTAGAGCGGGTCGAAGGCCTCGGCGCAGTCGCCCGCGGCAAAGATGCCGGGCACGTTGGTCTGCATGCGCTCGTCGGTGAGCACGCCTTGCAGGCACTGCACGCCGGAGTGTTCGAGAAAACCGATATTGGGCTTGACGCCCGCGGCCGAAATCACCAGATCGGCTGGCAGACGCTGGCCGCTGGACAGGCGTACGGCCAGTGGCGCGGCCATGTCGGCTGGGTTGGATTCGATGGACTCGATGCGCGCGCCGGTATGCACCGCCACGCCCTTGCCCTGCACCCAGTCGCGGATCATGCCGCCTGCCGTTTCGCCCATCATGCGCGGCACCATGCGGTCGCCCATTTCCACCACGGTGAGCTGCACGCGGCGGCGCACCAGGCTTTCCATGATGATGCAGCCGATGAAGCCCGCACCCAACTGGATGACGCGTGCGCCCGGCACGGCGAATTGTTCGATGGCGCGGGCGTCGTCCAGCGTCCAGCAGGTGTGGACGCGCTGAGCGTGGATGCCGGGAATGCGCGGCAGCACCGGGCTGGAGCCGGTGGCGATGAGCAGGGTGTCGAAGGCCTGGGTGCCGCCGGATTCCAGCGTCAGGGTTCTGGTGGCGGTGTCGAGCGCCTTCACCCGATCGCGGCGCAGGGTGATGCCCAGGTGCTTCCAGTGCTGTGCGTCCTTGCGCAGCCAGGTGCCCCGCTCGGTGATGTCGCCGTGCAGCAGATAGGGGATGGCCATGCGTGAATAAGGCGGCGTGTCCTCGTCGCCGAACAGCACGATGGCATCGTGCGCAGGGACATGTTTGCGCAGGGTTTCTGCTGCAACGACGCCTGCCGGGCCGTTGCCGATGATGACGTGGTGTTTCATGGTCTCTGCCTCGATGGCGAACCGATTGCATGCCCCTTCCGGCCTCCTCCAAGCAGAGGGGGAGGCCGGAAGGTGTGGCGTGGATCAGAGTCCCAGCCGCGTGCGGGTTTCCGGCTTGAGTATGCCTTCCGGCGTCCAGCCGCGCAGTTCGTAATACCTGGGCAGCATGTCCGGCAGATTGTTCACCAGGCCCTTGGCTGGTCCGGTCTTGGCCGGCTCCTTGAGCAGGCGCGGCGGCAGGGTATCGTCCTTGGCGGTGAAGCCGGCGCGGTTGTTGTAGTCGCGCTCCATGTTCCAGATGCGTTCGCCGATGGTGTTCAGCTCGTCCATGGTGAACTCTTCCAGGCAGGCGGCAGCGAGTTGCGGTTGCACGTCGGCCAACGTCCAGGCGAAGCTGGTGAAGATGCAGATGCCCGCCGAGTCGAACACCGCCGTGGCGTCCTGGAAGGCCTTGACCAGCTCGGGCTTGCCTTCAGTCACCAGCGGATCGGTCTTGACTGGAATCCCGAGCACCTCCGAGGCCACGGTGTAACCGCGCAGGTGGCAGGCGCCGCGGTTGCTGGTGGCATAGGCCAGGCCCATGCCCTGGATGCCGCGCGAGTCGTAGGCCGGGAATTCCTGGCCCTTGACGCTCATGGACAGTTCCGGGTGGCCGTACTTGGCCGTCAGGCGCTTGCTGCCCAGGGCCAGCTCCTTGCCGAAGCCCACGCCCTGCGCGGTGATCTCGGCGAAGTAGGTCAGCGCCTTGGCCGAGCCGAACGGTGCCTCCACGCCGAGCTGTTCCTTGGTCAGCAGGCCCATGTCGTACAGCTCCATCACCGCGCCCACGGTGGCACCGAAGGTGATGGGGTCCATGCCGTCTTCGTTGCAGATGAAGTTGGCGTAGGTCAGCGCCTCCAGATCATTCACGCCATTGGCCGAACCCAGCGCCCAGGCTGCTTCGTATTCCAGCCCGCCCGAAGCGCCCCAATACTGCGGCTTGTTCTCCACGCTGAAATGCGTCTCGTCGATCTTGCTGATGCGCCCGCAGGCGATGGTGCAGCCGAAACAGGCTTGGTTGGTGACGAGGTTGGGCTTGCCGTCGGTCTTGCGGGGCTCGTGCATGGCTTCGCCCGAAATGTCCTTGGCGCCTTCGAACTGCACGTCGCGGTGGTTGCGCGTGGGCAGGGCGCCGATTTCGTTGATCACGTTCATCAGCACCTGGGTGCCATACTTGGGCAGGCCCTGGCCGGTGACGGCGTTGTCGTGCAGCACCTTCTTGCCGGCGTTGACGGCTGCCATGAAGGCCTTGGGGTCACGCACATTGCCCACGCCCTTGGTGCCGCGCACGGCGATGGCCTTGAGATTCTTGCTGCCCATCACCGTGCCCACGCCCGAACGCCCGGCGGCGCGGTGCAGGTCGTTGACCACCGCCGCGTACATCACCCCGTTTTCCCCGGCGCGGCCGATGGAGTTCACACGGATCAGCGGGTCTTGATGGTGGTTCTTGATCCAGGGCTCGGTTTCCCACACGGTCTTGCCCCAGATGGGGGAGGCGTCGCGCAGTTCGGCCTTGTCGTTCTCGATGGAGAGATAGACCGGCTTGGCCGATTTGCCTTCGACGATGATCATGTCCCAGCCAGCCATCTTCAATTCGGCGCCGAAGTACCCGCCGGAATTGGAGCAGGCAATCGCACCAGTCAGCGCGCCCTTGGTGATGACGGAATAGCGCCCGCCGGTGGACACCATGGTGCCGGTGAGCGGCCCGGTGGCGTAAATGAGTTTGTTGTCGGGCGACAGCGGATCGACCTTGGCGTCCACCTCCTCGACAAAATACTTTGTGGCCAGGCCGCGCTGGCCGATGTACTCGCGCGCCCACTGCATGTTCAGCGGCTCGCTCTTGATGGTGCCTTGCGTGAGGTTCACCCGCAGAATCTTTCCTGCCCAGGTCATGGTCGTCTCCTTGTGTTGTGTGGCGCGTGTTGAATGACGCAGATTCAGGCCGCGGCGTTCTGGTTGCCCAGCTTGTCGGCCCATTGCTGCATGCGCGACAGCCCGGTCCAGCTCGCGTCCACATAGGTGATGGCGCCGGTGGGGCAGGCTTCGGCACAGGCCGGTTCGCCGCCGCAGAGGTCGCACTTCTGCACCTTGCCGGTATCGGCGACATAGTTCACCGTGCCGAACGGGCAGGCGATGGTGCAGACCTTGCAACCCACGCACACGTCGTCGAGCACGATCTTGGCGCCGGTGGTGGCGTCGAGCTTGATGGCTTCCACCGGGCAGGCATGCAGACACCAGGCCTCGTCGCACTGGGTGCAGGTGTAGGGCACCTTGCGCCCGGTTTCGTGGAAATCGAACACCTTGATGCGGCTCTTGGAGGTGTTGAACATGCCGTAGTTCTCATATGAACAGGCCATCTCGCACTGCAGGCAACCCGTGCACTTGTCCGGATCGATATGCAAGGACTTTTGCATTTTGCGTCTCCTTGGTTGTTATGAAATCTTCTGCCAGCGGACGGCGCTGTTGCACCAAAAATCTGGCCTGATGCCGTCTTGCGCGTTGCAATATAGGCCGTGATTTCGGGAGAAGATAGACCTGAAATTCGAGTGTCTGAGTAGCGCAGTCGGGTATGCTTTGCTGCGTTATCCACCTGTTGTGCAACGCGGTGGGTGCGCCAGAGGACTAGGCTGTCATCACCCGCCGAGCGATGCACGCCAGCGGACGTTCGATGATGTGTTCCATGCGGTGCGGCAGGGCCAGGGGCCGGAGCAGCATCTTCACCGCCTGCTCCATGGGCAGCAGCGCGCCCACGCGGTGATAGAGCCGCTGGCACACTTGCTCGAAGGGCATCTCATCGGCTTCTGCCGGGGAATGGCGGAAGGCCCAGGCATGCCGCAGCGCGATGTCCGCGTCACTCGTGCGCAGTTCGTTCAGGCGGCGCTTGAGCGCCCCGAAAATCCTTGCGCGTGACAGGCCGCGCTCGGCATTGAGTTGCCTGAAATAGCGGTAGAAGTGTTTGTAATGCTGCACTTCGTCGAGGCGGATGCGCTCGGCCAGTTCGGTCAGCACCGGTTCGGCGGTGAGGTCGCGCAGGGTCTGGTAATAGGTGGCGGTGCCGGTTTCCACCACGCAGCGGGCGACGAGTTCCAGCGCCCGGTCGTCCTCCAGTTCCTCCACTGTGCAAAGAGGCGCATATTCTGCGAAAAATGCGGCGTAGGCGGCCTCCCAATCGAAGTCAGGCCAGACGGTCTGCACATAGGTTCTGAGGGCGCGGCCATGCTGCAATTCCTCGGGCTCCCATTGGTGCTGCAGCCAGTCGGCAATCTGTGGATGGGTGTCGAAGTGCGCGACCAGATTGCGGGTGTAGGTGTCCGAGCCGGATTCAACGAACGAGGCGCTGACCAGCAGATAGAACAGATCGTCGTTGTCATGCACCGTCTCGATCCGGATGCGTGAAAAATCAATCCAGTCCAGTGTCCAGTGCGGGGTATCGCGGACGCCGGAATGCGCCGGAGCCGCAATCGCAGGGAGGTTGGAGCAGTCCATGGTGAATTTCTTGGGCGATGTCATGATTCAAGAATAGACTGAAAATCCGGCATCGCAGTTCCTCCTCAAGACGAGGACGCGCCTCGTCACAAGGTATGCCCCATCCATTTTTATCCAAGGAGTTTGTCATGATGCATAAGAAATCGATTGCCGTCGTCCTGTCCGCTAGTCTGCTTGCGCTGTCGTTGGGCGGGTGTGCGAGCATGAACGAGTCGCAGAAAACCACGGCCTCTGGCGCCGGGATTGGCGCTGCGGCGGGTGCGGTGATCGGCGCGTTGACGGCGGGTGGCCACACCGGCAAGAGCGCTGCGACCGGCGCCGTGGCCGGGGCGGCCGTGGGTGCGCTTGGCGGCTATCTGTGGAATCAGCATCTGGAAAAGCAAAAGCAGGATTTGCAGGCCCAGGCACAGGCATCGGGCACCGGAGTGCAGGTGACGCAGACGCAGGACAACCGGCTGAAGATGAACATACCGGCCGACGCCGGTTTTGCCACTGGCAGCGCGCAGATCAATCCGCGGATGTATTCCATCCTGGAGAGCCTGGCCACCGGGCTGAATCAGAACCCATCGGAAACCGTGCAGGTGTTCGGCTTCACAGACAGCACCGGAACCGATGCGATCAACTATCCGCTGTCCGAAAACCGGGCGCTGACGGTGAAGAATTTCCTCGTCTCGCGCGGTGTGGCTGCGCAGCGCATCACCACCCAGGGCCTGGGCCCACAGAACCCTGTGGCCAGCAATGCATCGGCCGAAGGGCGCGCGGCCAATCGGCGGGTGGAAATTTATGTCGCGATGCCGGCCAAGGGCTGATTTGCTGGACTGCTGCGACGGCCTGCCTCATGCCGCAGCGGGCCACTGCGCCGGAGCCATCGCGTCGACTTCGCTCACCGCCTTGCACAGCGCATCGAAGCAGCGTGGATCAAGGGCGGTGCCGACGGTTTTGGACATGATCTGCAGCGTCTCGGGAATGGGCACCGCGCCACGGTAGGGACGGTCGGCGGAGATGGCGTCGAAAATGTCGGCCGTGGTGATGATGCGGGTTTCCAGCGCGATGTGTTCAGCAGCGATCCTGCGTGGATAGCCTGTGCCGTCGAGGCGTTCATGGTGCGCACCGGACACGCGGGCCAGTTCGGAGAAGGCGCTGATCCGTCCGAGAATGCGCTCGGTGTAGGTGGCGTGCATCTGCACGGCTTCCCATTCGGCTGGGTCGAGTTTGCCCGCCTTGTCGAGTACCGCGTTGCTCACGCCGAGCTTGCCCACGTCATGCAGCAGGGCGCCGCGGTACAACCAGCGGCGGCGCTCGGCCGGGATGTCGAGCTGAGTGGCGATGTGGTCGGCGTACAGCGCCACGCGCGCGCTGTGCCCGGCGGTGTAGGGGCTCTTGGCATCGACGATCTGGCCGAAGGCCGCGGCAATTTCGTCGAGATAGTCTTCGTCCAGCGGCACGCAGCATTGCGCGGGCTCCAGCATCAGCACCTGGCTGCCGAGGTCCGGAGCGTGCAGCGTCTGCCAGAAGGCATCACCCTCCGAGAGGCTGAGGAAGGCATCGGCCAGCGCCGGATCGAACCAGCTGCCGCGGCGGCGGCGCACTTCCTCGCGGGCCTCGGCCGCGCCGCTGGCAGTGAAGAACACGTCGATCACCTGCGCGAGCAGGGCCAGCCGAGCGTAGAGGGGAATGTGCTCGCCCATCAGACCCTCAGGTTTGCCGCTGCCGTCCCAGTGTTCATCGAGGCCGTGGATGCCCTGCGCGACGGTTTCGGGAAAACGCAGTTGCCGCGCAATGTCGGCGCCGCGCTGGCAGCGGGTCTGGATGAGCTCCTGGGCGATATCCTGGCCATGACGAAAGATATTGAGCGTGGCGCGGAAGCGCTCGGCCAGGCCGCTGCGCAGGCCGGTGTGATTGAGGACGAAGCGCAGCACATGCGGCATGCTGCCGTCGATCAGCTTGAAGTCGCGCTTGAACTGCAAGTCGTCGGTGAGGTAGAGCGCGCAGATGCGCGCGGCGTTGCTGCTGCAGCCCAGATCCTTGAGCAGCAGGGTGTAATACAGCTCCCATTGCTGCGGTGCGGGAAGGCCGATTTCGCGGCCCACCGACATGCCAATCCAGGCGCAGCGCACGCAATGGCCTTCGGGCTGGCCCTCGGTCATGTCGAGCGCATGGCTGAGCGCGCTCATGAGCTCGGCGAGTTTGAGGTTTTCCATCGATCCAGCATAAGCGGGCGAGATTTCCCCTGTTCGCGGCATTGCAGGATTTTCTCGGTCACTCTGTGAATTTCATCACGAAAAACGGGCAAACTGGCTTCGCATGCGGGAATAGGGCCCTCCCTACAATGGCGGTTTATCTGCTAGGCCGCTCTGTCGACCGCCGTTCCCGATGAACGCACCCGTCTCACATGCTCTCCAACTCGTTCCCGCGCAGGGTTTTGGCGTGACGGATGCGCCGACCCGCCTGCGCGAGATTCCCTACAACTACACCTCCTTCTCCGACCGCGAAGTGGTGATGCGGCTGCTCGGCAGCGAGGCCTGGGATTGGCTGAATCAGCTGCGGCAGGAGCGGCGCACCGGGCGCTCGGCGCGCATGCTCTACGAGGTGCTGGGCGATATCTGGGTGGTGCAGCGCAACCCCTTCCTGCAGGATGATCTGCTGCAAAGCCGCAAGCGCCGCGCCGCGCTGATCGACGCGCTCGAACACCGCTTGCGCGAAATCGACCGCCGACGCGGCGACAGCGCGTCCAGCGACAGCTCGCAAGAAGACGCAGGGTCGCCCCAAGTTTCCTTGCCTTCTTCGGGGGGCGGGATGGGTGTGGCCCAGCCCTTGGGGCCCCCAGACGCGCAGCGTGACGCGCTGGTGCGTCAGTTGCTCGACCGCGCCCGCGCCGCAGTGGCCGCGTTCGCCGCCTGGTTCGACGAGGCCGCAGCACTGCGCCAGCGCACCCGCAAGGTGCTGGGGCGGCACAGCGCGCAAGGCGCGATCCGTTTCGACGGCATGGCCCGGGTGAGCCATGTGACGGACGCCACCGACTGGCGGGTGGAATATCCCTTTGTCGTGCTCTGCCCGGACAGCGAGGACGAGATTGCGGGTTTGGTGCAGGGCTGCATCGAACTCGGCCTGACCATCATTCCGCGCGGCGGCGGCACCGGCTACACCGGCGGCGCCATTCCGCTGGTGTGGAAAAGCGCGGTGATCAACACCGAAAAGCTCGACCGCATCGGCGCGGTCGAATATCTCGAATTGCCCGGCGTGGCCCACCCCGTGGCCACCATCCAGACCCCGGCCGGTGTGGTGACGCAGCGTGTGGCCGATGCGGCAGACGCCGCCGGGCTGGTGTTCGCCGTTGATCCAACCTCGGCCGACGCCTCCTGCGTGGGCGGCAACGTGGCCATGAATGCCGGGGGCAAGAAGGCGGTGCTGTGGGGCACGGCCATCGACAACCTCGCCTCCTGGCGCATGGTCGATCCGCAGGGCCGCTGGGTGGAGGTGCAGCGCCTCGACCACAACCTGGGCAAGATCCACGATGTGGACGTAGCGCGGTTCGAAATCCGCACCTTCGCCGCCGACGGCAAGACGCTGCTCGACACCCGTGTGCTGGAGATTCCCGGCGCCCGGTTCCGCAAGGAAGGGCTGGGCAAGGACGTCACCGACAAATTCCTCGCCGGTCTGCCCGGCGTACAGAAAGAAGGCTGCGACGGCATCATCACCAGCGCGCGCTGGGTGCTGCACAAAATGCCGCCGCATGTGCGCACCGTCTGCCTGGAATTTTTTGGCCAGGCGCGCGAGGCCATCCCCAGCATTGTCGAAATCAAGACTTTTCTCGACGCCCGTCCGGGCGGCGCCATTCTGGCGGGCCTGGAGCATCTGGACGACCGTTACCTGAAGGCCGTGGGCTACGCCACCAAGAGCGCCCGCGGCACCCTGCCGAAGATGGTGCTGTTTGGCGACATCGTCGGCGAGGACGAAGCCGCCGTGGCCCGAGCCGCATCCGAAGTGGTGCGCATGGCCAATGCCCGCGTGGGCGAGGGTTTCATCGCGGTGAGCGCCGAGTCGCGCAAAAAATTCTGGCTCGACCGCAAACGCACCGCGGCCATCGCCCGGCACACCAACGCCTTCAAGATCAACGAAGACGTGGTGATTCCGCTGCCGCGCATGGGCGAATATGTCGACGGCATCGAGCGCATCAATGTTGAACTCTCGCTGAAGAACAAGCTGGCGCTGGTGGCCGAGATCGACCGCGTGCTGCGCGGCGCCTTGCCGCTGGCGCGCAACGAAGAGCTTGCCGATGGCGATCCCGCGCTGTCTGACGAAGAGCTGGAAGCCAAGCGCGCCCAGGCGCTGGAGCTGCTGGCCGCAGTGCATGCACGCTGGTCGTTCTATCTCGACCGGCTCGATGCGCCCCTGTCTGCCCTTCCCGAGGCGCAGCGCGCGCTTTCACCGGTATTGCTGGCGCTGGCCACGGGCGCGGATGCGCCGGACCGCATCCTGTTCAATTTGCTGCAGGATCACTCGCTGCGCGCCTCCTGGAAAGCGGAGTTGCGCAAGCCCCTGGCCGCCGTGTTTTCCGGCGGGCTGTTCGAGCCGTTGCGCCGCGAGATCGACGCCATCCACCAGCGCGTGCTCAAGAGCCGTGCCTGGGTGGCGCTGCACATGCACGCGGGCGATGGCAATGTGCACACCAACATCCCGGTGAACTCCGACGACTATTCCATGCTGCAGCAGGCGCATGACGCCGTGGCCCGCATCATGGCGCTGGCGCGCAGCCTGGGCGGAGTGATCTCGGGCGAGCACGGCATCGGCATCACCAAGCTGGAGTTCCTCACCGAAGAAGAAATCGGCGCGTTCCGTGCCTACAAGCGCGCGGTCGATCCAGATGGCCGTTTCAACAAGGGCAAGCTGCTCGATGACCCGGCGTATCCCGCCGATCTGCGCAACGCCTACACGCCCAGTTTCAATCTGATGGGGCATGAGTCGCTCATCATGCAGCAAAGCGACATCGGCGCCATCAGCGCGTCGGTGAAAGACTGCCTGCGCTGCGGCAAGTGCAAGAGCGTGTGCGCCACGCATGTGCCGCGCGCCAATCTGCTGTATTCGCCGCGCGACAAGATTCTCGCCACCTCGCTGCTGATCGAGGCCTTCCTGTACGAGGAACAGACCCGGCGCGGCGTGAGCATTCGCCACTGGGAAGAGTTCGAGGACGTGGCCGACCACTGCACCGTGTGCCACAAATGCGTGACGCCCTGCCCGGTGGACATCGACTTCGGCGATGTCACCATGAATATGCGCAACCTGCTGCGCAAGATGGGCAAGAAGAGCTTCAAGCCGGGCAACGTCGCGGCGATGTTCTTCCTCAATGCCTCCAAGCCGCAGACCATCAAACTGGTGCGCTCGGCGATGGTTGGCGTGGGCTTCAAGGCGCAGCGGCTGGCGGGCAAGCTGCTCAAGCCGGCGGCCAAGGTGCAGACGGCACACCCGGCGCTGAGTGTGGGCAAGCCGCCGATCCGCGAGCAGGTCATTCACTTCATCAACAAGCCCATGCCCGGCGGGCTGCCTAAAAAGACCGCCCGCGCCCTGCTCGACATCGAAGACAAGGACTTCGTGCCCATCATCCGCAACCCGCAAGCCACTTCGGTGGATAGCGAGGCGGTGTTCTATTTTCCGGGCTGCGGCTCCGAACGGCTGTTCAGCCAGGTCGGGCTGGCGACGCAGGCCATGTTGTGGCATGCCGGGGTGCAGACGGTGCTGCCGCCAGGCTATCTGTGCTGTGGCTATCCGCAGCGCGGCTCGGGCCAGTTCGACAAGGCAGAGAAAATCATCACCGACAACCGGGTGCTGTTCCACCGCGTGGCCAACACCCTGAACTATCTCGACATCAAGACCGTGGTGGTGAGCTGTGGCACCTGCTACGACCAGTTGCAGGGCTACGAATTCGACAAGATCTTCCCTGGCTGTCGCATCATCGACATCCACGAATTCCTGCTGGAGAAGGGTTACAGCCTCAGCCCTGGTGGCGCGTCAGGCGCGGTGAAGTATCTCTATCACGATCCCTGCCACAGCCCGATGAAATTGCAGGAGCCGATGAAAACCGTCAAGGCGCTTCTCGGCGACGACGTGCGCAAAAGCGAGCGCTGCTGTGGCGAGAGCGGCACCTTCGGCATCTCGCGACCCGACATCGCCACACAGGTGCGTTTCCGCAAGGAAGAAGAGCTGCGCAAGAACGAGCTGGCGCTGCGCGCCGATGGCTTTGCCGGAGACATCAAGATCCTCACCTCCTGTCCGTCCTGTCTGCAGGGCCTCGTCCGTTATGGCAACGATCTGCAGCACGGCCTTCTGGAAGCCGACTACATTGTGATCGAGATGGCGCGCCATCTCATTGGCGAAGAGTGGATGGCCGACTACGTCAAGGCCGCGAACAACGGCGGCATCGAGCGCGTGCTGGTGTGAGCGCAGCTTGGCGCGGGTGAGCTGCCTGCGCCAAGCTGCACGACCTGATCTGGGGCGGAATCAGGCGTTTTCTGCCGCCTTGGAGGTCGCCTTGGTGCGCGGATGGTGATGCGTCGGCTCGTCTTCATAGCCGCGGATCATCGCCAGGATGTGCGCCATCGGGGTGTGGCCGGTCGTGGTGAGATAGACGTGAATGATGAAGAAGATCAGCATCATGTAAGCGCCGATGGTGTGCGCCCACGCGACTGCTTGCAGGCTGATGCCCCATTGCTGCCAGATCGGCCATGTTCCCCAGTCGGCAAAGAACAGCAGCCAGATGCCGCTGATCCAGATGATCGGGTTGATCATCAGCTTCACCCACAGATAGGCCAGGCGCTGCAGCGGATTGTGTTTGCGCGTGACGGTCTGGTGATAGGGGTGCTCCTCGCCACGGAACATGCCCCAGGCGTAATGCCGCGCGACCAGAAAGATCTTGTCGAAGGTCGGGATGTACTGTTTCCATTCCCCGGTGGTGAAGTGCCAGAAGATGGCAAACACCCACAGCACCACCAGCGACCACGCTGCGAACGTGTGGATGCGCAGCGCGTTGAGGAAGGGCACGCCGAGGTCGTACAGGCCGTGGATGCGAAAGCCCGTCAGCATCAGCGTGATGATGAGGCCGGCCTGGCTCCAGTGCCAGAAACGCTCGAAGCGCTTGAACAGGATGACGTGTTTTTTGTGTGACATGGCGAATTCCTTGAAGAGCGTGCTCTGCGCGACGGATCAGTGTTTGTTGCCGCCGGGTTTGTTGCGGCGGCGCAGCCACATGAAGCTGCGGATGCCGCCATGCACCATCACCCCGGCCAGACTCAGCCCGGCGATGCCCAGGCCGATGGTTTCGATCCAGGTCTGGTGATCCTTGCTTCGACCCGGGATGTAGACCCCGTCGATCTTTTCGAGTCGCCCGTTGTTGCTGTGGCATTGCGCACAGTTCAGCGCCTTGTCTTTCGGCGCGACCATATGCGTGATCGGCCAGGTGGTGGTGGTTTTGACGAATTCATACTTGCCCGACCATTGCAGCCCAGCCTCCTTCATGCCCGCAGCAATGGACTTCTGCCAGTCCATGGTGTGCCAGTAGGCAGCATCATCAAAGCCTGCGTTGTGGATGGCCAGCAGGCGGTGCAGCTCCGGGTCGTAGGGCTGGGTGCCCTTCATGGTCTTGACCGGCCAGATGCGTGACTTGCCGTCGGTCGGACTGCCGCCGTACTGGTTGATGGCGATCACTCCGTCCTTGTTCGGCACGGCGTTTTCGCCGATGTTCATCCACTTCACCGCGCCGTTGAACCAGGTGTAGTCGGGCACGACGTCTTCGCCCAGCTTGAACTGGCCCTTGATGCCCAGGTAGGTGGGGTGGCCGTGTTCATCCTTGATGACCAGCGGCTTGCCGTCCGGGCCGCGCTGACCCGCCTTGGAGTAGTCCCACTCCATTTTGGTGGGCACGCCGCCGCGGGCGAATTCGGGGATGTGGCAGGTCTGGCAGGCGATGTTGCGGGTGTGCATGTTCAGATCCTGCGCCAGGCTGCCCTTGTGCGGAGTGTCGCCATGGCAGGACTGGCAGCTTGCCGCACTGCCCATATTGTGTTGGCTGCCGCGCACATACTGCCCGCCAACATGTTTGGCGTCGAGTTTGTAGTGGCTGCCGCTGACCTCATGGCCGCCGGTGGCGTGGCAGGTCTGGCACTGGAAGTTCAGCCCGTCCTTGTCCATGTGCACATCCAGTGACTTGGGCGGATTGATGAGCGAACTGTCAAGGTCGCCATGCTTCACGCCGTCGCCGCCGCCGCCGTTGAAGTGGCAGGTGCCGCAGTTGGCGCGCGAGGGCTCGCCCACATGCCGAGCAATCATGGCCAGGTCGATGGGCTCGATGAACTTGCCCGAGCCCGGCGGCATTTCGATGCGGGTGGTGGCCGGGTTGCCCGATTGATACGGCGCTTTTTTGTACTTGCCGGTCTGGTCGTGGCAGACCAGGCAGTCCACATCGGTGTCCGGGCGTTTGCTGAAGGCGACGAATTCGCCCGACTTGGCGTCGCCATAGCCGACGTGGCAGCCGGTGCAGAACTGCTGGTTGCTCGGTGTGGACACGCAGAAGTTGTTCATCACCTTGTTCTTGCCGACGATGCGCTTGGAGTCCTGCTCCACCTCCTCCCACTTCCAGTGGATGGTGCCCTTGATCTGCTTGGCGGCTTCGGTGTGGCAGCTCAGGCAGGCCGCGGTGACTTCAGGGCCGCTCTTGAACGGGCCCTGCAGTTCCTTGAACTTGCTGTGGTCTGCCGTGGCCTTGGAGCCTGTGGGCATCTTGGGCACCACGCGGTAGGGCGAGTGAATATCCACCTCGGCCTGCGCCGACAAGGGGGCAGATGACGGGTTGGCCGATGCGAGCGGAATGCTGGCTGCGGCGACAGCACCGATGACGGCCAGACCCAGCCAACGAGCAAGGCGGGCAGCGGGCGCGAAACAGAGGGAAAGCGGCATGACGGACACTCCAGCGGTGTGCGAAACAGATCAGTCGAGGTGCGCATCATCACGGACACAGACTGTTTCAAATGTGACAAGACGCAAAAACTCAGGAGTCCGATATGCCGGAATTGCAATCTTTTGATCTGGAATAAATGCATGCGGCGGGTGGAGTGCGGCTTTGAATCCATTTGCACCGGCGCGGCGTAATTCCCACAACAGCCGCGTTGGGCGCGCTGTGACCCATCAGGAGGTTTCACCATGCAACGCATACAAGACGCCACTTCAAACACCCAGGACGCGAACACGCAAGATGCAGGCCGTCGGCAATTCTTCCGCGTCGGCGGCCTGTTCGCCGCGGGGCTGGCCGCATCCAGCGCGCTGGCTCCAGTGACGAGCTGGGCAGGGACGATGTCCGGGTCCACCACGGACGACATCGCCATTCTCAACACGGCGTTGGGGCTGGAATATCAGGCCATCGCCGCGTATCAGGTCGGTGCGGAATCCGGGCTGCTGGAAAAACCCGTCCTCGCCGTGGCCGTGAAATTCCAAGGTCAGCACAAGGCGCATGCCCAAGTGCTGTCGTCCACCATCAGCAAGCTCGGCGGCACGCCGGTCATGGCCAAAAAACCTGCGGAGTATGGCTTTCCGACCGCATCGCTCAAAACGCAGGCCGATGTGCTGGAGTTCGCCGCCGGGCTGGAAAAAGGTGCGGCCAGCGCCTATCTGGGCGCGGTGCCGCAGTTCCACAACAAGGATCTGGCCAAGGCGGCCGCCAGCATCATGGGCGACGAGACCATGCACTGGGCGATTTTGCTCAACGCGCTGGGCAAAGACCCGGTGCCCGCGGCATTTATCGCCTGATCAACAGGGTCTGCCCAGACAGGGGATGTGGCGCCATGTCGGTACCATACGCTACGCGTCCTCCTGTCAATCTGCTGCCATCAAGCGGCTGCGTGCCGGAAGATGGATGTCCACACCCGCAGCGCACATGCCCGACCTGCAGTCCTTGCTTGCCTATACCGCCCTGGCTGATCGCGATGCGTTCAGCCAGTTGTATGCGGCTACGCGCAGTCGGGCGTGGGCCATCTGCCTGCGTCTGCTGCGCGACACGGCCGCTGCGGAAGAAGCCATGCAGGACGCCTATGTGAAAATCTGGAACCAGGCGGCGAGCTACCGACCGCATCTGGGAAGCCCGGAGGCCTGGTTGTCCGCGCTGGTGCGCAACACCTGCCTTGACCGTTTGCGCGCGGGAAAGCGCGAGGCACAGTACCTGGTGCCCATGCAGACAGAAGACGACGATCCCCCTGAGATCGCCGATCACCGCACGCCCGAAGCCCTGCTCGAAGCCGGGCTGCAGGGGCGCCAGATGGAGGATTGTCTGGGCCAATTGCAGCCGCGCCAGCGTGACCTGCTGGCTGCGGCTTATGTCCTGGGGCAGACGCATGCCGAGGTGGCGCGCGACCGCGCCATGCCGCTGGGTACGGTCAAGACCCTGATCCGCCGCGCGGTCTTGCTACTGCGCGATTGTCTCGGGGAGGGCGCGCGATGAATCTGCCGCAGCGCTACAACAAACTGGTCTTGCTCGATCGCCTTGCAGCCGACTGGCTCACCGGCGGTCTCAGCCCTGCCGCGCAACGCCGTGCGCAGCGTTTGCTCGAGCAAAGCCCGGCATTCGCCAGCGCGGTGCAGCGTTGGCGTGAACAACTCGATGCCGGTCTGCTGTCGAGCAGGGAATACGGTCAGCCTGACGACGCCATCTGGCAGGGAATTACCGCACAGATCGACGCGCCGCGACATGCTGCGCCGTCCGCGGCGGCAGAAACCGGCTGGGGCGCACGCGCTTGGCGCCGTCTCTCGCTGCTGCTCGGCGGTGTGGCTGTGGCTGCTGTGGCGCTTTCGGTGATGCTCGTTCTGCGACCGCCAAGCCAGACCGGCGGCGCTGCCGCATCGGTGCAGATGGCCGCATTGATGCACGGCGAGGGCGGGCAGTCTGCCGTGGTCACGGTGCAGAACGGCGCGCTGACCCTGACCGCCGTCGGCAGGATGGCGCCGCCCAGCGGAAAGAGCTATCAGCTCTGGCTGCTGCCCACGCAGGGTGCGCCGATTTCATTGGGTGTACTGGCAGTCGGCCAGACGCGCTATCCCATTCCTGCCGCCGCGCAAGCGCAACTGGCACAGGCCAAGGCCTTTGCCGTCAGCGTGGAGCCACCGGGCGGGTCGCCAACGGGACTGCCGACCGGCGCGGTCATCATGGTGGGTCCCGCGCAGCGCGCCTGAACGCATGACGGACAACACACCATGCCCAATTTGCCGCGCCGATGTCGGCCGCGTGATCTGGCGCGGTGCGGACTTTCGACTGATCAGCGCCGGGGAGGCCTTGCTGCCGGTGTTTTATCGCGTGATCTCGACGGCGCATGTGGCCGAGTTCAGCGACCTGAGCGCCTTGCAGCGGCTGAGTTGCATGGACGCCGTGGCACTGACCGAGCACACACTGCGCACACAGTTGCAGCCCGACAAGATCAACCTCGCCAGCCTCGGCAACGTCGTGCCGCATCTGCACTGGCATGTCATCGCCCGCTGGCGCTGGGATGCCTACTGGCCGCAGTCCGTCTGGTCCGCGGCGCAGCGTGAGGCCGACGACGCGCAACTCAGCGCGCTGCGTGCCCGCCTGCCCGCACTGGACGCCGCGTTGTCCGCAGCGTTCACTGCGCGGTTTGTCACGGCATAGTGCAGTGGTGCATGCTTGATGGAACAAATCAAAAGGATGGATTTGGCGTCAGGGCAAGGCGCAAACCACAGCGATACCCGAAGGGATCGCGCAGATTTGCAACGCCGCCATGGCGCTAAAGACGCGTTTTTATGCTCCAGATCGCGTGCACCACTGCACTAAGGCCAGACGCACCACACTTGTCAGGCGACATATTCGCCCTTGCTCAGATCGTGCTCGCCGCGTTCGTGAATGAAATTGGCACGGCCGACGATCAGATTGTCCACCTCTCCGATGCGGCTCACATCCTTGCCGGTGTAAGGCATGGAATGCAGCAGATAGCGCATGGCGTTGAGCCGGGCGCGCTTTTTGTCATTGGACTTGACCACAGTCCACGGCGAATCCGCCGTATCGGTGTGGAAGAACATGGCCTCCTTCGCGCGGGTGTAGTCGTCCCATTTGTCGAGTGAGGCCATGTCGATGGGCGACAGCTTCCACTGCTTGAGCGGATGCACCTGGCGCTCCTTGAAGCGGCGGCGCTGCTCTTCCTGGCTGACAGAAAACCAGAACTTGATGAGATGGATGCCGCTGCGTACGAGGTTGCGCTCGAACTCCGGCGCCTGGCGCAGAAACTCGTTGTATTCCGCCAGGGTGCAAAAGCCCATGACGCGCTCGACTCCGGCGCGGTTGTACCAACTCCGGTCGAACAGCACGATCTCGCCAGCCGTGGGCAGATGCTGCACATAGCGCTGGAAATACCACTGGCCCCGCTCGACTTCGCTGGGTTTATCAAGCGCCACCACCCGCGCGCCGCGCGGGTTGAGATGCTCCATCATGCGCTTGATGGTGCCGCCCTTGCCCGCAGCGTCGCGGCCCTCGAACAGAATGATGATGCGCTGCTGCGTCTCCTTGGCCCACGCCTGCAGCTTGAGCAGCTCGGTCTGCAGCACGAATTTCTCGCGCTCATAGTCGCGGCGCAGCATCTTGTATTTGTACGGATAGCCGCCCTTGCGCCAGTCTTCCGCCAGCTCGTCGCTGGTGCGGTGGGGGATTGCCGTGGCGACCGGTAAGCCCAGCGCCGCGCGCATGGCCTGGGCATCGTCGGGGGCGTCGCCTTCGAGAATGGCCTGGACGCCTTCACGAGTGTCCTGTGTTGCGGGCACATTGTGGAGGATGGTGTCCAGCGCGGCCAGCTCGGCTTGCTGCGCGGCTTCCTGCGATTGTTCAAGCACGAAATTGCGCACGCCGGATGGCGTCAGACGCGGCGGAATATCGCCCTGGGCGACTTTGTCATGTGGCGCGGCATGGCGGCGCGCAGAGGTTTTGGTTGCCGCTTGTTTTGCTGCAGGGCGCGCGCCGGTTTTGCGCGCGGTGGAAGGCTTGTTCATGGCAGACTCCTGGAGAATCTGTCTTTATAGGCCCGAGTTACACGCGCTCACAATGACATTGGACAAACTGCCACGCGGCATCGCCGAATTTACGTTGACCTGATCCCTGCCCATTCCACGCCGAGATCATGCGCGATGCCGAGCTGGTCGAGCACCCGGGCCAGGCTGGCGTCCACCATGGCGTCGATGCTGCTGGGACGCAGGTAGAACGCGGGCAGCGGCGGGAAGATGATGCCGCCCATTTCCGTCACGGCGGTCATATTGCGCAGATGCGCCAGATTGAGCGGCGCCTCGCGCGGCAGCAAGACCAATTTGCGCCGCTCTTTCAGGCAGACATCTGCCGTGCGGGTGATGAGGTTGTCACAAAACCCATGGGCGATGGCAGCCAGTGAGCGCATGGAGCACGGCGCCACCACCATGCCGAGAGTGGAAAACGAGCCGCTGGCCACGCTGGCCCCGATGTCACCCACCGGATGGACCACATCGGCAAGGGCTTCGAGCGATTTGCGGTCGAGATCCAGTTCCGCCTTTAGATTGAGCACCCCGGCGGCGGAGATCAGCAGGTGGGTTTCCACCGTGCCCAGACGCCGCAGATGCTGCAGCAGACGCACGCCGTAGACGATGCCGGTGGCGCCCGTCAGCGCAACGATGAGCCGGGGCCGGACGGTGGCAGGACTGGAATTCAAGCGGGCGGCCGGGGCGGTTTACTTCAGGCTGCCCAGCAGCGTCTGCAACTCGCCGCTCTGCGCCATTTCGGCCATGATGTCCGAGCCGCCGACGAATTCGCCCTTCACATAGAGCTGCGGGATGGTCGGCCAGTTGGCATATTCCTTGATGCCCTGCCGGATGGCTTCATCCTGCAGCACGTCCACCGCCTTGATCTGGCTGACGCCGCATGACTTGAGCAACTGCACCGCCCGGCCCGAGAACCCGCACATGGGGAACTGCGGTGACCCCTTCATGAACAGCACGACGTCGTTGTTCTTGACGATTTGATCAATCTGTTCCTGCACGTTGGACATGGCTGCGTTTCCTGTTTGATGTCGATCGGGCAATTTTACGGGGGCTTTGCATTTGCCGCGGATGGGGACACTGTCCTCCGCTGATCCGCTCGATTCCAGCCAGATCGCGCGCACTGAACACCGCACGCCAGCCATGCACTGTCAGGAGTGCGCGTACGGCATCTGCCTGGTCAAAGCCATGTTCCAGCAGCAGCCAGCCGCTGTCATGCAGGAAATCCGCGGCCTGCGCGATGATGTGGCGGATGTCGTCCAGGCCATCCGCGCTGGGGCGCTGCCCGGTGAGCGCGAGCGCCGGTTCATGGCGCAGCGCGGGCAGATGCGGGTCGTGCTGCGCGACGTAGGGCGGGTTGGAGACGATGCAGTCGAAGCGCGGCGCAGCGTTGCTGTCATGGCGCAGCGCCGAAAACCAGTCGGACTGGACGAAGCGAATTGCGCCAGCGGCGCGTTGCGGGGACAGCAGTCGCCAGGCGTTGGCTTGCGCCACCGCGAGTGCACTGGCGCTGGCATCGAGCGCCCAGACCTCCGTCCGCGCCCGCGCATGGGCGAGCGCCACGGCAATCGCGCCACTGCCCGTGCCCACGTCGAGCACACGCGGGGTGGATGGCGGCGGCAAGGCATCGAGCTTCTGCAGGGCAAGTTCCACCAGCAGTTCGGTATCGGGCCGGGGAATGAGCACATCGGGCGTGACCCGGAACATCAGCCCATAAAACTCCCGCTCGCCCAGCACATAGGCCAGCGGTTCGCCCGCGCGCAGGCGGGCGGCGAGGGCGTCCAGCCGCTCCAGGTCAGTGCCGCGGAGCGCGTATTCCGGGTGTGCCAGCTGCTGCGCACGGCTCCAGCCCAGCACCGCGCTGACAAGGACTTGCGCGTCCAGCCGGGGCAGCCCGCTGGCTTGCGTCCAGTCCGCCAGCCGGGGCATTTCAGGTCTCACCCAGCGCGGTAAGCTGCTCGGCCTGGTCTTCGGTCTGCAAGGCGGTGAGCAGATCGTCCAGATCGCCATCGAGAATGGCATCGATCTTGTACAGCGTCAGGTTGATGCGGTGTTCGCTGACACGTCCCTGCGGGAAGTTATAGGTGCGGATGCGGTCAGAACGGTCGCCGCTGCCCACCAGACTCTTGCGCGTGGCGGCTTGCTGCGCCTGCCGGGCCTGTCGTTCACGTTCGGCCAGCCGCGCTGCCAGCACTGACAGCGCACGCGCTTTGTTGCGGTGCTGCGAGCGCTCGTCCTGGCATTCCACCACGAGGCCGGTGGGCAGGTGGGTGATGCGGATGGCCGAGTCGGTCTTGTTGATGTGCTGGCCACCGGCGCCAGAGGCGCGGAAGGTGTCGATGCGCAAGTCGGACGGGCTGATCTGCACCGCCTGTGTCTCGTCCATCTCCGGCAGCACAGCCACCGTCGCTGCACTGGTGTGGATGCGGCCCTGGGTTTCGGTCTTGGGTACGCGCTGCACGCGGTGTCCGCCTGATTCATACTTCAGCAGCCCGTAGACGCCCTCGCCCGCGATGCGCAGGATCACCTCCTTGTAGCCACCCAGATCGCTGGGGTTTTCGCTGATCAGCTCCGTCGTCCAGCGCTTGCGCTCGGCGTAGCGCGTGTACATGCGCAGCAGATCGGCGGCAAACAGCGCAGACTCCTCACCGCCTGTCCCCGCGCGAATTTCCACGAACACATTGCGGCTGTCGTCCGGGTCACGCGGTAGCAGCGCCACTTGCAGCTGCGCTTCCAGATCGGTCAGCGCAGCGCGCGCGTCCTGCATTTCCTGCTGCGCCAGCTCCTTCATGTCGGGGTCGTTCAACAGCGATTGGGCCTGATTCAGCTCCCCGGTCTTTTTCTGAAATTGATCGAGCAGCGCGACGATGGGCTGCAGCTCGGCCAGCTCCCGCGTGATGCTGCGGTAGCGCTCCATATTGGACGTGCAATCGGGGTCGGCGAGCTGGGCGTCGAGCTCGATTGCGCGGCGTTGCATCTGCTCCAGTTTGTCCAGCAGGGAAGGCTTCATGAAAAGGGTTCAAACGGTGTGGCGAGGTGCTGGGCCATGCGCCCAGGCGCTCAGCCAATGCACTGCAGACGGGGAACGGCCGCTAGACCGAGGAGTCTGAAGAGGTGTCGGGGCCGCCGCGGTGCGGGCAGAGAAACACCCGTTCGACAGCCTGCGCCACGATCTGGCGATGCCCTGGATCGCCGTGATGCAGCGCTGTGAAGGCACCATGCAGGAATTTATGCGACAAGCCGCGTGCGAGAGCGTCAAGAACGGCTTCGGGCGACTCGCCACGCGCCAGCAGGCGGCGTGCGCGCTCGACTTCGTGGGACTGCCATTGCTCGCTTTGCGATTGCAGGCGCTGGATCAGCGGCACCTGCGAGCGCAGATCGAGCCATTCGAGAAACCCGTGCACCCGGTTTTCGATGATGGCTTCGGCCTGCTCGACGGCGGCTTGGCGCTTTTCCGTGTTGCTGCGCACCAGAGCCGACAGATCGTCCACCGAATACAGATAGACGTCGCGCAGTTGCGCCACTTCAGGCTCGATGTCGCGCGGCACGGCCAGATCGACCATGACCACGGGTTTGTGGCGTCGTTGCTTGATGCTGCGCTCGGCCGCGCCCAGACCGATGATGGGCAGGGTGCTGGCGGTACTGGTCACCACCACGTCGAACTCCGCCAGGCGCTGCGGCACGTCGGACAGACGGATGGCTTCTGCCCCGAAGCGCTGCGCCAGACGCACTCCCCGCTCGATCGTGCGATTGGCGATCACCATGCCCTTGGGTTGATGCGCGGCAAAATGGGTGGCGACGAGTTCGATCATGTCACCCGCGCCAATGAACAACACGCGGCAATCACTCAGACTCTCGAACACGGTTTGTGCCAGATGCACACTGGCGGCAGCCATGCTCACCGAATGCGCGCCGATTTCGGTATTCGTCCGCACTTCCTTTGCGACCGAGAAGGTACGCTGGAACATTTGATTCAGGGTGCTGCCGAGCGCGCCGGAGTCGGAGGCCACGCGCACGGCTTCTTTCATCTGCCCCAGAATCTGCGGCTCGCCCAGCACCATGGAGTCGAGTCCGCTGGCCACACGAAAGGCGTGCCGCACGGTGCCGTCCTGCACCAGCCTGTAGCTGTGGTCGGACAGGTCGCCAAGCTGCACATTGCGCTCGCCGGACAGCCAGTGCAGCAGCGCATCGCGCGGATCGGTTTCCGCAGCGCAATAGATCTCGGTGCGGTTGCAGGTCGATAGAATTGCCGCCTCAACAGGGCCATTGCTTCTGCCCGACAGCACGGATGCCTTCAGCCGCTGCAGGGCATCCACCAATGTGTCAGCTGAAAACGCCAGACGCTCCCGCACCCCGACTGGGGCGGTTTGGTGGTTGAGTCCGATGGCAGCGAGCAACATATACAAATCGTGATTTTAAGAACTGTTGTGCCTTGAGGCGTCTGATCTCGATCAATTCAGCAATGCGCCAGGGAGATCTGGCGTTGACCGTACAGGGTAGGGTATTTCCGTTCATCCCAGCCGACCATCGGGAAAACGGCAATTCCTCTCACCTGAAGCAAAAAAACCCGTCTTTCTATCACGTTTCATGATTTCGATTTTTTTTCTTTGGTTTGCACAGACCAGCATCATGCCCTTGTTCGTCGGGATGTTGACTGGCGCGTTGGCCCCATGGGCTTGGGGAAAAGGTTGCGGGCTGTCCTCCACCCGGCGTGCGCTCCGGGCGGGGATTGCGGCTTGGATCGCACACCTTGCGCTCGTGGGCGGCGGGATTGTGCGTGAAGGATCGATCGTCGATTACGCCGCCGTGGTGTTGATGTCCGCGATGGCCAGTGAGCTGAGCTGCCGCTGGTGCAACAACCGCATCACAAAAACCAGTTGACAGCTCAGCAAGATCCCGGCAGAATTTAACGCTTCGTCTTTTTGGTTTCCCGCCCAAGCAAGTGGGGCGGTAAGTAAGGCAGTGGTTGAGTGGCTGCGCCAAAGGGAAGAACTACACAGGTCAATTCCCGCACCAGGGAGCCAAGACTGGCGCACGCCGTGCGACTAAGTTGGGTGAAGGAAATTACATGATTCAGACGCAATCCAGACTGGATGTCGCCGATAACACGGGCGCAAAATCCGTCATGTGTATCAAGGTGCTTGGCGGCTCCAAGCGCCGCTATGCGGGCGTGGGCGACATCATCAAGGTCAGCATCAAAGAAGCTGCGCCGCGTGGTCGCGTGAAAAAAGGCGAGGTTTACAGCGCCGTGGTTGTTCGCACGGCCAAAGGCGTTCGCCGTGCTGATGGTTCCCTGATCAAGTTCGATGGCAATGCTGCGGTGTTGCTCAACGCAAAACTCGAGCCGATTGGAACCCGCATTTTCGGGCCGGTGACGCGCGAGCTGCGTACCGAGCGCTTCATGAAGATCGTTTCTCTGGCACCGGAAGTGCTCTGAGCGATCGAGAAAAGGATTTGTGATGAACAAGATTCGCAAAGATGATGAGGTGATCGTCATTGCCGGCAGCGACAAGGGCCGCCGCGGCAGAGTGACATCGCGCGCTGATGCCGACCATCTCGTGGTCGAGGGTGTGCGCACGGTGAAAAAAAATGTGCGCCCCAATCCGATGAAGGGCGAGGCGGGTGGCGTGGTGTCGCGCGACCTGGCGATTCACCAGAGCAATGTGGCTATTTACAACCCGGCGACCGGCAAGGCGGATCGCGTCGGCTTCAAGATTCTGGCGGATGGCGGCAAAGTGCGCGTCTTCAAGTCCAGTGGCGAGCAGATCAAGGGCTGACCGGAGGATTTATGTCGCGCCTGCAGACGATTTACAAAGACAAAGTCATTCCCGAATTGATGGCCAAGTTTGGCTATAAGTCGGTGATGGAGGTGCCGCGCCTGACCAAGGTGACTCTCAATATGGGGGTTTCCGAAGCGGTGGCTGACAAAAAGGTGATGGAGCACGCTGTTGGCGATCTGACCAAGATCGCCGGCCAGAAGCCCGTCGTGACCCGCTCGCGCAAGGCGATTGCCGGCTTCAAGATTCGTGAAGACCTGCCGATCGGTTGCATGGTGACGCTGCGAGGTGGTCGCATGTATGACTTCCTCGATCGCTTCGTGACCATCGCTCTGCCGCGTGTGCGCGACTTCCGCGGCATTTCCGCGCGCGCCTTCGATGGCCGCGGTAATTACAACATCGGCGTCAAGGAACAGATCATCTTCCCGGAAATCGAATACGACAAGGTGGATGCGCTGCGCGGGTTGAACATCAGCGTCACCACGACAGCGAAAACAGACGAAGAGTGCAAGGCGCTGCTCGCTGCGTTTCGCTTCCCCTTCAAGAACTGAGGTCATCATGGCAAAACTGTCCCTCATCAATCGCCAAAAGAAGCGCGAAGACCTGGTTGCGAAGTTTGCTGCGAAGCGCGCTGAACTGCAGGCCATCATTGACAACACCTCCAAGTCGTTCGAAGAACGTTACGAGGCGCGTCTGAAAATTCAGCAACTTCCGCGCAATTCGTGCCCGACGCGCCTGCGCAATCGCTGTGCCATCACCGGACGCCCGCGTGGAACCTTCCGCCGCTTCGGTTTGTCGCGCAGCAAAATTCGTGAGCTGGCGTTCCGCGGGGAAATCCCTGGCGTGACCAAGTCCAGCTGGTAATCGTTCATTCAGACAGTTAGTCGAGTTCGGTTCACCATTCCGGCCAGACGCCAAAAGTTTTTAGGAGAGTATTGATGAGCATGAGTGATCCCATCGCCGACATGCTGACGCGTATTCGTAACGCGCAGATGGTCGCCAAGGCGAAGGTAACGATGCCAGCTTCGAAGATCAAAGCGGCAATCGCTCAAGTCCTGCACGAAGAGGGCTATATCGATGGGTTCAATATCCGTCGTGAGAGCGATGCCAAGGCTGATCTCGAAATTTCCCTGAAGTATTACGCAGGCAAGCCAGTGATCGAGCGCCTGGAGCGTGTCAGCCGCCCGGGTCTGCGCGTCTATCGTGGCAAGGAAGGCATCCCGCAGGTCATGAATGGCCTCGGCGTTGCGATCGTCTCCACCCCGCAAGGGCTGATGACGGACCGCAAGGCGCGCCAGGTTGGCGTGGGTGGCGAAGTGCTCTGCTACGTGGCCTAAGGAGAACGACGATGTCACGTATTGCAAAGTATCCGGTTCAGTTGCCCGCAGGGGTCGAGGTCCATCTCACCGAAGGCATGATTGCCGTCAAGGGCGGGCTGGGCAAGCTGCAGCGCTCCCAATTTGCCGGAGTTCGTATTGCGCAGGACAATGGCGCCCTGACCTTTGCCCCGACCAACGATTCTCGCGAGGCACATGCCATGTCAGGCACGATGCGCGCTTTGGTTGCTGGCATGGTGCATGGCGTCTCCAAGGGGTTCGAGCGCAAGCTGACTCTGGTCGGTGTGGGTTTCAAGGCGCAAGCCCAGGGTGCGAAGCTGAACCTGTCGATTGGCTTCTCGCATCCCGTCATCAAAG
>JAJXTO010000016.1 GCA_021783695.1 Pseudomonadota bacterium | reverse complement strand
GTCCGAAAACCGGCACAATCGGGCCAAAACACCGTGAATTCGGCACGACATTCAACGCTGGTTTCACGATGTGAACAGGCATGCAACAACTCGCGTCTTGGCGGGGGTTGTGCAGACCATCCTTAGGCTATTCTGCGCTGGAAATCCATTTCGACGTGAGTTTGCATCGTGGACAAAATCGATTTTTCCTTTCGGGACGTGGATCGCACGATGCGCCCGCCTCGCGCCACCTACGGGTTCACTTTGGTGGAGGTTCTGATCATTTTGTTCGTTGGCGCCATCCTCATCGGACTCGCCGCGCCCTGGATGCGGGGATGGGTCATGCAGCATCACCTCGCTACCTCGACGAATTCGCTCCTTTCTGCTTTTCACCTTGCGCGGCAGACCGCAATTGAATTGCATCGTCCGGTCAGCATTTGCGCCGGCGAGTCCGGGGCCTGCCAGAGCCGCTCTCGCTGGGATTGGTCCAAAGGTTGGATCGTGTTCATTGACCGCAACCGCAACGGCCTGCTGGATGGCGAGGAAACACCGCTCCACACCGGCCATGCATCTCATGCCGATCTCGCAGTCGCGGCAAATTCGCCGCTGAGCAAAACTGTCATTTTCACCGCGCTGGGTTTCGCCGAGCAGCCCGGTGGCGCCTTTGCGGTTGGCCGCTTGCGCATCTGCGTTCCTCTGCCCATAGATAAAAACGCGCGCGATCTCATTTTGGCCAAATCGGGCAGGCTGCGTCTGGAAGAAGCCGATTTCTCCGGCACATGCCCTGCGCCCTGACCTTGCGCCCCTCACCCCATGGCTGACCCCACCCTCCTGCCCTGGGCCGCTGCGCTCGGCGCCGGTTTGCTCATCGGCGTGGAACGCGAGCGCAGCCAGCCGCCGGAATCGCCTGCAGGCTTGCGCAGTTTCGTGCTGGCATCGCTTGCGGGAGCAACGGCGGCAATCTTGGGGCCTCTGGCGTTGGCGGTCTTGCTTGCGGCGTTCGCATTGCTG
This sequence comes from Pseudomonadota bacterium, assembly GCA_021783695.1. Lineage (GTDB taxonomy): Bacteria > Pseudomonadota > Gammaproteobacteria > Burkholderiales > Burkholderiaceae_C > Thiomonas. The sequence continues at coordinate 57,990 of JAJXTO010000016.1, read as the reverse complement.
ACGTTCTCTGGCTATGCCCGAACACGCGAGTCCGATCCCGGCCTGACCACAGAATTCGCCCTGCTGCTGACCGTCTTGATTGGCGCTCTGGCGCAGCAAGCGCCGGGGTGGGCTGCCGGTTTGTCCGTGGTCGTCGCCGGAGTGCTGGCGGCCAAGAGCACATTGCACGGCTTTGCGCGCAATGTATTGAGCAATGCGGAGGTGGAGTCTGCGCTGATGCTGGCGGCGGCGGCGTTGGTGGTCTTGCCGCTTCTACCTGACCGGAAGATCGTCTGGCTTGCCGGTCTGAATCTGCATACCTTGTGGCTGCTGGCAGTGCTGATGATGACGATTCAATCGCTCGGGCATCTTGCAGTGCGGGTGCTGGGCAGCCAACGCGGCCTGGCGCTTTCTGGTCTGGCTGGTGGTTTTGTTTCCAGCACCGCCACGATCGCCAGCATGGCGCAGCGCGCGCGGCTGGAACCTGCTGCGCAGACCGATTGCCTGCGCGCCGCCTTGCTGTCGAACCTTGCCACCATGATCGAGCTGAGCGCCCTGGTGGCCTTGATCCAGCCCGCCTTGCTCCCCGACCTGCTCCCTGCTGTAGGGCTGTATGGCGCGGGCGCGTTGCTGGCCGTCGGCGCGTTAATCCATGGCGGCCTGCGCGCAGAAGTCTCTGCGGGCGCCAGCACGCTGCAATCTGCGGCAAAGCGCCCGTTCCAGCCGTTGCAAGCCTTGCTGTTTGCCTCCATCTTGGCCGGTGTGCTGCTCGTTGCCGAATGGGTGCGAGGCTGGCTGGGCAGCAGCGGTGCCGTCGTTGCCACAGGCCTGGCCGGCTTTGCCGATGCCCATGCGGCGTCTGCCTCGGCGGCGCAATTCGCGGCCAACGGCACCTTCACTTCCCTGCAGGCCATGCTGGCCATCGGCTTGGCGCTGTCGACCAATGCCATCAGCAAGGTGGCCGCAGGATTTGCCGGAGCACAGGGTCGGTTCGGCGCGTCCAATGCCGCGGTGCAGGCCGGCATCATCGGCCTCTTCTGGCTCGGTCTCTGGGCAAGCCGCTTCTAGGGTGGACTGCACAGCTAAAATCCATTGGCTTGGCGTTGGCCGCAGTTGCGTGGCATGCGTCATATCCCTGCTCCACGGTGGCCTGCGGCCCGTCCCGACTCTCCGTTTCTCCCTCCTGCATGAATACCGACGCATCCCACTCGCCCGCCTCCGATGACTCCCCGCTGATCGCCGAGCGCCGCGCCAAACTCTCCGCCTGGCGCCATGCCGGCCCAGCGTTCCCGAACGACTTCAAGCCGACGCACCAGTCCGCCCGCCTGCAAGCGCAACACGGTGGCGACGAACCGGACGCGCTGGACGCGGCAGCCGTGCGCGTGCGCGTGGCCGGCCGCATGATGCTCAAGCGCGTCATGGGCAAGGCGAGTTTCGCCACCCTGCAGGACAGCACCGGACGCATCCAGATCCATGTGTCCAACGACGTCACCGGCGAAGATGCCCACACCGCGTTCAAGCACGACGACCTGGGAGACTGGATCGGCTGCGAAGGCGTGTTGTTCAAGACTCGCACAGGCGAGCTGACCATCCGCGCCGAACAGGTGAGGCTGCTGGTCAAGAGCCTGCGCCCGCTTCCCGACAAGTTCCACGGTCTGGAAGACCTGGAAACGCGCTACCGCCAGCGCTATGTCGATCTGATCGTCACGCCCGAATCGCGCGAACGCTTTACCTTACGCAGCAAGGCCATCGCGGCGCTGCGCGGTGAAATGCTCGCTGCGGGTTTCATGGAAGTGGAAACGCCCATGCTCCACCCCATCCCGGGCGGCGCGGCGGCCAAGCCCTTTGTCACGCACCATAACGCGCTGGATCAGCAGATGTTTCTGCGCATTGCGCCCGAGCTATACCTCAAGCGCCTGCTGGTGGGCGGCTTCGAGCGGGTGTTCGAGATCAATCGCAATTTCCGCAACGAAGGTCTGAGCCCGCGGCACAACCCCGAGTTCACCATGATGGAGTTTTACGCCGCCTGGTGGACCTACCGCGACCAGATGGACTTCACCGAGGCACTGATCCGCAACACGGCGCAGATCACCTGCGGCAACACGGTGCTCACACATCAGGGCCGCCCCCTCGATCTGAGCGCCCCTTTTGCGCGGCTCACCCTGCAGCAGGCCATCCAACAGCACGCGCCCGACTATACCGACGCCCAACTGGCCGACGACGGCTTTTTGCGCGGCGAGTTACGCCGACTCGACGCCGACCATGCCCCGCACAAGCTCAGGGGCATGGGACTGGGCGCCTTGCAGCTTGCGTTGTTTGAAGAAGTCGCCGAGCATCTGCTGTGGGAGCCGACTTTCATCGTCGACTACCCGGTGGAAGTATCGCCCTTGGCACGCGCCTCGGATGCCGATGCGAACACAACAGAGCGCTTCGAGCTGTTCATCACCGGCCGCGAAATCGCCAACGGCTTCTCCGAGCTGAACGACCCCGAAGATCAGGCCGCGCGCTTTCACTCCCAGGTGCAGGCCAAGGAAGCCGGCGACGACGAAGCCATGTATTTCGACGCCGACTATGTGCGCGCCCTGGAATACGGCATGCCGCCGGCGGGGGGCTGCGGCATTGGCATCGACCGCCTGGTGATGCTCCTCACAGACGCGCCCAGTATCCGCGACGTCATTCTTTTCCCCGCACTGCGCCTCGAAGGCTGAACCCATGCCCACCCTCATCTGCGGTTCGCTCGCGTTCGACACCATCACCACTTTCGACGGCCGCTTTGCCGAGCACATCCTGCCCGACAAGGTGCACATCCTCAACATCAGCTTCCTCGTGCCCACCATGCGGCGCGAATTCGGCGGCTGCGCCGGCAACATCGCCTACAGCCTGGCGCTGCTCGGCGGCGAGCCCATCATCCTCGGCGCGCTGGGAGCAGACGGCCAGAGCTACCTCGACCGGCTCGATGCGCTGCACATCCCGCGCACCCATATCGGACTACTGCCCGACAGCTTCACCGCGCAGGCACACATCATCACCGACCGCGACAACAACCAGATCACCTCGTTCCACCCTGGTGCCATGGGCCGGGCACACGAACTGCCCGTGCCACTGGATGCCGGAATCAAACTGGCCATCATCGCCCCCGATGGCCGCTCGGCCATGATCGATCACGCCGCAGAACTTGCCACGGCGAACATCCCCTTCATCTTCGATCCCGGCCAGGGCATGCCCCTGTTCGACGGCGCGGATCTGCGCGATTTCATTGCCAAAGCCAGCTGGGTTACGGTCAACGACTATGAGGCCGAATTGCTGGTCGAGCGCACTGGCTGGAATCTGGAGCACATCGCCACGCAGGTGCAAGGCCTGGTGGTGACGCGCGGCGAGATGGGTTGCCGCATCTGGAGCGAGGGCGCTGCAGCGGTCGACATTCCGGGCGTGCCCGCCCGAGAAGTGTGCGATCCGACGGGCTGTGGCGACGCATTCCGCGCCGGTCTGCTGTTTGGCCTGTCGCGCCGCTGGACGCTGGCCGACTGTTGCCGCCTGGGCAATGTGCTCGGCGCAGAAAAAATCGCCGTTCACGGCCCGCAAAACCACCATCTCACATTGGATAGCGCGCTGCACCGCATGCGCGAGGTGTATGGAACTGCGCCGCAGGCAGCCTGAAAACAGGCTTAATACGCGCTCACACTGTTTGCAAATTCACAGCCGCGGGATTGAAATGCAAGCGGTGGAACGTATTTAGCTTGTGCTAGTCTGAACAGTAGTTTCCACAAACAGGAACGGAGCATTTCCATGAACGAGCAACGCGATTACACCGTCTACGCCCAGCCGGGCAGCGCAATGACTGTGCGCAACAAGGTTCTGCGGCAGACATACACCTTGCTTGCCCTCTCTCTCATCCCGACCGTCATCGGGGCGTGGGTGGGCATGGCAACCGGGCTTAACCTGGCTATGGCGCAAAGCCCGGGCATGACCATGATTGTTTTCCTGGTCGGCGCCTTCGGACTGATGTTTGGCATTGAGCGCACAAAAAATTCAAGCACCGGCGTCGGTTTGCTGCTGCTGTTCACGTTCTTCATGGGGGTGATGCTGTCGCAGATGCTCGGTTTTGTGCTCGGCATGGGCAACGGGCCGCAACTCATCATGCTGGCCTTTGGCGGCACGGCAGTCATCTTCGGCGCCATGGCGACGCTGGCCAATGTGGTCAAGCGAGACCTGTCCGGCTTGTCAAAAATGCTGTTCGTCGGCGTCATCCTGCTGATCCTCGCAGGCATTGCCAACATCTGGCTGCAACTGCCGGCGCTGATGTTGACCTTCTCGGTCGTGGCCATCGTGATTTTTTCTGCCTTCATGCTGATCGACGTTCAGCGCGTGATCAACGGCGGCGAAACCAACTACATCACCGCCACCCTGGCCATCTATCTCGACATCTACAACGTGTTCGTCAACCTCCTGTCGATTCTGAGCTTTTTCAGTGGCGGCGGACGCCGTTGACAACTGGCATTCCCTCACAAAAACGCCCGCGACAGCGGGCGTTTTTTCATGCGCGCTGCGGCGCTACATCGACTCTTACTCGCGCTCAAACACCGCCATCGACTCCACATGCGCCGTGTGCGGGAACATATTCATCACCCCGGCCGCGCGCAGAATGTAGCCGCCGTGATGCACCAGCAAACCAGCATCCCGCGCCAGCGTGGCGGGATTGCACGAGACGTAAACAATCCGCCGTGGTGGGGTGAACGGCACATGTGCTCCGCCATGATCGCCAGACGCTAACTCCGCAGTTTGTGACCCATCTGCGCTGGAGGACAGGGTTCCGCCAACAGCAGCGACCAAAGCCTTGCACAAGGCCAGCGCGCCATCGCGCGGCGGGTCCACCAGCCACAAATCCGCCTCGCCATAGGCGCGCAGATCTGCCGCATTCATCTCGAACAGATTGCGCGCGGCAAACATCACCTTATCCTGCAAATCGTTCTGCAAAGCGTTATCCAGCGCACGCGCCACCAGCGTGGCGCTCCCCTCGACACCAAGCACCTTGCGCGCCTGCGTGGCGATCGGCAGGGTGAAATTTCCCAGCCCGCAAAACCAGTCGATGACCCGATCCGTCGCCTGCGCCTTGAGCAGACGCAACGCACGCGCCACCATGACGCGGTTGATTTGCGGGTTCACCTGCGTGAAATCGGTCGGGCGGAACGGCATGGTGATGCCAAACTCCGGCAGGGCGTAGCGCAGTTGTTCTGCTTCGCCATCAAGTAAGACCACGGAATCGGGCCCCTTTGACTGCAACCACCATTGCACATGGTGCTTGACACCAAAGTCGCGCAGAAGCTGCCGATCCGACTCGGTCAATGGCTCCAGATGCCGCAAGACCAGCGCAATCACGCTGTCGCCCATGGCCAATTCGATTTGCGGCGCCCGCTCAGGATGGGAGAGGCTGGCGATCAGCGCTCGCAGGGGGAGTAGCAGTTCTGACACTTTTTGCGGCAAAATCGCACAACTGCGCATATCTGCCACATAGCTGGACCCTTTTTCATGGAATCCAACGAGTACCCCACCCTTTTTGATCACCAGACGGACAGTCAGTCGCGCCCGGGTGCGATAGCCCCAACTCGGCCCGGCGATTGGACGCAGCAGGGTTTGCGGCCTCAGTCGGCTGAGATGCCAGAAATCATCTTCCAAAATGCGCTGCTTGAATGCCAATTGGGCCGCAGGATCGACATGCTGCATGCTGCAGCCACCGCAGACGCCAAAATGGGAACATTTAGGCGTCACACGGCTGCTGGACGCATTGTCCCAAGCGACCGCCGTGCCGGACTCCCAATTCCGCTTGCTGCGTAAGATGCTAGCCTGAATCCGCTCACCCGGCAGGGCATTGGAAACGAAGACCACCTTGCCGTTTTCACTGCGACCGACGCCGCGCGCCTCAAGATCCAGGCTGTCGATCTGCAGCCATTCCATGCGTTCACGTTGTTCCATGGCCTCCATTGGAACAGATGCTGCTCAACAAAAACGCAGTAACGTCTTGCAGCGCGGCGCCATCCGGGCCAGCTTACTCCGCAGGGCGATGCTGCGGCCAGGCAGCCAGATATTCCTGCCAGTGCGCCTCGTGCGCCGCTAGCGTGCCCAGCGTCTGGCGCAGCACCTGAATCTCATCAGCGTATTCATCAGGGGACAAACCGCCACGCATCAACTGGTAACGGCAATACAGCAGATAGGTGTTCATGACATCGGTCTCGCAATAACGCCGAATGTCGTCGGTCAGCCCAGCTCTCCACGCCTCGTAGACCTTGCTGCCATCCATACCGAGTTTGCCTGGAAAACCGCACAATTTCGCGAGCACATCCATGGGGGCGTTCGCCCGCGGCTGGTAGAGAGCGAGCAGATCCATCAAGTCCAGATGGCGGGTGTGATACCGGGAAATGTAGTTATTCCACTTCATATCTCGGTCATCTTCGCCCATATCCCAGTATTTAGGTGCAACAACGCCATGCACCAGTCCGCGGTAATGCAGCACGGGAAGATCAAAACCACCACCGTTCCATGACACGAGTTGCGGCGCATGCTTTTCGATCACCCGAAAAAAGCCCTGCACCGCCTGCCCTTCCTGTCCGCCATGATCCACAAAGGAATGAATTTTCAGACCCTCATGGTTGCGGAATGCGCAGGAAACGACCAAGACTTTGTGGCAATGCACCGGAAGGAAATCGCTTCCCGTCTTGTCAAGGCGCCGCGCCTGCGCCTGCAAGACAGTGTCATGGTCGTCCATACCGGCATCTGCCAGGCCCGCAGCCCGCAGCGCGTCGGGATCTGGGATCGTTTCGATGTCGAACGCGACGATGGGGGTGCGGATCATGGGGAAGCGGGCCGTCGGCACTTCAAAGGAGGGCACCCTTGTCGACTCCGTTGCGCGCTAGGCGCCCCTTGAGTTTGAGCAAGGCTTCTTGCTGAATTTGTCTGACACGTTCGCGCGTGAGGCTGAGACGCTGAGCCAGGGATTCCAGTGTCTCCACTTCGCGTCCATGCAAACCGAACCGTGCTTCGATGACCTCGCGTTCGCGCTCAGCGAGCGCGCCAACCCAGGAGTCGACCAGCGCCTCAACCTCGCGGGACTGGGTCTGGTCCTCCATGCTTTGCGCATCCTGGTCGGCAAACTGGTCGGCGTAGCTCTCGCCCGACTGCGTCTCGCGCAGGGCATCGAGGGAAGTGGGTTGCTCGGCCAGCGCCAGCAAATCCGCCACTTCGTCCGCGCTTCTCCCGAGCAGCGCGGCGACATCTTCGACCGAGGTCTGTCCGCGATAGCTTGCAGCCTGCTCCAGATGCTTGCGTGCGCGCAGCACTTGATTGAGCTCGCGAATGACATGCACCGGCAAGCGGATGGTGCGAACTTGCTGCATTAACGCGCGTTCTATGCTCTGACGTATCCACCAACTGGCGTATGTCGAGAAACGGAATCCGCGTTCCGGTTCGAATTTCTCGATCGCATGAATCAGGCCGAGATTACCCTCTTCGATCAAGTCGCCCAAAGCTGCACCACGCCCGACATAGGCTTTTGCGATGCTGACAACCAGGCGGAGGTTGTGCTCGACCATGGCTTGCCGCGCGCTGAAATCTCCCGATTTGGCACGGGTAGCGGTTTCGAACTCCTGCTCCGGGGTGAACAGCGGTTTGGCGCGGATCTGGTTGAGATAGGACTGAAGCGCACTGACACCCGATTCGTCATCGATTGCGGCCAACGAGGCGGGCGGACACGGAGCACCATCAGGCAATGGTGCGGGTTGCGCTGCCTCGGCTGCGGGCTGCTTTTGCTCCAGGTCATTCAACGCTCCAGCGCGCCGCTCCGCGGCAGCTGCGCCACGCACGCCGCCCCCAGGTACGCTGCCCTTCTCAAGGGAAGCAGCATTGGCAGGGGAAGCAGCTTTGCGCGCGCGGGTCATGCTGCAGGATCAGGGCTGCTTGGGCAGTATGCCGACCGGATCGATGGATTTGCCACGCAGACGGATCTCGAAATGCAGTTCCACGCGCGGCGCGTCCGTTGACCCCATCTCCGCAATTTTCTGGCCACGCTTCACCACCTCGCCTTCCTTGACGAGCATGACATTGTTGTGTGCATAGACGCTGATGTAATCGTCGTTGTGTTTGATGATGATGAGCTTGCCAAAACCGCGCAGCTCAGAACCCGCATAGACCACGCGCCCGCCGGCAGCGGCATAGACCGGATCTCCCAGGTTGCCTGCAATATCGATTCCCTTACTGGTCGTTCCGTTGAATCCTTGAATGATTTTGCCGCTTGCAGGCCAGGACCAGACTATGCCATCATGCGTCGACGTCGCCAGATTGCTGGCAACGACTGCCGGGCCGTTCGGGGCTGGCGTGGCAGACGCAGCAGGTCGCGGCAGGACGGGCGCCACGGAGGGTCTCTCCGAAGGCGCGGTTGCAACATTCGTGGCGGGCTTGCCGGGCATCATGGGCGCCAGAGGCGTCACGGCAAAACTCTGCGCGTTGGCTCCATTGGGCAGGGGCGGCGCGGATGTCTCTGGGCTTGGCGTCGCGCCCCGGGGCGGGGCCACGCGAAGCACCTGCCCCACCTCGATCACATTGGGATCGCCCAGATTGTTCCACTGGGCCAGGTTCTGCCAGGTGGTGCCGTATTGCAGGGCGATCCGCCGCAAGGTATCACCAGGCTGTACCGTGTAGTAACCCGGCTGCCCAGCCAGAGACGCCGAAGCTGCAGTCGCAATTCCAGCAGGCGACGCCGCGACGGTCGCCGGTGGCGCGCCACTGCCGTGACCTGGGGAAACGGACTGAAAATTCTTTTGCTCGACTGGCACCTGCGTCAACGGAACCGAGGTGCACGCTCCAAGAGCAGAAACCAGGAGCAGAGAAAGGGCGAGCAGTGCGATGCGCATAGTGTCGGATTTCAACTCAGATCAAACCGGATTTTAGAGGGACGAATTTGGCGCCTTCGAGCGGTTTGACATCAAATTTTGTCGCCGATCGCTTACGGTAGAGCAACAACTGCTGCGGGTCGCCAATGGGGGCGATCAGAATCCCCCCCACCGTCAGTTGATCGAGCCAAGCCTGTGGCACGGTGAGTGCCGCGGCCCCGGACAGAATCACATCAAAAGGGGCACCCTGCTCGCAGCCCAGCATGCCATCGCCAAGGATCAAACGCAGATTCGGCACCCGCAGGGCGCGCAGATTACTGCGCGCCAGATCATGCAGCGCACGGATGCGTTCGACGCTGTAGACATCCGCCGCCAGACGTGCCGTGACCGCAGCGGCATAGCCGCAGCCGGTACCGATATCAAGCACCTTGCCCAGATTGGCGCGCGGCGCCAAAGCCTTGAGTGCTGCATCCAGACCTCGCGCAACGACAGAAGGCTTGGAGATGGTCTGTTCAAAACCGATCGGCAACGCATTGTCGAGATAGGCCTGTGCCGCAAGCCCCGGCTCGACGAAGTGATGCCGCGGAATCGCCTGCAAGGCCTGCAGCACACGTTCGTCAAACTCGTCGAGCTGCCGCAGTTTGTCCACCATGCTCTTGCGCACGGTGTCTGAATCCAGTCCAGCCTGTCTCGGCAAACAACGCGACGGCCCTGGCATGGAACCGAGTGGCCTCATATCCTGCTTGACCGTTGGCGGCAGCACCGGACGCCCGGCCGACTGCCCCTGCCGCGGCAAGGCGGATGTCTGCGACGCCTCAATCCTTTCAGCGCCCTGTTGGGCACGCACGGGCCAGTGCACAAAGCGCGGTGGCGATTTGCCGCTCGTGCTCACACACAACCCCGCGTTTCAAAGCGGGCAGCGCATCGCGCAAGCTGGGCATGATGCGTCAAATCCAGTTGAAGTGGAGTCAGCGAAGCGCAGCCCTGAGCAATAGCGTCAAAGTCCGTTCCTTGCTGCTTGTCCATCGCTGCGCCGGCCCCGCCGATCCAGTAAATCGTGTCGCCATACGGATTTTTCTGCACGACCACTGGCTGGCTGGGATGCCGCTTGCCCAGACGCGTCACCCGCACGCCGCCCAAGGCATTCATCGGGCGATTGGGAACGTTCAAATTGAGCAACTGCGCCGGTTGCGGCAGATCTTCCGCAAGCTTTGCAACCACCTGCACGGCAACAGCCACCGCCGTATCCAGATGTCCCCAACCCTTTTCCACAAGTGAAATGGCCAATGCCGGGAGGCCGAACAAATAGCCTTCGGTGGCTGCGGCAACGGTTCCGGAATAAATGGTGTCATCACCCAGATTGGCCCCGTTGTTCACCCCGCTGACCACCAAATCGGGGCGAAAATCCAGCAAACCAGTCAATGCAATATGCACACAGTCCGACGGGGTGCCATTCACATACAGAAAACCATTTTGCGCGGTGTAGACCGACAGCGGCCTGTTGAGAGTGAGCGCATTGGACGCCGCGCTGGCGTTTTGCTCGGGCGCGATCACCGTCACGTCCCAATGCGCGCGCAGGCCTTCGTAAAGTGCAGCAAGACCGGGGGCCAGATACCCGTCATCGTTGGCTAAAAGAATTCGCATGCCTGCATCTTATCGGGTCGGAATGACAAGAGCCTGCGCACGCAACTCGTTTGCACAAATGAACGCAAACACGGCCCTCATGTCAGCTGGCTTGCTGATGCGCGGTTTGGACAAAGGACAAGACCCGATTCATCCAGATTGCTTCATAGAACATCAGCTTCTGGTGCCCAGAACGGGAATCGAACCCGTATGACCTGTTTGGGGTCGGCGGATTTTAAGTCCGCTGCGTCTACCAATTTCGCCATCCGGGCAAGCAACTGCGCGTCAAAAAAGGAGAAGGGGGTCGGAATCGAACCGGCATGGGCGGCTTTGCAGGCTAAAAAATGCCTCACAACCCGCGCCATTGCTTGTTTTCCCTGTTTTTCGCACGGTTTTTGGGACACTGCGGGAACAACGCGCAGTAAAACAAGCAGTTGCCAAATGGGCACAGCTCTGGTGCCCACTTCTAACATTGGGTGGGGTGGCTGATGGGACTCGAACCCACGACGACAGGAATCACAATCCTGGACTCTACCAACTGAGCTACAGCCACCACAGAAAAAACAAACATTCTATACCAAAGGCACTGGCAAACCGATTACTCCCAGCACGGTCAGCCTGCGACTGCAGATTCCGCTTTCGGCTTGTAGAGAATTTTCACACCAAACCGATTTTTCAATGCATCGACATAGGCATTGATAATGCCCTGGGTCAAGGTCTGATTCTGCGCTCCTGCCGCCGCACGAATCAACTCTGTTGGCACCGCCCCTTCGATCGTCTTGACGACCTGAACAACCGCGTAGCCTTGCGCCCCGAGGTCAACTCCTGCAGCGTTCGGCAGCTTCTCGGTACTCAGTCCAAATGCCTTGGCAACAACTGCGGGCGAAACACCTGGTGTCGGCTGGGTCTGGCTCAGAGTCAAAGGAGAGCCAAAGGCCAATGTTGCCGGTGACTTCAGTGCGTTCTCGCCTGCCTTGCGCGCAAGCTCTGCTGCCTTCTGGTCGATGAGCATCTGTCTGGCCTGTGTCTGCACTTCGGCAAAGGGTTGCGTTTGCGCCGGTGAATAGCTCAGCACGCGCCCAGAGGCCCAGACATTGGGGGCGATTTGAATGGCCTGCAGATTGTGTTTGTTGCGCAGGCTGTTCTCGGCAAACAGGGCGTCGAGGAAGGGCTTGCTTGCCATCGGGCTGGGGTTGCCTGGGGTGGCCGCCTGCGGAGTGCGGGTGACGTTGTTCGCAGTTTGCACTTTTAAGTGGAGCTTGGCTTCCACGGCCTGAAAACTGTCCGGATGCTCGAAGACGGTGTTGGTGAAGGCGTCCACATCTGCCGACAGGCGCTTCTGCACTGCCTCTTGCTGCAGCTGCTTTTCAATGTCGGCCTTGACTGAATCAAATGGCTGCTGGCTACCCGGCTTGATGCCCGTGAGTTCGATGATGTGATAGCCAAACTGGGTCTTGATGGGGCCGACGATTTGGCCGATCTTCGTCATGCCGAACACCGTGTCCGCAAAAGGTTTGACCATGGCTCCGGCGGTGAAATAGCCCAGGTCGCCGCCTTTGTCGGCCGAGCCCGGATCTTGTGAGTCCTTTCGCGCCAGCACCGCAAAATCCGCAGGATTCGCCTCGACCTGTTTGGCTATGGCTTCGGCCTTGGCTTTAGCCTCATCCTGCTGCGCTGCGGTTGCGTCACTTGGCACGGTAATCAGGATATGGCTGGCGCGGCGTTCGGCCGCCGTTGAAAATTTGGCGAGGTTCGCGTCGTAATACGCCTTGGCCTGCTCCGGCGTGATCTTGACATCTGCAGCCAAGGCATCTGCGCTCAGGACAACATACTGAATGTTCGCTTCTTCAGGTTTTTGAAAACGCGCGGTATTGTTTTTGTAGTAAGACTCGACCTCTGTAGGCGTCACCTGCACCTGACCCAAATAGTCGGCGGGCTTGAACAACGCCACCCGCACCTCGCGTTGTTGCGCGGCGGCCTTCGCCGCAGCAGCGGCCAAGGCCTGGCTGTCGATCACCGAGCCCGCAACACCACCGAGCACCTGTTGCAGGATGAGCTGTTCGCGCACCTGTGCCTCGAACTGTGCGGTGTTCATACCCTGCGCTGCGACCAGGCTGCGGTAGGCCTGCACATCAAAACTGCCGTCGGGCTTGCGCAACGCCGCCACTTGCGGAATTTGCAGTATGGCCTGCTGAACCTGGGCGTCAGTCACCGCAAGATGCTCACGCCGGGCTTCGAGCTGCAGCAGCCGCTGGCGCACCAGGCCATCGAGGGTGCGCAGCTTCTGTTCGGGCGTATCGAGTTGCTTGATGTCCACCGAGCTGCCCAGCATGCTTTGCAGACGTGCGATCTCCTCACGATTGGCTGCGTCGAGCTGCTGCATGGAAATGACCTGTCCATCGACCTTGGCCGCGGCATCCTGTTTGCCCTCAAAGCTGCTGTACCCCTGAATACCGAACAACACAAAAGACGGGAAGATCAGCACAAACAGCACGATCTGCATCAGCTTGCTGTGTTTGCGTATGGATTCGAACATGGTGGCGCGGGCTTGTAGAGGGGTGCAATGCGAATCCGGCTCGCATTGTGTGTCGTCTGTTCAATGCCGATTGGGGCTGCTTGGTCAGAACGAAAGGAAATAACAACTGCAGATTATGAACAGACAACCGATGGTGGGTGCTGAGGGGTTCGAACCCCCGACCTACGCCTTGTAAGGGCGCCGCTCTACCAACTGAGCTAAGCACCCGGTTGCCGCTGGCGCAGCGTGGCGGCGCAGGTTCTGTTGCAGAACCCATACCGCCTCAATCAAGAACGTCTTTATTTGATGGCGTCTTTCAGCCCCTTGCCGGGGCGAAATTTCGGGATCTTGGCAGCCTTGATCTTGATGGGCGCGCCGGTACGCGGGTTGCGGCCTGTACGCGCAGCGCGCTTGGTCACGGCGAAGGTGCCAAACCCAATGAGGGAGACGCTGTCGCCCTTTTTCAGGGTGCGACGCACTGCGTCCACCAAGGCGTCGAGCGCACGGCCAGCCTGGGCTTTGTTCAGTTCTGCGTTGTTGGCGATGTGTTCGATCAATTCTGCCTTGTTCACTTGTGTCCCTCTTCGGTCTGGATGGATGCGCAAAGCTGCGCCCTGCGCCAAAAATTCGCCCGCACAGGGGCGCAACAACGATCTATCGATTAGAACGGGGGCGAATTGCCCCTGTCAATGCGGCCAATCAGCGATTGTGCGGCCTGCGCGCAAGACCTCATATTCTAGCTGCGGTTCAATCCGGGTTTCACACGCATTGGGCGATCGCCCGGCCAAGATCGGCCGTGCTTGCCTGCCCACCCAGATCAGGTGTTCGCGGAGCGCCGCTGGCGGGATCGAGCACGGTCTCGATAGCGCGCAGCAAGGCATCGTGCGCGGCGCGGTGGCCGAGAAAATCGAGCATCATCGCCCCGCTCCAGATCTGGGCGATAGGGTTGGCGATGCCCTGACCTGCAATGTCGGGGGCCGAGCCATGCACGGGCTCGAACAGGGAGGGATGGCGCCGATCCGGATTGAGGTTGGCCGATGGCGCAATACCGATCGTGCCGCAGCAGGCTGGCCCCAGATCGGACAGGATGTCGCCAAACAAATTGCTCGCCACGACCACGTCGAACTGATGCGGGCGCTGCACAAAATGCGCGGTGAGGATGTCAATGTGGAACTGGTTGCGCTCCACATCGGGGTATTCGGCGGCCATGGCCTGCACCCGCTCATCCCAATACGGCATGGTGATGGAAATGCCGTTTGATTTGGTGGCTGAGGTGAGCAATCTGCGTGGACGACTGCGCGCCAGTTCAAAAGCGAAGCGCAGCACGCGATCGACGCCAATGCGGCTCATCACGGTGTCCTGAATGACTACCTCGCGCTCGGTGCCCGCATACATGCGCCCGCCGATGCTGGAGTATTCACCCTCGGTGTTTTCGCGCACGATCAGCATATCGATCTCGCCCGGCGCGTAGGCGCTGCCATCGCGCCGGACCAGCGGAGAGCGCACGCCGGGCATCAGCCGCGCCGGGCGCAGGTTGACGTATTGGTCGAACTCGCGCCGGAACTGCAGCAGCGAACCCCAGAGCGACACATGGTCCGGCACCACATCGGGACAGCCGACAGCACCAAAGAAAATGGCGTCGTGCTGGCCGATGCGCGCCTTCCAGTCGTCCGGCAACATCTGCCCATGGCGCTGGTAGTAGGCGCAAGAGGCAAAATCGAAATGGTCGAACTGCAGTCCGATGCCAAAGCGGCGCGCCACGGCATCCAGAGCACGCAGCCCTTCGGGCATGACTTCCTGGCCGATACCGTCTCCCGCAATGACAGCAATGCGCAGCGGGTGTGGAGATGATGTCGCGGTCATATGAACTCCTCGAAACAGGATTAACGGATCAGCGGCGTCGGCGGATTGCGGGTCACCGCAACCACGCCAGCAGCGACCAGGCCCATGCCCAGCCAAGTGGCGGGGCCCAGGGTTTCCGCAAACAGCGCCCAGCCCATCAGGGCAGTGACAGGGGGCACCCAGTAGATCAGACTGGTGACCTGAACCGCAGCGCCGCGCTGAATGAGCAGATAGAGCAAGGCTCCAGCCCCGACGGTCAGTGCCAGAACAGACCAGGCCAGCGCACCGATCAACTGGCCGTTCCAGAGCACGGGCTCGGCTTCCAGCAGCGCAAACGGCGCGCTCAGCACCAGCGCTGCGAACAGTTGAACGGTGAGCGCGCCCCAGACCGCAGCGGGCTGCACAAAGCGTTTTTGCCACAGCGTGCCCGCGGTGATGCTGCCGAGCGCGAGCAAGGCCAGCAGCAGGTTGTGCGCGCTGAGCTCACCCCCTTCGAGCTTGTGCAGAACCACCAGCGCCAGGCCGCCAAACCCCAGCAGCAGGCCGAACCATTGGCGACTGTGAATGCGCTGCCCCGCAGCAGACACGAGCACGGCAGTCAGCAGCGGTTGCAGGCCAACGATCAGTGCCACCGTGCCGGCGGGAATGCCGTGCTTGACCGCGGCCCAGACACCACCCAGGTAGCCCGCCTGCATCAATCCGCCAACGATCGACAGATGCATCCATTGACGCCAGCCACGCGGCCATTGTGTGCGCAGCCACCAGGCCAGTGGCAACAACACCAGCAGCGAAGAGGCGTAGCGCAGACAGAGGAATTTCAGCGGCGGCGCATAGGGCATGCCGTAACGGGCAACGATGAAACCGGTGCTCCAGATCAGCACAAACACCCAGGGCATCACGCGCCGCAGCCCTTGTACGGCAGAGACGGGCAAAGTGCTCATGTCAGTTCCGTGCGGTCATTCCGAAGGAACTGACATCCCCCTCGGGGGAAGCGCGCGCAACAAGTCAGGGGGCTGTTTCACCTTAGCTTCAATCCAGCCAGGGCAATGCGGAAGTAGTACAGCATGGACCACAGGGTGAGCGCCGCGGCCACCCAGATCAGACCTTGCCCAATGCGCACGGTCTGCACCACGCCAAACAGCGTGCCCCCATACAGCAGGAAGGGAATGGCCACCATCTGCACGGCGGTCTTGACCTTGCCGATGTAGCTCACCGCCACCCGCCGCGACTGGCCGATCTGCGCCATCCACTCCCGCAGCGCGGAGATGGCGATTTCGCGGCCGATGATGATGAGGGTCACCAGTGCGTCAACACGCCCGAGCTGCAACAAAATGAGCAAGGCGGCGGAGACCATCAATTTGTCCGCCACGGGGTCGAGAAAGGCGCCGAATGCGGAAGTCTGATTCCACTTGCGCGCCAGATACCCATCCAGCCAGTCGGTGATGCCGCTGAGGATGAACAGTACCGTGGCGGTCATGTTGCGCTCCGGCAGGGTCAGCCAGTCTGTCGGCAGGAAATACACGCCGACGATCAGGGGAATGGCTGCAACCCGCGCCCAGGTGAGCAAGGTCGGCAGATTGATCGCGCGCGTGGACATGGACTGAAAAGGGCTGGAGTCGGACAGAACGAAAAAACGGGCAGGACAGCGACGCTGCGAGGTAAACCGGATCAGGCGCGCGACAATTCGCGCATGTCTCCAAGCTCCCGCCGCTTACGGCATGATAGGGTGAACGGCCTGTGCTGCCTGACCCTGCCCCACGGAACCTCCTTATGCAATCCCACTGGTTTGCGGCTCATGTCGATCTCTTGCTCTACATCTACGGCGGCGTCGCCATTGCCCTGGTCGTCTGGACGCTGTGGCGGGCGCGCAAGCGCAAACGCGCAGCCGCGCGGAGCGACGCCACATCGAACCCTTCAGACTGAGTGCGTTTGCGGCACCTCGACCCACGCCATCAGGCCGCCGCCTTCGCGCGCCTGAAGGCCCAGCGCCCATCCATGCTGTTGCGCCAGTTGACGTGCGATGGCCAGCCCCAGCCCTGAGCCCACGCCCTGCCCCGGTGTGCGCGCGGAGTCCAGCCGGGTGAAGGGCTCGAACACCGCATCGAGTTGATCTGGCGGAATGCCCGGGCCGCGGTCGAGCACGGCGATGCGCACGCGACCCGGCGTTTGCGCAGACGCTGCCTGCAGGATGATCCGACCCGGCGCATGGCGCACCGCGTTGCCCAGCAGGTTGTCCACCACGCGTTGCAGCGCATGGACGTCGACCCAGGCTTGCACGTCAGGCGCGCATTGCACTTCCAGAACGGCGCCTTCAGACCGGACCCAGTCGGCATGCATCTGCTGGCGCTCCCGCAGCCAGGGCAGCAGCACGAGGTGTTGCGGCGCGCTGGGTTGCAAACCCCGCGCCAGTTGCAGCACCTCGCCGATCAGGCGATCCATCGCCAGTACATCGCGCTCGATCTGGTCGAGCCGCGCCTCGGTGGGGCGCATGCGCTGCAACTCCAGCGCCAGGCGAATGCGCGCCAGCGGCGTGCGCAAATCATGTGACACCCCGGCCAGCAGGGTGGTGCGCGCCTGCAACAAAGCGTCGATGCGCCCGGCCATCTGATTGAAATGTGCCGCCAGGCTGACAAGCTCTCGCGGCCCGGTCTGCGGCAGGCGCTGCGGCGTAGCGCCCTGCGCAAGTTTCGCTGCCGCCTGTTCCATGGCCACCACGGGCCGGGCGATGCGCCGCGCCCACCACAGGGCCAGCAGGATGGCGAGCGGCAGTGTCAGCAGCAGGCCGGTCACCAGCGCCCGCACCGGCTGCGTCTGGATGCGGCTGTTGTCCACGCCCACCCCGATCTCCCGTCCACCGGCGGGTATGCTGGTCCACAGCCAGACGTGGCCCTGTGCATCGGTCTGCCGCTCGAAATACAGGGGATGGCCCACGCGCTGCTGCAGCGCCTGCTCGACGTAGCCGATGTAAAAGCCGTGGATCAGGCCCTTGTCCGCAGGCGGCGGCAGGTCAGGCCGCAGGCTGAGGCGGTAGTTGATCTGCAGTTCTCGCTCGAAGGCCGGGCGCGTTTGCGGTGGCAGTTCGGCCCAGGTCTGCGCGGACAGCACCATGAGTCCGGCGAGATCATGCGCCGAGCGCTGGGCCATCGGCAGCAGCACAAACAGCAGCGCAACCGCGGCGAACGCCAGTTCCAGCGCCAACACCAGCACCACCATCGCGCGCACGGTCTG
The DNA here is from genome assembly GCA_021783695.1 of Pseudomonadota bacterium. Lineage (GTDB taxonomy): Bacteria > Pseudomonadota > Gammaproteobacteria > Burkholderiales > Burkholderiaceae_C > Thiomonas. Next base: position 39,924 of record JAJXTO010000016.1, on the reverse strand, counting down.
CAGACGCAGGGTCTGCGTGCGCAACAAGGCGTCCATCAGACCGGCCCCGCGCGGCATTGCCCGAAGCAAAACGACTCAGACATCAGCGCCTGCCGGGTTGAACAGATAACCCTGGCCCCGGATGGTGCGGATGTAGACGGGATGCGCCGGATCGCGCTCGATCTTGCGGCGCAGGCGCGTCACGCGCACGTCGATACTGCGATCAAAGGCATCACGCTCATAGCCCTTGAGCCAGTCAATCAGCAGATCGCGGCTGAGCACGCGGTTGGGATGGGCAGCCATGGCTTGCAACAGGGTGAACTCGGCCACGCTCAGGCCCACATCCTTGCCATCGCGCAGCAGGCGAAACGCGGCGGCATCGAGCAGGAAAGGACCGAACCGCGTCAGACCCTTCGCGGCCTCCGCGTCTGGCTGCGCTCCCTCGCCTGAGGCGCCAGTCTGCGCCCGCCGCAGCAGGGCGCGCAGCCGGGCCAGCAGTTCGCGCGGACTGAAGGGTTTGGGCAGATAGTCGTCGGCCCCGACTTCCAGGCCGATTACCCGGTCGATCTCTTCGCCGCGCGCCGACAGCATGAGGATGGGCACATCGCTGCTGCGGCGCAGTTCGCGCGCCAGGGTCAGCCCGTCCTCGCCGGGCAGCATGAGGTCAAGGATGACAGCCTGCGGTGCGGCCTGAGCCAGGCTGTCGCGCATGGCGTCGCCGTGAGCGGCCAAATCGACGGCATAGCCGTTTCCCGTGAGGTAATCGCGCAGCATGTTGCGCAACTCCGGGTCATCATCAACCACCAGGATGCGCGCAGGATGTGGGGCCGTATTCATGCCCTGAAGTCTAGGGCCTGTGAACACGCGGCATACGGCCTGAAATGTGCTGAAACATATCGTCACCTGAAGCAACCAAGCAGAGCTTGCGAGACATCCGGGAGAAACCCGCACAGACAAACATGACGGCATTGATCACGCCCACTGCCTTGTCTGCCACGCCATGTTCGCCCGCCCTGCTCTTCTTACCCGCGCTGCCTTGCAAGCAAGTCTCGGTCTGAGCCTCTCCGGCATGGGTCTGGCCTGCGCACAGCAGCCGCGATTGGGTGCCGGCACGCTGTTCGAATCTTCGCGCCAAGTGGCTGCCGATCAGGCGCACCAGGCCGAATCGGGCGTCGCGGCGCAGGTCAGAAAATCGCTGCCGACTGCCGCGATGCCCACTGCCGCCGGGATTCGGGATTTGCAAGGCGACAGTGGGCAAGGCCGCGGCACGTCAGACTCGCCGTTCGGCACCGGGTATGAGCGCCGGATGGAACGTGCAGCAGCCGCTGCCGGGCTGTCCGTCGGCTCTCCCTCCAGTCCGGCCGCTGCGGGTGCTGCGGCCGGCGGCGGCGCGGGAGTCGGCGCCCATGCGGGCGGACAAGGCAGCGGGCGTGGTCGACATTGATTCACGTTTTTCAACCTCAAGGAGTTCATTATGAAACAACGCACTTCACTACGTTTTCTGGTCGCGGCCATGGCCATGAGCGCCGCTGGCTCCGTCTTTGCCGCGGGCATGGGCGGTGGCGGTATGGGTGGCGGCATGGGTGGCGGCATGGGTGCCGGGACGGCAGCAGGTACCGGAACCGGTCAGATGCAGCAACACCAGTACCAGCATCGCAACATGAACCAAAACAGCGGTACGGCACAAGGGAACGCGCAAGGCCAGAAGCTGCAGCAGCGGGATCAGCAGCGCATCCAAGACCCTGCTTTGAGCCCGACGGCACCCGCTGCCGTGGCCAACTGATCCGAGGATGACCCGACATGCAACGCCGACTCTTTTTGGGCTCCGCCCTCGGCGCTGCGCTGTTGACTCTGGGTGGCTGTGGCGGCGGTGAGTCCGCCGTCGCCGCAGCACCCGCGGCCAGCGACGCAGCTTCAGCCACAGCCATCGCCGCACTCAGCACGCAACTCGCCACCATTCCAGCCAGCGCACTGTCCACGACAGAGGCCGACGCGCTGGTGTTCATGCGCGAGGAGGAAAAACTCGCCCGCGACGTATACCAACTGCTGTACGCACAGTGGGGGCAAAAAGTGTTCAGCAACATTGCCGCCAGCGAGCAGCAGCACATGGACGCGGTCGCCCTGCTGTTGACCCGCTACAGCCTGCCCGATCCGGCTGCAGGCACGGCTGTCGGCGTGTTCAAGGACTCTGCGTTGCAACAGATGTTCAACACCCTGATGGCGCAGGGTCAGACATCGCTGGTTGCTGCGCTCACTGTCGGGGCGACGATCGAAGACCTCGACATCCAGGATCTGCAGCAACGCATCGCCACGACCGACAACGCTGATATCGCGCTGGTGTTCAACGAGCTGATGAAGGGCTCACGCAATCACCTGCGCGCATTCATCTCGCAATTGACCAATCTGGGCGTGACCTACACACCGCGATACATCACCCAAGCGGAGTTCGATGCCATTGTCGGCAGTCCGTGGGAGACAGGCAGCATCTGAAGCGCCCAGGGCCGGGGCGAAGACCATACAACGCATCGGGGATACGCAAAAACCCCGATGTGCTTTTCTTGTCACATAAGTTAGTATTTGATCACTTACTATTCGAGATGCCAATGGAACCCCATTCTCAACACCTGCCCGCCGACGAGCGCCGCGCGGTGACGGTCGAGGCCGTCATTGCCCTTGCCGCCGAGCACAACCCGGGCGACATCACCACCGCCGCAATCGCCCGGAAGATGGGACTGACCCAGGGCGCGCTGTTCCGTCACTTTCTCAGCAAAGAGGCGATCTGGGAGGCGGTGATGGACTGGGTGGCCGCACGGCTGCTGGCGCGCGTGGACGCAGCCATCTCCGGACATGGCGCGTCGCTGGCCGCGCTGGAAGCCGTGTTCCTGACGCACGCGGACTTCGTCGCCGAACACCCCGGCGTCCCGCGCATGCTCTTCGGTGAACTGCAGCGCGCCGAGGACACTGCCGCCAAGCGCGCCGCGCGCAGCCTGCTCGCGGCTTACGCCAAACGAGTGCGGCAACTCATCACCCACGGACAAGAGCGAGGCGAGCTGAGCCGCGACGTCGAGTCCGGCGCTGCTGCCACGCTGTTCATCGGCACCATCCAGGGCCTGGTCATGCAGTCTTTGCTGTCGGGAAAACCCGGACAGATCCGCGCCCAGGCACCTGGCGTATTCGCCCTGTATCGCCGCTGCATCGGGAGCAAACCATGAGCTTTTCCGCAATGAATCGCCGCACCCTGCTGCTGCTGGCCGTGCTGGTGCCACTGCTGATTCTGCTGGGGTATGTGGCGCTGCGCGCCGGTCCGCTCGCGCCGGTGCCGGTCACGGTCACCTCGGTGGAAAACCGCGCCATCGCGCCCGCCCTGTTCGGCATCGGCACGGTGCAGGCGCGCTACACCACCCTGGTCGGCCCGACCGTTGCCGGACGCCTCAAACGACTCGACGTGCATGTCGGTGACACGGTGCGTGCCGGCCAGGTGCTCGGCGAAATGGACCCGGTGGATCTGGACGCCCGCATCCGCTCGCAGCAGGCGACGGTGCGGAGCACGCAGGCACAGATGCGCCAGGCCCAGACCCAGCGCGACTTCGCCCAGACCCAGGCGACACGCTATACGCAACTGTTTGCCGCGCGCGGCACCACCGAGGAATTGCTCGCCACCCGCAAGCAGGATCTGCAGGCTGCCGAAGCCGCACTGCAGGCGGCGCAGGACGCGGTCGAACGCGCCCGCGCCGACCTCGCCGCGCTGCAGGCCCAGCGCGGCAACCTCAAACTGGTTGCGCCCACTGCCGGTCTGGTCAGCGCGCGCGACGCCGATCCCGGCTCGACTGTGGTCGCAGGCGCCCCGGTGGTCGAACTGATCGCCCCGGACAGCCTCTGGATCGACACCCGCTTCGACCAGCTCACGGCCACCGGCCTCGCCGCCGGCCTGCCGGCGCGCATCGTGCTGCGCTCGCGCTCGAACCAGCCCCTCGCCGGGCGGGTGCTGCGGGTCGAACCCGTGGCCGACGCGGTGACCGAGGAAACCCTCGCCAAGATCGTGTTCGACCACATGCCGCAACCGCTCCCGCCGATCGGCGAGCTGGCCGAGGTGACGGTCGCGCTGCCTGCCCTGCCCGCGCGCCCGACGGTGCCCGACGCCAGCCTGCAGCGCCTGAACGGCAAGCTCGGCGTGTGGCGCATCGAATCGGGCAAACCGCGGTTCGTGGAGGTCAAGGTGCTGGCCAGCGATCTCGACGGTCGGGTGCAGATCGATGGACTGGCCGTCGGCGACCGCGTCGTGGTGTACAGCCAGCGCGCGATCAGCGCGCGCAGCAACATCGACATCGTCGAGCACATCCCCGGGGTCAAGCCATGATCAGCCTGGCCGGACGCGACATCCTGCATGCCTGGGGCAAATTCGTGTTCACCGGCATCGGCCTGGGCCTGCTCATCGGGGTCACGCTCACGATGGCCGGGGTGTATCGGGGCATGATTGACGACGCCATGGTGCTGCTGGACAACAGCGGTGCCGATCTGTGGGTGGTGCAGAAGGACACGCAGGGGCCTTATGCCGAGTCGTCCAGCCTGCCCGACAGCACCTGGCGCGGCATCGCCGCCATGCCCGGCGTGGCCAGCGCCGCCGACATCACCTATCTCACCATGCAGGTGCGGGCCATCAATCGCGACCAGCAGCGCGACGTGCGCGCCATGGTGGTGGGCATTGCGCCCGACGGCCCGGGCACCGCGGGATGGCCGCCATATCTGGTGGCAGGGCGGCAGATCACCCGCAGCCATTATGAAGCGGTGGCCGACATCGCCAGCGGCTTCAGGCTGGGCGACCTGATCCAGATCCGCCGCAACCGCTACACCGTGGTCGGACTGACGCGGCGCATGGTCTCGTCCAACGGCGACCCGATGGTGTTCATCCCGCTCAAGGACGCCCAGCAGGCGCAGTTCCTCAAGGACAACGAAGCCATCCTGCAGCAGCGCCGCAGCACCACGCAAAATCCGGCATTCAACCGCCCCGGCGTGCCCGGATTGCTCGACGCCATCATCGCCTCGCAGACGACCAACAACTCCGTCAACGCCGTGCTGGTGCGCATCAAACCCGGCTATACCCCAGACGAAGTGGCCACACCGATTCGCCGCTGGAAGCGCCTGAACGTGTTCACCCGGGCGCAGATGGAAGACATCCTGATCAACAAGCTCATCGCCACCGCGGCCAAGCAGATCGGCATGTTCATGGTGATCCTGGCCATCGTCAGCGCCGCGATCGTGGCTTTCATCATCTACACCCTGACGCTGGGAAAAATCCGCGAAATCGCGGTGCTCAAGCTCATCGGCACGCGCAACCGCACCATCGCCACGATGATCCTGCAGCAGGCGGTCGGACTGGGGCTGATCGGCTTCGCCGTGGGAAAGATCGCCGCCACGTTCTGGGCGCCGATCTTTCCCAAATACGTCCTGCTGCTGCCGCAGGATTCCATCCAGGGCTTCGTCGCCGTGGTGGTGATCTGCGCCCTGGCCAGCGTGCTGGCGATCCGCGCCGCGCTCAAGGTCGATCCGGCCGAAGCGATTGGAGGCTGAGATGGCTGACAAAGGCATCCACATCGAAGGCCTGAAAAAGCGCTATGGCAGCGGCGACACCGCGGTCGACGCGCTCAAAGGCGTGGACATGCAGGTCGCCCCCGGCGAGGTGGTCGGTCTGGTCGGGCCGTCCGGCTCGGGCAAAACCACCCTGCTGAAATGCCTGGGCGCGGTGATCGAGCCGACCGCAGGGCGCATGACCCTGGGTGACGAGGTGATCTACGACGACGGCTGGAAAACCCGCGACCTGCGCGCCCTGCGCCGCGACAAGATCGGCTTCGTGTTCCAGGCTCCCTATCTCATCCCCTTCCTCGACGTCACAGACAACGTCGCCCTGCTGCCCATGCTGGCCGGGCGTCCCAACGCAGAGGCACGCGCCCGCGCACTCGAGCTGCTCACCGCGCTCGACGTGCAGCACCGCGCCAAGGCGATGCCCTCGCAGCTCTCGGGCGGCGAGCAGCAGCGCGTGGCCATCGCCCGCGGCCTGGTCAATCACCCGCCGGTCATCCTCGCCGACGAGCCCACCGCGCCGCTGGACAGCGTGCGCGCGCTGGCGGTGATCCGCATCCTGGGCGACATGGCCAGACGCTACCAGACGGCGATCATCGTCGTCACCCATGACGAAAAAATCATCCCCACCTTCAAGCGCATCTATCACATCCGCGACGGCGTGACCCACGAGGAAGCCGGTGAAGGCCGCGGCTTCGACTGAACCGGCTTTCAGGAGATCTTTGTGATGAAAACCTTGCCACCCGACCTGCACCTGACCAGGCGCACCCCAGAGTTCACCGCAGCCACCATTCCCCCCGGTCTGCTGCATGACCATCGCACCAAGCCCGGAGTGTGGGGTGTGATCCATGTGCTCGAAGGCGCGCTCGAGTATCACATCCTCGAACCGATGGAAGAACGCCTCCTTTTGACTCCGGGGCGTCCGGGCATCGTCGAACCGGCCATGAAACACCAGGTCATGCCATTGGGACCGGTGCGCTTTCTCGTCGAATTTCACGTCAGGCCAGACGTCGTCGGCAATCGTGGCGACGCCCCTGCGGGCGATTGAATCGCGCCGGGTGTCTTGCAGTCGAGGAGCGTGCACCATGAAGGCGAAAATCGAAACGATGGGCCGCGAGGGCCGCACCCGCACCACAAATCAAATCCGTAACATGAAATCATTGACCGACACCGTCATCCCCCGCGCTCGCCACCTCGCGCTGAACCTGTCCGTCCTGAGCCTAGCCGGCTGCGCCGCCGGGCCCGACTTCAAGCCGCCCGCCGCGCCCACTGTGGCGGCCTACACCGCAACGCCGCTTCCCGCGCAGACCGCCTCAGCGCCCGGCGCGCTCGGCGGCGCCCAGCATTTCGTCGTCGGCCATGCGGTCGCCACGGACTGGTGGACGCAGTTCGGTTCGCCCAATCTCAATATCCTCATCGCTCGCTCCCTGGAACGCAGCCCGTCCATCGCCGCGGCGCAGGCCACGCTGCGTCAGGCGCACGAGACCTATGCCGCACAAAGCGGCTCCACACTCTATCCGCAGGTCAGTGCCACGCTCGGCGCGCAAACCCTGCAGAACAACTCTGCGGCAATGGGGCTGCCAGGCGGCGAGCGGCGCTACGACCTGTACAACGCCGGCCTGGGAGTGAGCTACGCCCTGGAACTCTCCGGAGGCAACCGCCGCGCCCTCGAATCGTTAGCCGCGCAAACCGATTGGCGGCAATACCAACTTGACGGCGCACGGCTGACATTGGCCGGCAGCATCGTCGCCACGGCCGTCAATCAGGCCCTGCTCGGCGGGCAGATCGATGCGCTGGAGCGTCTGCTCGCCGCCCAGCAGGACCAGTTGCGGATCACTCGCGACCGCGAGCGCCTGGGTGTGGCCTCGGGCAGCGACGTCGCGGCGCTGCTCACCCAGGTCGAACAGACGCGGGCGAGCATTCCGCCCCTGCGCAACCGGATGGATCAGGCCTCACACCTGCTGGCCGTGCTCAGCGGTCAGCCGCCTGGGGCCGGCGATGTCCCCCGCTTCGTCCTGACCGATTTCACCCTGCCGGCTGATCTGCCGCTGAGCCTGCCGTCGGAGTTGGCGCGACAGCGTCCCGACATCCTCGCCGCCGAGGCGCTGCTGCACGCCGCCAGCGCGCAGATCGGCGTGAGCGTGGCCAAGCAATATCCACAGATCAACCTCAGCGCCACGCTCGGCGGCCAGGCGCTTACTGCAGCAAGCCTGTTCGGCAGCGGGTCACTGATCTGGGGACTGGCCGGACAACTCGTCCAACCGGTATTCAAACCCGGGCTGAAAGCCGAGGCACGCGCTGCCGAAGCCGGTTTCGATGCCGCCGCGGCCAACTACCGCGAGACCGTGCTGCAAGGCTTGCGCCAGGTGGCCGACGCGCTGCGCGCACTCGAGCACGACGCGCAGACCCTGCAGGCGCAGGCGGCTGCCGACGCCGCGGCGCAGGAGTCGCAGCGACTGGTCGAGCGGCAATACGCACTGGGCAGCGCAAGCTACCTGCAACTGCTCACCGCGCAACAGCAGGCGCAGCAGGCGCGCATCGGCCTGATCGCCGCGCAGGCGGCCCGCTTGACGGATACCGCAGCGCTGTATCAGGCCCTCGGAGGCAGCGGGAAGAGCTGAAATTTCAGCAAGAAATCGGCAGTTATGGAGCCGGCTGGCGCGCAGGCGTCGCCGCTTGCTCACTTCCCCGATTTGATACCGGCGAAATACATCGCGATCTGGTCGATGTCGGAATTGCTCAGCGGCTTGGCCATGGCGCTCATGATGGCGTTGGGCCGCGTGCCGTCGCGAAACTCGCGCAGCGTCTGCACCAGATAGTCCTTGTTCTGCCCGGCCAGATTGGGATAGGTGGGAAGAATGGCGTGACCGTCCGCGCCATGGCAGGAAAAGCACACGCCGAACTTGGCGTTGAGCGCGGCATTCGGCGCGGCCTGTGCCAGCCCTGCCGTGGAGCTCAGCACAAGACCGGCGAGCAGAAGAGAAACAGATTTCAATTGGATCATGATGCAGCTTGGAATGAGATCGATGGAGAGGCGCTGACCGGCTCGGCGCAGCGCAGGTCGTCAGGCGGAAAAACCGATGTTGCGCACATAGGCCCAGACACCGATGGCGAAAAAGCTCGCCATCCAGGCCCAATTGACCCACACGGCAACATCGCCCAAGCGGGATACCGTGCCGTCTGCGGTGTACAGCCCTTTGACCTTGCCAGCCTTCCACAGCATGGTGGTGTAGAACGCGACGAGCGAGCCGCCCACCCCCACAAAGGTGGCGAAGAACCAGATCACCGCCCCCCACTCATAATGCGGCTTGGACGCCAGGTTGTAGTGATACGGCGCTAGGTAGGCGACGCGCAGCGCCTCACGATCGACAGACACGATCAATGCCATCAAGGCATAGAACGCCATAGCCGAATAGGCCTGCAGCGCCGAGCCGCCCACCGGCACCTGACGCGCATACAGCGCCACGCCGACGATCAACGACAGGGTGAGCCAGAACAGCGGCTGGGTGAACACCTGCATGGACGACGGCAGGCCATACGCCCACAGCAGGCCGGTGATGAGCTGCAGCGCCACGCCCCAATACGCGGTCTTCACGCCCAGGCGGTGCGCCAGATCGAGATAGTCCGCCGGGAAGTCGGCGCGGGCGCGGAAATAGCGTGCATACCCCAGCAGAAACACACCGGTCATGGTCAGCGACATGACGATGAAAAATGCGAAGCGCGGCAGCTCGAAGGCGTGAATACCCATGCCATTCATCACCGGCACGCCCTGCGGCGCGTACCACTGCATCCACTTCTGCGGGAACAACCCCTGATACGACAGCACATGCATGATGAAGCCGTCGAACATCAGCAGCGACAGGGCTGCCGTGGCCCACCACACGGTGGTGTCCGGCGCCTTGGCAGCGTGCGATACGTCGTGGTTCTTGAAATAGAACACGAACCACAGGGTGTAGCCGATGCCCAGGGTGAAGATAAAAAAGATCACCCAGAAGGCCGACAGCAAATTGCTGGTGTACCAGGAGGGGTCGTAGATGGTCTGGGTGAACAGCAATGGCGCCACACCCAGCACGATGGCCATCGACACGGCCACCTTGGCCACACCGGTCATCGCCACCGATAGCCGCGCCCAGGTCGGCTGATGGCGGCGCATGAAGGCGATGATGGCCAGCAGGCCGGATCCCAACGACAGGTTGACGAAGGCGATGTGAAATGACCAGGTCAGCACATTGAGATACTGGAAAAGCCATGCAGGGGCGGGCAGACCGGCCGGATCCTGCAAGGCGCTCAGCATGGCGGAAACGGAAGCGTTGTCCATGGCGTCAGTCCTTTGCTTTGATGGGTTGCGCGCCGACGGCCTGCGCCACGGCGGTATGCACCGGTGCCGCGGGCACGGCGCGTGCGATCAGATGGCCTTCGGCGTCCACGGTGCCGGCATTGACCGCGGCGAGGAAGGTGGCAAGCGCCTTTTGCTCATCGGCTGGCAGATCGATCTTGGGCATGTAAGGCACCGAGCCATGGGCCAGCGGCCCGGCGAGGAAACCCTGGATCATGGCTACATCCGTAGTGCCATGCAGCAGCTTGGGCAGCGGGCGCAGCGGCCCGTCGCGATTGATCGAGTGGCAGTTGGCGCAAGACATCACCGCGAGCAGACGCCCGGCTTCCATCTGGTTCTGCGGGGTGATCACGCGCAGGCCTGTCGGCACGAAGGCAGCTGTCTTGAGCAGGCCTTGCTTGGCGATGAGCGGCACCTCGTCCTGGATGCCCAGACCCGGCACGTCACGCCCGATCACCTGGTTGGAGTACATGTACTGACCGACCACCCAGGGCTTGCGCAGACTCTCCCGCGTGCGTTCCTCCGGCCAGATGCCGGCAACCAGCAGAATGACCACCATGCCCACAGCAACAGGCACGCGCACAGATTGCGGCTTGAGGTAGACCCACAGCAGATACAGACCGATCAGCACAGACGTGGCGGCCAGCGGCACGAAGGTGGTGACGCGGAAATCCACATGGCCGAACCAATCTGGCAGGCGGTCCTTGAGGATGACCAGCGCGTTGGGCGGCAGCGTGGCGACGTACCACATGAAGGACAGCGCGCCGCCCACCAGACCGGTGATGCCGAGCTTGGCCACTGTCTGCCCGACATCGCGCCGCAGCGGGTCACTTTTGGGAATGGCTGCGACGATGATGGTGCCCACCACAGCGGCCGAGGTGAGCATGAGGAAACCCCGATCGGCAAGCTGCGCGGCAAAGTTCAGGTTGTAGAAGGCGTCGAACACCGAGCCGGTGAGGTACCAGCGCTGGCTGCCAGGCCACATCATGAAGGACAGGATGCCAATGATCAGCACCAGCGTGGCGACGGAGCTGATCACGAAAGTCCAGGTGATTTTCAGGTGCGTCCTGGGGTCGATCTTGCCGATGGTGTAGACCAGCGCATACACCCCGATGACTTCCACGGTGAAGAACACCCACTCCGTCGCCCAGGCCCAAACAAAGTTGTGGATCAGCGCAGAAATGCCGCGCGGACTGGCCACCGTCACCGAATACCAGATGCCCGGGCCGGTGACCGAGCCCCAGATGTAAGAGAACACGAGCAGGAACATGCCGTACTTCTTGATGTACTGCATGATTTCCGGCTTGTTCTCGCGAACCGCCCGGCTTTCCAGCATGGCAAACAGCACAGCAGCGCCGACCGAGGTGTTGGACGCCAGCACATGAATCGTGCCGATGATGCCCATCACCCAGGCGGTACCGATTTGGGGCACGTACCACGTGGGGTACATGCCGATCAACTCAGACATACAAACTCCTTCAAGCAATGTGTTGACGGTGGACACGGTCTAGACACCGCTGCCCGTCAGGTCTATATCCATGCATCAGTATTCGTTGATGCAGATCAGGGGACAAGATGACAAAACGCCGCTGGGAAAACCCGAAATGCGCAACGCGCCTGGGAGGAGGAGTGCGCGCAATAGGGCCATGCGAGTGGCTTTATCGAGCGTGATCTGCATCAAAAAATCAGGCTGACGCGAGCCTAGACCTGTTCACCTGCGACGCCGCGTCGCACCAAAACAGGCGCTTGACCTATATCAATTCATCAAACGGCAGTTCAGGCGAAAGCTTTATGACTGTTCTTTCACAACGCCATGTTTAGCGCCGCAACGAGCGCATGCGACACATCGCCGCACAAAATTTGAACTTGCACGGCATCAAAAGAGAATTTGTCACATCTCATTACATTCATACGCCTTGCCGATGCGGATTGCGTCGGCTCAAACCTCTGGAGATCGTCATGCATCCGTTCGCCCACACTGCCCCACTCAAACACGCCGCGCTGATTGCCGTACTGCTGTCGGGTCTCACCGCTCCCGCGCAGTTCGCCCGCGCCGAGAGCCCTGCCTACCATTTGGGCGAACCGGTCATTGCGCTGGTGGCGGTCATCAAACAGCATGAGAAGGCGCTCAAGCTCGACGCCTCGCAGCAGGAACAATTTGCTCAGTGGTTGAAAACCGCCCCGGCAAAGCGCAAAGCCGCTGAAGACAAACTCGCCAACACCCGCCTGCAGTTGCGCGACGCGCTGATGAACGGCATGGGCGACACGCCCGAGCGTCAGGCCATGATCGAAGACATCGGCAAGCAGGAAGCCGCGCTGGTGGCCATGCGCGCAGGCTGCGTGGACCGGATGCGCGCCCTGCTCAACCCGGAGCAATTCAAGGAAGCAGTTGCGCTGTACAAGACTTCGCTGCACAAGGGGCATTCGGCGAAGTAAACCTCAGTCCCCCGGCGGCATTCACAGGCCCTAGTGCAGTGCCTTGTAAAGCATGTGGGCGAGTTCGCTGGAGATGCCGTCCACCGTCATCAACTCGTCCTCGCTTGCCGCCTCCACGCCGCGAATGCCGCCAAATCGCGCCAGTAACTTCGCCCGGCGTTTGGGGCCGATGCCCGGAATGTCTTCCAGCCGCGAACCGCCGGTGCGTACCTTGGCGCGCGCGGCGCGCATGCCGGTAATGGCGAAGCGGTGTGCCTCGTCGCGGATCTGTGCCACCAGCATCAGCGCTGCGCTGTCGGCGGGCAAGGTGAGTTTTGGCCGGCCATCGGCGAACACCAGTTCCTCCAGACCGACCTTGCGGCCCTCGCCCTTTTCCACGCCGACGATCAAGCCGAGGTCGAGCCCGAGTTCGGTGAACACCTCGCGCGCCATCGCCACCTGGCCGCGTCCACCGTCGACCAGCACGAGGTCAGGCATCTTCGCCTTCTCGTTTTTAGCGGCGGGCGAGACATCTGCGTCGGCCTCGCCCGCGTCAACTTGCGATGCCGGGGCCGACTGTGCCTCGGCCAGCCGTTTGTACCGGCGGGTGAGCACCTGGCGCATGGCGGCGTAATCGTCTCCCGGCGTGATGTCGCTGATGCGGAACCTGCGGTATTGCGCGGGCTGCATGGCGTGGTCGGCATAGACCACGCAGGACGCCTGCGTCGCCTCACCCGCGGTGTGGCTGATATCGAAGCACTCCACCCGCAGGTTTTCCGCCTGGGTCGCGTCCAGCCCCAGTGCCTGCGCCAGCGCCAGAGTGCGCTCGCGCTGCGAGCCCTCTTCAGCGAGCAGGCGGGCGAGCGCGATTTGTGCGCCTTTTTGCGCCATGTCCAGCCAGTCGCGCCGCTGGCCGCGCGGCTGTGCGACGTGCTGCATGCGGTGCCCGGCATGCTCGCCCAAGATATCGAGCAGTTCCGGGTCGATGCGCTCTGCGCACACCAGCACCGGCGGCGGCGCCATCTGGATGTAGTGCTGGGCGACGAAGGCATGCAGCACGCTTTGCGCCGCGCTGCGTGGGGTGTCGGGCTCTTGATCGCCGGGCGCCTCCTCGGCCTCCAGCCCCGCCTGGACCTGGCTGGGGAAGTAAGCCCGGTCTCCAAGGTGCCGCCCACCGCGCACCATGGCGAGGTTGACGCAGGCGCGCCCGCCCTTGATGGCAACGGCCAGGATGTCCACATCTTGCGCGCTGCCGACTTCCATGCTTTGCTGCTGCAACACGCCGGAGAGGGCGGCAATCTGGTCGCGCAACCCCGCGGCGTCCTCGAAACGCAGGGCCTCGGAGAGTGACTGCATCTGCAACTGCAGATCGCCCAGCACCACGCTGTGGTCGCCGCGCAGGAAGCGCACGGCGTGCTGCACATCCCGGGCATAGTCGTCGGCGCTGATCTTGCCCACGCAGGGCGCGGTGCAGCGGTGGATCTGATGCAGCAGGCAGGGACGGCTGCGGTTGGCGAACACCGTGTCCTCGCAGGTGCGCAACTGAAACACCTTCTGCAGCACCGCGATGCTCTCCTTCACCGACCAGGCATTCGGGTAGGGGCCGAAATATTGCTGCCTGCGGTCGGTGGCGCCGCGGTAATACGCCACACGCGGGAAGGCATGCGCCGTGGTGATCTGCAGATAGGGATAGGACTTGTCGTCCCGGAACAGAATGTTGTAGCGCGGGTGCTGCGTCTTGATCAGATTGTTTTCCAGCAGCAGCGCCTCGGCCTCGGTACGCGTGACCGTGGTGTCCAGCCGGGCAATGCGCGTCACCATCAGACCGATGCGGGTGCCGCCATGATCTTTCTGGAAATAGCTCGACACGCGCTTGCGCAGATCGCGCGCCTTGCCCACATAGAGCAGCGTGCCGTCGGCGGCGAAATAGCGATACACCCCAGGCAGATGCGGCAAGGCAGCCACCTGCGCGAGCAGTTCGGCGCTGTGCGCAGAAGCCGGCGAATCAGAGAACGAATCAGCCGTCATGGCGATCAGGACACGAGCTGCACGGCCCGCTCGAACACCGCGCGGAACATCGGCGCGGTCAGGCGCCCCGTGTTTTGGTTGTAGCGGCTGCAGTGGTAGCTGTCGATCAGGGTGTAAGCGCCTAGCCGATGTTCCGCAGCATGGGCAAAGCGCGCGGCTGCAGGCTTGTGTCCCAAGGCCAGTAGTACCGCGTCATGCGCCACCCTGCCCAGGGCGACGATGACCTGCAGCCGGGGCATGGCGGAAATTTCTGCGGCGATATAGCGATTGCAGGTACGGATTTCCGCAGGCAGCGGCTTGTTGCCCGGTGGGAGGCATTTCACCGCATTGCTGATGCGGCAGCCATGCAGTTGCAGGCCATCGTCCGCACGAATGCTGGACGGATGATCGGCAATGCGCAGCGGCTCCGGGCGCCAGGCCAGGCCCAGATCGGTCAGCGTGCCATAAAGCAAGGGCCCGGCGCCGTCGCCGGTGAACGGACGGCCCGAGGCATTGGCGCCCTTGAGCCCCGGCGCCAGCCCCGCGACGAGCAGTGGCGCGTCCAGCGGGCCAAAAGGCGGCACCGGCAGACAGGCAAAGTCCGGATGATCCTGCTTGACTTGATGTAAAAATGCCGCAAGACGCGGGCACAAACGACAATGCGCGTCATAAAAAGATCTGGAGGTCGGTGCGTCGTCACCCGGCATACTCATGAAAGTCCAATATCGGTGGGATTTGTTTTGCCACGTCGTCGATAACCTTGGCGACATTGGCGTGACGTGGCGGCTGGCGCGGCAACTCGTGGCAGAGCATCAGCAGCAGGTGCGATTATTCCTGGACGACTTCAAGTCGTTTTCGCATATCTGCCCCCAGGTGCAGTTACGCGCCGCGGAACAGACCATCGCCGGAGTGCAGATTGTGCCTTGGGCGCGGCAACTCCAGTCCACGCCGGCAGACGTGGTGATCGAGATGTTCGGCTGCCGCCTCTCCGACGCCTTCATCGCCCAAATCGGCAAGGCGCTGAGGCGCCCGGTCTGGCTCAACCTGGAACACCTCAGCGCCGAAGCCCTGGTGGACCTGCATCACCTCAAACCCTCGCCGCAAATCGGTGGCGTGCAGAAATATTTTTACTACCCCGGATTCACCGACAAGACAGGCGGACTGCTGCGGGAGGCCAATCTGATTGCGCAACGGGACAACTGGCAGATGCAGCCCACGGCCAAACGTATCGCCATGCGCACCCTGGGCCTGCCGCCGCCGCCAGACCATGCGCTCACCTTGCTGCTGTTCAGCTACACCCGCCAGCGCCTGGAAGGCTGGCTGCACGCCATGGCATCTTCTGAGCGCCCGGTCGCGTTGTGGGTCTGCCCCGGTCCGGTGATGAGCGCCATCAACTCCTGGCTCGACATGGAGTTGCAGACCGGCCAGATCACCAGCCGCGGCAGTCTGAGCGTTTACGCCCTGCCCTATGTCGCGCAGGAACGCTTTGACGAACTCCTGTGGGCGGCAGACGTGTGCATCGTGCGCGGGGAAGATTCCTTCGTGCGGGCGCAATGGGCGGCCAAGCCCCTTGTCTGGCACATCTACCCGCAGGAAGACAGCGCCCACGACCGCAAGCTCGACGCCTTTCTCGACCGCTATCTTGCCGACGCCGACACCGAACTGCGCGACACTGTGATCCACTTCTGGACCGCCTGGAACCGCGGCCTCGATCTGGCCCCGGCCTGGCTCGAATATGTGGACAGCCTGCAGGCGCTGCAGCGCCATGCGCTCAAATGGTCACGCGCGCTGCAGACCCAGACCGATCTGACCAGCCAGATCGTCCGCGATGTGACGCGTCTGCAGGACAGTCGGTCCGCGGTGGCGGCCGCCCGGTAGAATGCAGGTTTATTTTGAATTCCCCCAAACTGTTCAATGAAGATCGCCCAAGAAATTCGCGCCGGTAATGTCATCATGGTTGGTGACAACCCGATGGTGGTGCAAAAGACCGAATACAGCCGCGGTGGCCGCAACGCCGCCACGGTGAAAATGAAATTGAAGAACCTGCTCACCAGCGGCGGCACCGAGGCCGTGTACAAGGCCGACGACAAGATCGACGCCGTTACGCTGGAACGCAAGGAGTGCACCTACTCCTACTTCGCCGACCCCATGTATGTCTTCATGGACACCGACTACAACCAGTACGAAGTGGAAAAAGACAACATGGGCGACAGTCTGAACTACCTCGAAGACGGCATGGCCGTCGAAGTGGTGTTCTATGACGGCAAGGCCATTTCGGTCGAAATGCCCACCACCGTGGTGCGCGAAATCATCTACACCGAACCCGCCATCAAGGGCGACACGTCTGGCAAGGTGCTCAAACCAGCCAAACTGTCCACCGGCTATGAAGTGCCTGTGCCGATTTTCGTGGCCACCGGCGACAAAATCGAGATCGACACGCGCACCGGCGAGTACCGCAGCCGCGTCTGACCGGCAGCCTTTGTGCTTCGCCTCAAAAAACCGCCTCAGAGGCGGTTTTTTCATAAAAAAGGGCCCGCGATCAGCGGGCCCTGTCAACCTTGCAATGCCATCCCATCGCAAGGACTGGAGGATGGGTGATCGATGGCGGCTGGCGTCAGGACGAGAAACGCTCGCACCATCCATTGGGGTCGATCACCCCGGCAACGAGACGGCAGTTCCCCACCGCCGCAGCGTCATTGCCGGGGATGAAATAAGCGCAATCGCTGCAGTGTTGCGCGCCATGCGGCATGGACTGATAGTGCACGGTCGCCTTGCTGAGCATGTCATCGTCAGCCTGCGCGGGAATGACCGCTGCGGCGCCAACAACCGCCAGCAGCAGGCCACCGTGACGCAACAGAGCACGGCGATTCAAATCGGTCTGTTTTGCTTGGGACATCTTGATCTCCAAAGAGTGAACAAGCGGCAGACGCCAGCGGGCGCCCGCCTCCCTGTCTTACTGATGCACCACGTCGGGCTGCATCGGCGCGAGAATCGCCAGCAACTGGTTTTGCAACCCGAGCGGGACGTGGTTGCTGTCCATGGACTTTTGCAGGTCTTCCACCAGAGCGTTGAAATCCGCAGTATTGAGATGCATCCCCTTGTGCGCCTGCCTCATGCTCAGACCCGTGTATTTGCACGGCCCCCCCGTGCCTTCACAGACCTGGGTGACCAACTCCATCTGCAGATGCGGAATATTGGTCTTCGCGAAGAAATGATTGATGCGATTGTCTGCCGCAACGTTGAGAATCATGTCGTGCACCACCTTGGTGATGGCTTCCTTGCCACCGAGCTGTTCATACAGCGTGGGGCTGGTGGATTGCGCCTGCGCGTTGAACATGCCTGCAATCGTCATGGTGCCCACGAAGGCAGCGATGGCAAGCGGCTTGGTCAGGGATGAAAGTGTGTATCGCATGGTGGAACTCCTTGAAAAATGGTGACCGCGAGCGCCGCGGGATCAGAACGTGCCGTTGAGCGAGAGATACAAGCCTTTGTTGCTGGCCTGAAAGGGCAGCGGGCCAAGATCGGCGTAGGCCGCCGTGATCGACAAGCTCTTGTTCGGGAAGTAGGCGACAAAAACGTCCTTCATCGTTCCAGGAGAACCAATGGCCGTGGCGCTGGAGTTGATGGGGTACTTCATGTTGTCGGGTTGCTGGCGGAATTCGCCACCGACAGCCACATCCGGGCGGAGGAACACGGCGGCGGAACCTTCGAGTTCGGCGTGATAGCTGTTGTCGCTCTTGGTACCCAGTGCGCCCGCAATGCCGTTCGCGCTGTTGGTGCCAAAGCCAAGCAGGCCCATGGCATTGGCCTTGGTGCCGCGCAAGGTCAGGTTGACCAAGGTGACACGGTGGAAGATGCCATTGAGGAACACCTTGGTCGCGGCAACGTAGAAATCGGTCCCGGAGTCTTTTGCCGCACCGAAGAACTTGGGAATCCCGATGGGACCGAGACCCGAGAAATTGCTGTTGAAGTCGTTGTTCTTCTTGTACTTGAGGCCCACGGACACCTGGGGATAGGGCGTGTAGAGCGCGTCGCCGAACAGCCGGGCCTTCAAGCCCAGCACATCCATGCTGATGGTCTGGTTGCCGAGGTTGATGCTGGGTGCCACGCCGCCGCTGTTGACGAGCCCCAGACCGCCGGGCTGATTGCCCAGAACGCCCAGGCTGGACAAGGCGCCCACGTTGACGTTGAGGTTCTCGTGCGCCACAGAGATCTCGAAGCGGTTGTGGATGCCCACCGCAGCCCCCAGCGTGGTCAGTCCGTAGTTCGGCACGGCGACATAGGTGCCGGTGGCTGAGCCGCCGACTTCGTCCCCGGTGTCATAGCCTGCGATCACTGCCCAGGGCGTAATGCCGCCGCCAGTGGATCCGCCCACTTCGGTCACGCCGCTGGTGGCCAGCAGGCGACTTCCCTGCGCGTGCGCCGAACCGATACCCCAGACTCCCAGCCCTGCGATGGCAGTGGCTGCGATCGTCTTCTTCCAGTGATGAACTCTCATACCGTCTCTCCTCTTGGTTGGTCGTGGCACTCCAGAACTGGAGTGATCTCAACTGCGGCGTCCAGGCCGACAACAGTTGCGACAAGAGGTAGTACGCGAGGGCAGACGAACCGGATTCGGAAAAACGATCGAGAACGCCAACAGAAATGTAACAATTTTCTTCTGAAAAATGCACCGCTTTTGAAGAATTCTGCGCAAAGGGCTGCACTCGACGCCTGTCCCGCCAAATGCATCACGGCCACAGAGCCGGCCAGCGCCAGCGCCCGCGCCGCGCCGCTGGCGCTGGGGACGCTCAGGCGCTTGGCCGCAGCGCTAACGCCTCGCGTGCCAGGGCGGTGATGGCGTCCCAGTCGCGCGCCGCCAGCGCAGCATCGGGCACCAGCCAGGAGCCGCCCACACAGGCCACGTTGGGAAGGGCCAGATAGCTGGCGGCGTTGGCCGGGTTGATGCCTCCGGTGGGGCAAAACAGCAGTTGCGGCAGCGGGCCGTGGAGCGACTTGAGCAGCGCCCGCCCGCCAACGGCTTCGGCCGGAAACAGCTTCAGTGCGGTGAAACCGGCCTCCAGCGCGATCATCGCCTCGCTGGCTGTGGACACCCCGGGCACGAACGGCAGCGGGCCGTCGCGGGTGGCCGCCAGCAGCGCGGGGGTGAGACCGGGACTGATGCCGAACAGCGATCCTGCATCCTGTGCGCGTTGCCAGTCCTGCGGGGTCAGCACGGTGCCGGCCCCCACCAGCGCGCCGGGCACGCGGTCGCGGATCTGGCGGATGGCCTGCAGCGCGGCGGGGGTGCGCAGCGTGACTTCCAGGGTGCGGATGCCGCCTGCTACGAGGGCTGCGGCCAGATCGACGGCGACGCTGGCGTCGTGGATCACAATGACGGGCAGCACCGGCCCGGTGCGCAGCAACTCCCCGGCGCTCAGGGTGGCATGGGTTGAGGTTTTGGCAGGCGTGGCGGTCATGCTCAAACCCCTTTCCAATCCGGATGCTGGAAGCTGGCCGCCCCCTGCTCGGCGCCGTCCACATGGCTGCGGAAGGCGGCGAACAGCTCGCGGCCCACGCCGTACTGATGGCGCGTGAGATCGATGGTCTGCGCCGTGCGCGCATCCCATTCCCTGGGTGGCACCTCGGCATTGACTGTGCCGGTGTGCGCATTCAGAGTGATGCGGTCGCCGTTGCGCACCTTGGCAATCGGCCCGCCGTGCGCGGCTTCGGGGGTCATGTGGATGGCCGATGGCACCTTGCCGGAGGCGCCGGACATGCGGCCGTCGGTCACCAGCCCCACCTTGAAGCCGCGATCCTGCAGCACGCCCAGGGTCGGCATGAGTTTGTGCAGCTCCGGCATGCCATTGGCCGCCGGGCCCTGGAAGCGGATGACGGCGACGAAGTCGCGTTCGAGTTCGCCGCGCTTGAAGGCGGCGAGCAGGTCGTTCTGGTCGTCGAACACGATGGCCGGGGCGGTGATGTCGCGGAACTCGGGCTTGACCGCCGACACCTTGATGACGCCGCGGCCCAGATTGCCCCTCATCAGCTTGAGGCCGCCATCGGCGGCGAAGGGATTGCGTACCGGACGCAGGATGTCGGGGTCGAGCGACTCGGCGGCGCCGGCGCGCCACACCAAGGTGCCGCCGTCCAGCCCCGGCTCCTGCGTGTAGCGCTCCAGCCCCGGCCCGGCCACGGTCTGCACATCGCCATGCAGCAATCCGGCACCGAGCAGCTCTCGGATCACATAGCCCATGCCCCCGGCGGCCTGGAACTGATTCACGTCCGCCTTGCCGTTGGGGTAGAGCTTGGTGAGGGTGGGCACGGTCTTGGAGAGGTCGTCGAAGTCGGTCCAGTTGATGTCGATGCCCGCCGCGCGGGCGATGGCCACGAGGTGGATGGTGTGATTGGTCGAGCCGCCGGTACAGAGCAGGCCGACGATGCCGTTGACGATGACGCGCGCATCCACCAGTTCGCCAATCGGCGTGTACGCCTGCCTTTCGGCGGAGATGGCCACGGCGCGCGTGGCCGCGGCACGCGTGAGGGCTTCGCGCAGCGGCGTGCCGGGGTTGACGAAAGCGCTGCCGGGCAGGTGCAGGCCCATGATCTCCATGAGCATCTGGTTGGAATTGGCCGTGCCGTAAAAAGTGCAGGTGCCCGCGCTGTGATAAGACTGCATCTCGGCGTCGAGCAGTTCCTGGCGGCCGATCTTGCCTTCGGCGTAGAGGGCACGGATGCGGGCCTTCTCGTCATTGGCCATGCCACTGGTCATCGGCCCGGCCGGAACGAAAATTCCCGGCAGATGGCCAAAGGCCAGTGCTCCGATGAGCAGGCCGGGCACAATCTTGTCGCACACGCCCAGGTACAGCGCCGCGTCGAACATCTGGTGGCTCAAGGCCACCGCCGTGGCCATGGCGATGACATCGCGCGAAAACAGCGACAGCTCCATGCCCGCCTGGCCCTGGGTGACGCCGTCGCACATGGCCGGCACACCGCCGGCGAACTGGGCCGTGGCGCCCGCGGCCAGCGCCGCCTCCTTGATCCAGGCAGGAAACGCGCCCAGCGGCTGATGCGCCGAGAGCATGTCGTTATAGGCCGAAACGATCGCCAGATTGGGGCGCGATGCTGCGCTGACCTCCTTGAGCAGAATGCGCGCGGGCGCGGGCGCTGCGGCGATCGCATGCGCCAGATTGGTGCAGGAGAGCTGGCTGCGCTCGACCTTGCTGCCGCGCGCGCCACGAATACGCGCCAGATACGCCGCGCGGCGTGCCCGGCTGCGGTCAACAATGCGCTGCGTCACCGCGGCAACGACAGGATGGAGAGTGGGCGATGGAGTCATGGCGCGGCAGGAGAAAAAACAATCAGGAAGGATGGCAAGGATATTGCACAAGCTTGACGTCAGTACACAACGAGATGACACGCAACTTTCGTACCCTTGGACAAATCATCAGCTTGCTGCGTCTTTATGACCGAAATCAATTTCTGCAAAGGAGTGTGGGGAGTGCGCTGCGATGCGTCGCGCCTGTCCTTACACTGGCCCGAGCGCATTCGAATGCCGCATACAACGAGGAATCCAGCATGATCGCCACTCCCGCTTTCGACATGGTGCTGTTCGGTGGCACCGGCGATCTGGCCATGCGCAAGCTGCTGCCTGCGCTGTATCAGGCGCACCAGTCCGGCACGCTGCATCCCGCCGGGCGCATTGTGGCGCTGGGGCGCGGGGCGCTGACCCCGGACGACTATCTGGCGCAGGTGAAAAGCCAGTCTGGCCCACATCTCAAGGCCGACTTTGCCAGCAGCGCCTGGGTCAGTTTCGCCGCGCGGCTGACCTACCTCAAGCTCGACGCCAGCGTGCCCGCCGACTTCGACGCCCTGGCCGCGCTGCTGGGCGCCGACGATGCGCATATCACCGTGTGCTACCTGGCCACGGCGCCGTCGCTGTTCGAGCGCATCTGCACCCAGCTCGCCCGCGTCGGCCTCAACCATCCCAGCGTGCGCGTGGTGCTGGAAAAACCCCTGGGGCACGATCTGGCGTCCTCCGATGCCATCAATGCCGCCGTGGCGCAGTCCTTTGCCGAAAGCCAGCTCTACCGCATCGACCATTACCTGGGCAAGGAGTCGGTGCAGAACCTCATGGCCATGCGCTTCGGCAATGTGCTGTTCGAGCCGCTGTGGCGGCGCGAATGGGTGGACAACGTGCAGATCACCATTGCCGAAGACCTGGGCGTGGAGGGACGCGGCGAGTTCTACGACAAGACCGGCGCGCTGCGCGACATGATGCAGAACCACCTGCTGCAACTGCTGTGCATGGTGGCCATGGAGCCCCCGGCCAGCCTGGAGGCCGACGCCATCCGTGACGAAAAGCTCAAAGTGCTCAAGGCGCTCAAGCCCTTTGCCGAGGCCGACGTGGCCAGCAAGACCGTGCGCGGCCAATACCGTGCCGGAGCCATCGACGGCAAGCCGGTGGTGAGCTACTTGCAGGAAGCCGACATCACCCCGGCCAGCCGCACAGAAACCTTTGTCGCGCTCAAGGCGGAGATCGTCAACTGGCGCTGGGCCGGGGTGCCGTTCTTTCTGCGCACAGGCAAGCGCATGCAGGAGCGGCTGGCCGAGATTGTCATCAGCTTTCGCGCCGTGCCGCTGTCGCTGTTCGGCGGGCCGACCGGGCTGCAGGGCGCCAACCGCCTGGTGATCCGGCTGCAGCCCGAAGAAAGCATCAGCCTGCACTTCCTGGCCAAAGAGCCGGGCGACGGCATGCGTCTGCACCCCACCAAGCTCGACCTGGACTTCGAATCCACCGCGCAGAAGCGGCGCGCCGATGCGTATGAGCGTCTGCTGCTCGATGTGATCCGCGGCCAGCTCGGGCTGTTCATGCGCCGCGATGAACTCGCCGCCGCGTGGCGCTGGGTCGAGCCCATTCTGGACTGCTGGGAGCGCAACGGCGAGGCACCCAAGAGCTACACCGCAGGCACCTGGGGACCGGCGGCCTCCAGCGCGCTGCTGTCGCGCGACGGCGCGTCGTGGCATGAGGAGCTGTGAGGCATGCTGCATCTCTGCGCCAGCCCGGAAGACCAGATCGCGCGTCTGGTGCAGGCCGTCTCCTGCGCACTGGCAGCGGATCTTGCGCAGAATGGCCGGGCGCTGCTGGCCGTCTCCGGCGGGCGTTCTCCCATTCCGCTGTTCCAGGCGCTGGCGCAAGCGCCGATCGACTGGCCGCGGGTCGTCGTCACCTTGGTGGACGAGCGTGTCGTGCCCCCGGAGCATGCCGACAGCAATGCGGCGCTGGTGCGGGCGCATCTGCTGACCGGCGCCGCAGCGCAGACACGCTTTCTGCCACTGGTCGATGATCCTCAAGACCCCACGGGCTGCGTCGCCCGCGCCAATGCGCAACTCCGCGCGCTGGCCCAGCCCTTCAGCGCCGCCCTGCTCGGCATGGGTGAGGACGGCCACACCGCCTCCCTCTTCCCCGGCGCCGCTGAACTGGCTGCGGGACTCGACCCCGCTTATCCCGCCCACTACCTGGCCATCACCCCGCCGCAGCCTCAGAGCAGCTTCCAGGCGGGCATCGCCCCGCCGCACCGCCGCATCAGCCTGAGTCTGGCCGCGCTGCTGCAATCGCGCCGCCTGCTGCTGTCCATCGCGGGTGAGGCCAAGCGCGCGGTCTACGCGCAGGCCGGCAACCCGCCGCCCAGCGCGGGGCTGCCCATCAGCTTCGTCATTCAGCAAACCCAGACTCCGTTCGATGCGTACTGGAGCCGCTGAGGTGGAACAGTCCCCTGAATCGTTGCGCGCTTCTCCCCCCAGGAGGGCGTCAGCTCCTTCGGATCGGCTGAGCGGAACCGACATCTTCCCCCGCCTGCTCGCCGACATCGGCGGCACCAACGCCCGCTTTGCGTTGCAGACGCCAGAGGGCATTGCACCCATCGTCACCCTGGCCTGCGCCGACTTCCCCACGCTGCAAGACGCCATCGCGCAGGCGCTGAAGCGGGCTGGCGCGCCGACAGTGCGGCATGCGGCCATTGCCATTGCCACCCCCGTGCAGGGCGATGCGGTCCGCATGACCAATCATCACTGGGCATTTTCCATCGCCGCGCTGCGCGACGCCATGGATTGGGACACGCTGCTGGTGCTCAACGACTTCACCGCGCTGGCGCTGGCGCTGCCCGATCTCCCGCCCGGCCATCTGCAGCAGATCGGCGGCGGCGCGGCAGTTGCCGACACCGCAATCGCCCTGCTGGGGCCGGGCACGGGGCTGGGCGTCTCCGGCCTGATTCCCGGCCCCGGCGGAATCTGGCTGCCGCTGTCCAGTGAGGGCGGGCATGTGAGCCATGCGCCGTTCGATGACCATGAAATCGACCTCTGGCGCTACGCCCGGGGGCGCTTCGGCCACGTCTCGGTCGAGCGTCTGCTCAGCGGCCCCGGGCTGCAGCTCATCCACGCCTGGCTGGGCGAGGAAGTCGGCCAGACCGCGCCGCCTCCCTCCCCTGCCGACATCACCGCACGCGCGTTGCAAGGCAGCGACGCCCGCTGCGCGCAAACCGTCGATCTGTTCTGCGCCCTGCTCGGCACCGTGGCCGCCAACCTGGCAATCACACTGGGCGCGACTGGCGGCGTGTTCATTGGCGGCGGCATCGTGCCGCGGCTGGGCGCGCTGTTCGCGGCGTCCGGCTTTCGCGCCCGATTCGAGAACAAAGGCCGTTTTTCCGGCTATCTCGCGCGCATTCCGGTGTTCGTCATTCACCATCCCGATCCCGCATTCCTCGGCGCGGCCAAGGCGCTGGAACACCATCTCGCTCGATTCACCTCGCCATGACAACTCCCTCCAGCCCCACGCGCTTTCCCCGTTGCAGCGGTGTGCTGCTGCACCTCACCAGCCTGCCCGGGCCGCATGGCAGCGGCGATCTGGGGCCGGATGCCTATCACTTCGTCGACTGGCTGCAGGCCTGCGGACAGTCGCTGTGGCAGTTTCTGCCGCTGGGTCATATCGGCATCGGGCATTCGCCGTATATGAGCAGTTCGGCCTTCGCCGGCAATGTGCTGCTGATCGATCTGGCCGAGCTGCAGCAGCGCGGCTGGCTGGACGCCGACGATCTCGCACCGGCTGAGGGCCTGCATGAAGCGCAGGTGAACTTCGCCCGCGTCATTCCTTACCGCATGGAGCGCCTGCGGCGCGCCGCGCGGCGCTTTGCCGCCAGCGCCACTGCGCAGGACCGCGCCGCGCTGGAGACCTTCTGCGCCGAGCAGTCCGCCTGGCTGGACGACTTTGCGCTGTTCATGGCCTTGTCCGAACATTTTGGCGAACGTCTGTGGACCACCTGGGACGCCCCGCTGGCGCAGCGCCAGGGCGCGGCCCTGCAGCAGGCCCGTGCGCAGCATGCCGAGCGCATCGCCTTCTGGGTCTTCACCCAATGGTGCTTTTTCCGCCAGTGGGCCGCGCTGCGCGCCTACGCCCACTCCCGCGGCGTGAAGCTGGTGGGCGACATGCCTATTTTCATTTCGCTCAACAGCGCCGACGTCTGGGCGCGGCCCGAGATGTTCCAGCTCGATGCCACCGGCCACCCCACCGTGGTGGCCGGGGTGCCGCCGGACTATTTTTCCGCCACCGGCCAGCGCTGGGGCAACCCGCATTACCGCTGGGCAGCGCACAAGGCCGAAGGCTTTGCCTGGTGGATCGCCCGGCTGCGTGCCACCTTCGCGCTGGTGGACATGGTGCGCATCGACCACTTCCGCGGCTTCGAGAGCTGCTGGGAGATTCCGGCGGACGAACCCACGGCCATCCACGGGCGCTGGGTTGCCGCGCCGGGCGCGGCGCTGTTCGCGGCGGTGTCCAAGGCGCTCGGCCCGCTGCCCATCATCGCCGAGGACCTCGGCGTCATCACCCCGGAAGTCACCGCGCTGCGCCAGCAGTTCGGCTTTCCCGGCATGCGCATCCTGCAGTTCGCCTGGGGTGAAGACGACGGCGGCAAGAACGCCTACCTGCCGCACAACCACACCCACGACACCGTGGTCTATCCCGGCACGCACGACAACGACACCGCGGCGGGCTGGTGGCAGAGCGCGCCCGAAGCCGTGCGCCACCACCTGCGCGAGTACCTGGCCTGCGACGGCGGTGACATCGCCTGGACGCTGATCCGCGCTGCCAGCGCCAGCGTGGCCGACATCGCCCTGTTCGCCATGCAGGACGTGCTGCGGCTGGACGGCAGCCAGCGCATGAACACCCCGGGCACGCCGCAAGGTAACTGGGGCTGGCGTTTCACCTGGGATCAGGTACAACCGGGGCATGCGGCTGGCTTGGTGCGCCTTGGCCAGCTCTACAACCGCCGACCCGCCTGAACCGGAGCCAAGCTCATGCTGACCGAACACGACATCGCCGATCTTGCCGCAGGCCGCCATGCCGACCCCTTTGGCGTGCTCGGCATGCACGCGCGCGGCGCCACGCTGTGGATCAACGCCCTGCTGCCCGGCGCGCTCGGTGTGGATGTGATCGAGCGCGCCAGCGGCGAGACGGTTGCCACGCTGCAGCGGCAGGGCGAATCCGCCGTGTTCAGCGCCCGCATGGGCCGCCGCCGAAAACCTTTCGACTATCTGCTGCGCGTGACCTGGCCGCCGCTGCGCGCGGGCGATCCGCCCTGGGTGCGCGACCTCGAAGACCCCTACCGTTTCCCGCCCGTGCTGGGCGAAATGGATGCCTGGCTGCTGGCCGAAGGCACGCATCTGCGGCCCTACGAATGCCTGGGCGCGCATCCCGGCACCATGCTCGGCGCGACCGGCACGCGCTTTGCGGTGTGGGCGCCCAATGCGCGGCGCGTCTCGGTGATCGGCGATTTCAACCTCTGGGACGGCCGCCGCCATCCCATGCGGCTGCGGCGCGAATGCGGCGTGTGGGAGCTGTTCCTGCCCGACGTGGGCCAAGGCGCGCTGTACAAATTCGAGATCCTCACCCAACACGGTGAGATTCTGCAGAAAGCCGATCCCATGGCCTTCCGCGCCGAGCTGCGACCAGGCACCGCCAGCATCGTGCAAGGTCTGCCGCCGCTGCATCCCATTCGCCCCGGCATGGCGCAGGCCAACGACTTCGAGGCGCCCATCAGCATTTACGAGGTGCATCTGGGCTCGTGGCGCAAGGCCGACGGCTGGCGCTGGCTCACCTACCGCGAACTGGCCGAGACCCTGGTGCCCTACGCCCGCGACATGGGATTCACCCACCTCGAACTGCTGCCGGTCAGCGAGCACCCGCTCGACGGCTCCTGGGGCTACCAGCCCATCAGCCTGTTCGCCCCCACCGCGCGCTTCGGGTCGCCCGAAGACTTTCAGTTCTTCGTCGATGCCGCGCACGCTGCGGGCCTGGGCGTCATTCTCGACTGGGTGCCCGCGCACTTCCCATCCGACGCGCATGGCCTGGCCAACTTCGATGGCACGCATCTGTATGAATACGCCGACCCGAAAGAGGGCTTCCACCACGACTGGAACACCCTGATCTACAACTTCGGCCGCACCGAAGTGCGTAACTACCTGGTCGCCAACGCCCTGTACTGGATGGAGCGCTTCGACATCGACGGCCTGCGGGTGGACGCCGTGGCCTCCATGCTTTACCGCGACTACAGCCGCCCGGCCGGGCAGTGGGTGCCCAACAAATACGGCGGGCGCGAAAACCTCGAAGCCATCGACTTCCTGCGCCGCATGAATCACACCGTGGGCGTGCAGCGGCCCGGCGCCATCACCCTGGCCGAAGAGTCCACCGCCTTCCCTGGCGTCAGCCGCCCGCCCTCCGGCGATTTGCAAAGCGGCGGCCTGGGCTTTCACTACAAGTGGAATATGGGCTGGATGCACGACACGCTGAGCTACATGCGCCGCGACCCGGTGCACCGCCAGTTTCACCACAACGAGCTGACCTTCAGCATGATGTACGCCTATGACGAGAACTTCGTGCTGCCGCTCTCGCACGACGAGGTCGTCCACGGCAAGGGCTCGCTGCTGGCCAAGATGCCGGGCGACCGCTGGCAACAGTTCGCCAATCTGCGCGCCTATCTCGGCTACATGTTCAGCCATCCGGGCAAGAAGCTGCTGTTCATGGGCGACGAATTCGCGCAAGGCCCGGAATGGCAGTCCGACTACTGCCTGGACTGGGATGCGCTGCACCACGCGCCCAACCGCGGGCTGCAACGCCTGGTGCGCGACCTCAATCTCACCTACCGCGCCCATGCCGCCCTGCACGCGCGCGACCACCATCCCGACGGCTTTTCCTGGATCACCTACGACGACGCCTCCCAGTCCGTACTGGCCTTCGAGCGCACCGCAGCCAACGGCCCCGGCCTCGTCGTGCTGTGCAATTTCACGCCGACGCCGCGCCCCGGCTATCGCATCGGCGTGCCGCAGGCCGGACGCTGGGACGTGCTGATCAACACCGACGACCCGGTCTACGACGGCTCGGACCTGCCGCTGAATCTGAGCGAGGCCGATGCCACGCCCGCGCACGGCCGCGCGTTTTCGCTGCAAGTCACCCTGCCGCCGCTGGCCTGCGTCATCCTGCGTCCCGCCACCTGAGCAAACAGCCATGCACGCCCCGCACCCCAGCACCCAAGTCAAGCCTGCCGCCTTGCGCCTGCTCGCCAGGCAGGTCAACCTGCTGGGAGCCCAGTTACAGAGCGACGGCGTGCACTTCGCCCTGGCCGCGCCGCATGCGCAGGCGGTCGATCTGTGCCTGTTCGCCGCCGACGGCCAGACCGAAGTCGCCCGCCTGCCCATGCCCATGCAGCGCGACGACATCTGGCAGGCGGTGCTGCCAGCCGAAGCGGGCGGAGTGGACGGCCTGATCTACGGCTGGCGCGTGCACGGCCCCTGGGCGCCACACGACGGCCACCGCTTCAATCCGGCCAAGCTGCTGCTCGACCCATACGCCCGCGAGGTCGTCGGCCGTTATGACGGCAGCGACATCCACCTCGGCCACGATCCGGCGCACCCCGATCGGCCCGACGCGCGCGACAACGCCGCCACCGCGCTCAAGGCCCGCGTGGTTGCCGACTTGCCGCCGCCCACCCGCCCGCGCCAGCGCATTCACCCTTCGCAGCGCGTGATTTACGAGCTGCACGTCAAAGGCTTCACCGCGCAGCACTCCGAGCTGCCCGCGGCAATGCGCGGCAGCTACGCGGCGCTCGCGCATCCGGCGGTCACCCGCTATTTGCGCGAACTGGGCGTGACCAGCGTCGAGCTGCTGCCGGTCGCCGCCCGCGCCGACGAGACGCGGCTGCAGCACATGGGCTTGAGCAATTACTGGGGCTACAGCCCGATTGCGTGGAACGCACCCGAGCCGCGGCTGGCCGCCGGCGGACCGCGCCAGGCGCGCGCCGAGCTGCGCGCCGCGATCGACGCGCTCCACGCCGCGGGGCTGGAAGTCATCCTCGACGTGGTCTACAACCACAGCGCCGAGCTCGACGAACACGGGCCGACGCTGTCGCTGCGCGGCATCGACAACGCGCTGTACTACCACCTCGACCCGCACGACCGCAGCCGCTACCTGGACTTCACCGGCTGCGGCAACAGCCTCAACCTCAACCAGCCACTCGTGCTGCGTCTGGTCATGGACGGCCTGCGCCGCTGGGTGCTCGAGTACGGCGTCGACGGCTTTCGCTTCGACCTGGCGAGCACGCTGGCGCGCGCCAGCGCGCACGACGGCAGCGGCTTGCGCGTCGACGGCGCGTTTTTGAGCGCGGTGGCGCAAGACCCGGTGCTGCGCGGCTGCGTGCTCATCGCCGAGCCCTGGGACTTGGGGCCCGGCGGCTACCATGTCGGCGGCTTTCCACCGCCCTGGCTGGAGTGGAACGACCGCTTCCGCGACACGCAGCGGGGCTTTTGGCTACGGCATCTGGGCACGCGCGGCGAGTTTGCCACCCGGCTGGCCGGATCGAGCGATGCGTTTTCGCCGCAGCGGCGCGAGCCGACGAGCAGCGTCAACTTCATCACCGCGCACGACGGCTTCACCCTGCGCGATCTGGTCAGCTACGCGCAGCGGCACAACCAGGCCAACGGCGAGGACAACCGCGACGGCAACGCGCACAACCTGTCGATCAACAACGGCGTCGAAGGCCCAAGCGACCGCGCCGACGTGCGCGCCGCAAGGGCGCGGCAAAGCCGCGCTCTGCTCGCCGTGCTCGTGCTGTCGCTGGGCACGCCAATGCTGCTGGCTGGCGACGAGGTCGGCCACACCCAGCGCGGCAACAACAACGCCTACTGCCAGGACAACCCGGTGTCGTGGATCGACTGGTCGCACGCCGACTGGAGCCTGCACGACTTCGTCCGCGCGCTGCTTGCGCTGCGCCACCAGTTGCCGGTGCTGCAAAGTCGGCAGTGGTGGCGTGACGCCAGCGCGGGCAGCGGCTGCGAAGCACGCTGGCTGCAGCCAAGCGGCCAAGCGATGGACGTCGCGGCGTGGAACACCCAGGACGACGGCGCGCTGATGCTTTGTCTGTGTGACGATGCGCAGCCACACGAGGTTCTGATCCTGATCAACGCCGGCGCACATCCCCTGTCGTTCACCCTGCCGAGCGGCGACTGGATGCTTAGACTGGACAACGAACCCCGCCCGCGTGCGCCAGCGCCCGCCGGGCATGCCGCGGCCACACTGCCGCCACTGCGGCGTCTGGCCGCGCATGAAACCCTGCCGCCCACCAGCCTGTGGGTCGCCAGCCGCGAGCGCATCGCCGCCTGATCGAAGGAGACCACTGCGCATGAATCTCATCACCCGTCCCGCCACTCCGTTTGAAGGCCAGCGCCCCGGCACCTCCGGACTGCGCAAAAAGGTCAGCGTCTTTCAGCAGCCCGGCTATCTGGAAAACTTCGTGCAGGCGCTGTTCAACGTCCTGGGCGACGCCAGAGGCAAGACCCTGGTGGTTGGCGGCGACGGGCGCTTCTACAACCGCGTGGCCATCCAGACCATCCTGCGCATGGCCGCGGCGCACGGCTACGCCCGGGTGCTGGTGGGGCAAGGCGGCATTCTGTCCACCCCGGCGATGAGCGCTGTCATCCGCAGCCGCAGCGCCAGCGGCGGCATCGTGCTGTCGGCCAGCCACAACCCCGGCGGGCCGGACGGCGACTTCGGCATCAAATACAACATTGCCAACGGCGGTCCGGCGCCGGAATCGGTGACTGAAGCCATTTATCTGCGTTCACGCGAAATCACGCAAATTCAGATCTTGGACAGCCCCGACCTGCCGCTGGACGCACTGGGCACGCACGCCTTGCTTGGCACCACCATCGAGATCATCGACCCCGTGGCCGACTACAGCGCAGTGCAGCGCGCGCTGTTCGACTTCGACGCCATCCGCGCCCTGTTCGCCCGTGGCTTTCGCCTGCGGCTCGACACCATGTGGGCGGTGGGCGGGCCTTATGCCAAAGCCATCATCGAAGGTGAACTCGGCGCTCCCGAGGGCACCGTGGTCAACGCCACACCGCGCGAAGACTTCGGCGGTCTGCACCCCGACCCCAACCCAGTCAACGCCACCGACCTGATTGACCACATGCGCGCTGCAGACGCCCCGGACATGGGCGCCGCCACCGACGGCGATGCCGACCGCAACATGATCGTCGGCCGCAACTTCGCGGTGTCACCCTCCGACAGTCTGGCGGTGCTGGCCGCGCACGCCACGCGCATTCCCGGCTATGCCGCGGGTCTGGCCGGGGTGGCGCGCTCCATGCCCACGTCCACGGCGGTGGACCGTGTGGCCGCGAAGCTGGGCATCGCCTGCTTTGAGACCCCGACCGGCTGGAAGTTTTTCGGCAACCTGCTCGACGCCGGCAAGGTCACGCTGTGCGGCGAGGAAAGCTACGGCACCGGCTCCAGCCACATCCGCGAAAAAGACGGGCTATGGGCCGTCCTGTTCTGGCTCAACCTGATTGCCGTCACCGGCCAGTCGGTGGAGCAACTGGTGCGCGCACTGTGGGCAGAGCATGGCCGTTGCGTCTATTCGCGCCACGACTACGAGGGCATTCCCACCGACCAGGCCGACGCGCTGATGCGTGACCTGCGCGCCGCCCTGCCCGATCTGCCCGGAACTATCCTGGCGGGCGAGCCGGTGGCCATTGCCGACGACTTCGCCTATACCGATCCCACCGACGGCAGCGTCAGCAGCAAACAAGGCGTGCGGATCATTTTGCAAAGCGGTTCGCGCGTGGTGTTCCGGCTCTCGGGCACCGGCACCGAGGGCGCCACGCTGCGCATCTATCTGGAACGCCACGCGCCCGATCCCGCGCACCACGATCTGCCCGCACAGCAGGCCCTCGCTCCGCTGGTGGCGCTGGCCGAGCAAGTGGCCCGCGTGCGGCACTTCACTGGAATGGACACCCCCAGCGTGATGACCTGACCCCTTGCGTCAACCTTAAAACACACAGGAGACCCGCCATGAAACAGAACAGTCCGTTGAGCCCGATGAGCCTGCAAGACCGCCAGACACAGCCGCACATGCTGGTGCGTCGATCCATTGCCCTGGTGCTCGCTGGCGGGCGCGGCTCGCGCCTGAAGCAACTCACCGACAAGCGCGCCAAGCCCGCGGTGTATTTCGGCGGCAAGTTCCGCATCATCGACTTTGCGCTGTCCAACTGTGTGAATTCGGGCATCCGGCGCATCGGCGTCATCACCCAGTACAAATCGCATTCGCTGCTGCGGCATCTGCAGCGCGGCTGGAGTTTCTTGCGCGCCGAGCTCAACGAAATGGTCGATCTGCTGCCGGCGCAGCAGCGCGTGGACGAAGAACACTGGTACCGCGGCACGGGCGATGCGGTCTATCAGAACATCGACATCATCCAGTCGAGCAAGCCCGAGTATGTGGTCGTCCTGGCAGGCGATCACGTCTACAAGATGGACTATTCCGTCATGCTGCTGGATCACGCGCAAAGCGGCGCGGAAGTCACGGTGGGCTGCATCGAAGTGCCGCGCGCGGAGGCCAGCGCCTTCGGCGTCATGGCCATCGACGACCGTCGCAGCATCGTCGAGTTCGTGGAAAAACCGGCCAACCCACCGGCCATGCCGGGCAACGACCAGATGTCGCTGGCCAGCATGGGGATCTACATCTTCAACGCCGCCTACCTCTACCGCATGCTGGAGGAGGATATGACCGACGCCGCCTCCTCGCACGACTTCGGCAAGGACATCATCCCCAAGGCGGTGCGTGAAGGCATGGCGCATGCGCATCCCTTCTCCATGTCCTGCGTGCAGGGTGGGCAGCAGAGCAAGCCGTACTGGCGCGATGTCGGCACGCTCGACGCGTTCTGGGCCGCCAACCTGGACCTGGCCTCGGTGATGCCCGAGCTCAATCTCTACGACACCGAATGGCCGATCTGGACCAGCCAGCGCCAGCTGCCTCCGGCCAAGTTCGTGCAAGACCACAACGGCAGTCACGGCCAGACCATCAACATGATGGTGTCCGGCGGCTGCATCATCTCCGGCTCGGCGGTCAGCAACTCGGTGCTGTTCTCCAATGTCCGGGTGCACTCGTTCTGCACCATTAACGAATGCGTGTTGCTGCCCGATGTGGTGGTCAACCGCTCGTGCCGCCTCAACAAAGTCATCGTCGACCGCGGCTGCGTCGTGCCCGAAGGCATGGTCATCGGTGAAGACCCCGAGCTCGACGCCAAGCGCTTCGAACGCACCAGCGGCGGGGTGGTGCTGGTCACCAAGAAGATGCTGCGCGCGCTGGGCGAGATCGAGCTCAACGAGGAAGATGATGACTGAAGCGAGCCCCCAGGATCAGGGGCCGACCGCCGCCTTGGGGCGGCTCGGCGGCAGCCCGCTTCGCCTGTTGCAGGTCAGCGCAGAGATTTTTCCGCTGCTCAAGACTGGCGGTCTGGCCGACATTGCAGGCGCCCTGCCCGCTGCACTGGATGCGGACGGGTGCGAAGTGCGCGTGTTGCTGCCGGGTTTTCCCGCCATCCGGGCGGGCCTGCAACACGCCGCGCCGATCGGCCAGTTCACCCTGCCCTGGGGCGAATCCATGCAGGTGCTCAGCGGCGACCTGCCCGCCGTGCCTGGCGGCGGCG
The DNA here is from genome assembly GCA_021783695.1 of Pseudomonadota bacterium. Taxonomy (GTDB): domain Bacteria; phylum Pseudomonadota; class Gammaproteobacteria; order Burkholderiales; family Burkholderiaceae_C; genus Thiomonas. The sequence goes on along the minus strand of JAJXTO010000016.1, from coordinate 5,603 downwards.
GCGCGGTGCGCGCTTATGTGCTGCACGCGCCCGGCCTGTACGACCGCCCGGGCAACCCTTACGAGGACAGCGCGCGCCGCCCTTACAGCGATAATCATCGCCGCTTCGCCGCGCTGGCTTGGGGCGCGGCGCGGCTGGCACGCGACCTCGATCCAGAGTGGGCGCCACAAATCGTTCACGCCCACGACTGGCATGCCGGCCTGGTTCCAGCATGCCTGAAACTCACTGCGGGCAGGCGTGTCCCCTGCGTCTTCACCGTGCACAACCTGGCGTATCAAGGCATTTTTTCCGCGGATCACTTCGGCGATCTGGGTCTTCCGCCAAGCGCCTTCCAGATGGACGGGCTGGAATTCCACGGCCAGATTTCCTACATGAAAGCCGGGTTGTTCTACGCCGACAAGATCACCACCGTCAGCCCCACCTATGCGCGTGAAATCCAGAAACCCGAGCAGGGCTTCGGTCTGGACGGACTGCTGCGCACCCGGCGGAATGATCTGAGCGGCATTCTCAACGCGGTCGATTCCGCCGTGTGGAACCCGGCGACCGATGCACACATCCCCCGCCATTACGCCGTCGGCCATCTGGCGGGCAAGGCCAGGTGCAAAGCCGCGCTGCAGGAAGAAGCCGGACTGGTTGTGCGCAAGGACGCGCCGCTGTTTACTGTGGTCAGCCGCCTCACCGAGCAAAAGGGGCTGAACCTCGTGCTGGCCGGCATCGACACCATCGTGCAGGGCGGCGGTCAACTGCTGGTGCTGGGCAGCGGCGATCCTGAACTGGAAAACGCCTTCCGCCACGCCGCGCAGTTGCACAAGGGTCATGTGGCGCTGCGTGTGGGCTATGACGAACCATTCGCCCACCGCATCTTTGCCGGCAGCGATGTCACCCTGGTGCCTTCGCGCTTCGAGCCCTGCGGTCTCACTCAAATGTACGGCCAGCTCTACGGCAGCCTGCCGCTGGTGCGTGCCGTGGGCGGTCTGGCCGATACAGTGGTTGACGCCGATCTCGCCACCCTCGACGACGGCACCGCAACGGGCATCGTTTTTGCTAGCTTTTCGGAGGCGGATTACCGCCATGCGGTTCGTCGCGCACTGGCCCTGTACCGCCAGCCGCGCGCCTGGGCGCGGGTGCGGCAGACCGGCATGCAGCAAAATTTCAGCTGGACGCAAGCAGCCCAGCATTACCGTGCGGTGTACCTTGCCGCCCTCCCGGATTTTTCTCGCGCCTCGACATGACTCCTGAACCCAACCCGCCCATCCCCGAAGCTGCCGCCATTCCCTTTGTTCACGATACGCCGCCACACGATGTCGCGGCGCTCAAACGCGCGATTTCCAACAAACTGATGTTCCAGATCGGCAAAGACCCGCGCTCGGCGCAGCCGGTGGACTGGCTGCACGCGGCGTCCTATGCCGTGCGCGACCTGATGGTGGAGCGCTGGTTCGATACCACGCACACGCGCAACACCAAGGACGCCAAGCAGGTCTACTACATGTCGATGGAGTTCCTCATCGGCCGTGCTTTTGGCAACGCCCTGATCGCGCTCGAACTCACCGCGCCACTGCGCGAAGCGCTGGCCGAGCTGGGTGTGGACATGGACGCCATCGCCGATCTGGAGCCCGACGCCGCCCTGGGCAACGGCGGCCTGGGTCGGTTGGCCGCCTGTTTTCTCGACAGCATGGCCACGCTGGGCATTCCCGGCTACGGTTACGGCATCCGCTATGACTATGGCATGTTCCGCCAGACCATCGCCGACGGCCGCCAGGTGGAGGTGCCCGACTACTGGCTGAGCGCTGGCAATCCCTGGGAGTTTGCGCGCCCCGAAGTGGTGTACCGCGTGCAGTTCGGCGGCCACGTCATCAAGGAGGGCGACCGCGCCCGCTGGGTGGACACGCATGACGTCGAGGCGATGGCCTACGACACCATCATCCCGGGCTACGACACCACGACCACCAACACCCTGCGGCTGTGGTCGGCCAAGGCCACCAAGGAGATCGACCTGGGCGCCTTCAACCGCGGCGACTACTTCGGCGCGGTGGAACAGAAAAACCATTCCGAGAACGTCTCGCGTGTGCTCTACCCCGACGACTCCACCGACGCCGGACGCGAGCTGCGGCTGCATCAGGAATATTTTTTCTGCAGCGCCAGCGTGCAGGACCTCGTGCGTCGCTACCTGCAGACGCACACCACCTTCGACCAGTTCGCCGACAAGGTGTCCATCCATCTCAACGACACCCATCCGGTGCTCGCCATTCCCGAGCTGATGCGTCTGTTCCTCGACGTGCATCACCTGCCCTTCAACGATGCCTGGCGCATCTGTCAGGGCGTGTTTTCCTACACCAACCACACCCTCATGTCCGAGGCGCTGGAAACCTGGCCGATCGACATGCTCGGCCGTGTGCTGCCCCGCCACCTGCAGATCATCCTGGACATCAACGCCTACTTCCTCACCCGCCTGACGCAAAAACATGGGCACGACGTGAACCTGATGCGTCATGTCTCGCTGGTCAACGAGTCCGGCACGCGCTCGGTGCGCATGGCCTACCTCGCCGTGCTGGCCAGCCATTCCGTCAACGGCGTGTCGGCGCTGCATTCCGAACTGATGCAACAGTCCATCTTTGCCGACTTCGCCAAGATTTGGCCCAACCGCTTCAACAACAAGACGAATGGCATCACTCAGCGCCGCTGGCTGGCGCTGGCCAATCCGCCATTGGCCGCGCTGCTCGACGACACCATCGGCGCGCACTGGCGGCGCGACCTGTCCGACCTGGCCAAGCTGCGCCCGTTGCTGGACGACGCCGCGCTCATCCACAAGTTCCAGGCGGCCAAGCGCAGCAACAAACAGCGCTTCGCCATGTGGCTGCAACGCCACCACGGCACCACCATTCCGGTGGATGCGCTGTACGACGTGCAGGTCAAACGCATCCATGAATACAAGCGCCAACTGCTCAATGTGCTGCACGTCATCACGCGCTATCTGCGCATCCTCGAGCAACCGGGCAGCGTGACCGTGCCGCGCGTGGTCATCTTCGCCGGCAAGGCGGCCTCGGCATACCACATGGCCAAGCTCATCATTCAACTCATCAACGATGTGGCCAGGACCATCAACAACGATGACCGCGTCGGCGCTCTGCTCAAGGTGGTGTTCGTACCCAATTACAGCGTGAGCGCGGCGGAAGTCATCATTCCCGCGGCCGATCTGTCAGAGCAGATTTCCACCGCGGGCACCGAGGCTTCGGGCACCGGCAACATGAAGCTGGCGGTCAACGGCGCGCTGACCATCGGCACTCTCGACGGCGCCAATGTCGAAATCCAGGAGAACGTCGGTGCCGACAACATCTTCATTTTCGGCCTGACCGCAGGTGAAGTGACCGACCTGCGCATGAGCGGCTACCAGCCGCAAGCCCTTGCCAGCGGCAATATGGAACTCGCCCGCGTGCTCGAAGCCATCCGCGACGGGCGCTTCAGCCCCGAGGAGCCTCATCGCTACCAGAGCATCTACGACCTCTTGGTGAACTGGGGCGACCACTACATGCTGCTGGCCGACTACGCCAGCTACATCGCGACGCAGGGCAAGGTCGATGCGCTCTACCGCAAACCCGACGAGTGGGCAAAAAAGGCGCTCGCCAATGTGGCGGGCATGGGGCCGTTCTCCTCCGATCGCACCATTGCCGAGTACGCCGAGCAGATCTGGCACGCCAAGCCCTTGCTAAGCTGAAGCACCCACCGTCACGTCCACCCCTTCGTTCTCTCGATTCTCATGCCCACACCCAAGACCATCGACACCGCCGGACTGCGCCTTGAGTTCACCCGCCACGGCGAACAGGCTCTGGCCACAGCGCTCAAAACCCTGGCCGCACTGCCCAACAAGGCGCAAGACCTGATCAGTAAAACAGTGCTCAATGGCAGCGAAAACCGCCCGGCCTGGCATGTGCTGTCGCGTCTGGGTGCCAAGGGGATGGACGCGCCCTCGCAAGCGGCGGCGGATTTTCTGCATGCCGAATTCGCACGCATGGCCGATTGGGTGGATCAGCGCGTGGAGGAGGCCGGCCCGCAGGGCCTGGACATCATTCACCTCGGCGCAGGCGGCTCCGAAACCCCCATGCTCGCGCTCCACACCGCCATCTCCGTGTTGCAGACACCGCGCTGCCGGGTGCACTGGGTGGCCAACCTCGACGGCGCCACCATCGACGCAGCATTGGCGGCCGCCGTTCCCGAACGCACCTGGATCATCGTCAACAGCAAGTCCTTCCGCACCCAGGAAGTCATGCGCAACGCCGACATCGCGCTGCGTTGGCTGGGCGACGGCATCGGCGCCGACAAGGCGCGCACACGCCTGGTGGCGCTGACCGCCAACGCCGAACTGGCGCTGCAACGCTTCGGCCTGCCCGCCGGCCAAATTTTCCGTTCCTTGCCCGAGATCGGCGGCCGCTTCTCGCTGTGGAGCACACACGGCATGGTGCTGCTGCTGGCCTTCGGCCGCGAAGCCGTGACCCAGCTCCACGCCGGCGCGCACGCCATGGACACACACTTCCTCAATACCCCGCTGGAAAGCAGCGCTCCAGGGCTGATGGCCGGGCTGTCGCACGCCTACCGCGTGCGCTTCGGCCTGCCGCTGCTGTCCATCGGGCTGTATGGCGACGCCTTCTCGCGCATGCCGCTGTACCTGCAGCAGTTGCTGATGGAATCGCTGGGCAAGTCCACCAGCGCCGACGGCATGCAGCCCGTGCACGTCAGCGGCCCGGCGGTCATCAGCGGCGTGGGCACACCGGTGCAGCACACCTACTTTCAGCTACTGCACCAGGCCGCAGTGCCGGTGTTCCACGAAATCGTTGCCGTGGCCCATCCCTGGCACAAACACCTGCGCGAGCATCTGGCCCTGCTTGCCAATGCCCTGGGTCAGGCCGATGCCCTGTGGAACGGCAAGGACGCCTCCAGCTGGCAGGTCGAACTCATCGCACAGGGCATGTCGCCCGAAGCCGCAGCGCGCGCCGCGCATCACCGCGCCTGCCCAGGCGGCCGCCCGTCCACCTTCATCTGGATGGAGCAGCTCACCCCCTACCACCTCGGCGCGCTGCTGGCGCTGTACGAGCACCGCACCGTGGTCGAAGGCTGGCTCTATGGCATCAACCCCTTCGACCAATGGGGTGTGGAACTCGGCAAAACCCTGGCAACAAAAATCGAGAACGCCCTGCTGTCGCAAAACGCCCAGGGCCTGAGCGCCGAAACCGCTGCCTCCATCGACTACCTGCGCGCCCACAGCGGCTGAGGCCGCGCCGCAACCCGGGTCTCTGCCTGCCGCAGCGTGTTGATCCGACCTGCCCGGCCGGATCCGAACCAGTGGCCTATGGCGTGGAAAGCTTAAGTCGACAGCCCGGCAACTGCTTGGCCATGCGGATGCGGCAACCGCTGCGCCCGTCTACCGTCGAAAGTCCGAACGGATCGCCCGACAGATCGAGTCGCTTCTCGCAATGCGCGGCACAAGGCCAATGCTGCGGCGCACTGCCAAGAAAAAAGGGACTGAGAGCGGCGTCTAAGTCCCTTTTTTTCATTCAACAATTTGGTGCGCCCGGCAGGATTCGAACCCACGACCCCTTGGTTCGTAGCCA
>JAJXTO010000001.1:168922-173420 GCA_021783695.1 Pseudomonadota bacterium | reverse complement strand
GGCCCTAGTCCTGCGCCGGGGCGTCTTCCGCGGCGGCCTTGAATTGCGCCGGGTCGAGGTGGTGTTTGCCCAGCAGGCGATAGAACTCGGTGCGGTTGCGCTGCGCCAGCCGCGCGGCCTGCGCCACGTTGCCGTTGCTCATCTTGAGCAACTGCGCCAGGTAGTCGCGCTCGAACTGTTCGCGCGCTTCGGCAAAGGGCAGCAGGGTGGTGGGCTTGAGCCGCAGCGCCCGCGCCACGGAACTGGCCGGAATGCGACTGGTGGTGCTGAGCGCGCAGCACTGCTCGACCACGTTCATGAGCTGGCGCACATTGCCGGGCCAGTCCTGCTGTTGCAGCAGGTCGAGCGCGTCCGGGGTGAAGCCGCTGACGCGCCGGTGCAGCCGGGGCGCGAGGATCTGCAGCGCATGCTGCGCCAGCATGGCGATGTCCTCGCGCCGTTCGCGCAGCGGCGGCAGGTGCAGGCTGACAACGTTGAGGCGATAGTACAGATCGTCGCGGAACTGGCCTTGCACGATGGCGGCGTCGAGGTCGCGGTGGGTGGCGGAGACGATGCGCACGTCCACATCCACCGCCTGCGCCGCGCCCAGCGGACGCACCTGGCGCTCCTGCAGCACGCGCAGCAGCTTGACCTGCAGCGGCAGCGGCATGTCGCCGATTTCATCGAGAAACAGCGTGCCGCCGCTGGCCTGCTGGAACAGCCCGGTCTGCGCCTGGCTGGCGCCGGTGAACGATCCTTTTGCATGGCCGAACAGTTCGGATTCGAGCAGGGTCTCGGGGATGGCTGCGCAGTTGATGGCGACAAACGGCCCGGCCTGCCTGGGGCTGGCGCGGTGAATGGCGCGGGCCAGCATCTCCTTGCCGGTGCCCGATTCGCCGCGGACGAGCACGCTGGCCTCGCTGCGCGCCACCAGCCCGGCTTCGGACAGCAGCGCCAGCATGCGCGGGCTGGCGGTGAGGATGTCGGCGCGCCAGGCGTCGTCCCTGGGCGAGGGCGCGGCGGCTTGCTTGGGCTGCAGCGCGATGGCACGCTCCAGCAGGGCGAGCAGTTCGCGCGCCTCGAATGGCTTGGTGAGAAAACCGAACACCCCGCGCTGCGTGGCGTCCACCGCGTCGGGAATGGTGCCGTGCGCGGTGAGGATGATGACCGGCAGCGACGGGTCTTGCGCGCGGATGTGCTCGAACAGCGACAAGCCGTCCATGCCGTCCATGCGCAGATCGGTGATGACCGCGCTGGGACGGTTGGCCGCCAGGCTGCCCAGCGCCTCGGCGCCGCTCGCCACGGTAATGGGCACATAGCCGGCCGAGCGCAGGCGGATGGCCAGAAGCCGGCGCAGATCGGGGTCGTCGTCGACCAGGAGGACGGAGGTGGGCATGGACTAGCGGCTGCGGTTCTGGAGCTGGGTTTCCAGCGATTTGATCTGGTCGATCTGCTTTTGCAGGCTCTGCGCGGTCTTCTGTGCCTGCTGCAGCGCGAGCTGCTGCGCGGCATCGCGCTGCAGCAGGGCGACGAAGTTGCGCGCCTGCAAATCGGCCACGCGGTTTGGCAGGCCTTCAAGCAAATTCTGTGCGAGTTCGGCATCGCCCGGCTCGCCGCGCGCCAGCAACAGCATGGCAAGCTGGAGTTGATCGAGCGCGGCGCGGCGCTTGCCCAGGGCGAGCAGGCGTGTGGCCTGGCTCTGCAGCGCTGGACCCGCGGTTTGCGGCGTGTCGCGCAGCAGTCGGCTGATGGCGGCCTCGTCCAGGCGGTCGGCGCTTTGCCCGCCAGCAGCGGGACGGGCGGGCAGATCGGCCAGACGCGGCAGCTCGGCGCAGGCCGTCAGGCTCAGGCACAAGGCCAGCGGGAGCAGCAGGGGGCGAACGGTGCGGCGGGGGCGGGGCAGGGTCATGCGGAATTCAGGGATTGGTCGGGGAGAAACACGCGGAACACGGCGCCGGGGGCCGGGTGCTGCCCGAGTTCGAGCGTGCCGCCATGCATCTGCGCATACTGCCGCGCCAGCGCCAGCCCCAGCCCGGTGCCGCGCAGCGCGCTGGGCGGCTGGTTGCGGCCCTGGAAAAACGGCTGGAACAACTGGGCGCGATCTTCGGGCGCCACACCCGGGCCCTGGTCGCTGATGCAGATTTCAACGCCGCCGGAAACCTGCGTGGCGTCAAACCCGATTCTGCCGCCCTGCGGGCTGAAGCGAATGGCGTTGACCAGCAAGTTCTCGAACAGGCTTTCCAGCTTGGCGCGGTCGCCCTGCACTTGCAGCGCAGAACAGCCGCACTCCACATGCACGCCGCGCGCGCGCAACGTGAGGTGATTGCGGCGGATCAGAACCGCGAGCAAGAGTCGCAGCCGCACCGTGGTGATCTGCAGCGGCTCGGGGTCGTGCAGCGCGCGGTCGTAGTGAATCAGGTTGTCGATGCGGTGATGCAGGTCGCGCACATTGCCGCGCATGATGCGGGCGATGGACTGCTGCTCGGCGTTGAGCGGACCGGGCACGCCGTCGGCCAGCAGGTCCACGCCCTCTTTCATCGACGCCAGCGGGGTTTTGAGCTCGTGCGAAACATGCCGCAGCAACTGGATTTTCTGTGCCTCCAGCTCGGCCAGCCTGCGGCGCAGCCAGTCGAGCTGGATGCCGAGATCGACCAGGTCGCGCGGGCCGGCGATGCTCGGTGCCTGATTGAACTGGCCCTCGCCCAGCCGCCGGATGGCACGTTTGATCTGCCGCAAGGGCTGGCTGAGCAGCCAGGAGAACAGCAGTGCCAGACACACCGACAGACTGGCGCTGGCCAGGGCCAGCCACACCAGCACCGACCAGACGCGGTTGGACACCTGCTGCAGCCGCGCTTCCTGCGCGTCCACCAGGCGGTTGCTGTGGGCGATCAGCCGGATCGCCGCCGCCCGCATGGCGTCGAACTGCGGGTTCAGGGCGTTGAACACGCGCGCGCCATCCTTCACTCCGCCCGAAGCCATGACCCCGGCGTAGAGCGCCGCTTCCTGCGCGCGCAAGGCCTGCAGGGTGCGCTGCTGCTCGGCCGACAGCGGCATGGATTGCAACTGGCTGGCGTCGCGCTCGAATGCGCCGTGCGCCTGTTTCACGCCGCTGCACAGCGCGGCGTCCTGCAGCACCAGGCATTGCCCGCTGGCACGCTGCAGGTCGTCGATGTCCTGCGCGATCTGGCGCGAGTTGCGCGTGAACTGCACCGCAGCCGCCACCGAGGTGCGGGCCTGCGTGGCCACCTGATCGAACAGATACGCCGTGACCGACAGCCCCAGCACCAGCGGCAGCCCCACCAACGCGAAACCCCATAACAGCAAGGCGGAGAACGAGATGTCGAGCGGCGAGCGCAAGGCGATGGCCATGGCGGATCCGGTCACGGCTTTTCAGCCCTTCACACCCCGTAGGTGTCGCGGTAGTGCTGCACCGCGGGTCGCCAGCGGGCCAGATCGGCGTGGCCGCTGTCGGCCAGATAGTCCAGCAGCGTGCCCAGATTGGCGATGGCGATCACCGGCAGACCGTATTCGCGGCTGACATGCTGCACGGCGGAGATGTCGAGGGTTTGGCCGTTGATGGCCGCCTTTTCCTGCCGATCCAGGGCGATGAGCACGGCGGCGGGTTCGGCGCCGGCCGCGCGGATCAGCCGCACCGATTCGCCGGTGGCGGTTCCGGCGGAAATCACGTCATCCACGATCACCACCCGGCCGCGGATGGGCGCGCCCACGGTGGTGCCGCCCTCGCCGTGATCCTTGGCTTCCTTGCGGTTGTAGGCGAAGCCCACGTTGCGCCCCTGCCGCGCCAGTTCCACCGCCACCACCGCGCCCAGCGGAATGCCCTTGTAGGCCGGGCCGAACAGCATGTCGAACTGCACGCCGCTGTCGAGCAAGGCGCGCGCATAAAACTGCGCCAGACGGCCCAGCATGGCGCCGTCGTTGAACAGACCGGCGTTGAAAAAGTAGGGCGATTGCCGCCCCGCCTTGGTGGTGAAGTCGCCGAAGGCGATCACCCCGCTGTCCACCGCGAAGCGGATGAAGTCGAGGGCGTTCTGGTCGGCGGGGCTGGCGATGGGGGAAGAGGACATGGTGTTCAGAGAGCTTGCTGGGGAAGTCTGGACGCTGGCGACTGCGCGTTTTCCCGCATTGTGCCGCAGCCCTCCCCACCACCAGGGGGTGTTGTGAAGCCGAACTGTGTGGCGACCGAGTCGCAGGCCCTACAGTACGCCCATGCTCGCCTACCGACACGCCTTTCACGCCGGCAACCACGCCGACGTGCTCAAACATCTGGTTCTGGTCCAGGTGCTGCGGCACATGAACCGCAAGGACAAACCCTACTGGGTCATCGACACCCACGCCGGTGCCGGGGGGTATGCCCTGTTCGATCCCGCCGCACAAAAAAACGCCGAATACGCCGACGGCATCGGGCGGCTATGGGCGTGCAAGAACGCCCCCGCCGCCGGGCCGTCCCAAGGCGGGGGCAGCCCCCTCGGGGGGCAGCGCGCGAAAGCGGGCGTGGGGG
>JAJXTO010000001.1:22067-168822 GCA_021783695.1 Pseudomonadota bacterium | reverse complement strand
CAAAAAAACGCCGAATACGCCGACGGCATCGGGCGGCTATGGGCGTGCAAGAACGCCCCCGCCGCCGGGCCGTCCCAAGGCGGGGGCAGCCCCCTCGGGGGGCAGCGCGCGAAAGCGGGCGTGGGGGGCGACACCCTCCCTGAGGCAGTGGCCGACTATCTGGCGCAGATCCGCGCCTTCAACACAGGCGGCCCGCTGCTCCATTACCCCGGCTCGCCCGCCATCGCCCATCAGCTCATGCGCCCGCAGGACAAGCTGCGGCTGTTCGAACTGCATCCCAGCGATCACCGCCTGCTCGACGCGACGTACGGCGCGCAGCCGGGGGTGCAGGTGCGCTGCGCCGACGGCTTTGCCGCGCTCAAGAGCCTGCTGCCACCGCTCGACCGCCGCGCCGTGGTGCTGCTCGATCCCTCGTATGAGCTGAAGACCGACTACGCCGCGCTGCGCAACACCCTGAGCGACGCGCTCACCCGCTTCGCCGTCGGCACCTACGCCGTGTGGTACCCGGTGCTGCAGCGACGCGAATCGCATCTGCTGCCGCAGCAATTGCGCCGCATCGCGGGCCAGGCCGACTGGCTCGATGTGCGCATGCAGGTGCGCGAACCCGACGCCAGCGGCTTCGGCCTGCTGGGCAGCGGCATGTTTCTCATCAATCCGCCCTGGACGCTGCACGCCACACTGCGCGACCTGTTGCCCTGGTTGACCGGCGTGCTCGGCCAGTTTCAGGGTGCGCATTTCTCCTTGGAGCAGCAGGCCAGTTGACGCCGATCCGCGTCCGCGCCGCCGCTCCGATCGACGGTTGAAAAGACCGTCGATTTGTCAACTATTGTCAAAAGCGGGCGCGCAAGTCTTGCATTTGTCACAGATCCCGCAGACCATTCGGGGCGTGCAGGGATGTATCGCCCCTGCCATCCTTCCATAGGCGCGCATCATGCCCGACAGGCCGTTGCTGCCGCCCGCTTCGTCCCACCCATCCAGGAGTCCTCTATGGCAGTCCGTTTTGAATTGCACAAAAACGACAAGGGTCAATTTCACTTCTCGCTCAAGAACGAGGAGGGCGCCACCCTGCTGGGCAGTGAGCAGTACGAAAGCAAGGCATCGGCCGAAAACGGCATCGCCTCGGTCAAAAAGAACAGCGTGCTGCCCGAGCGCTTCGAGAAACAGACCGCCAGCGACGGCCGCGCCTACTTCACGCTGAAGGCGGCCAATCATCAGATCGTGGGCACCAGCCCCATGTTCGGCAGCGCCGACAAGCGCGACGCCATGCTGGCCTTGGCCCACGCCGACGCCGAACACGCGCCGGTGCACGATCACACCTGATCGTCTGCGCTGCGCACCGCGCGGCTTGACCCTGACCAAATCAGCCGTCATGCCGCGCCGATAGACTGGCAAGGATTGCACTTCACCGGAGCCCATCCGTGCGCCATGTCCGCATTGCCATCCTCGGCGCCGGGACAGCCGGCCTGACCGCGCTGTCCCAGGTGCGCAAGCACACCGACGACTTTGTCATCGTCAACCACGGCCCCTACGGCACGACCTGCGCGCGCGTGGGCTGCATGCCGTCCAAGGCGCTGATTCAAGCGGCGGACGATTTTCATCGCCGTGACGCCCTCGCCGCCCTGGGCATCCACGGCGGCGAGGGACTGCGCGTCGATCTGCCCGCCGTCCTCCAGCGCGTGCGCGACTACCGCGATGCCCGCGTGGCTGGCGTGCTCGGCTCGACCAACGGCCTGCAACCCGCGCAGAACATCGCCGGACGCGCCCGGCTCGACGGGCCGGACCGCGTCATCGTCACCCACGCGGACGGGCAGGACGAGGCCATTGGCGCCGATCACATCCTCATCGCCACCGGCACCCGCCCGGTCGTGCCCGCGGCGTGGCACGCGCTCGGCGACCGCGTTCTCACCACCGACGACCTGTTCGAGCGCCGCGATCTGCCGCGCCGCATCGCCGTGGTCGGGCTGGGGGTGATCGGCATCGAACTCGGGCAAGCACTCGCACGTCTCGGGCTGCAGGTTCACGGCTTCGAGCTGCGCGACAGCCTCGGGCCGCTCACCGACCCGGTCATCCAGGCCGAGGCGCTGCGCCGCATCGGCGCCGAATTTGCGCTGCACATGGGCCGCGCCGTCACCCTGCGCGAAGGCGAGGGCGGGACGGTGCTGGTGGACAACGGCGAGACGGTGGTCGAGGTCGACGCCGTGCTCGCCGCCCTGGGGCGGCGCACCAATACCGACGGCCTGTGTCTGGACACTCTGGGCGTGCCGCTGGATGCGCGCGGCTTGCCAACTTTTGACCGCAATACGTTGCAGATCGGCGATCTTCCCGTCTTTTTCACTGGCGATGTGAATGGCGAGCTGCAAGTGCTGCACGAGGCCTCGGACGAAGGCTTCATCGCCGCGTTCAACGCGCTGCACGGCCCCGCGCGCTTCAGGCGCCGCGTGCCCCTGGCCATCGCCTTCACCGATCCGCAGATTGCCGTGGTCGGCCAGACCTGGCAGGCATTGCAGGGGCGGCCGTTCGCCACTGGGGGCTTCAACTTCGCGCAGCAGGCGCGCGCCATGGCCATGCTGCGCGCCGCCGGGCAACTGCATGTCTATGCCGAGCCCGGCAGCGGCAAGCTGCTGGGAGCGGAGCTGTGCGTGCCCGGCGCCGAGCATCTGGGCCACCTGCTGGCGCTGGCCATCCAGCGCGGGATGACCGTGGCCGAACTGCTCACCCTGCCCTTCTATCACCCCGTGCTCGAAGAGGGTTTGCGCGCCGCGCTGCGGGTGCTGGCGCGGGCGGTGTATGGTGAAGCGCCGCTGGAAATGGCGCGGCTGTAATTTGTCTCATTGGCGCTTTTTTTGCGCTTTTTTGTCTCGGACGCATCTCATGATCTTCGATCTTGCCATCATCGGCGCCGGTCCGGCCGGCCTGTCCATGGTGCGGGCGCTGGCTGGCAGCGGCCTGCGCATCGCCCTCGTCGAGCAGCAAAGCGCCGCTGCGCTGGCCGATCCGCCGTTCGACGGCCGCGAAATCGCCCTGAGCCTGCGCACCCTGCGCACCCTGCGCGAGTCCGGGGTGTTCGACCACATTCCTGCCGATCAGGTGTTTCCGCTGGAACATGCCATCGTGATGAACGGCAACGACGCGCATCCCATGCGCGTGGCGCCGCTGCGCGGCAAAACCGCGCTCGGCGCGCTGGTGCCCAACCAGCAGATCCGCCGTGCGGTGTGGGCGGCGGTGCAGGCGCAGACCGAATACACCCTGTTCGACCAGACCCGGCTGGGCGCGGTGCGCACCGACGCACAGGGCGTGGAACTCGATCTGCAACCGGCGGGCGAGACGCAGCCCCCGGCCACGCCGCAGACCCTGCGCGCCCGCATGCTGATCGCCGCAGACAGCCGTTTTTCGGAAACCCGCCGCAAGATGGGCATCGGCGCGGACTCGCATGACTTCGGCAAAACCATGCTGGTGTGCCGCATGCAGCATGAACAGCCGCATCACCACACCGCGTGGGAATGGTTCGGCATTGGCCAGACGCTGGCGCTGCTGCCGCTGTCCGAGCATCTGTCCTCGGTGGTGCTCACCCTGCCGCCGCACGAGATGCAGGCGCTGCTGGAATTGCCCGATGCCGACTTCGAGCGCGACATCGCCCGGCGCTACCAGGGACGGCTGGGCGAGATGAAGCGCGCGGGCAGCCGTCACACCTATCCGCTGATCGGCGTATACGCGCAGCGTTTTGTCGCGCCGCGGTTCGCACTCATTGGCGACGCCGCCGTGGGCATGCACCCGGTCACCGCGCACGGCTTCAACTTCGGTCTGCATGGGGTGGATCTGCTGTCGCGTGAAATTCTGGCGGCGGCGCGCGCAGGCGCCGACATCGCCGCCCCCGAGCGGCTGCAGCGCTACGAGGCGGCGCATCGCCGCGCCACCCGCCCGCTGTACCTCGCCACCCAGGCCATCGCCACGCTCTACACCGACGACCGCACCCCGGCCCGGCTGGTGCGGCGTCTGGTGCTCGACGCCTCCAGCCGCATCGGCCCGCTGCGCCTGGCCATCGCCACCGCGCTGAGCGAAGACGGCCTGAGTCTGCGCGGACTTCTGCCCAGCGCGCTTCCCGGCCTGCGCTGAGCCGGGCCTCTGTAGCGGACTGCGCTACAGCGCGTCGTGCAGCGCGCGGAATGCGCCGTTCGGCCGCGCCAGCAGGTCGGCGGGGGCGCCGCTTTCCACCACCCGGCCGGCTTCGATCACCAGCACCTGATCCACCGCCGCGGGCAGCGCGGCGATGCGGTGGGTGATGAGCAGCACGGTGCGGCCCTGCATCAGCGTGGCGATGTCGCGCAACAAGTCGCGCTCGGTCAGGGCGTCCAGACCTTCCGTCGGCTCGTCCAGGATGAGCAGCGGGGCGTTGCGCAGCAACGCCCGGGCAATGGCCACGCGCCGCGCCTGCCCGCCGGAAAGCCGCATGCCGGCCTCTCCCACCCAGGTGTCGTAGCCCTCGGGCAGGGAAGTGATGAAGTCGTGCAACTGCGCGGCCTGGCACGCGGCAATCACGTCCTCCTGCGTGGCTTCGGGTCTGGCCAGCATGAGGTTGTCGCGGAGGGTGGTGTTGAACAGATAGGTGTCCTGCGACACCACGGCAATGTGCGCGCGCAGCGCCTCGCCCGGCCAGGCGCGCAGATCGTGGCCGCCGATGCGCACGCTGCCGCGCTGATACTCCCAGAAGCGCAGCAGCGCCTGCACCAGCGTGCTCTTGCCCGCGCCGCTGGGGCCGACCAGCGCCACGCGCGCGCCCGGCTGCAGCTGCAGGCTCAGGCCGTCGAGCGCCCAGGCACCGTCGGGCGCGCCGGGATAGCGCAGGCCCAGACCGTCGATGAGGAGGCTGGACTCGGCCCACTGCGGCACGGGCAGGTTGGCGGTTTCGTCGATCTGCGGCCGGGCGTCGATGATGCTGAACACCCGCCGCGCCGCCGCCAGCGTCTCGCCCAGCATCTGCAGCGCCAGCGGCAGCGGCAACACCGCCTCGAAGCTGGCGAGCACGAACAGCGCCAGCATGGGCAGTTGCGCCGGGGCGATGGCGGCACCCGTCGCCAGCGGAATGGCCAGCAGCAGCGCGGCCCACATCGCCAGATTGGCGCACAGGCCCAGCAGCCCTTGCGACAGCCCGGTGGCGCGACTGAGCTGGCGCTGCTGGTCGATCATGGCGTCGGTCAGCGCGCCGATGCGCTGCGCCTGCCGCTGTGTGCCGCCATAGATGCGCAGCTCACCCAGGCCCTGCAGGCCATCGACCGCGGCGCTGCGCAACCGCGCCCGCAGGTCCACCAGGGCGCGGCCGGGCGCGTGGCCCATGCGGAAGGTGAGCAGGGGCACGGCCACCCCGGCCAGCAGCAGGAACAGCAGGGTGGACGCGGCCACCCGCCCGCTGAACAGCGCCATGATGAGCACAATCGCCGCGCCGCCGATCAGTGCCACACCCACCGGCGCCAGCACCCGCAGGTAGAGATGGTTGAGCGCGTCGATGTCGCTGAGGATGCGGCTGCTCAGATCGGCGCCGCGCAGCTCGCGCAGCCGCGCCGGGGCCAGCGGTTCCAGATGGCGGTAGAACCACACGCGCAGTTCCTGCAGCAGCCGGAAGGTGGCTTCGTGGGTGATCAGGCGTTCGATGTAGCGTCCCGCGGTGCGGGTGATGGCCATCGCGCGGATGAATGCTGCCGGGGTGAAGTAATCCATGGCCACGCCGGCCAGCCCCACCAGCGCCATTTGCGCAATGAACCAGCCCGAGGTCGCCATCAGCGCCACATTGGCCAGCAGCGTCAGCAGCGAGGCCAGCGCGCCCCACAGCATCCAGTTGCGGTAGGGGCGGAACAGGCGCACGAGCCGCCGCAGATCGGCCCTGGCCTGAGCGGGATCGACATCGGCGGGCAAGGGATTCCAGCTCATGCGTGGGCCCCATCCAGTGAAACAGCAGGAGATTCGTGCGCCCGCACCAGCGCGGCGAAGGCGCCGCCAGCGGCCAGCAAGTCGTGCGGCATGCCCTGCTCCACCACCCGGCCGGCGTCGAGCACCACCACATGATCGGCCTGCAGCACCGTGCTCAGGCGGTGCGCGGCAAGAATGACGCAGCGCTGGCGCGCCAGCTGCGCAATGGCCTCGCCCACCTGTGCCTGAGTCTGGGCGTCGAGCTGCGCGGTGGCTTCGTCGAGCAGCACCAGCGGCGCGGGCTTGAGCAGAGCGCGCGCCAGCGCCAGCCGCTGCACCTGTCCGCCAGACAGGCCCATGCCGCGTTCGCCCAGCGGCGTGTCGTAGCCCTGCGGCAGCGCGGCGATGAAGCTGTGCGCCTGCGCGGCACGTGCCGCCTGCTCCACGGCATCCTGACTGGGGGCGGACTGGCCCAGCGCGATATTGTCGCGTACCGTGCCTTCGAACACATGCGGACGCTGCGGCACCCAGGCCACTTGGCGCAACCAGTCGTCTGCGTCGAGCGCGGCAAGCGGCGTGTCGTTGACCAGGATCTGCCCCTGCGCGGGCCGCACCTGCGCCATCAGGGCGTGCAGTACCGTGCTCTTGCCCGCGCCGCTGGCGCCGACCAGGGCAGTGAGGCCGCGCGCCGGGGCGGCAAAACTCACACCGTCGAGCGCAGGGGGCAAGTCGTCGGCGTAGCGCACGGTGACGGCATCGAAGCGGATACGCACCGCTTGGGCGGCCTCAAGCTTCTGTGTGCCGCTGCCGGGCTGGGCGTGCGGCGGAATGGAGGTGTCGAGCAGCTTGAGCAGGCCCTGCGCCGCGCCGATGGCTTCCATACGGGCGTGATAGAAGGTGCCCATATTGCGCAGCGGCAGATAAAACTCGGGCGCCAGCAGCAGCACGAAAAAGCCGTTGAAAAACTGCATCTCACCGTAAAACAGCCGAAAACCGATGAACAACGCCACCATGGCAATGCTGATGGTGGACAGGAACTCCAGCACCACCGACGACAGAAACGCCACCCGCAGCACCTTCATGGTGCCGATGCGATAGTCCTCGGTCAGCGCCGCCACGACCTCGGCCTCGTGGCGGCTGACGCCAAACAGCTTGAGCGTGGTCAGCCCCTGCAGACTGTCGAGAAAGCGCGCGCTCATGCGCGCGAGCAACTGCCATTGCTGCTGGTTCAGGGTCTCGGTGCCCTTGCCCACCAGAATCATGAAAATCGGGATCAGCGGCGCCGTGCCCAGCAGCACCAGCCCGGAAATCCAGTCCTGCGGCAGCACGAACACCAGAATGGACAGCGGCACCAGCGCGGTCAGCGACATATTGGGCAGGTAGCGCGCGTAATAGGCTTCGAGCGCGTCGATGCCGACCACGATGGAATTGGCCAGATCGCCGCTGGACTGGCGGGTGAGCCACAACGGCCCGAGCGCCTGCAGATGGTCATACAGACGTGCCCGCAGATCGCGCCGCACCTGCGCCGCAGCCTCGAACGCGACGTTTTCCGAAGCACGCATCAGCGCGAAGCGCAGCGCGAAAATCGGCAGCATCGCCACCAGATAGCCCCACACATCGGCCAGATGCCGGTGATCGATGATGACTGCAGACACCACCCGCGCCAGCAGCCAGGCCTGCACGATGATCAGCCAGCCGGCAAACAGCCCCAGCCCGACGGCGCGGTTCAGCGCCGGGCGGATGTCGCGCTTGCGCGCCTTGAGCCAGAATTCTTCGGGAGTTGCCAAGATGCGGGGCGCTGCAAGCGCGAGGGCAAAAACCGCATCTTAGGGCGGGGGCAGTCGCAGGACATTGCATTCAGGTCAGTTGCGCCGCCTGCGGACGGTGGACAATCGACGGAACGCTGCCCCGCAGCGCCTTCACCCAGGAGCTTTCATGGACGACAAACAGCCCCCCAGCGTCACCCTCAAGCAGGTCAAGGACTATCAGTTCAGCATCCACTACGCCGATGGCCAGCCCGCCATTCTGGCCGATGAACCGCCGCCGCTGGGCGTAGGCGCCGGGCCATCGCCCTCGCACCTGCTGCTCGCCGCCGTGGGCAACTGCATGAGCTCCAGCCTGTACTTCGCGCTGACCAAGTTCAAGCTCGATCCCAAGGGACTGACCACCACGGCCACCGGCGAGATCGGCCGCAACGCCGCAGGCCGCCTGCGCGTGCTGTCCATCGCCGTGGACATCCGCATGGGCGCGGCGGCACAGGGCATGGAGCGGCTCGACCGCGTGCTCATGCAGTTCGAGCAGTTCTGCACCGTGGGCGAGAGCGTGCGCCAGGGCATTCCGGTCACGGTGTCGGTGTTCGATGGCACCGGGCAGAAACTCAAATAAATCCGCAAAATGGCGGCTTTGCACTCCCACAGCACGCCATGACCACGCACACCCCCGCCACCCCCGCGCCCGACGGCTTTTCCGACCCGCGGGAAACCTGGAACGCCCGCTTCGCCCAGCCGGGGCTGCATTACGGCGCGGAGCCGAATGCCTTTCTGGTGCGCGAATCCGCCCGGCTCGCACCGGGCAGCCGCATCCTCAGCGCGGCAGACGGCGAAGGCCGCAATAGTCTGTGGCTGGCGGAACGAGGCCACCACGTCACCGCGTTCGACCTCTCACCGGTTGCCGTGGACAAGGCGCGGCGCTGGGCGCAGGAGCGCGGCGCGGAGGTGGATTTTCATGTGGCCTCCGTGGACGAATGGGACTGGGCGCCCGACCGGTTCGACGCGGTGGTCGCCATCTTCGTGCAGTTTGCCGACCCGGCGCTGCGCGAACGTCTGTTTTCGGGCCTGTGGCGCACCCTCAAACCCTGCGGCTTGCTGCTGGTCCAGGGCTACGCCGTGGAACAGTTGGCTTTCGGTACCGGCGGCCCCGGGCGGCGCGACCACCTCTACACCCCGCAACTGCTGCGCGACCTGCTCCCGCAGGCCGAATGGCTTGCGCTGCAGCAGCACGAGGCCACACTGCAGGAAGGCCGCGGCCATGTCGGCCGCTCGGCACTGATCGACGGGGTGGCGCGCAAGCCAGGCTGAGGCAAGTCCGCCAGGACGCGGGTTTATCCCAACAAAAAAGTGTGTTTTCTGGTCTAAAACGGAATGTCGTCGTCCATGTCACCGAAGTCGCTTGCCGGTTTGTTTGCGGCCGGGGCGGAGGCGCGGCTGGGAGCGGGGCGGCTGGGAGCGGATTCGCGCGGGCGGCTGTAGCCGTCGTCGCCGCCAGAGCTGCCGCCTTCACGTCCGCCGAGCAACTGCATTTCTTCAGCGATGATCTCGGTGGTGTATTTCTCGATGCCGTCCTTGTCGGTCCACTTGCGGGTTTTCAGCCGGCCTTCCACATACACCGGGCGACCTTTCTTGAGGTATTCCCCGGCGATTTCGGCGAGTTTGTCGTAGAACACCACGCGGTGCCATTCCGTTTCCTCGCGCTTTTCGCCACTGGTCTTGTCTTTCCAGTTGCGCGAGGTGGCGAGAGTGATGTTGCAGATGGCCGCGCCGCTGGGGGCGTAGCGCACTTCGGGGTCTTTGCCGAGATTGCCGACGAGGATGACTTTGTTGACGGAGGCCATGGTGTGTCCTGAATTGCGTGTCCCGCGGCGCGCGGGCGGAAGGCGGCAAGCATAGCGCCAGCCGCGGCTGGGCCTCCTGGGATGCGATCAATCAGGCGTTCTGTGCTGGCGCTGGCGCAGCTTCGGTCCCGTTCGGTTTGTGCCGCCTGGGCGGGGGCTCAATGGTGACGGCCACGATCAGCCACAGCGCCGCCAGCGCCGCGGCGACCAGGAACACGCCTTCCTTGGTGGCGTATTGCGCCAGCAGGCCGCCCACGGCGCCGCCAGCAAACAGCCCGAGCGATTGCCCGGTGTTGTAGATGCCCAGCGCCAGCCCCTTGCGGTTGGGCGGCGCGGTGCGCGACACCAGCGAGGGCAGCAGCGCCTCCATCACATTGAAGGCGAGGAAGAAAAAGAACAGGCCCGCGATCAGCCCCAGCGGGTGTTTGTAGCCGGCAGCGAATCCCAGCATGGTCAACACCAGCAGCGCGACGGACGAGACGAACACCATCTTCATATGGCCGTGCTTTTCGGCCCAGATGATGCCTGGAATCGCCAGGGCGAACGACACCAGGGTGACGGGCAGATACACCATCCAATGATGCAGCAGGGGGATGCCCGCATACTGCACCAGCGCCACAGGCACCACCACGAACATGCTGACTTGCAGGAAATTGACCACGAAAATCGAAAAATCCAGCTTGAGCAGTGCGGGGGTGAGTACCGCCTTGGCCCAGTGCCCCTCGACCTCCTCGGCATGGGTGGTCATTGGCACTGCGGGCACCACCCAGACGACCACGGCGATCGCCACCAGCGCCAGGATGCCGGTGAGATCGAACATGCCGGGCACCGAAATGGCGTGGTAGATGGGCGGGCCGACGACCAGCGAGAGGATGAAGGAAAAGCCGATGGTCATTCCGACCATGGCCATGGCCTTGGTGCGGTGCTGCTCACGGGTGGAATCTGCGATCAGTGCCGAGATCGCGGCGGAAATCGCGCCCGATCCCTGGATTGCGCGGCCGATGATGATGAGATAGAGGTTGTCGCTCGCCCCGGCAACGAAGGATCCGATGGCAAATAGCGACAGTCCGAACACCATCACCGGCTTGCGGCCCAGCCGATCGCTGGCCATGCCGAAGGGGATTTGCATGATGGCCTGGGTCAGGCCGTAGATGCCCAGCGCCAGGCCGACGAGAAATTTGTCATGCCCGTGCGGCAAATGCTCGGCATACACCGCGAAGACCGGCAGGATGAAAAACAGCCCCAGCATGCGCAAGCCGTAAATCGAGGCCAGTGTGCCGCTGGCGCGGCGCTCGGCCGGGGTCATTGCGTCATCGAGGGTGGCGGAAGGCGATCGTCGGGAGGATTTGGAAGCCATGGTCTGAAACTCGGGTGGGCCGCGCCGCGGCGGCAAAGTGCACAACGCGCGGGACGCTGTACGAGGGCATGCCAGCGACAGGCCGTCCTGCCATTGCCCGCATTTTCGCTCAAGCGGCGGGTTGATTCGGCACGGAATCTGTCGAGAAGTGCCGGTGTTTACATGCCGTTGCATCAAAACCCGGCTTCGCGCAATGTGCGCGGCGTGAACGTCCCGGCCTGGTCCAATTTTCCCTGGCACCTTATAGTGTCAGGTTCGCTTTTTTCCGCCTCTGCCCATGAATGACATCGTCCCCTCGTTTGAACCGCTGGCCAACGCGCAGGGGGAGGCGCTGATTCGCGTGCGCGGCGCGCGCACCCACAACCTCAAGAACATTTCGCTCGATCTGCCGCGCAACAAGCTCGTGGTCATCACCGGGTTGTCGGGCTCGGGCAAGTCGTCGCTGGCATTCGACACCCTCTACGCCGAAGGGCAGCGCCGCTATGTGGAAAGCCTGTCGGCCTATGCGCGGCAGTTTCTGCAGCTCATGGAAAAGCCTGATGTCGATCTGATCGAGGGGCTGGCCCCGGCGATCGCCATCGAGCAAAAGGCCACCAGCCACAATCCGCGTTCCACCGTGGGCACCGTCACCGAGATTCACGACTACCTGCGCCTGCTCTACGCCCGCGCCGGCACGCCGCATTGCCCGCATCATCCCGACCTGCCCTTGCAGGCGCAGACCATTTCGCAGATGGTCGATGCGCTCTCTGGCTGGCCGCCGGGGCTGCGCCTGCTCATCCTCGCGCCCTTGCCGTCTGCTCAGACCGGTGCGGCCGCGGCCGGGCGTCTGGCCGCGCTGCGGGCGCAGGGCTTTGTGCGCTTTCGCCTCGATGGCGAGGTGGTGGACGCGCAAAGCCTGCCCGGCCCCGACGCGCCACAGCCGCAGCGCATCGAAGTGGTGGTCGATCGCATCAAGACCGGTCCTGATCTGCGCCAGCGCCTGGCAGAGAGCCTGGAAACCGCGCTGCGCCTGTCCGAAGGCCGGGTGCTCGCGCTCGACGCCGACAGCGGCGCGCTCACCGCGTTCCACAGCCGCCCCACCTGCCCCATTTGCGACACCGCAGTGCCGCCACTCGAACCCAAGCTGTTCTCCTTCAACAACCCGGCGGGCGCCTGCCCCACCTGCGACGGCCTCGGCCAGGTCGATCGCTTCGACCCGTCGCGCGTGGTGGCGCACCCCGAGCTCAGCCTGGCGAGCGGCGCGATTCGCGGCTGGGACCGGCGCAACGCCTTCTACTTCCAGATGTTGCAGGCACTGGGCGCGCATTACGGCTTCGACCTCGACACGCCTTACGAACAGTTGCCGCAGACCGTGCGCCATGTGCTGCTGCACGGCAGCGGCGCCGAGCCCATCGCCTTCACCTATCTGAATGACCGCAACAAGCCCACGGTCAAACCGCATCCGTTCGAGGGCATCCTGCCCAATCTCGACCGCCGCTGGATCGAGACCGACAGCCCTGCGGTGCGCGAGGAGCTGGCGCGGCTGCGCACCGTGCAGACCTGCCCGGACTGCCACGGCGCCCGCCTCGGCGCCGTGGCGCGCAACGTCACCATTGGCGGAGAGCGTCTTCAGACGCTGGCGCACCGCCCGCTGCGCGCACTGCACGACTGGTTCGCCGCGCTGCAGCAGGGCGGCAGCCGCGCCGAAGTGGCCGCGCGCCTCGTGCACGAAATTGGCAGCCGCCTGCGCTTTCTCATCGACGTCGGGCTCGACTACCTCACCCTCGACCGCAGCGCCGACACGCTCTCGGGAGGCGAGGCGCAGCGCATCCGCCTGGCCAGCCAGATCGGCTCGGGCCTGACCGGGGTGATGTATGTGCTCGACGAGCCCTCCATCGGCCTGCACCAGCGCGACAACGACCGGCTGATTGCCACCCTCAAACGCCTGCGCGACCTGGGCAACAGCGTGCTGGTTGTCGAACACGACGCCGACGCCATCCTGTGCGCTGACCATGTGATCGACATGGGCCCGGGCGCGGGCGAGCATGGCGGGAGCATCATGGCCCAGGGCACGCCGCAGCAGGTCATGGCCAACCCCGACTCCATCACCGGCGCCTACCTGAGCGGCCAGCGCAGCGTGTTCCGCGGCAAGCCGCGCCAGAACGCCGCGCCCGAGCACTGGCTCACCCTCGGCGGCGCCTGCGGCAACAACCTGCGCAACGTCACGGCGCGCTTTCCACTCGGGCGCATCACCTGTGTGGCGGGGGTATCGGGGTCGGGCAAGTCCACCCTGATCAACGACACTCTCTACGCCGCCTGCGCGCGCGAACTCAACCGCGCCGGACTGGAGGCCGCGCCCTATGCCGCCATCGACGGCCTCGATCAACTCGACAAGGTGATCGCGGTCGATCAATCGCCCATCGGCCGCACGCCGCGCAGCAACCCGGCCACCTACACCGGGCTGTTCACTCCCATCCGCGATCTGTATGCGCAAACGCCCACCGCGCGCGAACGCGGCTACGACGCCGGGCGCTTTTCCTTCAACGTCAAGGGCGGGCGCTGCGAAGCCTGCCAGGGCGACGGCGCGGTGAAGGTGGAAATGCACTTCATGCCCGACCTCTATGTGCCGTGCGACGTGTGCGGCGGCCAGCGCTACAACCGCGAAACCCTCGAAGTCACCTACCGCGGGCTGAGCATCGCGCAGGCGCTGGAACTCACCGTGGAGCAGGCGCTGGAGACCTTCTCCGCCGTGCCCGCCATCGCCCGCAAGCTGCAGACCCTCAAGGATGTGGGACTGGGCTACATCCGCCTCGGCCAGTCGGCCATCACCCTGTCGGGCGGCGAGGCGCAGCGGGTGAAACTGGCGCTCGAACTCTCCAAGCGCGACACCGGCCGCACCCTCTACATCCTCGACGAGCCCACCACGGGCCTGCACTTCGCCGACATCGAACAGCTGCTGGGCGTGCTGTACCAGTTGCGCGAGGCCGGCAACACCATCGTCATCATCGAACACAACCTCGACGTGCTCGCCAGCGCCGACTGGATTGTCGAACTCGGCCCCAAAGGCGGCGCCGGTGGCGGCCTGCTCATCGCCGAAGGCCCGCCCGAGGCCATCGCCGCCAACCCCGACAGCGTCACTGGCCCCTACCTCGGCCGGGTGCTGCGCGGCGGGTAGGACAAAGCGCGCGCAACACTGTTACCTTGCGCCCATCGTCAACCGCCTGCGGGCAAAGGAGCGCGACATGGGACTCATCGGCTTTCTGATCATCGGCCTCATCGCTGGCTGGCTTGCAGGCAAGCTCACCCGGGGCGGCGGGTTTGGCCTGCTGGGCGATCTGGTCGTGGGTGTGGTGGGCGCCTTCATTGGCGGCTTCCTGTTCCGCATGCTCGGCCTGTTTCCGGGCGGCGGCATCCTGCCCAGCCTGATCGTGGCCACCATCGGCGCCATCGTGCTGCTGTGGCTGATCCGGCTGGTGAACAAAGCCTGACAATTTTTGCGCATCTGCCGACCAAAATTGGCAGATTGTGCCGCTGCGTGATCTGCCGCGGCACGTCTGACGCCCCGGTCAGGCCAGCGTCACCCGGGCGAACTTGCGTTTGCCCACCTGCAGCACCACGGTGCCCGCCGCGAGCTTGAGCGCGCGGTCTTCGGCCACCGTTCCGTCCACGCGCACGCCGCGCTGTTCGATCATGCGCAGCGCTTCGGCGGTGGAGGGCACCAGCCCGGCCTGCTTGAGCGCCTGCGGCAGCGCCAGTCCGCCTTCGGGCAGCGCCAGCTTGACCTGGGGAATGTCGTCGGGGATGCCGCCGCGGGCGCGCAGGGCGAAGTCGGCCTCGGCCGCGTCTGCTGCCGCGGCGCTGTGGAAACGGGTGACGATTTCGCGCGCCAGCAGCACCTTGGCGTCTTTCGGGTTGCGCCCGGCCTCGACTTCGGTCTTTAACGTGGCAATCTCCGCCATCGGGCGGAAGGACAGCAGTTCGAAATAGCGCCACATCAGGGTATCGCTGATGGACAGCAGCTTGGCGAACATGGTCGCCGGGGCTTCCTGAATGCCGATGTAGTTGCCCTTGGATTTAGACATCTTTTCCACCCCGTCCAGCCCTTCGAGCAGTGGCATGGTGAGGATGCACTGCGGCTCCTGGCCGTACTCGCGCTGCAGCTCGCGCCCGACCAACAGGTTGAACTTCTGGTCGGTGCCGCCGAGTTCGAGGTCGCTCTTGAGCGCCACCGAGTCGTAGCCCTGCATCAGCGGGTAGAGCAGTTCGTGCATGGCAATGGGCACGCCGTCTTTGAACCGCTTGGTGAAATCGTCGCGCTCCAGCAGGCGCGCCAGGGTGTACTTGGCGGCCAGGCGGATCATGCCGTCGGCGCCCAGCTGCTCGCTCCATTCGGAGTTGTAGCGAATCTCGGTTTTTTCCGGGTCGAGCACCAGGCTGGCCTGGGCGTAATAGGTCTCGGCGTTGGTCTTGATCTGCGCGAGGGTCAAGGGCGGCCGCGTGGCGTTGCGCCCGGACGGGTCGCCGATGCGCGAGGTGAAGTCGCCGATCAGAAAAATCACCGTGTGGCCCAGATCTTGCAACTGCCTGAGCTTGTTGAGCACCACGGTGTGGCCGATATGAATGTCGGGCGCGGTGGGGTCGAGGCCGAGTTTGATGCGCAGCGGCTTGCCGGTCTTGGCGCTGCGGGTCAGTTTGGCAATCCAGTCCGCTTCCACCAGCAGTTCGGCGCAGCCGCGTTTGGTGATGGTCAGTGCCTGGCGCACGGTGTCTGGAAGGTCGGCGGGAGAGTTGGAGTCCATCATGGGGAGAATCGAAAAATGCGCCAAGCGGGCTGTTAGACTCGCGGTTTTATGTCCGTGCTGCATTCGTTTTAGCAAAGGGTGCAGTGTATTCGGTGCCACAGCGTGACTGCTGGATGCGAAGCGCATGCGCGCTCCACCATCCAGCCGCGCCCAGGGTGCGCTCGAAGACGCTTTGTTCGTCTCGCCGCCCGTTGTCGGTGGTGCCATCACGGTGTCGGAGGCAGGGCCTTCGGCGCCACTTTCCATTGTCGGGATCGGCGCGCGCGCCACAGCCTGAAGTGTGAGGAGTGGGGATGTCTTTTGTCGAATTCAAACAATCTGCGGCGCAAGGCGCGCAGAGTCTTGCCGATTGGCTGCATCAGCATCACAAACGGGTTTTGGCTGGGGTTGGAAGCGGTTTGCTGCTGACCAGCGCCGCGGCTTTCGCCCTGGCTTACGAAGGGCCGCAAGCGCATCCGCCGGCGCCTACCTGGGTCAGCGTGGCGGTGGCGAGCACCGCGCCGCAACAGGCCGACCAGCTCTCGAATGCCGATCAGGTGGTCTACACCACGGCGCATGTGCGGGCGAACGATACGGTTGAATCGCTGCTGCGCCGTCTGCAGGTGACCGACCCGCAGCAGTTGCGCCAGCTCAGCGCACAGTCTGATCTGCGCACCCTGGTGACGGGCGATCCGGGCCGTGTGGTCAGCGCTCAAGTGAGCAATCTGGGGGAACTCCAAAGTCTG
Source organism: Pseudomonadota bacterium (assembly GCA_021783695.1). Classification (GTDB taxonomy): domain Bacteria; phylum Pseudomonadota; class Gammaproteobacteria; order Burkholderiales; family Burkholderiaceae_C; genus Thiomonas. Next base: position 152,448 of record JAJXTO010000001.1, on the reverse strand, counting down.
CAGGGGCGTCTGCCGGGCCTCAAGCCCGTGGCGGATGGCGCCAGCGATGCGCGTGAGTGGCGCGAACTGCGCGTCAAGGCCGCGCCGCAAGGATGGGACGTGCAGACGCAGACGCGCATCGTCCAGCCCGCACTGCGCGCGGCCAGCGGCGTGGTGAAGTCCAGCTTTTTTGCCGCGGCAGACGACGCCGGGCTGCCGCACAACGTGGCCTCGCAACTGATCAATGTGTTTGACACCCAGATCAATTTCCGCCGCAACCTGCATCCGGGCGACCGTTTCAATGTGGTGTACCGCGTCTATCAGTCACAGGGCCAGACCCTGGCGGACGGTCGGCTGGTGTCGGCGCAATTCATCAATCAGGGACACGACTACAAGGCCGTGTGGTTCGACGCCAAGGGCGACGCCAAAGTCTCCGGCTATTACGCCCCCAACGGCGACAGCCTGAGCCGCGCCTTCCTGCTCTCCCCCCTGCCCTACGACCGCATCACCTCCGGCTGGGGCTGGCGCACCAACCCGGTGATGCACTTCCATGAGTTCCACAAAGGCATCGATCTGGCCATTCCCATGGGCACGCCGGTCAAGACCATTGCCGATGGCCGCGTGGTATACGCCGGCTGGGGCACGGGCTACGGCAAGTATGTCAAGGTCGATCACCCCGGCGGGTTTGCCACCATTTACTCGCATCTGAGCGCGTTCAAGGTGCATGTCGGCGAAGAGGTCAAGCAGGGCGAGGTGGTGGCGCTGTCGGGCAGCACCGGCTGGTCTACCGGGCCGCATCTGTACTTCCAGTTCTTTGTGCATGGCACGCCAGTCAATCCGCTGACCATCGCGCAATACGCGCCCAAGGGCACGCCGGTGCCCGCTGCGCTGCGCGCCGAGTTCCTCGCGCAGACCGCCGAGCCGCGGCAACTGCTGGCCGTGATCGACGGCGGCAATCCGGTGGCCAGCGCCGCCGCGCCGTCGAGCAAGGAGGCGCGGCATGGTTGATCTGTCCCGAGGCAGACGCGCGGCCATGCGCGTCACCCAACGGTCCGCTGCGCTGTACGCGGCGCTGCGCGCCCATCCCCGTCGCGTCGCTGCGAGCGTGGGCAGCGCGCTGCTGCTGAGCAGCGCCGGGGCCTATGCCTTGGTCGAGGCGCAGCCGCAACTGCCGCCGCGCGTCACCGTGGCCACCACGTTCGACGCCAATGCGCAGGCGCAGACCGCCGCCATTGCGAGCGCCGATCTGCACTATGCCCAAAGCACTTTGGTGCGGCGTCAGGACACGGTGCAGCAATTGCTCAGGCGTCTGGGCGTCACCGATCCGGCCGCAGTCAAGCAGTTGGGCGCGGATGCGCGCATCCGCGCCCTGGTGTCTGCAGGCGCCACCCCCGAGCCGGTGCGCGCGCTGGTGAACGCGCAGGGCGAGCTGCTGCAACTCAGCGCCACACTGCCCCTGCCCGCGGACGCAGACACCGCGCCGGTCTGGCGCGAGCTGCAGGTGCGTGCAGCCGCGGACGGCGGCTTGGACGTCTCGACCACCGAACGCCAGATGGCAACGCGCACGCGGCTGGCCAGCGTGTCGGTGCGCGGCGCACTGAGCACGGCGCTCAGCCAGTCTGGCGTGCCTGCGCCAGTCGGCACGCAACTGATCAAGGTGTTCGCCCCGCAAATGGACCTGCGCCGCACCCTGCGCAAGGGCGATCAGGTGGCGCTGGTGTATGAAATGCAGACCCTGGATGGCAGAGAAGTGCGCCCCGGCCGCCTGCTTGCGGCAGAGATTCGCACCCGCGGCACCACCCGCCAGGCCGTCTGGTTCGCCAGCAGCGGCAACGCCAAGGGCGCCTACTACACCCCGGCAGGCCAGGGGATGGAAAAGACCTGGGCCAGTTCACCGCTGCCCGGTGCCAAGATCACGTCGCCGTTCGGCATGCGCCTGCATCCCGTCAAAGGGCGCCGCGAAATGCATGAAGGCGTCGATTACGCCGCGCACATCGGCACGCCGGTACCCAGTGTCGCCGAAGGCCGGGTGAAGTTTGCCGGGATGCAAAGCGGCTACGGCAATGTGGTCAAGATCGGCCATCCCGGCGGATTCGAAACCGTCTATGCCCATCTGAGCAGCATTGCCGTCAAGCCGGGCCAGACGGTGAGCGAAGGGGAGTTGATCGGAAAAACCGGCAACAGCGGCACCTCCACCGGGCCGCATCTGCATTTTGAATTCCATTCCGCGGGTCGTCTGGCCGATCCCCAGCGCATGGCCAGCCTTGTGCCGCAAGGCAAGCCGCTGCCGCCGGGTGAGAAGGCCGCATTCTTTGCCGCCACGGCGGTGATGCGCACCCAGCTGGCGCAAGCGGCGGGAGGCGACGACGCCATCCGGCTGGCGCGTGCCGACTGAGACTTCACTCACCATCGGCCTGATGTCGGGCACCTCGCTCGACGGGGTGGATGGGGTGCTGCTCGACTGCCCCGCCGGCGGCAGGCCGCCGCAGGTGATGGCGCATGCGGCGCGCCCCTTCCCGGCCGGATTGCGCGCCGAGTTCCTGGCACTCAACACCTCCGGGCCTGACGAACTGCACCGCAGCGCACTTGCTGCCCTGCAACTCACGGCGCTGTCTGCCGATGTGGTGGCGGACTTGCTGCAGTCGACAGGGCTGCGAGCGTCTGCGGTCCGCGCCATCGGCGCCCATGGGCAGACCGTGCGCCACCGCCCCGATCTGGGCTACACCCAGCAACTGAGCGCCCCGGCCGCCCTGGCCGAGCGCACCGGCATTGCGGTCGTGGCCGATTTTCGCAGCCGCGATGTCGCCGCCGGGGGCCAGGGCGCGCCGCTGGTGCCCGCGTTCCACCGCGCCGTGTTTGCCGTGCCCGGCGAGGATGTTGCCGTGCTCAATCTCGGCGGCTTCGCCAATCTCAGCCTGCTGTTCGCCGATGGCCGCACTCTCGGTTTCGATACCGGCCCCGGCAACGCCCTGCTCGACCATTGGGCGCAGCGCCACACCGGCCAGACCTTCGACGCCGACGGCGCTTGGGGCGCAGGCGGCACGGCGCAGCCAGACCTGCTGCGCGCCATGCTGGCCGACCCCTACTTTTCCCGCCCCGCGCCAAAAAGCACCGGGCGCGACGACTTTCATCCCGCCTGGCTCGATCGGCATCTGGCGTCGCAGACAGCGCGTTCGACTCCCCGGGATGTGCAGGCCACTCTCTCCGCCCTCACCGCGAAGAGCGTGGCAGATGCCCTGCTGCACGCCATGCCGCATATCTCGCAGCTCGTGGTGTGCGGTGGCGGCGCGCGCAACGCCGATCTGCTGCGCCGGTTACAGGCTGCGCTGCCCGCCGTGCCCTGCCACCTCAGCGAGGCTCGCGGCATTCCGGCCGAACAGGTCGAAGCCGCCGCCTTCGCCTGGCTTGCACAGCAAGCGCTGCAGGGGCTGCCCGGCAATCTGCCCGCCGTAACCGGCGCCGCCGGGCCGCGCATCCTCGGTGCGATCTATCCGGCGTGAATGCACGGCAAGCGACATGCGTGCCTGAAATGGCCTGCTGAAATGGTTGTTGGCGTCATTCATGCACCCGGCGTGGACATGCGACCCGTGCCCTGATCAGGCGTGCGCCCGGCCAGCCAAAGGGCGCTGCCCGAAATGGCCCCGGCGACAACCTGCCGCCGTGTGAGAGGCATGTCATGCAAACTGGTCCGCCGATGCGGGTTCTGCTTTCGCTGTTCTCATAACCCGATCTCCTGTTTCATGCGTTGATAGTCCTCGCGACTGATTTCACCGTTCGCATAGCGCCGGTCAAGCGCCTCACGCGCAGACTCTTTCCTGTGATGCCGTTCTCCGCAGTGCGTCGCAGGGTATCCCCCTCGGAAAATCAGCCAGAGAATCAGGCCAAGCACAAGAACTGGAATGATCCACATCCCCAACCAAGGGCCTGCGCCCCAACCCCAATAGCCCATCATGATGCGTACTCCTCCGTGTTCAGCGCCGACTCCATGTCTTGCTGGAGTGCGCGCGCATTCGGCGGGTTGCGGCGGCGCACTCCAGAACCCTCACATGGTTCAGGCTTACTGCGCGTTCGCAGGCATTCCATTGCGGGTTGCGGCCATCGGGCCAAACCGCTGATTCAGCGTGGCTTGCTGCGTCGGGCTCAGTTGCGCGTAAAGCGTTTTCATCGCAGCGGTCATGGTTTCCATGCCTGCCACGCGCTCTTGCATTAACTGGGTGCGTTGCGCCAAGCGGTCCGGGGCATTGCCCTTTGCCTCAAACAGGGTCGTCCGCATGGATTGCATGCCAGCGGCCTGCTTCTTGGCTTGTGCCATGAAAGCATCCCAAGCGGGTTCTTGCTGCGGTGTGATCTGCAATTCAGCCTTCATCGCGCTGAGACGATTTTCCATCCTGGCTGCTGGATCCCCGCGCCCCATCATGCCTGCGGCCATGCCTCGGCCGCCCATCATGCCCATGTCAGATTCTGCCCCCTGCATGCAGCCGTACTGCCCTGGATGGGCAGGGGGTTGTGCAGAGGCCGTGCCGATCACGGCAAGAGAGAGGGCGGCGGCAAGACCCAGTAGTCTGTGGTTGCGTTTCATGGTTGATCTCCGATCAAAATGCGTCGACGGCTGGCGGGACGTTCCTGCCGAAGCTGCGGATAGACCGTCGTTGCAATGGGAGCCATTTCAGCGCCTGCGTGTAAGCAGGCCATGTCAAAAAGCGGCTTTTTTGTATCGCATGATTTGCGAACCGGTGGCTGACATGCTGCGTTACATTGTTTTTGACGAGGCACGCGGCAGACCGCTGAAAATCACGGCATGGACACACCTGACCACATCCTGATCGTTGACGACGATGCCGAGATCCGTCACCTGCTGAGCGCCTATTTGCAAAAGAACGGCCTGCGTGTCACCGCGGTGGGCGACGGCAAGGCCATGGAACGCGCGCTCGTTGCCGCACGCATCGACTTGATCGTGCTCGATCTGATGCTTCCGGGCGACGACGGCCTGACGCTGTGTCGGCAGCTCCGGGCCAAATCGGACATCCCCGTGTTGATGCTCACCGCCCGCAGCGACGAGACCGATCGCGTCGTTGGGTTGGAAATGGGAGCGGACGACTATCTGACCAAGCCCTTCAGTGCGCGCGAATTGCTCGCCCGCATCAAGGTCATCTTGCGCCGCGCACGCAGCCTGCCCAGTAATCTGCAGCCCGAAGATGTGCGCGAAGCACGCTTTGCGGGCTGGACACTCGACACCATGCATCGCCATCTGATTTCTCCTGCGGGAGTGGTTGTGGCGCTGAGTGGCGCCGAATACCGCTTGCTGCGTATTTTCCTCAGCCATCCGAACCGGGTTCTCAATCGCGATCAGCTGGTGGATCTCACCCAAGGCCGGGAGGCGGACCCGCTCGATCGCAGTATCGATGTCCAGGTCAGTCGCCTGCGTCAACGTCTTGGAGACGACCCGCGCGACCCGGTGCTGATCAAGACCGTGCGGGGCATGGGCTATGTGTTGGCAGTATCCGTCGAGGGAACGCCGTGAAACGGCTACTGCCGGCATCGCTGTTCGGCCGCATGATGCTCGTCCTCTCCAGCGGGCTGATTCTGGCGCAACTCCTGAGTGCCTCAATCAACTTCGCCGAGCGCGACCGTGCGGTGCTGCGCAACAGCGGCATGCAGTCTGCGCAACGCATTGCTGACGTGGTCAAGCTGCTGGATTCGATGCCGTCTCGGGAGCGGCTGCGCATTGCCAGAATCTTGAGCGTGCCGCCTCAAGTCGTGGAGTTGGAGCCCTCACCCGTCAAGTCAACGGCTGCCACGATGCGCAGCCCGCAAACCATGATGTTTTCAGAGGCGCTTCACTCCGCTCTCGGAGATGAAAGACCGCTGATCGTCTCGGCCAGCGCGACCCTTTCAGGCCCCATCGGTATCGCCGACATGCATCGGCGATCCATGCCTGACATCGCCTCGATGGCGACCTATATGTCGGGCATGTCACAGGCATCCCTGTCGTCCATGCAAGCCCTCATGGCTGCAAAACTCGGCTTCCTGATCCAGGTGCAGCTGCACGATGGAAGCTGGGTGGCTTTCACAACCCAGCTGCACCAAGGCACGCAAGCGCCACCCTGGCATCTCCTGCTGACCTTGCTCGTGCTCCTGGTGTCGGTGTTGTTCCTGTCGTATGTGGCCGTGCGGTGGATGACGCGGCCACTGGCGGTCCTGGCATCGGCTGCTGAATCACTTGGTGAAGACATCCATCGCCCTCCATTGCCGGAAGCGGGGCCTATCGAGGTGCGGCGGGCTGCGCACGCGTTCAACACCATGCAGGCCCAACTCATTCGATTCATTACGGATCGGACGCGCATTTTTTCGGCCATGTCGCACGATCTGAAAACACCCATCACCCGCATGCGTTTGCGTGCAGAGCTGCTGGATGATGACGATGTGCGCGCGCGGTTCGAAAAGGATCTGCTGGAGATGGAGCAGATGGTGAAGTACACGCTGGACTTCATGCGCGGCATCGACCAGCCGCAACACATACAGCCCATCGACATCATGTCCCTGCTCGAAAGTTTGCAGGCGGACGCAGAGGAGATGGGGCGTGACGTGCAGATTCAGGGGCGGGCCAACAAGCCCTTCGTTGGGGATCCGGCTCGAATGAAGCGCTGCCTATCGAATCTGCTCGACAATGCCATTTTGTATGGTGAGCGAGCCGTCGTCGTCGTTGAAGATAGCGATACCTCCCTGACGCTGCGCATTCAGGATCAGGGCCCGGGCATTCCTGAGGGGGAGCTGGAAAAAGTGTTCGAGCCGTTCTATCGGCTCGAAGCATCGCGCAGCCGTCAAACTGGGGGCACCGGCCTGGGTCTTGGTATCGCGCGCGACATCGCGCAAGCTGCTGGGGGGCGGTTGACGTTGCAGAATCGGCGCGAGGGCGGAATGGAGGCCATCCTAGAACTGCCGCGTAAATAGGGCCTGTTCACGCGATTTCCGTACCCGCGCCGAATCGTTGAAGCCGTGGTGTCGCGCAGGGTCGGCCCTTCACCGATGCCCGGGCCATGGACTGCAAACGCACGGCTGTGGTGACCGTAGTCCAGGTGCGCCAAGGCTGGGGCAACCCCGCGCTCGGAAGGCGGGGCTGAATGGCCTGGGGGAGGCGATCACCGCGCTCCTGCCGTCTCTGCGCTGAACGTACCGCCGGGTTGATGGAGGTCATCCCGACATGACAAATCACCCGCAGGGGTTTGCCTGATCTTGCCAAGGAGGGAGCGGCGCATTAGCCTGACTCCAGCCGTTTGACATCAGGCCCGTGTCGGCGCGTTTGCCGCGCCTTCGGGCAGGGCCAACAAAAGCACACATCCCGAGTCATGCAGGAACACGCTGAAAACCCAGGCATTGCGGGCGCTGCTGACGCCCTGCTGCTGCGCCCCGTCCGGCTCGGGGTGGATACCCACCATGAGCCGGTGGTGGTATTGCGGGCGGACTCTCCGGTGTGCCGGGCCGAAGGCTTTGAGGCGCATGCGCGCATCGAGGTGATCGGGCAGCAGCGCAGCATCATTGCCACGCTGAACATCCTGGTGACGGGCGAGCTGCTGAGGCCCGACGAGGTGGGTCTGTCCGAGTCGGCCTGGCGTCGGCTTGCCCCGGCCGAGGGCGAGCGGCTGCGGTTTCGCTACGCCCAGCCGAGCGACAGCATGAGCCATGTGCGGGCGAAGATCTATGGCCAGCATCTGAGCGAAAGCCAGCTCGATGCCATCATTGCCGACGTGGTTGCGGGGCGGCTGTCGAATGTGGAGATCAGCGCGTTTCTGGTGGCCTGCGCCGGTGGACGGATGAACGCGGCGGAAGTCACCGGACTGACGCGGGCGATGGTGCAGAGCGGGCGCCGCCTGAGCTGGCCGCACCCGGTGGTGGTGGACAAGCATTGCATCGGCGGCCTGCCAGGCAACCGCACCACGCCCATCGTCGTGGCCATCGTCTCCAGCCTGGGGCTGGTCATGCCCAAGACGAGTTCGCGCGCCATCACCTCGCCCGCGGGCACTGCCGATACGGTGGAGACCATGACGCGGGTGGATCTCAGCCTGGACGAGATGCGCCGCGTGGTGGAGGCCGAGGGCGGCTGCATGACCTGGGGCGGGGCGATGAACATGAGCCCGGCCGACGATCTGCTCATTCGCGTGGAGCGCACCCTCGATCTGGACAGCGAAGGCCAGCTCGTCGCCTCGGTGCTGTCGAAAAAACTGGCCGCTGGTTCCACGCATGTGCTCATCGACATTCCCACCGGACCCACCGCCAAGGTGCGCAGCCAGGCGGAGGCGCAATCACTGCTGCATGCCCTGCAGCGCACTGCCCATGCCATCGGCCTGAAACTGCACGGCCTGATCAGCGACGGCAGCCAGCCGGTGGGCCGCGGCGTGGGGCCCGCGCTCGAAGCGCACGATGTGCTGGCCGTGCTGCAGAACCAGCCGGATGCGCCGGACGATCTGCGCCAGCGCGGTCTGCAGGTGGCCGCCGCGGTGATTGAGCTGGGCGGTCTGGCCACGGGGCAGGCGGCGTTTGACCTGGCCACTGCGGCCCTTGCCGATGGGCGCGCCTGGAGCAAGTTCCAGGCGATCTGCCGCGCCCAGGGCGGGCTGCGCGAGCCGGGCCGCGCGCCCTTCACCCATCCCATACTGGCCACGCAGACCGGCCGCGTGGCGCGCATCGACAACCGCCTGCTGGCACGCGCCGCCAAGCTGGCCGGGGCACCGCACGCCAAGACAGCCGGGCTCTGGCTGGGTGCGCATGTGGGCGACCGCGTCGAGCGCGGTGCGCCGCTGTTCGTGCTGCATGCCGGGTCGCAGGGCGAGCTGGCCTATGCGCTCGATTTTGTCGCGCGCCATCCACCGATTTTTCATCTGGAAGATTGAGATGCCCAGCCCCCTGCTGCTGTATCCCCTGCCGGGCAACGAAGCCCGCGCCCAGGCCATTGCCCTGGCCTTGCAGGGCAAGGCGGATGTGCGCGTCATGTCCTGTGTGGTGCATGCCTTTCCCGACGGCGAGAGCCTGGTGCGGGTGGGGCCGCCCCCGCCGGGCAGCCAGGCCGTGCTGGTCTGCACCCTGAACCACCCCGATGCGCGCACCGTGCCGCTGCTGATGGCGGCAGACACCCTGCGCGAGCTGGGCGCGCTGCAGGTCGGGCTGGTGGCGCCCTACCTGGCGTATATGCGGCAGGACATCCGCTTCCAGCCGGGGCAGGCGGTGTCCGCGCGGCTCTACGCCCGCCTGCTGTCCGCGCACTTCGACTGGCTGCTCGCGGTCGATCCGCATCTGCACCGCATCCACGATCTGTCCGAGGTCTACAGCCTGCGCAGCCGCGTGCTGCACGCCGCGCCGCGCATGGCGCAGTGGATCAAGGCGCATGTCAACAGGCCGCTGATCGTCGGGCCGGACGGCGAAAGCGCGCAATGGGCTGCCGATGTGGCCGCGCGTGCCGACGCGCCCGTGGTCGTGGTGCAGAAAACCCGTCTGGGCGATACCGAGGTGCGCTCCACCATCCCCGACCTGCACCTGCACCCGGGCCGCACGCCGGTGCTCATTGACGACATCATCAGCTCGGGCCGCACCCTGGTGGCGGCGCTCGACCATCTGCGTGCCGCAGGCAGCCCGCCGCCGGTCTGTGTGGCGGCGCATGGCCTGTTCGCGGGCGACGCGCTCGGCATCATCCGCGCCGCGGGCGCTGCGCGGATCGCGGTGACCAATACCGTCGATGGCGTCGCCGCTCCAGGCGTCGACACCATCGCCCTCGACGCCGACCTCGCGCAGGGCGTGCTCGACCTGTGCGCCGCGGGCTGCAGCCAGCCCACTTCATTCTCCATTTCAGGAACTCGCCCATGATCCGACTGTCCTGCCACGGAGCCGCCAAGCAGGTGACCGGCTCCTGCCACCTGATCGAAACCGACCACGCCCGCATCCTCATCGACTGCGGCCTGTTTCAGGGCGGCCGCGAGCTGGCCGAGGAAAACGCGCAGGACTTCGGCTTCGACGCGGCCAAGATCGATGTCCTGCTGCTCACCCATGCCCACCTCGACCACTGCGGCCGCATTCCCCTGCTGGTGAAGCGGGGCTTTCGCGGCCGCATCCTCTCCACCGCGCCCACACGCGAACTCGCCCGTCTTGTCCTGACCGACTCCGCCGGGCTGCAGGAAGAAGAAGCGCGCCGCGCCGAGCGCCACGCCCGCCACCGCGGCGAAGCCACGCCGCCGCAGCCGCTCTACACCCTGGCCGATGCATTTCACAGCATGGACTATTTCGACGGCGCGGCCAGCTACGGCCAGCCCATGCAGGTGGCAGACGGCGTGCAGGCCACGTTCATGAACGCAGGGCATATTCTCGGCTCGGCCTCCATCTTTCTCGAACTGCGCGACGGCGGCACGACGCACACCCTCTACTTCTCCGGGGACATCGGCAATCCGGGCCGCCCGCTGCTCGACGATCCGCAAGCCCCGCCGGCACCGCCCGACTTCGTGGTGATGGAAACCACCTACGGCGACCGTGACCACCGCGCCTGGGGCGCGTCGATCGACGAACTCATCGACGCCATCTCCGTCACCCACACGCGCGGCGGCAACGTGGTCATTCCCACCTTCGCCCTCGAACGCGCGCAGGAGGTGCTGTACGCCCTGTCCCTGGGCATGGAGCAGGGCAAGCTGCCACGCCATCTCACCGCCTTTCTCGACTCGCCCATGGCCATTTCCGCCACCGAGATCTTCACCCGCTACCCCGAGGCCATGCGCGCCGAATTCAACTCCCGCCTGCGGAGCAGCGACCCCTTTGCCCTGCCGGGGCTGCGCATGACGCGGGATGCGTCGGACTCCATGGCCATCAACACCATCCGCGGCGGCGCGGTCATCATGGCCGGTTCGGGCATGGCCACCGGCGGGCGCGTGCGCCATCACCTGCGGCACAACCTGTGGAATGCGGCAGCCAGCGTGATCTTCGTCGGCTACGCAGCGGGCGGCACCCTCGCCCGCCTCATCATCGACGGCGCAAAGCATGTGCGCCTGTTCGATGAAGACATCCAGGTGCGCGCGCAGATCCATACCATCAACGGCTTTTCCGCCCATGCCGGGCAGAGCGAACTGCTGGCCTGGCTGGCCCGCTGTGGCGCGCCGCACAAGGTGTTCCTGGTGCATGGCGACTATGACCGCGGCATGAAGGCATTCAGCGAACAGCTGCAGCAGCGGCACATCCCGTGGCAGATCCCGGGCGCGGGCGAGCCCATCCTGCTGCGGTAAGCGCCGCTCTGTTTTGCGCTGCCCGGCGCGCTGTGCTGCAATGCAGGTTTGCAAGGAGCCACCGCATGCAAACCACCCGTCTGGGCCACACCGGCCTTGAAGTGTCGCGCATCTGCCTAGGTTGCATGACCTATGGCGTGCCCGAGCGCGGCAACCATCCCTGGACGCTGGATGAGGCCAGCAGCCGCCCGCTGATCCGCCAGGCGGTGGAGCTGGGGATCAATTTTTTCGATACCGCCAATTCCTATTCCGATGGCACCTCGGAAGAAATTCTCGGCCGCGTGCTGCCCGAATTCACCCGCCGCGAAGAAATCGTCGTGGCCACCAAGGTGCGCTTTCCATCGCGGCAGGCGCCCAATATCGGCGGCCTGTCGCGCAAGGCCATCCTGTTCGAGATCGACGCCAGCCTGAAGCGGCTGGGCATGGACTATGTCGACCTTTACCAGATCCACCGCTGGGACCCGCACACCCCCATCGAAGAAACCATGGAAGCGCTGCACGACGTGGTCAAGGCGGGCAAGGCACGCTACATCGGCGCGTCGAGCATGTTCGCCTGGCAGTTCGCCAAAGCCCAGCAGATCGCGCAGCAGCATGGGTGGACACGCTTTGTCAGCATGCAGCCCGAACTCAGCCTGCTCTACCGCGAGGAAGAGCGCGAGATGCTGCCGCTGTGCCGCGATCAGGGCGTGGCCGTGCTGCCCTGGAGTCCATTGGCACGCGGGCGGCTGGCGCGTCCCTGGGGCGAGCACACTCCGCGCATCGCCAGCGATGCGTTCGGCGCCAAACTCTTCGCCCGCACCGAAGAGAACGACCACGAAGTGGCCGAGGCCCTGGGCGCGCTGGCGCTGCAACGCGGCGTGCCGCGCGCGCAACTGGCGCTGGCCTGGCTGCTGGGCACACCGGGCGTGACGGCACCCATCATCGGCGCGTCCAGGCCGCAGCATCTGCTTGATGCGGTGGCGGCGCTGTCGGTGAAGCTCGGCGCTGCCGAGCGCATGGCGCTGGAGGCGTCCTACCAGCCCCATCCGGTCGTCGGATTCGAATGATGGCGGACGACTCACAACTCATCGTTCCGCCGTCTTTCATCGCGCTGTACCTGGAGCCGCATCGCACCCGTCCCAGCGCACCGCGCGAGGTCATCACCGCCCGCTACGAGTTCTGCGAAGACCTCGCCACGGTGCTGACCGAACATGCCGCGGAGATCAAGTCCAGCCTGCATGTCACCGACGACGACGTTCTGCAACGGGTCTATCGCGGCCTGCGCGCGCCAGATTCCGGCGTGGACGCCAAAGAGGCGCAGTGGGTGGTCAACCGTCTGGCCGAACTGCTCGGCTGGCCTCTGCCCGGAGAGATGGCGCCGGGTTGAAGGCCGGGCTTGGGTATCCTGCGCCCTGGCTCACCGCTTTCCTCGCTCGATGTCCGCTTCCGCAGATTCCATGAACGACACGCCGCCCGCCGTTTCTGCCTGGGCGGTGTTCGGCAACCGGCGCATTGCCGCCGTTCTGCTGCTCGGGTTTTCCTCCGGCCTGCCGCTGGCGCTGACCGCGGGCACGCTGCAGGCCTGGCTCACGGTGGAGGGGTTGAGTCTCAAAGCCATCGGCTTTGCCACCCTGGTCGGGCAGGCCTACGTGTTCAAGTTCCTGTGGTCGCCGGCGATGGATCGGTTTACCGTGCCGCTGTGGGGCCGCTGGCTGGGGCGGCGGCGCGGCTGGCTGCTGCTGGCGCAGTTGCTGCTGGTGGCCATGCTGGGCATGATGGCCTTCATTGGCGTGCCGGGGCCGGATCAGGCCGCGGCCTGGCCTGGGCTGGTGCATGCGGCCGAGCGGCTCGGCGTGGATGCCGCCAGCGCCCGCGCCGTGCCGCTGCTGCTGCTGGCGGTGGGCGTGGCGTTTTTCTCCGCCTCGCAAGACATCGTCATCGACGCCTACCGCACCGATGTGCTGCCTGCCGAAGAGCGCAGCGCGGGCGCGGCGGTGCTGGTATTGGGTTACCGTCTGGCGATGATCGTGTCCGGCGGCCTGGCCCTGTGGCTGGCCACGGACGTGACCGGCTGGCGCGGGGTGTATGCGCTGATGGCCGCGCTGATGCTGCTCCTGACCCTAGCCACGCTGTGGGCGCCACGCCCGCCGGTGCATGCCACGCCGCCGCGCACCCTGCGTGAAGCGGTGGTCGAGCCGCTGCAGGAGTTTTTCAGCCGCAAGGGCGCGTGGATGCTGCTGCTGGCCATTGTGTTCTACAAACTCGGCGATGCCTTTGCCGGGGCGCTGTCCACCACCTTCCTGATCCGCGGCGTGGGCTTCAGCCCGGCGGACGTGGGGCTGATGAACAAGAGCATGGGCCTGGCGGCCACCATCGTCGGCGCGCTGCTGGGCGGCGCGCTGCAGGCGCGGCTCGGGCTGTGGCGCGCGCTCCTGCTGTTCGGCGTGCTGCAGGGCGGCTCCAATCTGGCGTACTGGGTGCTGGCGGTTTCGCCCAAGAGTCTGGTGCTCATGGGAGCGGCAGTCGGCATCGAAAATTTCACCGGCGGCATGGGCACGGCGGCGTTCGTTGCGCTGCTCTCGGCGCTGTGCGACGTGCGGTTTTCCGCCACGCAGTTCGCGCTGCTGTCGGCGTTGTCCGCGGTGGGGCGGGTGTATGTCGGCCCGGCCACCGGGTATCTGGTGGATGCGATGGGGTGGCCCACGTTCTACCTGTTCACCGTGGTTGCCGCCGCGCCCGGCGTGGTGCTGATCTACTGGCTGCGCGACACCATCACCGCGCGCGATGTCACCAACCCTTAAGCACAGTTCAGCGGGCCTTAAGCCGCGCTTGCTCGAATGACGCCGGATTGACGGAGGAATACATCATGGCTGATACCGAACACGCGCTGGCGCTTGGCAAGGAAGCCCGGCTGTTTGTGCGCGCCCATCAAAACGGCGTGCTGTCCACCCTGTCCAAACGGCTGGAGGGTTTTCCCTTCGGCTCGGTGTCACCCTATGTGCTCGATCACGACGGCAATCCGGTCATCCTGATCTCCACCCTGGCCGAGCACACCAAGAACATCGACGCCGACCCGCGGGTCAGCCTCATCGTCCATCCCTGCGTGGAGGACATGCAGGCCGCAGGCCGTGTCACCCTGGTGGGCCGCGCCGAGCGGCTGCCCGACAAGGCCGCCTTCGGCGCGCGCTACCTGCGCCATCTGCCCCAGGCCGAAGGCTATTTCGCCATGCACGACTTTCATTTCTACCGCCTGATGGTGGAGGACGTGCGCTACATCGGCGGCTTCGGCAAGATTCACTGGATTCGCCCCGAGCGCTACGCCCCGCCGCCCGCCCCGCTGCTGGCCGAGGCGGAAGCCGACATCCTCGCGCACATGAACGCCGATCACGCCCACAACCTGCGCGAATACTGCCGCCATGTGCATGGCGTGGACGTGCTGGACGCCGCCATGGTCGGCATCGACTGCGACGGCTTCGATGTGCGCGCCGACGGACATCTGCTGCGTTTTGATTTTCCAGCCGAGGTGCGCGATGCCGAGTCCGCCCGCGCGGCCCTGGTCGATCTGGCCAGACAGGCGCGGGCCACCGCGGCGGCCTGAGCAGGCGGGCGTCTGCAGAAAATCGCGCCCCGGCCTACGATTACATTCCACTCAACGCCGCGGCAGCAAGACTGCGGCAAACTCCCTGGAAACCCTCAATGAAGCTTTATTACAGCCCCGGCGCCTGCTCACTGTCCCCGCACATCGTGCTGCACGAACTCGGTCTGCCGCACGACGTGGTCATGGTCGATCTCAAGACCAAGCAGACCAGCGACGGCCGCGACTTTCGCACCATCAACCCCAAGGGCTATGTGCCCACCCTGGAGCTGGACGACGGCACCCTCCTCACCGAAGGCCCGGCCATCGTGCAATACCTCGCTGACCGCAAGCCCGAGCTGCACCTCGCCCCGGCCAATGGCACCGTGCCGCGCTACCAGTTGCAGGAGTGGCTGAATTTCATCTCCACCGAGTTGCACAAGCAGTTCAGTCCGCTGTTCAACCCGGCCAGCGGCGCCGAGCTCATCGCCGCGCAAAAAGCGCGTCTGGCCGAACGCTTCGCCCTGATCGCGCACACCCTCGACAAACAGGACTACCTCATGCCCGGCGGTTTCAGCGTGGCCGACGCCTACCTCTACACCGTGATGACCTGGGCAGCGTATGTCGGCGTGGATCTGTCGCCCTGGCCCGCGCTCGCGCGCTACAAGGCCCGCATGGAAGCGCGTCCCGGAGTGGCCGCGACCCTGGCCGCGGAGCGCGAGGCGAAAAAAGCCTGAAGCGGGTATCGCCCCTCAAACCAGCGGGCCGAAGATCGCCCAGACTCCGGACAGGATGGTGGGCACGGCGAGCACGATATTCACCGTGGACAGCAGCCTGATCTGCCCGGCCTGGGCGCAGGCCGCACTCCAGTCGGCCCGCAGCACCGCGGCGCGCATGCGCAGGAAGGGCACGAAAAAGATGTACAGCGCCAGCAGCACCATGACGCTGCCCAGCACCACCATCACCCATTGCGCCGCGCTCAGCGCGCCAAGGCCGCCGCGCAGAAACACCATGCCGTAGCCGGTGATCACCAGCGTCGCGCCCGCGCCCCAGATCGCGGCGAAGAAGTTGCGGAACAGCACATAAAGCAATTGCGCCCGCTGCTGCGCCTGCGCCAGAGCCCGCCGCAGCGCCGGGGCGAGGAATCCGTCCATGAACACAATGCCGCCGATCCAGAGAACCACGGCGAGGATGTGGAGGAATTGAGCGAGAGCGTTCCAGTTCATGGCGTGCTGCGGCTTGGAGTGGGTGAACACATTGCAGCAGAGATTTGTGATGTGTGGCTTGACATGTCTCAGTGCGAAGCGGGTGCCGCCCCTGTGCATTCGGCCACAATGCAGCCATGTCGCGCCGTTCCATTCCTGTTCTGTCCCGGCTCAAGCCCCTGGCGCCGCTGCTTGGCGCCCTGATGTGCTGGCTGGTGCAATATGGCAGCAGCCAGTCCGTGGCCGCGCAGGTGGCCCCCCTGTTTCAGGCGGCCATTGCAGCGGCCTGGGCCATGCTGCTGCTGTGGCTGTGGACGCGCTGGCGGGGCACCGCCCTGTTTGCGCAAGGGGCCTCGCTGCTGTCTGCGCTGTGGGGCGGCGTGCTATTCACGCTGCAATGGGGCTGTCTGTATCTCGCCGTGGATCGCCAGGCGCTCTGGCTGGTGGCCCTCAATTTTCTGCTGCTAGCGCTGCTGGCCTTGAGCGCCGGGCGCGCAGCGTGGCGCCCGGCGCGTGTTCCGCTGTGGCTTCTGGGCATGATCTGCGGATTGCTGCTGGGCGTCTGGTCCTGGAAGGCCGCGCAGGGCGGCGCCTGGCTGCTGACCCTGGTGGCCGCAGGAAGCTTTGTGATCGGGTTTCGCCAAACCGGCTGTGCGCGGATGGCGCCGCAAGACCTGATGCGCTGGCGCTTTTATCAACTCAGCGTCGCCGCCCTGCTGCTGCCCTTGGTGGCCGTGGCCTTCAGCCCGAGCTGGAACTTCATTCCGGATGGACGCGCGCTGTCTGCCATGCTGTCGCAGGCGGTCTGCGGCGGGCTGGCGTTTCCGTTCTTGCTGGCCTGGGCCTCACCACAGGCCGGGAATGAAGCGGCGCGTGACGCGCATATAGCCCGAGTAATCCGGCCAGACGCCCCTTAGCAGGCGCTCTTCCATTGCCGCCTTGAAGTTCAGCACCACGCACAGGGCGATCCAAAACCCCCACTGCACCGGGCTGTGCGCCGCTGCGGCCACTCCGGCCATGAACAGGATCAGCGCGACATACATGGGGTGGCGTACCCAGCGATAGGGCCCCGTGGTCACCAGATGCGCGCCCTTGCGCGGTTCGGGCACGATGTTGAAGTTGCCCGGCCGGTTGTGCCAGAACACCCACAGCACCAGCGCCGACCCGGCCAGCAGCAGCGCATACGACAACCAGCCGCGCGCCCAGTGCGGCGCGGGCCAGACGATCATCAGACCGATGAGCCCGAACTGGGCGGCCACCCAGAGGCGGGAGAGGGTATGGGTCTGCATGGAGAGTCTCGAAAAATCAGGAGTAGATGATAGGTGCGCGGCGATTTTCGGGTGTGCAACGCCCGGATGCGCTGGTTGGTCCGGGTTTGTTGCAGCGCAAAAACACAAAGGGTTAACCCGCATAAGCTTCCCTCGAATGTCATCAAATGTCACCAAACACAACATGACGTTTCATATGGCGCCGACCGATGTTTTTGTCAGTTCACGGGAGAAAAAAGATGCAAACCCCAAACCGTTTCAAATGGACCTTACGCGCCGTTGCCTGCGCCGCCTTGCTGGCCAGCGGTGCGGCCTACGCGCAGAGCAATGAACCCATCCAGCCCATCGAGCCGTTCAAGGTCATTAACCCGGCCATGGTCGAGCTGGGCAAGAAGCTGTATTTCGATCCGCGACTGTCCAAGTCGGGCGTGCTGTCGTGCAATACCTGCCATAACCTGAGCATGGGGGGCACCGACAATATCAAGACCTCGGTGGGGCACAAGTGGCATCAGGGGCCGATCAATTCGCCCACGGTGCTCAACTCGGGCATGAACCTGGCCCAATTCTGGGATGGCCGCGCCAAAGATCTGAAAGAGCAGGCGGGCGGCCCCATCGCCAACCCCGGCGAAATGGGCTTCACGCATGAACTCGCGGCAGACGTGGTGGCCTCGATTCCGGCTTACCGCGCCGAATTCAAGGCGGCCTTCGG
Organism: Pseudomonadota bacterium; assembly: GCA_021783695.1. Lineage (GTDB taxonomy): Bacteria > Pseudomonadota > Gammaproteobacteria > Burkholderiales > Burkholderiaceae_C > Thiomonas. The sequence goes on along the minus strand of JAJXTO010000001.1, from coordinate 134,479 downwards.
CAACGACAAGGTGACCATCGACGAAATCACCACCGCCATCGCTGCGTTCGAGGACACGCTGGTCACGCCCAATTCACGCTTCGATCTCTGGCTCAAGGGAGACAAAAAAGCCATGACCACGCAGGAGCTTGCGGGCTACAAGCTGTTCAAGGACAGCGGCTGCATCGCCTGCCATTACGGCACCATCATGGGGGGCACTTCGTTCCAGAAAATGGGGATTCTGGAGCCCTACAAAACGGCCAACAAGGAAGTGGGACGCGCCGCAGTGACCGGCAAGGATGCAGACCGCTTCAACTTCAAGGTGCCCACGCTGCGCAATGTCGAGCTGACCTATCCCTACTTCCACGACGGGCAGGCCGATACGCTCAAGGAGGCCGTGGACATCATGGGTCGGCTGCAACTGGGGCGCAAATACTCCGAGCAGGAAAATGCCGACATCGTGGCCTTCCTCAAAACGCTGACGGGAGAACAGCCGCAAATCCTGCTGCCGCTGCTGCCGCCGTCGTCTGACAGCACCAAGCGCCCGGTGCCGTTCGACTGATTGCGCTACACCCATAAAAAAGCCGCCGTCGATTGACAGCGGCTTTTTTCCGCCCGGAGAACCCGGAGGGAGCCTACCAGCGGCGCTTGCGCACGTTGCGCAGGAACTCGTCGAGGATGGGGGTGCAGTCGAGCAGTTCGGGGTTGGACGGATGGTGGAATTCCGGGTGCCACTGCAGGCCCAGCAGAAAGTTGCGGCCGGTGCCGCGAATGGCCTCGGGAAGGCCGTCTTCGGGGCTGATGGCGTCCACCACCAGATCGCGGCCCAGTGTGCGCACCGCCTGGTGATGCACCGACACGATATGGAGTGTGGCTGGGTCGACCTCGGGGTAGAGCCGCGCCAGCAGACCGCCTTCGGTGAAGCGCACCGGATGGGAATGGCGGTCGTAACTGTCGCTGAGGTGCTGGGTCTGGCTGGCGGTGAATTGCGTGGGCAGATCCTGGTAGAGCGTGCCGCCCATGGCGACATTGATGAGCTGCGCGCCGCGGCAGATGCCGAGCACGGGTTTGCGCACCTCGATGAATTCGTGGAGCAGCTCCATCTCGTAGCCGTCGCGCGCCGGATCGCCCGCCCACTCGGGCTTGAGCGGATCTTCGCCATAGCTGTGCGGGCTCATGTCGGCGCCGCCCTGCAGGATGAGGCCGTCGAGCGCGTCGGCATAGTCGCTCAGCCGGATGTTGCTGCGCACCAGCCCGCTGCCGGTGGCCACGGTGGGCACCATGAACACCAGCACATCGCGCGACATGGCCCAGTGCGCCACCGACTGTTCGAGGTATTGCAGGGTTTTGCTGCGCAGCCCGGCCTGGCCCGGCTGGGGGTGGTCGATGCGCGCGGAAATGCCGATTTTCAGGGGTTTGGTCGCCATGACGGATGCTCACCAGGGCCAGGAAGCGTGCATGATAGGAGCGCACCGCGACCCGCGGGTTCCCGGTGTCTTACCGAAACTCGAAGGTGTAGAACAGGTCCACGGCGTTTTCCGTGCCGGCCTGGGTCTGCACCGACAGGCGCCGGGTGAGCTGGTATTGGATGGTGAAAATACTCGACACCCCATCGAGCCCGCGCGAGAAGCTCACCAGGGTCTTGGACGACAGGCGTTTGCTCAGGGTGACGATGGTGCCCTGCAGTCCGGCGGCATTGGTCGTGGTGCCGTTGGTGCTGGCGGCGCTTTGCACGTTGATGCTGTCCAGCCCCACGGCATGCGCCAGGCGGGTCTGCAGCGGCGCGCCGTCGCCTGGGCCGAGCAGTGCGGCCGCGGCGGTTTGCAGCAGGCCGATGTCGGCGGCGCCGACCTGATCGAGCGGCTGGCCCAGCACCAGCCACGACAGGATTTCGGTGTCGGGCATGGCCGGGGTGGAGCTGAGCTTGACCACGGGCTGGCGCGCGCTGCCGGTGATGGTCACCCCCACGCTGATGCCGGTGGGCAGGTTGGGCCGGGTGGCGGTGATGTTGATGCCGGGGTTGTCCGCCGGGCCGACGAAGTTGATGCGGCCCTGCGTCACCTGCAACTGCTGGCCGTAGGCGGTGTACTCGCCCTTGACCAGTTCGATGCTGCCGGTGGCCGTGGGCGCGGCGCCCTTGTCGGCGCGCACGCGCACGCTGCCTCCCAGCATGGCGTCGAGCCCCTGGCCGTAGAGATGGAAATTGGAGCCGAGGTTGAACTGGCCATCGAAGCGCACGGCGCGGGGCATGGCCGCCGCGGGCGTGGCTGCCGGGGCTGGCGCGCGGCCTTCGATGACCACGTCGCTGCTCAGGGTGGGGCCGCTGCTGCGCGGCAGGGCGATGTCGGCGCGGTCGGCGGTGAGGTCGGTGGTGATGGCCAGCACCTTGTCGGCCAGCCGGGCTTGCGCGCTGCCGCTGAGCACGAGCTGGCGGTCGGGGCGGTTGAGCACCTGCAGCCGGGCGGCCTTGAGATCGAGTGTGGCGCGCGGCAGGCCGTTCTGCAGACGGGCATCCCCGGTGGCGGTGAGCAGGCCACTGCCGCCGCGCAGTGCGAGCTGGTCGAGTTGCAGGCGGTCGCCGGTGAAATGGGCGCGCAGCACGCCGTCCTTCAGATCGACGCCCTGCGCCGGCCAGGCCAGGCGCAGGGCCTTGCCGTCGAGCGTGCCGCTGAACTGCGGATTGACAAGGGTGCCGCGGCCCTGCACCGCAAGTTGCAGTCGGCCTTCTGCGCGGTAGTCAAAGCCGATCAGCGGCGCGGCCCAGGCCAGGCTTGGCATGTCGGCTCCGGCGTCGAGTCGCAGCGGAGCGTCGCCCGCCACACCCCAGAGCGCGCCGCGCCGGGAGAGCGCGACATCGCCGCTGGCCTGCGCGGTGCCCATGGCGGTTTGCACCACCGCCTGTGCGTGCAGGCGGCTGTCTTTTGCGGTGATGTCGAGCACCAGTTGGCCGATGTCCAGCGGCATGAATCCACCGCGCGACCGCGACGGGCCGAAGCTGGCGGCGCAATTGGGCGCAACGGTCACGCTGCCCACCTGCGCGGCGGGGGGCGTGGCAAGCTGCAGCGCGATGTCACCGCCGTCGCGCTGCAGGTGCAGGTGGCCGTTGACCTGCGCGCCCGCGTCGATCCGCCAGTCGCCCGACAGCACCAGGGTGTTGCGCATTCTGGCGGGATTGATGCCGCCCAGCGCCAGCAGATCGGCGGTGTTCACGGCTTTGAGCTGCCCCTGCGTCTGCAGTTGGCCCGGAGCGATGTCCAGGCTGGCGAGGTCGATGCGCCCGGCCTGGAGCGTGACCGCCGCATGCCGGAGCTGCAGCCGCAGCGGGCGGAACGCCAGGTCGAGCGCGGCCGGGGCTTGCAGACGCAGCGCCACCCGGCCGCTGTTGTCCAGCGTGGTGATCTGGCCGCGCCAGCCCTGTTGCGCGCCCAGCCAGCCGCCGTCGGCGCGCAGCTTGAGGTCGATGGGCACGGTGCTCGCGGACGTGGCGTCAGCGCCGCTGCGCTGCCACCGTCCCTGCGCGTCCAGTGCAATGGCGTGCCGCGCACGGGTGCCGTCGATCTGCAGTGAGGCGGCGGCCAGCCGCTGCCCGTCGGCCTGCAGATTCTGCAAACGCGCGGCCAGATGCAGCTGGCCGCGCAGCCCGGCGCTGGTCTGCGCCTTGGCCTGCAGCGTGCCGATCTGCACCGATTGCGCGCCCTGCGTCCATTGCAGTCCGTCGAGGTCGAGGCTGAGCGACCCGGCGAGACGGTCGAGCAGCGCGGCGAGCTGTGGCGCGGTCTGGCCCGCGGGCGCGACGCCGGTGCTGAAATTGCTCTCGGCGCTGAGATGATGCAGTGCAAGCTGCCCGCTCCAGCGCAGTTCATCCGCCTGAATGACCACCGTGCCGGAGGGCGCCTGCAGCCCGCCACGCAACTGCCCCTGCGCCTGGAGGCTGCCTTGCAGGCCCGGGTCGATCTGCGTCAGCGCCGGTGCTTCGAGCGTCCATTGCAGGGTGTCGCGCGACTGGCCAAAAGCGCCCTGCGCAACGAGCTGGTTGTCGCCCAGGCGCAGCGCGGCGTCCACGTCCCACAGGCGCTGCGCAGTGAGCGCCAGCCGGGCATGACCGGTGAAGGTGTGGCCACGCCACACGCTAGGTTCGAGCGCGAGCGCGAGCTGGGCGCTGCGCTGCTGCACCGTGCCCTTGGCCGTGAGGTCTGCATTCAGCGTGGCGACGGGATAGTTGCCAAAATGCGCCGGGTTGAACTGGCGCAGGCGGGCGCGCAGGTCGAAGGGCTGCGCCCCGGTGGTGGACAGGGTGCCGCTGGCGTCGAGCCGCCCGCCCAGTGCGGACAGCAGCAGACGGTCGATGCGCAGGCTGTCGCCGCTGCGCGCGGCATCGAGCCGCAGCTCCCAGCCGGGCTGGGCGAGTGCGATCTGCGCGCTTTGCCGCTGCCCTGATGCGTCGAGCGTGATCGGCCCGGACAGGCGGGTGCTGGCAAGCTGGCGGTCGAGTGCGCGGGCGTCGAGCCCGCTGGCCTGCAGCCGGGCCCGCAGGGTGGGCCGGGTCCAGACGAGTGTGCCCTGCAGTTGGCCGCCGGCGCCGAGGTCGATGACCAGATCGCGCGCGGTGGCGTGCCGCGCATCTCCGTCCAGCGTGGCCTGCAGGCTGCGCAAAGGCAGGCGGCGCTGGTCGATGGGGCCGGGCTGGGTGTTGCGCACGCTGAGCTGGCCCTGCAGCCGTTGCGCGCTCGACGGCCCGAGATCGAACTGCACATCCAGTGCGGCCCGGGGCAGCGCGGGGTTGAAGGCGGCGGGGTCGAGCGCGGTGGAGCGCAGTTGGGCGCTGCGCAGCGGTGTGGCGTCGAACGGGGTGAGGCGGGCCTGCAACCGGGCGCTGGCGGCGTCCATGTGCAAGGTGCCGCCGAGGGTGATGTCGCGCAGCGAGCCGCTGGCCTGCAGCATGGCGGCATCACGGGCCGCAGCCTTGCCCGGCAGGCCGACGTGCGTGGCGTTCAGCGTGGCCTGCAGCGCGTAGGGCGCGGTGTCGCCGAGTGTGGCCTGCAGTTGCGCCCTGGCCCACGGCGTGGCGGCACTGAGCTGCGCGCGGTAGCGGCCTTGCGCGTAAAGCAATTGGCCGTTCATGCCGCCATAGTCCTGCAGCTTGCCGGGCGGGCCCAGGCGCAGCGCGCCGATGGCGAAGCGGTCGATGGCGATGTGCAGCGGCAGGCGCAGGCTGGCCGGCAGTTGCGGCGGCCCGCCCGCCGGGGCCGGGTGGGTCTGCACGATGTCGATCTCCTGCGCGCTCAGGTTCTGGATGTGCAGGCGGCGTTGCCACAGCGCCGCCGGCGTCCAGCGCAACTGGGCATCCAGCAGGGTGAGGGTGGTGCCTGGCGTGGTGATCTGCAGGCGGCCGATGCGCACCGCGCTCCAGGCGCTGCCGCGCACGTCCTGCACGGCAATCTGCGTGGAGCCGATCTGCTGCGGCGTGCGCGCCGCCAGCCATTGCAGTCCGCTCGCGCTGCCCAGCCAGGCGATTGCGCCCGCAGCCGCCAGCAGCACGGCGCCCACCGCAGCCAGCGTCCAGCCCAAACGCCGCAGCCCGCGGCGGGCGCTGCCTCCCGAGGGGGCGGCGCCCGCCTTGAGGTGGCCCGGCGGCGGGGGCGGTGTGATCGGCTCCATCAGAACGACAGCCCCGCGTTGAAGTTCAGCCGATAGGCGTGTACCGCCTGACCGTAGGCGAGATCGATCGACACCAGACCGACGGGGCTGCGCCAGCGCACGCCTGCGCCATAGCCGCGCACGGGCTTGAGTGCGCCCCAGGTGTCTGCGGCGTTGCCCGCGTCGTAGAACACCGCGCCGCCCCATTGCCGGGTGAACCAGTGGTCGAATTCGGCGCTGGCGGTGAACAGATAGCGGCCGCCGACAATGGCGTCGCCCTGGATCAGTCCCAGGCTTTGATAGGCGTAGCCGCGCACCGAATTGGCGCCCCCGGCGCGGAACAGGAAGTTCTGCGGAACGCCGCTGGCGCCATTGGCCAGCACCGCGCCGGCTTCGGCGCGGAAGATGAGCTGGTTGCTGCGGTCCAGCGGCACATAGCCCAGGCCGCGGGCGTACAGACGGATGAAATTGGCGCTGGACAGCAGCGCCTTGCTCGCGCCACCGAGCTGCAGATTGATGAGGGTGCCGCGGCTGGGGTAGAGCACGCTGTTGATGTCGCGCCGCGTCCAGCTGTAGTTCAGGCTCAGCGCATGCAATGCGCTGGAGGCCGCCCCCAGGGGCTGCAGACTTTCCGCCTGATATTGCACCGCCAGTGCGGTGTCGATGTTGCGGCGGGTGCGCGCGCGCTGCGCGCCGATGCTGGAGTTGCGCGTGGTCAGGCCGGAGATGTCGGTGCGGTCCTGCGACAGACTGAGGCTGTCTTCATAACCCAGCGCGGTGCGCGGAAATGCCAGCCGCAGGCTGCCGCTCTGCTCGCGGGTCTGCAGCTTGATGCTGCTCGACAGCCGCCAGGCGCGGTCGAGAAAATCGAGATCGCGCCAGTCGGCCTGCACCCGCTGGCCGGTGTCGCTGCTCACGCCCACGCCGAAGCTGAGCTTCTGCGCCCGGTTCTCGCTCACCTGCACGTCCACCGGCACCACGTCGCCCTGCGCCTGCCGCAGGTCGGCATCGACCAGGGCATCGCGGAAATAGGGGCTGTTCTGCAGTGCGGCCTGATAGTCGAGCAGCGCGCTCTGCGAGTAGGGCTGGCCCGGCCGCATCGGCGCCAGGCGCTCGGCGATGCTGGCCGGATAGCGTTGCAGCCCGGTGATCTTCAGGCCGCCGAACACATAGGGCGCGCCGGTGTCCAGCCGCAATTCCAGCCTGGCCTGGCGGGTGGCCGGGTCGATGGCGGCGCGGCTGTCCACCAGCCGCGCCGCAGGCCAGCGCCCGGCGAGCAGGGCCGACAGCGCCTTCGACTTGGCCGCCTCCCACTCCGCGTCGCGGAACACGGCGCCCGGCTTGAGCGCCCAGGTGCGCGACAGGCGCTCGCTCAGCGCGGCATCCGGCTTGCCATCCGGACCGGCAACCTGCAGATCGACCGTCTGCACCAGCGTCGGCTCGCCCGGCGTCACACTGAGCACGACCGTGATCGGCGCAGCATCGGGGCAGTCGATCCGCACCCGGATCTGCGGTGAAAAATAGCCCTCGGCCGCAAGCAGGCGCTGCGCCTGCGCCGGGGCCTCCTCGGCCAGGCGCTCGATCTGGTCGCGCGGCAGCCCCGGAAAGTCGCGCCAGCGCAACAGATCGAGATTGGCCGTCAGAAGGGTTTGCAGGTCTTTGGGCGCGTCGAGTTCCACGTTGTAGAGCGGCTTTTGCGCTGGCGCGGCGGCGCCCGGGCTCGGCGCGGACGCATCTGCCGCCACCGCGGTGTGCGGCAAAACCAGCAGACTGGACCCTCCCAGCAGGCCGGCGCAGGCCAGGGCGCGCAGCGCGGCCTGCGCCTGCTTCGGCCAAGCGGCCCCGGGCCGAGCAGGAGGTGCGCTCACTGCCTGCCTCCTGCTCGGGACGGCCGGGGTGGGGACGGCTCCCTCGGGGCGGCTCGATTCGTCGGGCTTTCCATGCATGGCGCCATTATTCATGCAGGCCTGTTTCTCCCATTTGAAAACCTGTGCGCCAGAGTCATTGGTCAGCGGATTCGGATGGAAGCCCAACCCTTGCAGGCGGCTTTGTGACATCGCAAAAGTGGAAGATCAGAAAAACTGAACCTGATACTTGCGCATCGTTGATTTGCTGCACGAACTTTGTAAAGCGCCAATCACAGTACTTGCACGTTTCCTTGCACGGCGTGAAGATTCGCACAGTTTTGCCATAAGACGTTGCGCTTGTTCGTCGTTTGCGCTTGTTTGGGTGTAAGCGCGCTACTTCAGGCATACACCGCTCGCTTCTCGCTCACCATGGCCTTGTCGCATGACGTATTTCAATTCAACCGTGCCACCCCACACCGCGCTGCGGATCGCGTATCTCGAAGACGACTTACTTCTTGCGCAAGAGGTGTGCGGCTGGCTGCGTGAGGCCGGTTACGACGTGCAGCATTACACAGAGGGTCAGGAATTCGCGCGTGCCGTCGAGCGTGGCGGCGCAGACGCCTGCCTGCTCGACTGGATGCTGCCCGGCCTCAGCGGGCCGGATGTGCTGTGCCGCCTGCGTCTGCAACTGGGGGCGCATGTGCCGCCGGTCATTTTCCTCACCGGACGCAATGCCGAGTCTGACGTGGTTCAGGCGCTGGAGTCGGGGGCGGATGACTATCTGGTCAAGCCCTTGTCCCGTCCGGTGCTGCTGGCGCGGCTGCAGGCGGTGCTGCGGCGCTCCGGCACGGCGCAGCCGAGCGCGCGGCTGCGCCTGGGCGACATCGAGGCGGACTGTTCGCGGCGGCAGATTTTTGTGCAGGGTGTGCGGGTCGATCTGACCGATCGTGAAACCGATCTGGCGCTGCATTTTTTTCAGAACGTCAACCGGCTGCTCACCCGCGATTTTCTCATCCAGACCATCTGGGGCTTGCGCCCCGAGGTGGAAACCCGCACGGTGGACGTGCATGTCAGCGCGCTGCGGCGCAAGCTGGGTTTGCAGCCCGAATCCGGCTGGCGGCTGGTGTCGGTCTACGGGCGTGGCTACCGCCTGGAGCGCGCGCGCAGCCCAGACGAAGGGCCGCCGACCATGCCGCCTGAGCTTGACGACTGATCCAGAGGCTCGCGCCCTGCGGGTTGAGGCCGGTTTCGACGCCTGTCTGCGTGGCCGACAATGCCGATTTGCTGCAGCGCGCGCCTGCAAGGCCACGCTGGATGCTGAGTCTGCCCAACCCGCAATGGCGCCGCTGCGGCCAACCTGACCAAACACGATCCATGCGTGCTCTCATTGCCTTGCCTTTGCGACTTCGAGCGCTGCTGCTTGCCGCGTCGTTCCTTGCACTCAACCCTTGCCTGGCGCAGACGCAGGCCGTGCCGCTGAAGGCGGATGCCGATGCCTCCCCGTCCTGGCAATACACCGTCCGTCCCGGCGACACCCTGATCGCACTGGGGCAGCGCTACCTGCGCGACCCGGCGCAGTGGCCGCTGGTCCAGCGTGACAACCACGTTGTCAATCCACGGCGGATTCCACCGGGCACGGTGCTGTTGTTTCCTGCCAGCCTGCTGCTCCAGCAGCCGTCTTCCGCACAGTTGGTACAGGCTTTTGGCGCGGTGCGCTGGCGGGCGCAGGCCAGCGAGGATTGGCGGGCGGCCAAGCCGGGTCAGGCTCTGGCGGCTGGCGCGCAGGTGCAGGTTCCCGAGGGTGGCAGCGCACTCATCGAACTGGCCAACGGCACTCGCCTGGCCTTGCAGCCCGGCAGCATGCTGTCGCTGGACACGCTCAGTCTCTATGCCAACGGCCTGATGGCCGACACGCGGCTACGCCTGCAACAAGGCCAGATGGAAATCCGCGACAACCCCAAACACTTGCCGAACCAGAACCTGCGCATTCTCACGCCGTCCGCCCAGGCGGTGGTGCGCGGCACCCAGTTCCGCGTCAACGCCGCCGCCGACGCTACGCGGGAGGAAACCCTGGCCGGCGCGGTGGATCTGCAGGCCCAGGGCGCGCAGGTGCGGGTGGCTGCCGAGATGGGATCTTTGGCGCGCGCCGGGCAAGTGCCGCTGCCGCCGGTGCGGCTGCTCGCAGCGCCGGATGTCTCGGCCATGCCGACCTTGTCCGAGCAATTGCCGCTGCGTTTTCCGCTGCCCGAGCAGGCAGGCGCCGCGTCGTGGTTCGGGCAGGTTCTGGCCGAGAGCGATCCGGCGCATGTGCTGTTGCAGAAGACCGCCAGCGGCAGGACGCTCAACTTCGCTGATCTGCCCAACGGGCGCTATGTGCTGCGTCTGCGCGCGGTCGATGGCAATGGCTTGCAGGGTCTCGACGCCACGCACGCCTTCACGGTGTTCGCCCGGCCCTTCTTTCCAATGGGCATTGCCCCGGCGGCGGGCGCAACCGTGCGGGTCCCGCGCCCGGCGCTGAACTGGTCGGCGGTGCTCGATGTGGCGCGCACGCATGTGCAACTGGCTGCGACCGCCGATTTCACCCATCCCCTGTTTGACGTGCAGGCCCAAGGCACGCACTGGGCGCCGACCGCCGATCTGCCCGCCGGCACCTTGTTCTGGCGCGCGGCCAGCGTCGATGCGCAGGGGCATCAGGGCCCGTGGAGCAAGCCGCAGGCCTTCAAGTATGTGCCCGGCCCTGGCCCGGCCGATCTGTCCAAGGCGGCGATGCGATTCGATGCCGACCACCTGATGATCGAGTTGCCCTCCGCGCCTGCCGGGCAGTATTACGCGCTCACTCTGTCGGACAACGCCAATCTTCAACCCGCGCTCGCGCAAGTGCAGAGCGCCGGCGGTGCGCTCACCCTGCCGCGCCCGTCCTCGGGCAAGCGCTATCTGGGCGCGCGCCTGGTGGACGACAGCGATGGCACCCAGGGTCCGCCAGTCGTGCAGGTCATCGAGGTGCCTGCGCGGTATCCGCATCTGTGGCTGCTGCTGATCCCGCTGCTGCCCGCTCTCTGATCTGCGCAGGCCGTGACCTTGATGTTGCGCCGCCTGGGTTCGGCCCGATCTCCGGGACAGGAGATCAAGACGGGCGGCGGCTCCTGGCGGCCCCGGCTGGAGGTGCTGCGCATCGGCGCCCTGCTGCTCACGCTGGGGCTGGGGCTGGCTCTGAGCGGCTGGCTGCAGCGGCTCGATCATCAGGTGTTCGACCTTGGGCAGCGACTACAGCCCGTCACTGCGCCGCAGGCTGTGGTGATCGTCGCCATCGATCACCACAGCCTCGACCGCATCGGCGCCTGGCCCTGGCCGCGCGCCACCGATGCCCGTCTGGCGGACGCGGTGTGCAAGGCAGGGGCCGCTGCGGTCGGGTTCGATATCGCCTTGACCGAGGCGGGCAACGATCCGGCGGGAAATGCCGCGCTGGCGCAATCGCTGCGCGCCTGCGGCCGGGTGGCGCTGCCCGTGGTGCTCGACACCACCCGTGGGGGCGGGCAGATCGTTGAAGACTTGCCCATCCCGGAGCTGGCATCTGCCGCTGCGGGGCTGGGGCGCGTGGGCGTGCAACTCGACAGCGACGGCGTCGCCCGCAGCGTCTACCTGTGGGAAGGCGTGGGCGCGCCAGCCTGGCCCTTGCTGGCGCAGACCCTGCTGTCCATCGCCCACCAACCGGTGCGGGGCAGCGTGCCGCAGCCTGCGCACAGCGCAGTGCCCGCGCATCCCTATGCCCTGGCGGCGCGCGACCTGCGGCTGCTGCGCTTTGTCGGCCCGCGCGGCACGGTGCCATCCCTGTCCGCCAGCGCGGTGCTCGATGGGGCCATTCCGCCGGATTCACTCCGCGGCAAGATCGTGCTCATCGGCGCCACTGCCGCAGGGCTGGGGGACTTTTTCGCCACCCCGGTCACCGCTCTGGGCGCGCCCCTGCCCGGCGTGGAAGTGCTCGCAAACACCGTGCTCGCCCTGCGCGACGGCAGCCTGATCCGCGTCCTGCCCACCATCTTGTCGCTGGCGCTGACCGCGTTGCTGGCCTTGGTGCCCCTGCTCTGGCTGCCCCGGCTGATGCCCCTTGCAGGGCTGCTGGCCAGCATGGCCTGGGTGCTGGCGCTGCTGCTGGCCGCCGCGGCATTGCCCATGGTGCTGGGCTGGTGGTGGCCGCCCACCGCGGCACTGGCTGCAGGGTTTTTGGCTTACCCCTTATGGGGGTGGCGGCGGCTGGAGGCGGCGCGGCGGCATCTGGACTGGGAATTGCGCCAACTGCGTCAGGCCGGCCGCGGCCCTGCGGGCGCCAGTCCCGATGCCGTGCGCAAGCGCCTGAGCTTTGAAAGCCGCATTCTCGAAGTGCAGGCGGCGCAGGAACGGTTGCGCGAACTGCAAATCCGCCGCGACGACGCCCTGGCGTTCATCAGCCATGACGTGCGCGCGCCGCTGGCCGCGGCCGTGCAGCAACTGCAGTCCGACCAGCTCGACGCCAGGGCGCGCGAACGGCTGCTTGGCCAGTTGCGGCGCGCGCACGATCTGGCACAGGGCTTTCTCAACCTCACCCGCGCGCAAGCCCTGGAGCCCTCTGCCCTGACCGAGCTTGATCTGGGTGCGGTACTGCACCAGGCTGCGGATTTTGCCTATGACGAAGCGCTGGAGCGGGGCGTGCGTTTCGCCCGCAGACTTCCTGACGAGCCGATCTGGGTGCGCGGCGATTTCGATGCCCTGGAGCGCCTGGCCGGCAATCTGCTGCGCAACGCCGTGCAGCACAGCCCGGCCGGTTCGACCGTGACGCTGGAGGCGACGTTGAGTCCGCAAACGGTGCGTTTCTGGGTGCGGGATCAAGGTGCCGGATTGACGCCTGAGCAGTCGTCCCAGTTGTTCCAGCGCTTTGCGCGCGGCGTGGCGGATCGTGCATCCGGCGGCTCGGGCAGCAGCACCGGGCTGGGGCTGTACTACGCGCGGCTGGTGGCGGAAAAACACGCGGGGAAGGTCGGGGCCGATTCCGCGCCGGGTGGAGGTGCCAGCTTCTGGGTGGAACTCCCCCGGCAAGATTGAACCCGGATGGTCCAATAGGCGGCGCTGCTTACTTCTTCAGCGCGTCACGAATTTCACGCAACAACACGATGTCTTCCGGCGTTGGCGCGGGCGGGGCCGGCGGCTCGGCATGCTTGAGCTTGGAGATCATGCGCACCATCATGAAAATGATGAAGGCGAGGATCATGAAGTTCACCGCCACGGTAATGAAGCTGCCGTAAGCCAGCACCGGCACACCGGCTTTTTTCATCGCAACGAGTGTCTGCGCGGTGCCTTCGGGCACCTTGCCCAGTACCAGGAACAGATTGGAAAAGTCGAGCTTGCCGAAGATGGCGCCGACAACCGGCATGATGACGTCGTTCACCAGCGAATCGACAATCTTGCCGAATGCGCCGCCTATGATCACGGCCACAGCCAGGTCGATCACGTTACCTTTGACGGCAAACGCTTTGAAATCTTGCATCATGGACATATGGGGCTCCTCGTTGGTTGGGGAAAAGGCGTGAAAACATCATGCGCCGTCGGGATTTTGCGGGAAAACTTGGCAATCCTCTAGCGGCCCCATTCCACCTGGCTGAATTTTTACAGTTCGCGCCTCCCTGGGAGGAGATACCGCTTGCCGACCCTCGGGGCCGTCAATTCGGCCGGGCCGCGGCGTAAAACCGCACCAGTTCGAGTTGCACCTGATCCGACAACGCGCTGAAAGCGCCGCGCAACATCTTCTCCGCCTCTTCCGGTTGGCCGTTGCGGCTGTTGAGCAGCACCTGTCCTGCTGTCAAATGAAATTCGGCGTGGATTTTGCGCAACCGGGCATATTCCGGCAGTTTGCCGTAACGCGCCTTGGCCGGTCCGTTGAGCCACTGCCCCAGGGCGCACAGATCGTCCGGAGCAACCTGGGCGATGTCCACATCGTCCTGCCGCCCCTCGATGACGATGCCCTTGAGCCGCTTTTTCCATGCGAGATGGCCCTGCACCGCCTGACCAAGATAAAGGCCCTCAAACAGGTCTTCGTGCGGGTCGATCTCTGGAGCGAGTTGGGTGTCTGTGGTGAGGAGATGACCGGCGTCATGTCGGCGCAGCCAGGCGAGAAGTCCCATGATTTTCCTTTTGTCTGATTCGGTTGGTGAACGGATCGCGCCGCGGGCCTTCCCGCCAACACTGAGGACACTTTAAAAAAGTGGGATCCCTACGGTCGAGCAATGTGCGGGGCGCTTTACGCTTGCATGCGGCAAAGCGTGAGATTTTTCACACCATCGTCGTGCCGCGGGGCTTCACAACTGCAGAAACGCCAGGTCACAGTTGATACATACTGGCCCTAGTTTCCGCGCCCACAACTGCATAAAGTGCAGTCACCCAGGTTTTGCTCCTCGTTGCCGTGAAGCTTGGCCAGGCGGTATTCGGTTGTACCCCGGACGCCGCCGCCCCATTGAGCAGGGAGTGCGCCGTGGCGATGCCATTGCAGGCCAGGGCGCTGATGACAACAAAAATGGACCGTGGAGACGTCTTGCAGCGCGTACCGCTGCGCAGCGTGCAGCACAACATCTGTCGAATGTCTGACCGTCTGCGCCGCTTTGTCGCAGACGGGACATGCAATGCCGCGAACCCGACCAGGGAGTGCGGCGCCACCTTATCGCTGACCGTCGAGATCGGCGAATCTTTCACCCTGTGAGGAGCCAAATGAAACTTGCTAAAACCCTGATCGCCGCAGCCATCGGACTGGGCGCTGCCCACGCCGCCTTCGCCGCCAACGTGCCCGGCCCGCTGGTCACACCCCAGTGGCTGAAGGCCCACCTGAACGAAGTGACCGTCATCGACATCCGCGGCGGCGGCAGCATGAAGGCCTACGATGAAGAGCCGGTCCTGGGCAAAGACCATTTCGTCAAGAAAAGCGGCGGCCACATCGCCGGTGCCGATCTGGTGAACTTCAATGACATCCGCGAAGAGCGCACGGTCGATGGCGTCAAGCTCAAGGCCATGATGCCCACGGCCGACTACTTCGCCAAGGTGCTCGACGCCGCCGGCGTCAACAGCGGCAAGCCTTACGTCATCGTGCCCACCGGCAATGCCGTGTTCGCCATGGATCGCGGCACCCGCCTGTACTTCCAGATGCGCTATTTTGGCGTGCCCGCAGACCAGATTGCCATCCTCAATGGTGGCACCAACGCCTGGATCAACGCTGGTTTCCCGGTGAGCATCAAGCCCACGCCCAAGACCGTCGGCAACTGGAAAGCCACCGGCGAAGACAAGGCGCTGCTGGCGGGTCTGAGCGATGTCAAGGAAGGCCTCAAGAGCGGTACCGAGCAGTACATCGACGCCCGCCCGACGGCGCAATACCTGGGCATCGCCAAGAAGCCGATCAACAAGACCGCAGGCCACCTGCCGGGCGCCAAGACCTTCCCGATCGACGCCATCGTCAAGGACGACCACGGCGCTGCCATGTTCATGAGCGCGGCGGACTACAAGAAAATCTTCCACGACTTCAACATCAGCGACAACGCGCCCACCACCACCTACTGCAACACCGGCCACCTGGCCTCTGGCGCGTGGTTCGTGGTGCATGAAATTCTGGGCAACAAGAATTCCAAGCTCTACGCCGGTTCGATGAACGAGTGGACCAACCTCGGCAACCCGACCGTCGGTCTGCCGGGCTGAGCGTTTCGCCACACTTGAAAACCGGCCTCTGGCCGGTTTTTTTGTTCCCGCGATCTGGCCCGAAAACCGCAATGCTGCCAT
The DNA here is from genome assembly GCA_021783695.1 of Pseudomonadota bacterium. Lineage (GTDB taxonomy): Bacteria > Pseudomonadota > Gammaproteobacteria > Burkholderiales > Burkholderiaceae_C > Thiomonas. Next base: position 119,228 of record JAJXTO010000001.1, on the reverse strand, counting down.
GCAACAATCTTTTATCGTGTGCGAGATCCCTAGCAGGATTGCTTGATCCCGGCGGGAAACGACGGAATTGCTGCGTCGCAGCTCAGTGATTTCCCTAGATTTCGATCGGTGCCGCTGTCAGCGCATGGTCAGCTAGCCTGAAAACAATCCGTCATCCTCGTGACGCCCTGTAACAAATCGGCGCCGCAGGGTTGATGCGTTGCGTTGCGGGCCTTGGGGAGCAGCGCCACGCCCATGTCCACACACAGGAGACTTGAGCATGGCTTCCATTGCAATGGGCGCAAAAGCGCGCCCGATGACGGCGGGTGAGAAGAAGGTGATTTTTGCCTCTTCCCTCGGCACGGTATTCGAGTGGTACGACTTCTACCTCTACGGTTCGCTGGCGGCCATCATCGCCAAGCAGTTCTTTGCCGGACTCGATGCCGGATCGGCGTTCATCTTCGCCCTGCTGGCGTTTGCTGCGGGCTTTATCGTGCGGCCGTTTGGCGCGCTTCTGTTCGGTCGTCTGGGCGACATGATCGGACGCAAATACACCTTTCTGGTCACCATCCTGATCATGGGTCTGTCGACCTTCATCGTTGGCGTGTTGCCCAATTACGCGGCCATCGGTGCTGCGGCGCCAGTCATCCTCATCGCGCTGCGGCTGCTGCAGGGCCTGGCTCTCGGCGGGGAATATGGCGGCGCAGCCACCTATGTGGCCGAGCATGCGCCGCAGGGCAAGCGCGGCGCCTACACCTCGTGGATTCAGACCACCGCCACGCTGGGACTGTTCCTGTCGCTGCTGGTCATTCTCGGCACCCGTACCCTGCTGGGTGAAGAGGTGTTCAATGCATGGGGCTGGCGCGTGCCTTTCCTCGTGTCCATCCTGCTGCTGGGCATTTCGGTGTGGATCCGTCTGAAGCTCAATGAATCGCCTGCCTTTATCAAAATGAAGGCGGACGGCAAGGCGTCCAAGGCGCCACTGACCGAAGCGTTTGCGCGCTGGGGCAATCTGAAGTACGTCATCCTCGCCCTGCTGGGCCTGGTCGCCGGGCAAGCCGTGGTGTGGTACACGGGGCAGTTCTACGCCCTGTTCTTCCTGACGCAGACGCTCAAGGTCGACGCGGTGACCGCCAATCTGCTGATCGCCGCTGCGCTGCTCATCGGCACCCCGTTTTTCATCGTGTTCGGTTCCCTGTCGGACAAGATCGGCCGCAAGCCCATCATCCTCGCGGGCTGCCTGATCGCGGCGCTGACCTACTTCCCGCTGTTCAAGGCATTGACCCACTACGCCAACCCGGCGCTGTATCAGGCGGTGCAGAACTCGCCCGTCACGCTCACGGCCGATCCGTCGCAGTGCACCTTCCAGTTCAACCCCACGGGCACGGCCAAGTTCACCTCGTCCTGCGACATCGCCAAGCAGATGCTCGCGGCCAACTCGGCCAACTATGAAACCAAAAACGGCACCGGTCCGGCCGTGATCCAGATTGGCGACAAGTCCATCACCGTGGTCGGCGCCAAGGACTTGCCCGCCGACGAGTTCAAGGCCAAGGAAGCCGCGCTGAAGAAGGAAATCGGCTCTGCGCTCAAGGCAGCGGGTTACCCGGCCAAGGCCGATCCGTCGCAGATGAACACGCCCATGGTGGTCGCCATTCTGGCGCTGCTGGTGATCTTCGTCACCATGGTGTACGGGCCGATTGCGGCGGCGCTGGTCGAGCTGTTCCCCACGCGCATCCGCTACACCTCGATGAGCCTGCCCTACCACATCGGCAACGGCTGGTTCGGCGGGCTGCTGCCCACCATCTCATTTGCTCTGGTGGCGCAGAACGGCAATATTTACTACGGCCTGTGGTACCCCGTCATTATTGCTGCGGGCACCTTCATCATCGGCCTGTTCTTCCTGCCGGAAACCAAAGACCGCGATATTTACGCGGCAGATTGACCGGACATCCCCCGCGGCGCATTCGTCGCCCGGGGACAGACTCGCAGACACTGAAAAGCCCGCTTGCGCGGGCTTTTCTCTTGGTGCGCGGACACAGTCTGAATCAGGAGGCCATCGATGGCAGGGGATGATCCACGAGGTTTTGGGCAATGAGTTCGACCAGGCTGAGCACGGGCTTGTCCCACTCCGTTTGTTCCGCACCCGCAAGGAAGTTGAGCCGACAACTCCCGCAGGACGTGACAATGGCCTGCGCGTCGCTGTTGTCCACCTGTGCGCGCTTGATGGCGAATGCCTGCGCGCGCAGCGGTGCGGCGCGATTGATCAAAAAGCCGCCCGCGCCGCCACCGCAGCACCAGTTCATTTCTTCGGTATCGCGCGCCTCGCGCAGCTCCGCCCCTGTGGCGCGCAGGGCCAGCCGGGGCTGCTCGAACACGCCGCCGTGTCGCCCCAGTTTGCAGGCATCATGGAACATCAGGATCTGGCGGGCATCGCCGCGCAGCGGCAACTTGCCTTGTTCCACCAGTTCTCCAATGAGTTCGGAGATGGCCAACACCCGAAATGGCAGCGGGCCACCATGCACCTCAGCTCCTTCCCAGCGCAGGGCGGGGTAGGCATGGCCGCATTCGGGCACGATGACCATCTCGGCCCCCACCTCGATGGCCTGGCGGATGACCGCTTCGGACGCCTTCTTTTGAGTTTCCTCCACGCCGGAGAGCAGGCCGAAGTTGGCCGCTTCGTAGCCATTGCTGCGCAGCGTCCAGTCCATCCCTGCGGCATTGAGCACGCGCGCCGTGGCGTCGAGCGCATCCTGAAACAGCAGGATGTCGAGCACCGTGGTCAGCATCAGCACCTTGGCCTTGGGTTTGTCCAGATGCACGGTCACTCCACGGGCGCGCACCACTTCAACCGCCTGGGCGAGATGGCTGGCGTCCGCGCCAAACACTGTGCCGCGAGCATCCTGCTCGCTTTGCACGGCGCGCAGCTCATCGGGCGCGAGACCTGCTGCAGCAAGCGCTTCGCGCATCACGTTCACGCCACGCGCGATGTTGATGCCCATGGGGCAGACCATGCTGCAACGTCCGCACTCGGTGCAACTGTCGAAGCACAGCGCCTGCCACTGCCGCAGGTCATCGGCATTCACGTCCTGCGTGAACGGCTTCCACAGCCAGGACAGCGGCGCAACTTCACGCCGCCACAGGCGCCGCAGCAGATCGAGCTTGTGTGTGGGAATGAGGTCTGGATCATCGTTTTGCACGCTGAACTGGCAGGCATCCGCGCAGTACCCGCAGCGCACGCAAGACTCCAGATCGACCGCAAGGTTGCGATCCATTTTTTCCAGCATGATCATCTTGGCGCGCTTCACGCGCTCCGCATCCGGCATCTCGATCTTCGGCGCCTGCTCCGCCAGATGCGCGACGGCGTTGCCGAACTGCGCATACATCTCACGATTCATCATGCCCGAACTCCCCGCCGCGCCATGAACGCGCCGAACTGGACGCGACCGAAAAACCAGCTCACGGTGTGGAACAACTTGCCAAATGGGAACCACACCAGCAGCAGTTCCAGCGACAGGAGGTGAATGGCCAGCCGGCTTGGATCTGCTGAATATCCCTGCGCCGCGTAGGCGCTGGACGGCAGGCCGATCAGCGCCATGCCGGTGAAAATCACCAGAAACAGCAAGCCCCAGGAGATGTAGTCATCTGCACTGGAGATACGCCGCAGCGTCGGGTCCATCAGGCGCATGGCAAGCGCCACGAGCAAGGAGATGATGGTGACGCCAGCGGCGAGATACATCACCGCATCAGGCAAAGCAGGCCAAGTCACGCCCAGATGCCGGTGCACAAAGGCGATATGCGGGGCGTAGCCAAACACGATAAACGCCAGGCCGACGTGATAGAAGTAAGGATTGAGGGTGGCCAGTGTCGGGCTCGGGCGGGTGCCAATGCGCGGGAGCATGTGCCGCAGTACCGTGGCCCAGATCGCCCCTTGCACATGGGTGCGCCGCGGAACAGAGCTTGCCGGCTTGTTCGGGCGACGGATCAGCCCAACCGTTCGCCACAGCATGCCAAGCACGAAGATCAGCACGCTGGCAGCAAGCAACGGGCCGCGCGCCAAGCTCAGGAGGTCCATAAAATCCCTTTACGTTGTAATGGTTTTGATATTAGGCTGCTTGAATCGCAAGCGCAAGAATTGGTTTATTAGTAAATCAATATGTACTGAAGCGAAACAATTCACTTTGAACGTGCGCATCTGTTGGACTACAGTCTGCGCAAAACCACGGCGCCGCGGCATGTCGCAAGGAGACTCGAATGACTGCAAAACAAACCACCCTGGATGAAATGGGTCCGGCGAACCGGATCAAGCGCCGATCGCTGCTGCAGGGAATGGGGGGTGTCGCTGCGGCGGTTCTTGGCGCTGGAGTTGCCGCGGCCGATACTGTGCAACCGGCCTTGACCAAGACCGTGACAGCGCCCCCGGCCGATGCCACGCAGCAGGCGGGCTATCGCCTGACCGAGCACATTCGCGCCTATTACCGCACCACCCGGCTATGAAATCGGGGCCATTGCGATCCACACGATCTGGCGCGCCGCGCAACCCTCGGGGCTGTGAAACCAGGGTTTCGCCCGGCGCATCCCCTGCTCCCCAGCATCACACTGGAGTGAAGACATGCTGCTGACCCGTACATCCGAACGCAAAGATGCCCAAAGCCAGTCTGCGGACACCTCGACCATCTGGGTCGATCAACTCAAGCGCAGCCTGAACCGGGCCTTGCCGACCATCGACCGCCGAACGTTTCTGCGGCGTTCCGGCATTGGCGTCGGTTTGGGACTGGGGGCCGGTCTGGTCGGCTCGCAGCTGCAGTTGATGAAAAAAGCCGACGCTGCGGACACGCCAGCGCCCGGTTCTGCCGGAAGCAAGAATGTGGTGACACGGCGCACCGTCTGCACGCACTGCTCGGTCGGTTGCGCCTCGGACGCGATGGTGGAGAACGGCGTGTGGGTTCGGCAGAATCCAGTGTTCGATTCGCCGCTCAACCTTGGCGCGCACTGCGCCAAGGGCGCTGCGCTGCGCGACCACGGCCGCGGCGATCATCGTCTGCGCTATCCCATGAAATGGGTCGACGGCAAGTATCAGCGCATCTCCTGGGATCAGGCACTGCAGGAAATCACGGACCGCCTGCTCGAAATCCGCAAGGAAAGCGGGCCGGACGCGCTGTTTGTCGTTGGCTCGAGCAAACACAACAACGAACAGGCCTACCTGTTGCGCAAATGGGTCTCGCTCTGGGGCACGAACAACTGCGACCACCAGGCGCGCATCTGCCACTCCACCACGGTGGCCGGTGTGGCCAATACCTGGGGCTATGGGGCGATGACCAATTCGTACAACGACCTGGCCAACTCCAAGGTGGCGTTTTTCATCGGCTCGAATGCGGCCGAGGCGCATCCGGTGTCCATGCTGCACCTGCTGCATGCCAAGGAAAACGGCTGCAAGGTGATCGTGGTCGATCCGCGCTTCACCCGCACCGCCGCCAAGGCGGACATGCATGTGCGGCTGCGCTCGGGTACCGACGTGCCAGTCGTCTTTGGCATCCTTTATCACATCTTCAAGAACGGCTGGGAAGACCAGCAGTACATCGATGCCCGGGTTTGGGGCATGGACAAGGTCAAGGAAGACGTACTAGCCAAGTGGGACCCCGACGCCGTCAAGGAGGTGTCTGGCGTTGACGGCGACACCACTTTTGCCATCGCCAAGATGCTGCACGAAAACAAGCCCGGCACCATTGTCTGGTGCATGGGACAGACGCAACACACCATCGGCCACGCCATCGTGCGCGCTTCGTGCATCCTGCAGCTCGCGCTGGGCAATGTGGGCAAGTCCGGCGGCGGCACCAACATCTACCGCGGTCACGACAATGTGCAGGGCGCCACTGACGTCGGCCCCAACCCGGATTCGCTGCCGGGTTACTACGGCGTGATCGACGGTGCCTGGAAGCACTATGCCGGGGTCTGGGGCGTGGACTATGAGTGGATCAAGGGCCGCTTTGCTCCGGGCATGATGACCAAACCAGGCATGACGGTTTCGCGCTGGATCGACGGTGTGCTGACGCCGAACGACATGGTCGATCAGGGCCCGAATCTGCGGGCTCACATTTTCTGGGGCCATGCGCCGAATTCGCAGACCCGCGGCCTGGACATGAAAAAGGCCATGAACAAGCTCGATCTGCTGGTCGTGATCGACCCCTACCCCTCGGCGACCGCCGCCATGGCGGCCATGCCTGCAGAGGGTGCCGAACTCAACCCGAAGCGCGCGGTGTATCTGCTGCCTGCCACCACGCAGTTCGAGACCTCGGGTTCGGTGACGGCGTCCAACCGTTCGCTGCAGTGGCGCGAGAAGGTGATCGAGCCGATGTTCGAGTCGCGCACTGATCACATGATCATGACCCAGCTCGCCGACAAACTCGGCTTCGGCAAGGAGCTGGTGAAGAACTACAAAATGGTGCAGGGCAAGGGCGGCATGATGGAGCCAGAGACCGAGTCCATCCTGCGCGAGATCAACCGCGGCGTCTGGACCATCGGCTACACCGGCCAGAGCCCGGAGCGCCTGAAGGCGCACATGCGCAATATGCATGTGTTCGACGTCAAGACCCTGCGCGCCCGGGGCGGTATCGACAAGGAAACCGGCTACAAGCTCGACGGCGAGTACTTCGGTCTGCCCTGGCCCTGTTACGGCACGCCCGAGTTACGCCATCCCGGCACTGCGAATCTGTACGACACCTCGCTCAACGTCATGGAAGGTGGCGGCAATTTCCGCGCCAATTTCGGCGTGGAGCGCGACGGGCAGTCCTTGCTGGCAGCAGACGGTTCCGCCTCCAAGGGCGCTGACATCCAGACCGGCTACCCCGAGTTCGATTCCACCCTGCTGAAAAAACTCGGCTGGTGGGATGAACTCACCGACGCCGAGAAAAAACTGGCCGATGGCAAGAACTGGAAGACCGACCAGTCCGGCGGCATCATCCGTGTGGCGATGAAAAACCACGGCTGTCATCCCTTCGGCAACGCCCGGGCCCGTGCCGTTGTGTGGAACTTTCCCGATCCCATTCCGCAACACCGCGAGCCGCTCTTTTCGGTGCGGCCCGACATGGTGGTCAAGTATCCGACCTACGACGACAAAAAAACCTTCTGGCGCCTGCCCACGCTCTACAAGACCGTGCAGGATCAGAACATCGACATCGTCAAGAAATTCCCGCTCATCCTCACCTCTGGGCGGCTGGTCGAATATGAGGGCGGAGGCGACGAAACGCGCTCCAACCCCTGGCTGGCCGAGTTGCAGCAGTTTGCCTTCGTGCAGGTCAATCCCGCGGTGGCCAATGACCGCAACATTCGCGAGGGAGACGATGTGTGGGTGAGCACGCCCACGGGTGCCCGCATCAAGGTGCGGGCACGGGTGACCGAAGCGGTCGATCGCTCCACTGTGTTCATCCCCTTCCACTTTGCCGGGCACTGGCAGGGCAAGGATTTGCGCCAGTATTACCCGGAAGGCGCAGCGCCCATCGTGCTCGGCGAAGCGGTCAACACGGCCACCACCTATGGCTATGACGCTGTGACCATGATGCAGGAAAGCAAGACCACCGTGTGCCAACTCGAACGCGCCTGACGCGCCCCTCACGCTGAACGGAGACATCCCCATGGCCCGCATGAAATTCATCTGTGATGCCGAGCGCTGCATCAACTGCAACGGCTGCGTCACCGCCTGCAAAAACGAGAACGAGGTGCCCTGGGGCGTCAATCGCCGCCGCGTGGTCACCATGAACGAAGGCGTTCCGGGGGAGAAATCCATCTCGGTCGCCTGCATGCACTGCTCGGATGCGCCGTGCATGGCCGTGTGCCCGGTGAGCTGCTTCTACCGCACGCCCGAAGGCGTGGTGCTGCATGACAAGGATGTGTGCATCGGCTGCGGCTATTGTTCCTATGCCTGCCCGTTCGGCGCGCCGCAGTTTCCCGCCAACGGCGAGTTCGGTCTGCGCGGCAAGATGGACAAATGCACCTTCTGCGCGGGCGGCCCGGCACCAAACGGCTCGGAAGAACAGTTCAAGGAATATGGGCGTGACCGCCTGGCCGAAGGCAAGCTGCCCATCTGCGCCGAAATGTGCTCGACCAAGGCACTGCTGGCCGGCGATGGCGAGGTCATCGCCGACATCCTGCGCGACCGCGTGCTGCATCGTGGTGGCGGTGCCGAACTGTGGGGCTGGGGAACGGCGTATGGCAAGTCAGCGTCGCCGTCAGCCCAACCCGCGCCGACAAAACAGGGGGCGTCATCATGAAACGCAGCGTGTCCTTGATCTTCGCAGCCGTCGTGTTCGCCATGCTGGCCGGGTGTAGCCAGAAACCTCAGACCCTCACTCAAGCCGGTGCGCCACCCTCGCAAGCCCCTTGGATGGGCGCCAACCCCGCCTTCACCGAAAAGGACTGGAAGGTGGGCGACAAGGCCAGTTGGCAGCGGGAGATTGACCGCCGCTCCCAGAATCAGAACGAATACGTGCGCATGCGCTAGGAGCGGGCCATGTCCGGACTCTTTTCCCGTTTAGTTGCAACTGCCGTGTTGGGCTTGGGCGTGCTATTGGGCGTGCTATTGGGCGTGCTATTGGGCGCGCCTGCCGCGCTCGCGGCGGCCGCACCAGCAACGCTCACTCCGGTGGCGCAGGTTGGCACGACGCCGCGCGCCGATCAGCCAGCGGCTCCTCCGGACGCGTCGACCATCCCCGGCTATCTGCAGCAAAACAATGGCGAGCGAGCGCAAGTGCAGCCTGGCAATAACGCACCGATGTGGCGCGAGATCAAGCAGCAATCTGGTTTCACCAGCCTGCCAGATCCCGAAGCCGGGGTGCTGATTCAACCGCAAACGGCGTATCCCGGCTCAAGCCTCACCACGGCGGGCGAGGCTTGGCGGCAGACGCGCAATCTGTTGCTCATTCCGGTCGGTGGCTGGCTGCTGATCCTCGCCGTGGTGGGCATCGCCGCGTTCTATTTGTTCCGCGGAAAAATCCGGCTGGTGCACAAGCCCACGGGACGCAAGATCGAGCGTTTCACGCCGTTCGAGCGCTTCATGCACTGGGTGCTGGCATTCTCGTTCATCGCTCTTGCGGTGTCGGGCATTGTCATCCTGTTTGGCAAGTTCTTTCTGCTTCCCATCCTGGGGGCGACGCTCTTTGGCTGGCTGACCTATGCGCTCAAGACCATCCACAATTTTGTCGGACCGCTGTTCGGCCTGTCGCTGGTCATCGTGCTGCTGACCTTCGTGCGCGACAACCTGCCGAGCAAGACCGATCTGGCCTGGCTTGCCAATGGGGGCGGTTTGTTTGGCGGCGGCGAAGCGCCCTCTGCGCGGTTCAATGCGGGCGAAAAAATATGGTTTTGGGCCGGGGTGCTGTTCCTTGGTCTGCTGGCGGTGGCATCGGGCCTGGTGCTCGACAAGCTGGTGCCCAATTTTCCTTATAGCCGCGGCGCAATGCAGGTGGCGGAAATCCTTCACGCCTCGGCCACCATGTTGTTCATGGCCATGGCGTTCGGTCATATCTACATAGGCACTGTGGGCACGGAGGGCGCGCTCGACGGCATGCGCACCGGCTATGTGGATGAAAGTTGGGCGAAACAACACCACGCGCTCTGGCTGGACGACATTCAATCCGGAAAGATTCCAGCCCAGCGCAGCGGCGCCAAGGCACAGTCACCGGTGCCCGTGATCAAACACAAGGCTTGAGGAGACGATGATGCGATGGATGCTTGGATTGATCGTGGCCGTGTCGCTGAGCTGCGGCATCACCGCGTGGGCGAAGTTGCCCCCGCCCAGCCCGGAAGCCAAGGCCAAGGCCGAAGAAGCCGCAGCCAAAGGCAAGTGGGGCGATAAGGTCGCCGCCTATCAGTTGTGCGAGGCACAGGACAAAGTGGCGGCGTTCTATTACGCTGCGGCCAAGGCGCAAGGCAAGACGACCCTGCCGCCGGTTGCCACACCGCCCTGTGTTAACCCCGGCCCCTATGTGGCGGCACAACCTGCCGTCGCCGCCCCGGCGGCGGCGACGCAGAAATAGGGTGCAACAAGGCGCAGCGTCTGACCGTCGTCGCGTGGGGCGGGTTGCCTCCCAGGCCCTTGCTCGCAACCGTCCGAAAAGATTGTCTTGATGGCCCAGTCCGCGTGTTCGTCTTCCCCTGCTGCGCCTGCTCAGCAGACACCCATTCCGCAACTCAGTGATGCGCGCGTGGCGCTCACCCGCGGGGTATTGGTGCGCAATGAGTTTGGGCAAACGCAGGAGGTTCACATTCCTGCGGAGCGTCCGCTCACCCTTTATCTCGACAAACAGGAACTCGTCACCCTGATGACCGTGGGCGCGGCGCCCGAGTTGCTGGCGCTCGGCTATCTGCGCAATCAGCGCCTTGTGCGCTCCATCGCCGACATTGCCTCCGTGCAGGTCGACTGGGACGTGGAGGCCTGCTCCATCACCAGCCGCGGCGGTATTGCGGACCTGACGCAGCGCACAGCGGGTCGGCGTGTGGTCACGACCGGCTGCGGCCAGGGCACGGTGTACGCCAGCCTCATGGACGAGGTCGACAATGCCGCGCTCGATGCCGCGACCCGGCTCAGCCAGAGCGAGCTCTACGCGCTGCTCGACGTCATGCGTCTGCATGATTCTCTCTACAAGAGCGCGGGCTCGGTGCACGGCTGCGCCCTGTTCGAGGGGGGGCGTCTGTTGATGTTCACCGAAGATGTCGGCCGTCACAACGCGGTGGATGCGATTTCCGGCTGGATGTGGCTGCACGGGGTGAGCGGCGCGGGCAAGGTGTTCTACACCACCGGGCGACTGACCTCGGAAATGGTCATCAAGTGTGCCCTGATGGGGGTGTCCCTCCTCGTGTCGCGCTCCGGTGTGACGCAAATGGGCTACGACATCGCAGAACGGCTCGGCATCGCCCTGTTCGCCCGCTGCACCAACCGGCACTTTCTGCAATACACCGCGCCGCATCGCTTCATTTCGGAACCCCTGGAGCGGATGTCGGCAGGAGCGCAGCCGTGACTGCGCCTGCCGTATGGCCGATTGCCGTGCTCCTGCAGCGCGACCGACTGAACAACCGCTGGCAGCGCTGGCGCTGGGGCCTGCGCGACGTACTGCCGGCAGAAATGGCGGGCATGGCACCAGGGACTGCGCCAATCTGCCTGGAGTGGGGGCAGGCGCAGTCGCAATGGCTGTATCCCGACTGGAGCGTGCAACTGTTTCGGGACGAAGCCGAGGGCTATCACCTCAACCTCACCTCGCCGCAGCCCAGCTGGTTTGTCTGGTGGACGCCCGCGGCAGCACCGGAATGCGACGATCCGCGCCATGCGCCCGAAGGTTTGCCGAGCATCCAGGCGGTAACCTTGTCCTACAACGAAGCCGCCCGCTGGATGGATGCAGGCGAGACCATCGAAATTGCACCGCTGCCCGCCGCGGTGGCCAACTGGCTGGCCGAGTTTGCCGCGCTGCACTACAAGCCCGAGCCGCGCAAGCGCCGCCGTCCGCAGAGCTTTCTCGCCCCGGGTGAGCGCGACGTGTCCGGCGGCAATGCGCCGCCCGCGGAGGGCGGCGGCGACGACCCTCCGGCCTGCTGTTTATGAGCGTGCCCAATTCCCCCGAAGACTCCGGCTTTCTGTCGCGCTGGTCACGGCGCAAGCTGCAAGCCGGGGCAGATTCCTCCCCGGATGCGCCGCCCACCGCGCCTGCGCAGGACAAGGCTGTGGAGCCGGCCTTGCCTGCGCAACCGCCGCCCGTTCCGGCGTCTGCAGCCGATCAGCCCCCGCCCCCCACGCTGGACGACCTGGAGCCGCTCGACCATACCGCCGACCTGACACGCTTCATCGCCAGGGGCGTGGACGAGGGCGTGCGCCGCGCTGCCCTGCGCAAACTGTTCGCCGATCCGCAGTTCAACGTGATGGACGGGCTCGATACCTATATCGACGACTACAACACCCCCAGCCCCGTTCCGCCCGGTCTTCTGGCGCGCCTGAAACTGACACCGAATCTGGGGCTCGATTTGCCCGATGCCACCGCGGCAGCTCCACAGCCGGAACCGCCGGTTGCCGGGCACGCCAGCCCCGCCCCGGAAGCTCTCGCACCCGAGACCCCTGCGATCGCGCAGCCCGAACGAGCCCCCCTGCCGGGCGGGCCCGAAGACTCACCCTTCGACACGATTGCCCCCTCCTCATGAAGACCCTGGTCTGCAATTGCAACCACACCATGCCGCTCGACGGCCCGCAGTTGACTGCCGCCCTGGGCCAGACCATCGAGCCGTACAGCCAGCTCTGCCGTCGCGAGATCGTGCGCTTCCAGCAGGCCGCGCAGAGCACGGAGCCCCTGCTCGTCGCCTGCACGCAAGAGGCCACGCTGTTTGCCGCGCTGGCGGCGCAGACCGGGGGCATGCCGGCGCCCGATGTGCGACCGATCCGTTTTGTCAACATCCGTGAAACCGCGGGCTGGGGTCGTGAGGCCAAGGCCGCCGGTCCGAAAATCGCCGCCCTGCTCGCCGCCGCGGCGTTGCCCGAGCCCGAACCCGTGCCCACGGCCAGCTATCAAAGCGCCGGGCATTGCCTGGTCATCGGCGATGCCGATTCTCTGGATATGGCGCGCAAGCTCCTGGCCGACAGCCTGGAACTCACCCTGTTCGACACCGGGCGACCAGCAGGACGCGCCGCGCCTGCCGCGCTGCCGCTGCAGCATGAACAGCCGGTGCATGCCGGGCGGGTGACGGGCGTGCGCGGCTGGCTGGGCGCATTCGAGGTCGACTGCGAGAGCGCCAATCCGATCGATCTCGATGTTTGCACCCGCTGTAATGCCTGTCTTGCCGCCTGCCCGGAAGGCGCGATCGGTCTGGACTACCAGATCGACCTGCAGCGCTGTACCGACCACCGTGATTGCGTGCAGGCCTGCGGCGCCATCGGCGCCATCGACTTCAATCGCGCCCCACGGGCGGATACGCTGCACGTCGATCTGGTGCTCGATCTGCAGCCGCAGCCCAGCCTGACGCTGCATCAGCCGCCGCAGGGCTACTACGCCCCGGGCGTCGACCCGCTGGCGCTGGTGCGCGCCGTGGCGGAGCTGCGCGATCGCAAGGGCAGCTTCGAGAAACCTCGTTTTTTCCAGTACGAGGCCAAGCTTTGCGCGCACACCCGCAACTCCCTGCTGGGCTGCCACGCCTGTATCGACATCTGTTCCGCACAGGCCGTGCACAGCCGCGCCCGACTTCGGCCCGACCAGACCCCGCCCATCGCCGCAGCCGACTCCATCCTGCCCGCTGCGGCGCAAAAAAAGCCCTTCACCGAACAGATCGAAATCGATCCGCATCTGTGCGTCGGCTGCGGAGCCTGCACCACGGTGTGCCCCACCGGGGCGCTGACCTACGCCTACCCGCGCGCCCCGGAAATCGGTGCGCGGCTGCGTACCCTGCTGCTCACCGCGCTGCGCGCCGGGCTCAAGCGGCCTGCGCTGCTGTTCCACAGCCAGGATGCGGGCGCGGATCTCATCGGCCAGCTGGGTCGGCTCGCGGCGGCGGATCCGGGTGTGCGCGGCGTGCCTGCCCATGTCATTGCCGTGCCGCTGTGGCATATCGCCTCGGTGGGCTTGGAGCTGTGGCTGTCTGCGGTGGCCTGGGGCGCGGCAGACATTCTGGTCTTGTCCGACAACTCCGAAGCACCGGCCTACCTGCATGCCCTCCAAGGGCAGACGCAGCTTGCCGAAACGCTGCTGCACGGCATGGGCTTTCGGGGCACACGGCTGCGTCTGTTGCAGACTGCCGATGTGCGTGAGCTCGATGCCTTGCTGGCGCAACCGCGCGTGACGGGCGAGGTTCCAGCCACCCAGGCCGGCTTCGCCGCGCTGCCGCAAAAGCGCGCCACCCTCGATCTCGCGCTCGATCACCTCCTGCGCCATGCCCCGGCGCAAGAGGTGGCGTCGGGCGCGTCCATCATCCCCTTGCCACATGGTGCGGGTTCTCCCCTTGGCGCCATCCGGGTGGACACCAGCCGCTGCACCCTGTGCCTGAGTTGCGTCGGCGCCTGCCCGGCCGGTGCGCTGGCCGACAACCCGCAGGCGCCGCAACTGCGCTTCATCGAAAAGAACTGCGTACAGTGCGGCCTGTGCGTCAAGACCTGCCCGGAAGACGCCATCCGTCTGGAGCCCCGTCTGCTCTGGGGGCCTCGGCGCAGCGCGCCGCAACTTCTCAACGAAGCCCAGCCGTGGCGCTGTGTGCATTGCGGCAAACCTTTTGGCACGGTGCAGGCGGTCGAACTGATGGTGGCCAAGCTCTCGGCGCATCCGGCCTTTGCAGGCAAGGCGGCCGAGCGGCTGAAGATGTGCAGCGACTGCCGGGTGATCGACATGCATACCCACGCCGACACCACCATCCACCATCTGCCTTGACCGCCATGCCGCAAGCCCCATCCCTGCAGCACACCGATGTCGATCTGGCCGCGCCAGGCAGCGAGGAAGACGCTGCGCGCGCCGATCTCTGGGGCGTGCTCGCGCTGCTGTTCATCGCCCCGCCGTCGTCGCTGGTGCTGTCGCAACTGGCGGACAAGCTGGCGACCGAAAGCGCCGCCGACAGCGCGCTGCAGTTGGCCTGGAGCCACCTGCAGCGCGCCGCCGCCGCGGTGACACCCGGCCAGGTCCGAGAGGAATTCGAGAGTCTGTTCGGCGGCACCGGCCGGCCTGCGGTCTATGTCTATGGCTCGTTTTACCTGGCTGGCGCGCTGCATGAAAAGCCGCTGGCCCGGCTGCGCGCGGATTTGCAGGACATCGGACTGGCACGCCGCATCGACCTCGGTGAGAGTGAAGACCACTTCGCCATGCTCGCCGAAACCATGCGCTTTCTCATCGCCGGCGATGACCCTGCCGTGTGCACCCTGACACGCCAGCGTGATCTGTTCCAGCGCCACATCCAGCCCTGGGGCGCCCAGATGTGCGATGCCATCGAGGGCGACCGCAGCGCGCAGTTCTATCGCGCGCTGGCCGCGGTCACCCGCGAGTTCCTGCATGTGGAGCAAATGGCTTTCGATCTGCTGGATTGAGCCGGTTTTTACGCTGCCTTTGCGGGCAAAGCCGATGTGCAGTTCAGGCAGGGCGCCTGCACCAGATGGCCGTGCCACAGGCCGTGGGCGCTGCGGGCAGCGACAACCGCCCAGGCGCCGACGAGCGCCACGATGAGCATGGCAGCGAATGCGGTGAAAAACGGCATGCCGGTGCGCGCACCCAGCGTCAGGCTGGCGGCGGTATAGACGCCCAGCGGAAAGGTGAAGCCCCACCAGCCGAGGTTGAACGGCAGACCGCGCCGCACCTGGATGGCTGTCAGCGCCACGGCGGTCACCAGCCACCACAGTCCGAGCCCCCACAACACCAGGGCGCCAATCACGCCCAGCGGTCCGGCCAGCGCGGCGACCGGCGCCATCACCGTCCCCGCAAAGGCTTGCGGCGCGGCGGCTCCCAGGGTCAACAGCGCAAACGCGCCGGTACCGATCGGGCCCAGGCTCAGCCAGGTGGATACGCCCAGTTCCTTGGGTGGTAGCTTGTGCAGCGCCAGCCGCAGATACAGCACCGTCAGAATGCCCAGCGCAATAGGCACCGACATGCCCCACAGCGCATACCCCGCCACGACCAGAGACTGTGCCTGCGCCGCAGGCAGATGTTGCGCCAGAATGCCTGCGCTCGATGCCGCCACTTCGGCTGGCACGACGGGCAGCAGCCACACGCCGGTCATGCGCTCCAGGGAATGGTCCTGCGCGGTGAACTGATACCAAGGCACCAGCCAGCCGGTGAGCAGCGACAGTGCGGCGTCGATCCACCACAGATGCAGGGCCCATTGCGCAACCAGCGGATTGCCGGGGTAAAACAAGACCAGTCCGTTGACCAGGGGAATCAGCGCCATCGGAATGGCGCCGAGAAACATCGACTGCACCGGGTGGCGCAGCAGCGGACGCGCATCCTCGGTAAAAAACAGCCAGCGCGCGACGAACAGCGCGGTAAACAGGGCGAACATCAGCACGTCCGCGATGAACAGGCCGTAGGCTAAAGAATGCAGACCGGTGATTTGCGCAGGAAACTGCGCCAGCAACAAAAAGGTGATGCCGGTGCCCATGTTGACGGTGAACCAGTTTGGCGTGAATTGCCGCACGAGTTCCACGGGGGAGGGCAGGCGATTGAGCGGTTTCCAGCTAGACATGATGGCGTGAAGGTTTGAGTGAATCAGGAATGACTCAAATCCTAGACAGCCTCTTTTCACAAGTAAAACAAATTATATGTATATTTTTAATAAAATTACTCGATATACAATGCCTCCACCCTGATTCGCCGCTGTCGGCCAGCTGTGCGCTGCCTGCGTTGTTACACCATGAAGACCCATTCTGCACACCGCTTTTTCCTCCCTGGCCTGCGCTTGCGCAATTGGAGGGCTGGCCTCCTGCTCGGCCTGCTCGGCCTGTTGCCGTCTGCAGCCATCGCACAGCCCGTTGTCCGGCAGCCCACCCCCGTGTCATTTCAGGCCGACTGGCATGTCCGCCTGGAGGCGGACGGCAAGGGCACGGATTCGCGCGGCGCGCAACTGCTGGTGCTGCTCGGCGGTCTGGGCGGAACGGAAGGTGTGGCAACGGCGCAGGACACCTTGTCCTGGCCCGCCAGCGGCAATGGCGCCTATCGCATCGATGGCACCCTGACCCCGCGCGGAGTGCTGGCCACCCTGCTGCAGCGCCTGCACTGGGTGCGCATGGCCAGCGGCGAAGTGCGCAGCGGCCAGCCGTCTTTGCTTGCGGCGAGCAATCAGAAAGGCGATCGTCCGGCCACAGTGGTGCAGATCGAGCACGGGCTGATGCGCATTCGGACGGCTGGCGAGCCGCCTTCCGCGGCCCTGCCGCAACCCAGGCCCGCTCCAGCCGGGCTGACCGATCCGCTCACGCTGAGCTGGGGCTATCTGCAGCGCCCGCTGCCGGACAAGCCGTTCACCGTGCCGCTGCTCATCAATGACAAAGTGCAGACCGCGCACATCACCCCGCAGCGCGTGACGCTGCAATGGCAGGGGCAAGATGTGGCCTGCACACTGCTGGACGCGCAGAGCGAACAAAGCAGCGCCACGCTGCGTATCTGGCTGCGGCAAAGTGATGGGCTGCCCTTACAGGTGGCGCTGGGCATGGGAGACCGCTACGGCCTCGATGTGGTGCAGACCCTGGTCGGCGTGCCGGGTGGATGGCAGTCCCTGCAGGCTACGCGCGGCGCCGAGTCGGCCCGTTGAGATGTGCGCGCTGCCGGCGCGCTACGCTATACCCATGGACGAGAACAACACCACCGACGGCGTGCCATCCCCTCCCGAGCCGCGCGTGCGCCTTCAGATCAAGCAGGGCACGGCACTTGGCCCCGGCAAGGCCGCCTTGCTGGAAGCGCTGGAGCGCACCGGGTCCATTTCTGCCGCGGGGCGCGAACTCAATATGAGCTATCGCCGCGCGTGGCTGCTGATCCATAGCGTCAACCAGGCCTACAGAGAGCCGCTGGTCGAGGCAAGCAAGGGCGGTGCCGGTGGCGGCGGCGCGATTCTCACTCCGCTGGGACGTGAGGTGTTGTCCATCTATCGCCGCATGGAGCGCAAGGCGTTGCGCGCCATCCAGCCCGATCTCGACGTGCTGCAAAAGTTGCTGCACGATTCGCCGTAGGCAACGACCTCAGCGCGGCCAGCACAGAATGTGTTCGGGCTGTGCATGTACCGTGGTGACCGAGCCGACGCGCAGCCCCTGATGGGCGATCAGCCGGTGCGGCGCGCGCAGCCACACACGGGCCTCGCCGCAGCGCAGCGCGGCCGTCACACTGGCGCCCTGCACCACCAGATGTTCGATCTGTCCCTGCAAGGGGCTGCCGGATTCTGTCACTTGCCCCGGCTTGATCGGGGGCAGGCGCACATCGTCTGGCGAGATGGCCCAGTCCACCAGGGCGCCTACCGGCTGCGATGACAACAGCGGCGCATACAGTGGCTGCCCGGCGGCGTCCCATTGCAGCAGCGTCAACCCGCGTTCCGGCGCATGGGCTAACACCCGCGCGCAAAACCGGTTGCGCACGCCCAGCAACGCTGCCGCGGCCACACTGGCCGGATGCGCGAATACCTCGGCCGGCGTCCCCTGCTGAATCACCCGTCGCCCCGAGAGCAACACTACCCAGTCGGACATGGCCGCGAGGCTGGCGTCATGCGTGGCCGCCAGCGCGGGGATGGAGAGTTGATGCATCCGAGTCACCAGCTCGGCCATGATCTCGTCGCGGGTGCTGGCGTCGAGCGCCGAGGTGGGCTCGTCAAGCAGCAACAACTGGGGCGAACGCGCCAGCGCGCGGGCCAGCGCCACCCGCTGCTGCTGCCCACCGGAAAGCTGCGAGGGCCGCAGCGCCACCTGCTCCGCCAGTCCGACCGATCGCAATAACGCGGTGGCCGCCTGCTGCTGCGCCTTGAGCCGCCCGCCCAATGCGTAAGCCACGTTCTCCCACGCGCGCAGGTGCGGAAACAGCGCATAGCCCTGCGGCAGATAGCCTACCGGGCGGCGCTGTGGCGGCAAGGCGGCGAAGGGCTCGCCGTGGCTGGGGGTCAGCCCGGCCAGCGCCTTGAGTACGGTGGACTTGCCCTCGCCGCTGGAGCCCAGCAACGCGGTGAAGCCACGCACCTCGAAGTCCACATCGAGTGTGATGGGCTGGCGGATCTGCAGCTGGACGCGCATGGGTATGGTTCAGTGTCCCCGTTGCCCGCGCCGCGACAGCGCGCCAAGCAGGAGTGGCAAGGGCAGTCCGATGAGGAAGAACAACCACAACAAGGGATACACCGCGGACAGGCCGGTGTCCTGCAGATTGACCCATAGCTTCACCGGAATGCCCTGCGGGTAATACGCCATGATCAGCACGATGCCGAACTCCCCCAACGCCCGCACCCAGGCCAGGGCCACGCCTGCGGCCAGCCCCAGGCCGGCGAGTGGCACGCTGATGCGCCAGAAGGTGCGCCAGGGCGACTGCCCCAGGGTGAGCGAGATCTGCTCCAGCTCGCGTGGCACGCCCTCGAAGGCGGAGCGGGCCGCGACGATGAAATAGGGCGCGCTGCCATAAACCTGCGCGAGCAGGAACGCGGCGGGGGTGTTGGTCAGGCTCAGGCCCAGATGCCCCAGCGGCTGGCCGATCCAGCTATACGGCCCGTAACTCATCGACAGCAACAGGCCCATGGCCAGAGGCGGAGTGAGCAAGGGCAGCAGCACCAGCAGCTCCATGACCCACTTGCCGCGGAACTCGTGCCGCGCCAGCCACCACGCCACCGGGGTGCCGAAAAGAACCACCAAAGTCACAGCGGCCAGGGTGTAGAACACCGACACCCGGAGCGCGTCAAGATCGCCCTGCTGCAGATGCAGCGCTCCCCACGGCGTGCTGAGAAACAGCCCGGCAAACGGCAGGCTGAGAAACAGAAGTCCCGCCAGCCCGAATGCCGCAACCACCCAGCCACGCCGTGTCGGACCCGGCATGGCGCGGAGCGCAAAGAATGGTGCAGTGGCGGTATCCAGAGGGATCAGGGACATGTCGCCATTGTCGTTGCCATCCTGGTTCACATCGCCGGTTGCAGATCGCCGCCCATGGGGGCGCCATAACCATAATGCTTGAACATGGCCTGCCCTTCGGCGCCGGTCATCAGCTTGATGAAGGCCGCGCCCGCCTTGGGATTGGGCGCGTTTTTCAGCACTGCGGCATAGAACACCAGCGGCTGAGTGGACAAGTTCTCGGTCTTGCCGTTGGGCAGCTTGATGCTGAAATGCTCCTTGCTGTACCAGTCCTTGATATGGGCCGGGTCACTGAGATTGATCTGCCCAGGCAGCTTGATGTAGGGCAGCTTGTGCGAAATGACGGCGCTCAGATAGCCCGAGGTGGCGTCGAGCTGGCCCGACTCCAGACGTGACAGCAGCGACGGTTCGGTGAAGATTTGCCGCGGGTTCTGTGTGCCGCCAAGGATCTTGTCCACCAGTCCCGGCTGCCTGTAATACTTTTGCGCCAGCAGCATGGTGAACACGATGTTGCGGCCCTGGGGGTCGACGGCCGGGTCGGTGCGGCCAAAGTGGATGCCGGGCTTTTGCAGCACCGCATACCACGGCATCTTGCCCGCGGCAGCGGCCTTGAAGTCGGCGGCGTACTTGCTCTTGTGACTGTAGGCGATCACCATCTGCGTGCTGGCCACCGGCACGGCGGTCCCGATCAGGCCAGCCTTTTGCAGCACCTCGATCGGCCCGGGCGTAATGGAGACGAACACATCGGGGTTGATCTGTTTGGCGGCGATCAGGTGGGCCAGGCCGAAAGCGCCCGCGCCCTGCCCCTGGTACTGCACGTGGGCCTGCCTGGCGATGGCCGGACCCAGCGCCTTGTCCATCAAGGCGCCCATGGAGCCCGCATACGCCACCGCCAGCACTGGCTCGGCCGCGAAAGCCGGAGCGCAGGCAACGGCGCTGGCAGCGCCCATCGCGGTGGCGAAGGAAAGCTTCAGCAAGATACGACGGTGCATCAAATACTCCTTGATTTGTCGATGGCAGAAGTGGATGGGGAGCGATGTAATCGCCAATCGAAATATTCATTGAAGTATATCGAAGCGATCCAGCGAGAGGTGCTTTAAGGCGTAAGCGCTCGGTAAGGCGCCGACCGGGCTCCCAGATGAAGAACGTGGTGAGGCGAAGCGGAGGTTGACGCCAAGATCGACGCCCGCGTGAGGTGGAGCAGCTCAGCCGGGCTCGCCGGCGTGGCGCTCGCGCAGTTGCTCGGCCACCCCTTGCATGGCGCGATCCATCAGACCCTGCGCTTCCAGCGGCAGGATCAGCCCCTGCGCGGCCATGCGTTCGAGCGCGCGGCGGGTCATGGAGTGCGCGCGGCCGCCCACCTTGCTCGAGAACATGTAGAACAAGCCTTGCGGGCTGCGCCAGGTCAGTTGGGCGCGGGCGCTGCGCCCCTGGATCTGCAGTTGCACCCAGGTGCCGATGTCGAGCGAGGCGATCAAGCCCGCCACTTCAGCGGGAGACAGCAGCGCTGCGCCCTCCTCAGTTGGCATGCTGGCAGGGCCTTCGGCAGCGGCCTGCGCGGCGTCGGACACTGGCGGCTGTGCTTCTGCGGGTACGTCGCTGGCTTCGATCAAGCCGCTGGTGAGTTTTTCTTCGTTGCGCACCAGGGCTTCGGGCATGGCACTGGCCACTGCGGAGCCGGGCTGCGGGTGCAGCAGGCGCGACCATTCGCGCTGCAGCAGCAAGACGTCGTCGCGCGAGGTGGATTGCTGCGCCTCGCCTTGGCCGCGGATGGCCTGCGCCTGCGCGTCCATCAGCCAGGTCATGAACGCCTGGCGCTTGTCGGCGGGCAGGGAGATCAGGTCCAGCCCCTGTCCGAGCCGCTGCACCAGGGTCGGCAGCAGTTTGAGCAGCGCCTTGCGGTCGATCTCGGTGGTCTTGGGTTGCACGCTCCAGATCAGGTCGCTGGCGGTCTGTTTGTAGGTTTGCGTGGCCTGTGCCTCTTCACCAAAACGCAGCACCGACTCGGCCAGCACGGTGGACCAATGTTCCAGCATGAAGTCGCGCAGCTGGGTGTGGGTGTGCAGCCGGGAGAACACCTCCTGCAGATGGCGGTAAAGCGCGCCATGCAGCAGGCTGCGGAATTCGGCGCGTTTGAGCGCGTCGACCGCGTCGGCCTGCTGCTGTTCCACCGCGGCGGCACCCTCGGCGATGTGGCGCTGCAGGTCGGCGAGCTGCTGCTCGAACACCGTGGTGTCTTCCTCCTCGGCGTTGACGATGGCCTCGACCATGCGCGAGAGAAAGGGCAGAAAGCGCTGGGCGGCGGGCTCCTCGACGCTTGAAAAGCCCGCGCTGTATTCCGCAACGCGGTTGAGCAGCTTGCGCGTGGGATGGTTGCGCGAGCTGAACAGGCTGGCGTCGCGCAGGCCGAGCCGCAGCACCGGAATCTGCAGCCGCGCCAGTTGCGCCTTAACTGCAGGCAACAGCTTGGGGTCGGCCAGGATGTGATCGAACAGCAGCGACACCACGTCGATGGTCAGCCGCTCCAGCGGCCGGTGGGCCACCTCGTACAAGCTCTGCCGATGCTGCTCGATGAGGTTGACCGCGGCGGCGGTGGCGGCGGGCTCGTCGCGCCAGTTCACATCGCGCAGGCCCAGACGATCGCCTAGCAGCAGGCGGTCGAGGGTGTCGCGCAATTGCGGGTTCAGACCCAGCGCCTGCCCGAACACAGAGGAGCCAAAGCCGGACGGGGCAAAGCCAGACTGTCCAAACCCGGACGGCGCAAAGCCCGGGCCGGACGCGGATTGCGGCTCGGCGCCAACGGCCCTGGAGGCGCCGAGCCGACCCGCGAGCAGTTGCTGCAGCGTCTCCAGATGCAGTTCGGAGCCGCTTTGCGCCGTGCTCGACTGCGCCTGATCGTCCACCCCCCCGGCGGCCGGACGCATGGCGGATCGGCGCTGTTGACGATACTGCGCCGGTTCCACCTGCAGCTCGGCAAGGCGCTTGTTGTACAGCGCGTAAGTGTCCTTCAGCGCGGCGGACATCCCTTTGCCGAAGGCGCGCAGCAGGCCAAGGCGCTCCTCGGCGTCGAGATCCACCATGCCCAGCGCGTGGTGCAGCGATTTGCTGAACACCTCCGGGCGCAGCGGGTTCGATTGCGGCGCCGCGTGCTGCCCCGCGCGCAGGCTGTCCAGCCGCGCGCCGAGGTCACGCACTTCCCATTGCGCTTCGGATTCAAGCATGTGCGTGAGGCGGGAAACCTCTACCCCCTCCTCCAGATCGGACTCATCGACCAGGGAGAGCACATCGAACTGCAGTTCCTTGGGAGAAACCGGCTTTTTTTCGTAGAGTTCCTCGTCCAGCACGGCATGAAAGCGCTCGACAAAGGCCTGGATCAGCTTGCCCTCGTTTTGCCGCAGCGCGTGACTCATGTCGGAAAACTGCTGCCGGTCGCGGCCCGTACCTGCCGCTTCGGCCTGTTGTTCCAGGGCGTCGATGACCTGGCGCACCACCGAGCGCATCAACTCGTCCGAGCGCTGAATGGCGTCGTCGATGCAGGACTGGAAAATTTCGGAGGGAAGCATGGCGTGACGTGAGGAAGCGATCCGTGGATTGAAATCAGGCATTTCTCACAATGTAAACCGTTTTCCGCTGCAATTTCCCCCTTTTCCGCAGAATCCGTGTGATCGACGCGCCGTCCGGCGCATCCCGCATGGGCGGACTGGTGGCGCCTCGTGCGTTGGGTCTCAGCCGTGCCCGTGCGCGCAGCACGCGACGTGTGAGGCAGGCCGATCGGCGCGGGTGTCTCCACCGGCCGCTGGCGGCGCGATATGGCCGCTGTGCTGCAGTTCCACCCGCAGTTCCTGCGTGGCCTGCACCATGTGGCGCAACGCGGCCTCGGTTTCCGGCCAGGCGCGGGTTTTGAGGCCGCAGTCCGGGTTCACCCACAGCCGTTCCGCCGGAATGCGTTGCGCCGCGCGCCGCAGCAACCGCGCCATGTCGGCGGCGGATGGCACGCGCGGGGAGTGGATGTCGTACACCCCGGGGCCGATGTCGTTGGGGTAGGCGAAGACGCCGAAGCCGTCGAGCAGTTCCATGTTCGAGCGCGAGGTCTCGATGGTGATCACATCGGCGTCCATTGCCGCGATGGATGGCAGGATATCGTTGAACTCCGAATAGCACATATGGGTGTGGATCTGTGTGTCGTCGCGTGCCACACCGGCGGACACGCCAAACGCGCGCACCGCCCAATCGAGATAGGCGGGCCAATCGGCACGCTTGAGCGGCAGGCCTTCGCGGAAGGCGGGCTCGTCGATCTGGATGATGGCAATGCCCGCATTCTGCAGATCGTCCACCTCGTCGCGCACCGCCAGCGCCAGTTGCAGCGCCACCTCGCTGCGCGGCAGATCGTCGCGCACGAAGCTCCATTGCAGCAGGGTGATCGGCCCGGTGAGCATGCCCTTGACCGGCTTGGCGGTGAGCGACTGGGCGTACCGCGCGGTGTCGACCGTCATCGGCTCGGGGCGCCACACATCGCCCCAGAGGATGGGCGGCTTGACGCAGCGCGATCCATAGCTCTGCACCCAGCCGTTGCTGCTGAAGGTGTAGCCCCAGAGCTGTTCGCCGAAAAATTCCACCATGTCGTTGCGCTCGGCCTCGCCGTGTACCAGCACGTCCAGGCCGATGTCTTCCTGCTTGCGAATGACGGCGGCAATTTCCGCCCGCATCTGCTGCAGATAGTCGGTGGGGCGCAGTTCACCGCGGCGCCATGCGGCGCGCGCGGCGCGGATTTCGCCAGTCTGCGGAAACGAGCCGATGGTGGTGGTGGGCATCGCCGGCAGGTGCAGACGCGCATGCTGCGCGGCAATGCGCACGGAGTAGGGCGCGGCACGGCGGGCGTCTGCATCGGTGAGCGCGGCGGTGCGGCGGCGCACTTGCGGCAGGGTGATGCGCGGACAGGTGCGGCGCGACTGCAGCGCGTCGGCATTGGCCTGCAGCGCCTCGCGCACGGTGTCCTCGCCGCGGTCGAGCGCAGTGGAGAGCACCCGCAGTTCGTCGAGTTTTTCGCGGGCGTAGGCCAGCCAGGGGCGCACTTCCGGGTTGAGGCGGCCGCCGTCTTCGCCGCGCAGGCTCACTGGCACATGCAACAGGGAGCACGACGGCGCGATCCACAGCCGCTCGCCCAGGACGGCATGCAGCGGGCGCAGGGTGGTCAGCACAGCGGCCAGATCGCTGCGCCACACATTGCGACCGTCGATCACGCCGGCCGACAACACCCAATGCGGCGGCAGGACGTCGCGCCAGCTGGCAAGCTGTTGCGGCGCGCGCACCAGATCGAGGTGCACGCCATCGACCGGCAGTGACGCCAGCGTGGCCGGCGCGAAGCTGATGGACTCGAAATAGGTGGCCAGCAGCAGCTTGGGCCGCAGCGCCCCGGCCGGAGTGGAGCGGACGGCAGGCAGGGCGGCATAGAGCGCGGGCAGGGCGTCGCGCCACGGGGTGTCGAGATCGAGCGTCAGCGCAGGCTCGTCGAGCTGCACCCACTCCACCCCCAGATCGGCCAGTCGCGCCAGGATGCGGGCGTAGGCCTTGGACAGCGCCGGCACCAGACTCAGCCGGTCGAAATCCGGCTGGTGCGATTTGGACAGCCACAGAAAGGTCAGCGGCCCGACCAGCACCGGCTTGGGCGTATGCCCGGCCTCACGCGCCTCGCGCACGCTGTCGAACAGCCAGTCCACGCCGCCGTCGAACCGGGTGCGCGCGTCCAGTTCGGGCACCAGGTAGTGATAGTTGGTGTCGAACCATTTGGTCATTTCCATCGCCGGTTGCGCCGCGTTGCCGCGCGCCAGGGCGAAGTACTGAGCCAGGTCCAGCGCCTTGGGGCCGAAGCCGAAGCGCTCGGGCAGGGCGCCGAGCAGCGCGGCGGTGTCGAGCATGTGGTCGTACAGCGCGAAGTCTCCTACGGTGGCAAAGCCCAGACCGGCCTCGCGCTGCGCCTCCCAATGGATGGTGCGCAGGTGCGCGGCGGTGGATTGCAGCGTGGCCACGTCGCTCCTGCCTTGCCAATAACTCTCCAGAGCGAATTTGAGTTCGCGCTGCGCGCCGATGCGGGGGTAGCCCAGGACGTGGGTGGTGGTCATGCCAATTCTCCAGGATGAAATGCGGAACAGGCCGGCAGTTTGCGCATCGCGAGGAATTGAATCAAGCGATGATTTTTTAGGTTATGCTGAATCAAATTCAACATGCAGAGCCGCCATGCTCGAACTCCGTCACTTGCGCTCCCTGTTGGCCATTGCCGAAAGCGGACGCATCAACGCTGCAGCCGAAGCCGTGCATCTCACGCCTTCGGCGCTGTCGCACCAGTTGCGCACCCTCGAAAGCCATTACGGCATGCCGCTGCTGTTGCGCGATGCGCGCGCTCTGCGCTTCACCCCGGCGGGTGAGCGTTTGCTGGCGCTGGCGCGGCAGATGCGCGAGGCGCAGCAGACCGCCGAGCTGGACCTGCAGCGCATCCAGGGAGACACCCGCGGCACACTGCGCTTGGTGCTGGAATGCCACACCTGTTTTGAGTGGCTGATGCCGGTGATGGACGCCTTCCGCCAGCGCTGGCCGGATGTGGAGGTGGATCTGGTGTCTGGCTTCCACAGCGACCCCGAGGTGCTGCTGAGCAAGGGCAAGGCCGATCTGGTGATCGGCGCGCTGCGTCCCGCCGGCAGGCAATGGGCCTCGCTGCCGCTGTTCCGTTTCGAGATCCAGCTGGCACTGCCGCCGGGACATGCGCTGTGCGGCAAGCGCACTGTGCGCGCGCTCGATCTGCAGGGCGAGACGCTCATCACCTACCCCGCGCCCGATGCGCGCATCGACCTCATCCGCGAGGTGCTGCAGCCCGCCGGAATCACCATGCCGCGCCGCACGGCGGAGCTGACCATCGCCATCCTGCAACTCGTGGCCAGCAGGCGCGGCGTGGCGGCGCTGCCGAACTGGGCGCTCAAGCCTTCGGTGGACAGCGGCTATGTGCAGGCCCGGCGCATCGGCCCGCGCGGGCTGTGGAGCGAGCTGTACGCCACCGTGCCGCGCGAGCTGGCGCAGCGGCCTTATGTGCACGATCTGGTGGACATCGCCCGCCAGAGCACTGCCACGCATCTCGATGGCGTGCAACTGCTGTGAGGGGATGATCGGCTCCGCCTGCGGGGTAAGTTCTCCCATGCTGCGCAGCCCACAGGTTCGCCGCACAATGTCCCTTCACAATACACCCTGAAGGAGTCGCACATGCAACACAAGAACATCACCCTGCAGACCGCCGACGGCCAGACCATCGGCGCTTATGTCGCCGAGCCCGTAGGCCAGCCCAAGGGCGGCATCGTCGTCGTCCAGGAAATTTTTGGCGTCAACGCCCATATCCGCAGCGTGGCCGACAGCTACGCCGCGGCCGGTTATCTCGCCATCGCGCCGGCCGTGTTCGACAGCGTGGAGAAAAACGTCGAGCTGGGCTATGACCAGCCTGGCATGGAAAAAGGCATTGCCCTGGTCACAGCGCTGGGCTTCGAGCGTGCGCTGGCTTCGGTGCAGGCCGCGGCGCAGGCGGTGGCCTCGGCGGGCAAGGTCGGCGTGGTCGGGTTTTGCTGGGGCGGCAGCGTCGCCTATCTGGCATCCATTCGCAGCGGTCTGCCCGCAGTGAGTTACTACGGCGGGCGCAATGTGCAATTGGTGGGGGAAAAGGCCCAGGGCCCGCTGCTGTTTCACTACGGACTGCGCGACGCGCACATCTCCGAAGCCGACCGCGAAGCCGTGCGTGCCGCCAATCCCACGGCCGAGTTTTATGTGTATGACGCCGACCACGGCTTCAACTGCGACGCCCGCGCCAGCTTTGACGCGCCCGCTGCGCAACGCGCGCGCGAACGCACCCTGGCGTTTTTCTCCAGGCATGTGGGCTGATTTCCAACTGACCATGCGCGATACTTTGCGTTTGTCCCGGTTCGCTCATGGCCCTGCACCGTATCCGCCGCACGCCGGCTCCGCTTGCTGAAACCTGGCCGCCCGCCCTACCTGGCGGGCGGCGCAGCGGCATGGAAAGCTGGCTGACGGACGCCAGCTCGCTCACCCGACGCCTGCGGCAAGACAGCACCCAGTTTGAACTGCGCCTGCTGCGGCAGGGGCCCGCGCGCGCGCTGCGCGATGAATATCCGCTGCTCGGTTTACCGCATGGCCGCAAAGTATGGCGGCGTGACGTGCTGCTCATTGCCGACGGCGTGCCGCGGGTGCTTGGTCATAGCGTGTGCGCCCTGTCCGCCCTGCACGGGCCCTGGCGGTTGTTGCGGCACCTGGGCGTCAAGCCCGTGGGCGATGCGGTCTTCACCCGCCCGCAAACCCGCCGCAGCGCCATGCGGGTCCGGCGGTTGTCGCCGTCTTCCCCCCTGTCACGTCTGGCCCGCCAAGCGCATGAACGTCGGCCCATTGCGGACAAGAACCTGTGGGCGCGTCGGTCATGCTTTGTCTTTGCCGGTGAGGCGCTCTGGGTCAGCGAGGTGTTTTTTCGCAAGGCGTGACCAGAGTCACGAACCCGCGCGGCGCGACGGAAGAATTCCTTGAATCTTCAGTTGGAATGTGACGGAATTGCGATCTGTCAAGCATTCCAAGGCTTGAATTCATATACTTCCCCCAGTATTTGTAACTCTTTGCAACGCTGGATGCGACGATGATCTGGCGCGGCGCTGTTCCCTTGTTTTTCTCCCAGGAGGGCCACCATGCTGGTCAACAACCTTCGAGAACGCTACTCCCCCATGTACTTCCTCGCCGCGCTCGGCGCCGGGGGGCTGGCAGTCTCGTTTTTCATCTATCCCATGTTCCTGCTGCCGCACCCGGACACGCCGATGGTGACGTTCAACCATCTGTGGCCCGTGTTGACGGCCGGCGGCAATCCGCTGATGTCCATGCTGATCGGGCTCGATCTGCTGGCCATCATCGCGTTCGCGATGCTGCACTTCTGGTTGCTGGCGTGGAATCTGCGCGAGTTCAAACTGTTCCGTCAAACGACGGCCTATCAAAAGCTGTTGAATTCGAACGCGGAAATCAGCCTCATGGCTGTGCCGCTGACCCTGGCCATGACCATCAACGTGGCCTTCGTGCTTGGCGCGGTGTTCGTGCCCAACCTATGGAGCGTGGTGGAGTGGATGTACCCGGGCGCGATCGCGGCTTTCCTCGCCGTGGGCATCTACGCCCTGCGCGTTCTGGGGCAGTATTTCACCCGGCTGTTCGTCCACGCACAGTTCGACTTTGCCGAGAACAACTCGCTGGCGCCCATGGTGTCGATTTTCGCGCTGGCCATGATCGCTGTCGGTCTGGCCGCGCCGGGCGCCATGAGCCATCACCGCGAAATCAACGCCATTGCCATGGTGCTGTCGATCTTCTTCGCCAGCGCGGCGCTGTTGCTGATGCTCATCAAGGTCGTGCTGGGTTTTGACTCCATCCTGCGCCACGGTATCCAGCCACAGGCCGCAGGCAGCTTGTGGATTCTCATTCCCATCCTCACTCTGCTGGGCATCACCTGGATTCGCTGGTCGATGGGCCTGTCGCACGGCTTCGGCAACACCGGCCATCCCACGGATCTGCTGTTGTTCACCACGCTGATCGTGTCGCTGCAGGTGCTGTTCGGCCTGATTGGCTATGCCGTGATGAAAAAGCTGAACTACTTTGCCGACTATGTGGGCGGTCCCAAGAGCAATGCCGGCGCCTTCGCGCTGATCTGCCCGGGCGTGGCGTTCTTTGTTTTCGGCATGTTCTTCATCGGTTTCGGCCTGGTCATGCCCAAGCTGGTCAGTGCCGGATCTTGGGTGTATTTCCTGCTGATGACGCCCTTCGTTGTCGTGCAGGCCAAGACCGTTCAGGTGTATTTCCGCTTGTTTGCCAAGCTGCTGCTCAAGCCGCGCTTGCAGCTGGCTTCTGTTTGATTGCGGGTTTGGTCTGATGAAAAAGGACGCTGCGGCGTCCTTTTTCATGTCGCAACAACTGGCGCACGCCAATGCGCCCAGGGCCGCGCCTGCTCCAGTTGGCTGGCAACGCGCAGCAACAGGTCTTCCCGTCCCCATGCGCCAAGGCATTGCAGGCCAACAGGCAGGCCGTTGCCATCGAGACCCCACGGAACCGACATTGCCGGCACACCGGTCAGATTGGCGAGTTGGGTGAACGGGGTGCGATGTAGATTGTCGAACGCCAGTTGCTCCACCAGCCCGCTGCGGCGCAACAGCCCGCCCAGGCCGAATTGCAGAATCAGGCGCAGCGCAGATTGCTGCCAGGCAGGCGGCGCCAACTGGCCGATGCGCGCTGGCGGCTGCGCGCAGGTGGGCGTGAGATACAGATCGAAGCGCGCGAACAGACTGCCCAGCGCGCGCATCGGCGCATTCCACCGCGCTCGCGCCAGGGCGTAATCGCCCGCGGCAAGGCGACGCCCGATCAGCCCCAGCGCCTGGGTGTCGGTCTCGAAGGCCGCTGCGGGAACGCCGCGCTCCTGCCACCACTGCAGCTGCGCGGCAACCTGTCCGAAATACATGGTGAGATAGTCGCGGGCCATTTGCATGCCGTCTCCCACGGGATCGACACGCTCCACGCTGTGCCCCAGCGATTGCAGCAGTTGCGCGCAATCTGCCGCGGCCTGCGACCAGGCTGCATCTACCGCGCCACCTATCGGCGACGCCGTGCTCATGGCAATGCGCAGATGTCCCGGCGGCTGGTTCACCTCCTGCGCATAGGGGCGCACCGGCGGGCTGACGATGAACGGGTCTCCCGGCTCGGCACCGGTCAGCACATCGAGCATCGCCGCACTGTCGCGCACCGAGCGCGAAATCACATTGGCACTGACCGCGCCTTCCCACAGCTCGTCGAACTGCGGCGCACAACTCACCCGCCCGCGTGATGGCTTCAGCCCGAACAGCCCGCAATAGGCCGCTGGAATACGAATCGAGCCCCCACCATCCGCCGCTGCAGCAACCGGCACGATGCCCGCCGCAACCGCCGCAGCAGACCCTCCAGACGAGCCGCCCGGGGTATGGCCGAGATTCCACGGGTTGCGGGCGGGCCCGAAGGCCTTTGGCTCGGTGATGGCTTTCAGGCCCAGCTCGGGCGTATTGGTCTTGCCAAAAATCACCAGCCCAGCCTGTTCCCAGCGCTGCACGATGGCGTCGGTCTGCGCAGCCGCGAGCCGGGCCAGACGGGCGTTGCCCTGGCTGGTGGGCACGCCTGAGAGATCCATACCCAGATCCTTGAGCAGAAAAGGCACGCCAGCGAACGCACCAGACGATGGTGGCGATTGCCGCAGTTGCGCAGCAGCACGCTCCCGCAAGTCGGCAATGACGGCATTGATCTGCGGATTGACCGCATCGCAACGGTCGAGCGCCGCGTCCAGCGCCTGCGCCGCGCTCAGTTCACCAAGGCGAATCCGCGCAGCGAGCCCGATGGCATCATCAGGCGGAGTGGAACGTGTTGAATGCGATGACATGCCCGCAATGTAAGCACAAGCAAGAGACCCCTATTTTTCTTATATGTCCAGGTTCGCCGCTCTCAGGGCATTGGTTTCGATGAAATCCCGGCGGGGTTCGACTTCATCGCCCATGAGCATGGTGAACACGCGGTCGGCTTCGATGGCGTCGTCGATCTGTACGCGCAGCAAGCGGCGCACGGCCGGGTCCATGGTGGTTTCCCAGAGTTGCTCGGGGTTCATTTCGCCGAGGCCTTTGTAGCGCTGGCGGCCAACGGTGTTTTCGGCTTGGCGGATGAGCCAGTCCATGGCTTCGCGGAAGCTGGCAACTGTGGCTTCCTTGGCGTTGTCGCCGTTGCCGCGCCGCACGGTGGAGCCTGCAGCGAGCAGGCCATGGAAGGTCTGTGCGGCTTGTGACAGCACGGCGTAGTCTGCCCCGTGGACGAAGTCGGCATGCAGCACGGTGGACTTGAGGTTGCCGTGGTGGCGGCGCACGATGCGCAGATATGGCTTTTCAGTGCGCGCATCGATCTCGGCCAGCACCTTTGGCGCTTCGCCGTGATCTGTGTGCGCAGCGAGGTAGGCCGCGAGCGCGTCGGCGCTGGCCTGGGCGGCATGATCGAGGTCGATGACCACGCCGTCGACGATGCCGCGCAGAGCCTGTTCATCCATGAACACACTCAAGCGGGCGATCACGGCTTCGGCCAGCACATGTTGGCGAGCGAGCTGTTCGAGTGTGTCGCCAGTCAGCGGCGCTGGCGTATCGGGGCGGTGGATGGCGGCGTCTTTCAGCGCCACGCGCAGCAGATAGGCATCGAGTTCGGTGCCATCCTTGAGATATTGCTCGTCCTTGCCGTGCTTGACTTTGTACAGCGGCGGCTGGGCGATGTAGATATGGCCGCGTTCGACGATCTCGGGCATCTGGCGGAAGAAGAAGGTGAGCAGCAGGGTGCGGATGTGCGCGCCGTCCACGTCGGCGTCGGTCATGATGATGATGCGGTGGTAGCGGAGTTTTTCGATGTTGAAATCGTCCTTGCCGATGCTCGTACCCATCGCGGTGATGAGGGTGAGGATTTCGTTGCTGGTGAGCAGCTTCTCGAACCGCGCCTTCTCGACGTTGAGGATCTTGCCGCGCAAGGGCAGGATGGCCTGGAACTTGCGGTCGCGGCCCTGTTTGGCGCTGCCGCCGGCAGAGTCGCCCTCCACCAGATAGAGCTCGCATAGCGCGGGGTCTTTTTCCTGGCAGTCGGCCAGTTTGCCAGGCAGGCCAAGGCCGTCCATCACGCCTTTGCGTCGGGTCATTTCGCGCGCCTTGCGCGCAGCTTCGCGGGCGCGTGCGGCATCGATGATCTTGCCGCAGATGATCTTGGCGTCGTTGGGTGTTTCAAGCAGATAGTCGGACAGCGCCTTGGCCACCAGGTCTTCGACCGGGCCGCGGACTTCGCTGGAGACCAGTTTGTCCTTGGTCTGGCTGCTGAACTTGGGATCGGGCACTTTCACCGACAGCACGCAGGTCAGGCCTTCGCGCATGTCATCGCCGCTGATCTCGACCTTGGCTTTTTTCGCCAGCTCGTTGTCATCGATGTATTTGTTGATCACCCGGGTCATCGCGGCGCGCAGGCCGGTGAGGTGGGTGCCGCCGTCGCGCTGGGGAATGTTGTTGGTGAAGCATTGCACGGTCTCGGAGTAACCGTCGTTCCACTGCATGGAAACTTCCACGCTGATGGTGGTGCCCGCTTCAGAAGCCTTTTCGGCCTGGGCGTAGAAGATGCTCGGGTGCAAGACGTTCTTGCCGCGGTTGATGTATTCGACAAAGCCTTTCACGCCGCCGGAGAAGGCGAAATTTTCTTCCTTGCCCTGGCGCTCGTCGATCAGGCGGATCTTGACGCCGTGGTTGAGGAAGGAAAGCTCGCGCAGGCGTTTGGCCAGCACCTCGTAATGGAAATCGACCGTTGTGAAAATTTCCGTATCCGGCAGGAAGTGCACTTCGGTGCCGCGTTTGTCGGTCTTTCCGGTGACAGGCGCCGCGGAAACCTGCACGCCATTGATCTCTTGAATCTGCCGGTTCTGCAACGCGCCACGGACAAATTCGAGGGTGTGCACCTCGCCGTCACGCCGCACGACCAGGCGCAGCCATTGCGATAGCGCGTTGACGCAGCTCACCCCCACGCCATGCAGACCACCCGAGACCTTGTAGCTGTTCTGGTTGAACTTGCCGCCGGCGTGCAGTTCGGTCAGGGCGATTTCGGCCGCGCTGCGCTTGGGCTCGTGCTTGTCGTCCATCTTCACGCCGGTGGGAATGCCACGCCCGTTGTCGGACACGCTGATCGAGTTGTCGGAATGGATGGTGACGGTGATGTCATCACAATACCCAGCCAGAGCTTCGTCGATGGCGTTGTCCACGACTTCGAACACCAGATGGTGCAGGCCTGTGCCATCAGAGGTGTCACCGATGTACATACCGGGACGTTTGCGCACCGCTTCGAGGCCCTCCAGGATTTGAATGGAATTTTCGCTGTAGCTGTCGTTCTTCGGTTCGTTCATCAGAGACTTTCAAAGCAGATTCCGTTGAAGTCAACGGAGACAAAAGCGGCGATGTGTTGTTGGTGTCTTTTCCAGGTCAGATCCGCATGGGCATGACCACATATTTGAAGTTGGGCTCATCGGGCATGGTGAACAGCGCGCTGCTATTGCCGTCCTGCATTTCGAGGCGCACCTGCTCGGTGGGCATATTGGCCAGTGCGTCGATGAGATAGGCGATGTTGAAGCCGATTTCGATGGAATCGCCACCATAATCGATGTCGATCTCTTCCTGCGCTTCTTCCTGTTCGGCGTTGATGGAGGTCAGCCGCAGCAGCCCGGGCTCCAGATTCACGCGTACGCCCTTGAACTTGTCGTTCGTGAGAATGGCCACGCGCTGCAGCGCTGCCTGCAGGGTGCTGCGTTCAACCAGCAGCATATTGCGATGCCCCTTGGGCACTACGCGCTGGTAATCGGGGAACTTGCCTTCAATGAGCTTGCTGGTGAATTCCAGCCCATCCAGGCTCAGCCGGGCCTGGTTGCTGGCCAGGGCGATGTCGATCATCGCGTCGTCCTCATCACCGAGCAGGCGGGACAGTTCGAGCACGGTTTTGCGCGGCAGGATGATCTCGCGGCGCTCTACGGCCGTTTCGAGCGAAGCCGTCGCCAGGGTCATACGGTGGCCGTCGGTGGCCACCAGATGCATCTGGCGGCCATCCGCGACCCACAACATGCCGTTGAGGTAGTAGCGGATGTCATGCTGCGCCATGGCAAAGTGTGTCAGCCCGAGCAGACGCTTGAGCAATTTTTGCGGCAGGCGCAAGACCTGATTGCTGAAATCGCTTGCGGAGCGCACCAGCGGGAAGTCTTCAGCCGGCAAAGTTTGCAGGCTGAAGCGACTCTTTCCCGCGCGCACGGTCATTTTTCCGTCGGCCCATTCCAGGGTCACGGTTCCAGCCGCGACAGCGCGAAGGATGTCGAGCAGCTTGCGCATATTGACCGTGATGGCCGCGTCTTCCGCGCCAGTCTGAACCGCCTCACCCGCCTGAAGACGAATCTGCACCTCCATATCGCTGGTGGTGAACTGCGTGCCTTGGGTGTTGTGCTGAATGAGCACATTGGCCAGGATGGGCAATGTCTGACGGCGTTCGACAATGCCCGCACCCTGCCCCAGCAGCTTGAGCAATTCATCGCGGGATGAGGTCAATCTGTTCATTCTTTCTTTTCCTTTATTCAGAATAGAAGTGATAGTAAAGGGTCGCCTGCGCTGTGGATAAGACAAAAAGGGCTGAAAGCATGCGGGCTGGAGCGTGATTCAGGTCTGTGGAAAAGTGGCAGTCTGAAAAAGGATGGTTTGGAACAACTTGAGCGCTGACCCATGAAGTACCAACTTGTCCAGAAATTCTCCACATGCTGTGCAACGACTTGTTCTTTTTGACTTGTTTGGAGTACCTTGGGGTCGGTTTGCCGACCCGCCTCCCGTTGCAGTCAAGAAAACTTGGGGTGGACCGCGTTTGCCTGCGAGTCGTTCCTGGCAATGGTCAAGCCTTCAAGGTCTGCTCCAGAACGTGAAGCTGCTGGTTGAGTTCCTGTAACTTGGTGCGCTCCAGGCTGATTTTTCTCACGGCGTGAAGCACCGTGGTGTGATCGCGCCCGCCAAAGAGTTCGCCGATTTCCGGCAGGCTTTTATGCGTGAGTTCCTTGGCCAGATACATGGCGATCTGCCGGGGGCGCGCAATGCTGGCTGGGCGCTTTTTGGAGTACATGTCCGCGACCTTGATCTTGTAGAAGTCGGCCACGGTTTTCTGGATGTTCTCCACCGACACCTGACGGTTCTGCAGTGAAAGCAAATCCTTGAGGGCCTCTTTGGCCAAGTTGATGGAAACGTCCTGTCCGCTGAAGCGGGCGTAGGCCAGAATTTTTCGCAGCGCGCCTTCGAGTTCACGGACATTCGAGCGCACGTTCTTCGCAACAAAAAACGCAACCTCTTCCGGCAGGTTCATCAGCTCGGCATCGGCCTTGCGCAGCAGAATGGCCACGCGCATCTCCAGCTCGGGCGGCTCGATAGCAACGGTCAGCCCGGAGTCGAAGCGCGACACCAGACGCTGATCCATTTCGCGCAATTCCTTGGGGTAGGTGTCGCTGGTGAGGATGATTTGGGAGCGCTTGGTGATGAGGGCCTCGAAGGCGTAGAAAAACTCTTCCTGAGTCTTGTCCTTGCCGGCAAAGAATTGCACATCATCGATCAGAAGCAGATCGAGCGAGTGGTAGTAGCGCTTGAATTCCTCAAAGGCCTTGCGCTGGTAGGCGCGGACCACTTCGCTGACGAATTGCTCGGCTTGCAGATAACGGATACGCGCACCAGGTTGCTGAGCGAGCAAGGCGTTGCCGACCGCATGCATCAAATGGGTCTTGCCCAGGCCAACACCCCCATAGATGAACAACGGGTTGTAGGAGCGACCGGGATTTTCCGCCACTTGAATGGCGGCAGCGCGGGCAAGCTGGTTGGCTTTGCCGGTGACCAGGGTTTCAAAACTCAGCATCGGATTGAGCCGTGAGCGTTCTAGCGCGTCGGCTTCCATCGACTCTTTTGCCGCCTGGGTGTGGGATGCGCCTTGCGTGTCTGCGTTTCCTTGACGAATGCCATTGGGCTGGCCGCCGGCTGGCGTGGTGTGCGATGTTTGCGCGCCATCATGGGCTTGCTGCAGGCCTTGCCCATTGCTGTGATGCACGGCTGCACGGGCCGGTGCTTTTTGCACAATGAAATCGACCTGAACCGGATGTCCCATGATGGCGCTGAGCGATTCAGTGATGCGGGCCGCATACTGCGAGCGCAACCAGTCGAGCTTGAAGCGATTGGGCACATGCAGAACGGCTGTGCTGCCATCATCGCTCCAGAGCGGAGCGGACAAGGGTTTGATCCACGCAGCAAATTGTTGATCGGGAATGACTGTCGCCAATTGAGCGCAGCATTGCTGCCAGGATTGTTCGTGAGTCATGCGGGGAAGTGGGTGACGAAAGGGGAATGGGCGCGATCGCTGACGCTTGGAAGCACTTGCGCGGACGCTCTCGGTAAGGCCGGGATCTTGTCTGGACGATCGTTTTCTTGCAGCGCGTAAACGCCACGTCAGTGTGTCGACCGGGAGGATCAGTTTAACTCTCCAAGCCAAGTTATCCACAGTCTGGTTCGTCATTTTTTGCGGGTGCAAAGAGGGTCTGTCTGGGAGGCAGAACGCCGAGAAAACGCCACACTGGTTTATCGTCATCTGGTAGAAATGCGGTCAAAAATTGAC
Source organism: Pseudomonadota bacterium (assembly GCA_021783695.1). Classification (GTDB taxonomy): domain Bacteria; phylum Pseudomonadota; class Gammaproteobacteria; order Burkholderiales; family Burkholderiaceae_C; genus Thiomonas. The sequence continues at coordinate 82,468 of JAJXTO010000001.1, read as the reverse complement.
AAAGAAGGTGATCGTTAGTCCAATAGAGAGCTTTTTTCCGAATCACGCATGCGTCAGGCTGGCAAAATCTAAGAAAACTGAGATTGTCAAATCCTACAGAAGTGTTTTTATATGGATTTTTTTCTGAATTTAATCAAGAAATTCGGATCTCTTAATTAAGGTGAAATCATGAAACGTACCTATCAACCTTCAAAGACCCGCCGTCAGCGTACGCATGGCTTTCTGGTGCGCATGAAGACGCGTGGGGGTCGTGCTGTCATCAACGCACGTCGTGCCAAGGGTCGCAAGCGTCTGGCAGTCTGAGGTTTTTTCTGACTCCGACGCGTCCCGCCTCGTGGGTTTCAGATTTGCGGCATGCCGCTGGCCCGACGCGCTGAAGCTGCGGTCGATCAGCGCACCGAGAGCCAAAACTCCTTGAAAATCGACATGTTGCGGCAACCCGAAGCGTTTGCCGCTTGTTTTGCTGCGCGCTACGCGCAACAGGCAGAATTTCGGCTGCATTACCGGGCCGCACCGGTCGAATGGAGTGCGCAGGTGCCTGGGGCCAGGCAGTGCTGGCTGGGTTTGGTCATCCCTAAAAAATTCTGCAAGGCCGCCGTCCGCCGCAACCTGATCAAACGGGTGATGCGTCAGGCGCTACGCGAACTGTGTCTACCGGCCTGCGCGGCACTGCAGGCGCCCGTTCTGATGTTGCGCCTGACGCGCAAGCTGCCGACTGCGTTTCGCAGCGCGCGTTCGCCTGCTCTGCTGGCTTATGTGCGGCAGATGGTGAACGCTTTGCTCAAGTCCTGGGTCGAACGCACTGTCGTCATGTCGGAACAAGGCCTTGCATGAAGCAGTTGTTGATCGGTCTGGTGCGTCTGTACCGCTTGCTGCTCAGCCCCTGGGTGGGCGGGCAATGCCGCTTCTATCCCACCTGTTCGGCCTACACCATCGAGGCGCTCGACAAACACGGCGCTGCGGCCGGCAGTTACCTCGGAGCGGTGCGCATTCTGCGCTGCCAGCCCTGGTGCCAAGGGGGACACGAACCGGTTCCAGCGCAGTTCACCTGGGCGCCGTGGCGGCGCGACGACGGGCACGAAACACCCAATCCTCTGTCCCCGCAGGACATGGCGCAGACGGCGTCATCGCAGCCCATGCACAATAGCGCGTCTTTGCCGGAAGAAACGGCGCCGTGCTCGGCCTCAGTCGCAGGTGAGTCCGCGTCGTCTTCTCCTCTCCCCGCGTCCAAGCCCTGATTCTCGCTCAGGCAGTCCGCTTCACTACAAACAACAGGATTTGCGTATGGATCTCCGCCGTTCGGTGCTCTGGGTGGTTTTCACCATGTCGATGATTTTTCTGTACAACTCCTGGCTGCGCTACAACGGCGAGACGGATTTGTTCGGAACCCCGCCGGCTCACCCTGCACAAGTCGCCAGCGCGCCGACCAGCGCTGTGCCGCAAGCTGCGCCCGGCGCCGCTGCGTTGCCCGGAGCCGCACCGGCCGCAGCATCCCTGACAGCTCCGGCCACAACCGCAACCGCAGAACCGGCCGCGCAGCTCATCTCCATCCAGACCGACCTGATGGACGTGAAGATTTCTTCGCGTGGCGGCAATCTGGTGTATGCGAAGCTGCTCAAGTATGAGAGCCGCAGCGAGCCAGGCAAGAACGTGGTGCTGTTCGACGACACGGCGAACAGCAAATACATGGCGCAGTCGGGGTTGATTGGCGGTGACTTCCCGAACCACGAAACCGAGATGACGGTGCTGCCCGGCCCGCGCAAGATGGGAGATGCCAAGACGCTGCAGATCAAGCTGGTGTCGCCCGACCAGGGCGGCGTGCGGCTGGAGCGCACCTATACCTTCACCCGCGACAGCTATGTGGTGAATGTGCAAAACACCATCACCAACACAGGCACCGCGCCGGTGAGCCCGCAGCTGTACATGCAGATCGTGCGCGACGGCAACACGCCGCCCGGCGACGAATCGCACTTCTATCACACCTACACCGGCCCGGCGTACTACGACAACGCCAACAAATTCCAGAAGTTCGAATTCAAGGATCTGAAGACCAACGAGGTGCCGAAAAAGGCCGACAGCGGCTGGGTGGCGATGATCCAACACTACTTCGTCTCGGCCTGGGTGCCCCAGCCCTATGACGGCCCGCGCGACCTCTACACCCGCAAGCTGGGTGACAACCTGTACGCCGTCGGCGTCATCCAGCCGCTGGCGCAGATCGCCCCGGGCAAGAGCATCAACACCGACGCCAAGCTGTTCGTCGGCCCGGAACTGGAGAGCACGCTCGGAGCGCTCGCACCGGGCCTGGAGCTGGTGAAGGACTACGGCTGGGTCACCATTCTGGCCAAGCCGATTTTCTGGCTGCTCGAGCTCATCCATAAAGTGGTGCAGAACTGGGGCTGGTCCATCATTGTGTTGACTCTGCTGATCAAGCTGGCGTTCTTCCCGTTGACGGCGGCGAGCTACAAGTCGATGGCGCGGATGAAGGCGGTCGGCCCGCGCATCACCGCGCTGCGCGAGAGCTACAAGGGTGACCAGGCGAAGATGAACCAGGCCATGGTCGAGCTATACCGCAAGGAAAAGATCAACCCGCTGGGCGGCTGCCTGCCCATCGTGATTCAGATTCCGGTGTTCATCGCGCTGTACTGGGTGCTGCTATCCAGCGTGGAGCTGCGCGGCGCGCCGTGGATTCTGTGGATTCACGACCTGTCGGCCAAGGACCCGTACTACATCCTGCCGGCCATCATGACGGCGACGTCCTTCCTGCAGGTCAAGCTCAACCCCACACCGCCCGACCCGATGCAGGCGCGGCTGATGTGGATCATGCCGGCGGCGTTTTCCATCATGTTCTTTTTCTTCCCCGCCGGGCTGGTGCTGTACTGGTTGACCAACAACTCGACCTCGATTGCGCAGCAATGGTTCATCAACAAGAAGATGGGCGTGGGCGTGTTGACCGATACCCCGGCCAAGTCTGCCCAGTAAGGCGGGATTGACGCGCACCGGCGCACGGCAATGAACCCATTGGCGCAGGACGCCGATCCGGTGGTGGCCATCGCCACCGCGCCGGGGCGGGGCGCGGTGGGTATCGTGCGTGTGTCCGGTAAATCGCTCGCAGCGCTGGCCCATGCGATCGCGGGGCGCGAGCTGACGCCGCGGCATGCCACCTATCTGCCTTTTACAGATGGCCAGGGCGGCATTCTCGATCAGGGGCTGGCGCTGTTTTTCCCCGCTCCGCACTCTTACACCGGGGAAGATGTTCTGGAGTTGCAGATCCACGGCGGCCCCGTGGTGCTGCAACTGCTGCTGGCACGTCTGCTGGAGCTGGGACGTGACATGCGACTGCGTGTGGCGCAGCCCGGCGAATTCACCCGGCGCGCCTTTCTCAATGGCAAGCTCGATCTGGCCCAGGCGGAAAGTGTGGCCGACCTGATCGACGCCAGCACCGAAGCGGCAGCGCGCAGCGCCACGCGGGCGCTGGCCGGCGAGCTCTCCAAGGCGGTTCATGGACTGGCATCCCAGCTCGTCGAGCTGCGGCTGCTGATCGAGGCCACGCTCGATTTTCCCGAGGAAGACATCGATTTTTTGCGTCAGGCACAGGCGCAGCAGCGCCTGCAGGCCTTGCAGCAGTCTTTGGCGCAGGCGCAGGCCAGGACGCGACAGGGCGTGTTGCTGCGTGAAGGCCTGAATGTGGTGCTGGCCGGTCAGCCCAATGTAGGCAAAAGCTCGCTGCTCAACGCCTTGGCCGGCGCCGAACTGGCCATCGTCACCCCCATTGCCGGCACCACGCGCGACAAGGTGAGTCAGACGATCCAGATCGAGGGCGTGCCGCTGCACATCATCGATACCGCGGGTCTGCGCGACAGTGACGACACGGTGGAGCGAATCGGCGTGGCGCGCAGCTGGGATGCCATCTCAGGCGCGGACGTGGTGCTGTTCCTGCACGATCTCACACGGCTGCAGTCGCCGGGCTATGCGCAGACGGAGGCCGATATCGCGCGCGGCCTGCCTGCAGGCGTGCCCTTGCTGCATGTGTTCAACAAGCGGGACAGTGTGAGCCTGGAGCAAGCCGAGCAGCATATCGCGCTCGCTTGGGAGCAATGGGGGCTTCCGGCGGGCGAAGGCGTGTGGATCTCCGCTGCGCATGGCGACGGTTTGCAGGAACTGCGCCACACCCTGCTGCAACTGGCCGGGGCGCAACAGGGCAGCGAGGGGGTGTTCATCGCGCGCCAGCGCCATGTGCAGGCGCTGGAACAAACACGCGGCCACCTCGATCTTGCTGTGGATCTCATCGCCCGGGACGCGAACGCCCCGCTGGACTTGCTGGCCGAGGAATTGCGATTGGCGCATCAGGCGCTGATGGCCATTACCGGGGAATACACCCCGGAGGACCTGCTCGGCGCGATTTTTTCCAGTTTCTGCATCGGCAAATAGGCGTCTTTAGACGCGTCTTGGCGACAGGCCCTGCGCATTCAGAATACCGCTCAGATCCCCCGCGGAAAACTGTGCAACGGCCTTGAATGCCTGTGAGAACAGATGCTCGTAATGCAGTTGTTCGACAAAGCCGATGTGCGGCGTGCAGATGGCGTTTTCCAGCCGCAGCAGCGGGTGGCCCTGCAGGATCGGCTCGGCCTCGAACACATCCACCGCGGCCAGGCCCGGACGCCCGCGATTGAGCGCGGCCACCAGTGCATCCGGGGCCAGCAGCTCTGGCCGGGCAGTATTCACCAGCAGGGCGGTTGGCTGCATCAGTGACAGATCCGCCAGGCTGATGAGGCTGCGCGTCGCCTCGTTCAGGCGCAGGTGCAGGCTGAGGACATCACTGCTGGTGAACAGGTCTTCGCGCGAGGCGCAGGCGCGCAGCCCATGCTCCACGGCCAGGTCGCGCGAGGCGGCGCTGCCCCATACCTGCACCTGCATGTCGAACGCCAGACCGTAACGCGCCACCTTTTGGCCAATGCGGCCATAGCCCCAGATGCCCAGCGTCTTGCCCGCCAGGCTCTGCCCCAGGCCAAAGTTGGGCGGCATGGATTGCGACTTCAGTCCGGCCTGCTGCCATGCGCCATGCTTGAGGCTGGCGACGTATTGCGGCAGACGGCGCATGGCGGCCAGTACCAGCGCCCAGGTGAGTTCGGCAGTCACAACGGGATCGGTCTGGCCCTCGGCCACAGCGATGCCCAGATCGGTACAGGCCTGGACATCCACATGCGGGCCGATGCGGCCGGTCTGCACCACGAGTTGCAGCTTGGGACATTTCTCGAGCAACTGCCGCGAAAGTGCGGTGCGTTCACGGATCAGCACCAGCGCCTGCGTGTCACGCAAACGCACGCTGAGCTGCCCGACGCCTTTGACGGTGTTGCTGAAAATCTTGAGGTCGTGACCTTCCAGGTGCTGCGCACAGTCGAGCTTGCGCACGGCATCCTGGTAGTCGTCGAGGACGGTGATCTGCATGGAAATCCGTTCATGGTGAACCAGAGCGAGTCAGTGTAGACCCTCGTTCCGGTGAACAGAATGGGTCCGCAGGTGTCCGCCTTGGTAGTGACCCGATCAGGAGTTTCCCGATTTTGCTGCGGTGCAGCTTGCTTCAGTCACGATGCGCAGAATATAAGTCGATCTTGATATATGCCTGTCCGCTGCCCGGTGACGGGATGAAGGCGCAGTGAGTCAGACGACATGGAGGCTGGGATGGATGTCAAAGGAAAATGGCTGTTGCCGACAAGCCCGCAGAAAACCTGGGAGGCGCTGAACAACCCCGAGGTGCTCAAGACCTGCATTCCCGGCTGTGAGTCGATCACCGACACGGGGACAGGACATTTCGAGGTCGTGCAGGTATTGGCCGTGGGCGGATTCAAGACGCGTTTCAGCAGCACATTGACGCTGGAAGATCCCAATCCCCCGCACAGCTATGTGCTGCGCTTCGAGGGCAACGCGGGAAGCGCCGGATTTGGTCTTGGGCGCGCGCTGGTGGCGCTGCAGCCCACGCCGGATGGTGGCACGCAAATGAACTACCAAGCCACCGCCGAGGTGGGCGGAGCGATTGGTCAACTCGGCAAAGGAACGGTGGACAGCACGGCGCAGAGTCTGGCGGAAACCTTCTTTTCCCGCTTCGATCAGGTGATGCGCGGACAGATCCCGGTCGATGACGGCGCCGGTGTGCTCGACCGGTTGTGGAATGTGTTGCCGCCCTGGGGCTGGGCTGTTTCCACCCTGGTGCTGGTGTTCATCGTGTATTGGGGCTTGCACGGCACCTGGTGATGCCGTGGCGGGGCACCGGCCCGTGCTTCAGGTTTCTTCTGCCGGGCAGAGCGCGCGAACCACGTTGAGCACTTGCTGGCTTTTGATGTGGTAGTGGACGAAGCGCCCACGGCGGGTGGCTTCGACGATGTTTTCGGCGCGCAGCTTGGCGAGTTGCTGCGACAGCGCGGCCTGACGCATGCCGACTTCGTGTTCCAGCTCGCGCACACAGCGCTCGCCGTCCATCAGCAAACACAGGATGGCCAGCCGTTCACGGTGCGCCAGCGCCTTGAGAATGCGCACCACATCGCCCCCGGCCATGCGCTCCAAGCGGGCGAGCCGGTTCAGCGATGTCGGCACGATGAGAGTCGGCGCTGTCGAAGAGGGCAGTTCGGCGATATTCATGATTTGGAGTCTATGAATATCAAATCGCAAGGTTTTGATTCAACACAATAAAAGAAGATTTCAGCCGGTCGCGCTGCGGAGTTTTTCTCGTTTTGCGCGGCGCGGCGGAAAAAACGCCGCACGGGTAAGCTGGCGAGCTTTCGACACGGAGCCACCCAACGATGCCTGCCGTTCTTCGACCCCCGCCCTTGCGTCTCGCCCTGCTGTTCTGGGGGATCGCCGCTGCGGCCTACATGGTGGGGTTTTTTCTGCGGGTCACGCCAGGGGTGCTCAACGCCGACCTGATGCGCGACTTTCATCTGAATGCGGCGCAACTCGGCAATCTGGCGTCGTTTTATTTTTATTTTTACGCCGCATCGCAAATACCCACGGGCATTGCCAATGACCGTTTTGGACCGAAGGTTCTGATCGTGGTGGGGCAAGCGGTCACCGGGGTGGGGGCTTTGCTGTTTGCCGTGGCGGGGAGCTTCGAGTCGGCGGCCGTGGCGCGGGCGCTGATCGGCCTGGGGCACGGTGTGGCCTGGGTGTCGCTTCTGGAACTCTCGGCGTCCTGGTTTGCGCCGCGGGTGTTCGGCACCATGTCGGGCTTGTCGCTGGCCCTGGGCACGCTGGGCGCGGTGCTGGCGCAGGCGCCGCTGCTGATGTTGTCGCATAGTTTCGGATGGCGCTGGGTGCTGGGCGCGGTGGGGGCCCTTTGCCTGGGGTTGTCGCTGCTGGCGTTGTTACGCATCCGCAACCGCCCGGAAGATCTGGGCTTCGACGGATATCTGCCGGCGCGCAAGCCGCAGACATTGGCCGAGGTGGGGCGAGGCTTGGGTGAAGTCTGGCGCTATCGCAATACGGCCTTGTTGTTCGTAGCGCCGGGCGGGGTGTGCGGCGCATTCCTCACTTTCACCACGCTCTGGGGCATGCCGTTTCTGGTGCAGCAGCGCCAGATGCCAGCAGGGCGGGCGTCCTGGGTGATCGCGGCCATGCTGGTGGCGTTTTCCGTGGGCGGTGTGTTGTGGGGGCGGGTGTCCGACACCCTGCGCCGGCGCAAATTTCCTTATCTGTTCGGTGGCCTGCTGATGCTGGCAGGGTTTGGCGTGTTGGCCGTCTGGCCGCAGGCGCCGTGGTTGCTCCTGCTGACGGCGTTGTTGCTGGCCTCGGTGGGCTCGGGCAGCATGGTGGTGGGGTTTGCCTGGGCCAAGGAGTCGGTGCCGCAGCGGCTGGCAGGAACGGCCTCCGGCGTGCACAACACCGGGGTGATGCTGGGGGCGCTGGTGCAGCTTCCCCTGCTGGGCTGGGTACTGGATCGGTTCTGGGCGGGTCAGCTGACAGGTGGCGTGCGGCTGTATGGCGGCACAGCGTTTCAGGCGGCGAATGGGGTGTTGCTGGCCTGGATTGCGGTGTCGGTGCTGTGTGTGCTGCTGGCGCGTGAAACGCACGCCGAGCCTTTCCCCGCCGCCGCGACGTGAGGCGCAACGGTTCCGGGGCGGTTCAGTGCGCTTGCAGCGACTGCCGCGACAACGCGGAGTAACGGTCGAGAAAGTCGTCGATCTCTTCGCTGCTGGGTTCCTGAGCAATCAGTTGCTGCACGCTGTCGCGGAATCCCTCCGCGGCGCGGCCACCGAGAAAAATTTCCTTCCGGGCGAATTTGTCGACGATTTCATACCCGCCGCGGGAGAGGTCGGCTTGCGGGCCGTTTTGCGCGGCCTGCGCGCCCGACCAGTCGAGTTGCAGGACAGAAAACGCCTCTGAGTCATAGATCATGGTTTGCATGGTGTGCCTCCGCTGGTTGATGAGGAGATGCGGACATCAAAGCAAAAATCAAGCCGGAAAAAAGCAAGCCGCTCCTTTCCTTCCGCAAGAAACGCCATTGCGTCGCAAAGCGTTGACGCTGGGGGTGTCCATCCGGGTCTGCACGCAGCATTACTTCCATGGGCAGCAACTCTGTATTGACCCTGGCAGACGATCTGCAACCAGACGTAATAATCCCCGCGATTCACTTGCCCGACTTGCTGCGCGCTCATAGGCTACCGGCGCCGCCGCAAGGCCTATGGACGACATCCCCAGCCGGCGCAAGAGGCGTTGGTGACGGCGGCGCATTTGACACAACACATCACAGGCCCGAAGCGCGAAAGCGGCCAATCGGGCGGGAGAGACTCGCATGTTTCATCAAATTCTGACCCCTGTCGGGGGGGCCTTGTTGCCCTCGTTTCTCGTGGCGGCCATTCCGATCGCCATCGTGTTGCTGATGCTCGGTGTGCTGCGCCGACCGGCGTGGCAGGCTTCAGCGGCCGGTTTGGTTGCCGGGATGCTCATCGCCGTCTACTTTTGGCAGTTGCCGCTGGGGCTCGCGCTCAATGCCGTGGCTTTCGGCGTGGTATTCGCGTTGCTTCCTGTCATGTGGATCGTCTACGGGGCGCTGGTGCTGTACAACGTCGCGGTGAAGTCGGGCCGGTTTGAAATGTTCCGTCTGTGGATGCTCGAACACCTGCCCAACGATCGGCGGCTGGTGCTGCTGGTGGTGGCGTTTTCCTTCGGCTGCCTGCTTGAAGGCATTGCGGGTTTTGGCACACCGGTGGCCATCACCAGCGCGCTGCTCATCGGCCTGGGCTTTCCGGCGCTGGAGGCGTTGACCTTCACCCTGATTTTCAATACTGCGCCAGTGGCGTTCGGTGCCTTGGGAGTGCCGCTGACGGTGCTGGGCGCGGTCACCAGCATGCCGGCGGAGCCGTTGGCGGCCATGGTTGGGCGGCAACTGCCGTTTTTTGCCTTTTTGCTGCCGTTTTATGTCATTGCGATCTATGGCGGCTGGCGCTCGATCCGCGCGATGTGGCCCGCATTGTTCGTCGCCGGGGGCAGTTTTGCCCTGGCGCAGTTCGTCTCGTCGAACTTCATCAGCTATCAGCTCACTGATGTGCTGGCATCCATGTTTTCGCTGATTCTGACTGTGGCATTTCTCAAGGTGTGGGCGCCTGCACCCGATGCGGAGTTTGCCATTGCCCGCCCCGTGCGGGCAGCAGGCGAGCAGCGCGTGGGCTACGGCGGCTGGCTGCCCTGGGTGGTCATCACTGTGGTCGTGATTTTCTGGGTGTACGCCAAGATGTTCACGATCGGCGAGACCAAGGTGCTGTGGCCGGGTCTGGACAAGCAGGTGTTCATCACGCTGTACAAAAAGCCATATGTGGCGTTGTGGGACTTCCAGCCGCTGGGTACGGGCACGGCAATTCTGCTGTCGGCCGTCATCACCGCGGTCCTGGTGCGGCTGCCCGCGCGGGAGTTTCTCGCCGCGCTGCGCGACGCCTGGGTGCAGGTACGCATCGCCGTGCTCACGGTGTGCATGATCGTCGGCCTGGCGTTCCTGTTGAACTATTCCGGCATGAGCTACACCCTGGGGCTGGGCGTTGCGGGGGTGGGGGCGCTGTTTCCGCTGGTGTCGGCCTTCCTCGGCTGGGTGGCGGTGTTTTTGTCGGGTAGCGACACTTCGGGCAATGCGCTGTTTGGCAACCTGCAGGTGGTGGCGGCCAAGCAACTGGGTTTCGATCCGGTGCTGATGGCCGCGACCAACTCCTCCGGCGGGGTGATGGGCAAGATGATCTCGCCGCAGAACATCGCCACCGGGGTATCGACCACGGCGCTCAAGGGCAAGGAGGGCGTGGTGTTCGCCCGCACTTTCAAGCACAGCGTGTTTCTCACCTTCCTGCTCGGCGTGCTGGTGTATCTGCAGCAACATGTGCTGACCTGGATGATCCCGACTCTGCCGCCGCACTGAGCGCAGCGTTCACGGCGCAGAGGCGCTGGGCTGTGGCGCCGCCTGCGCAGCGTGATCGAGGGTGAAGAGCAGGAAGCTGTCGGCCGATTGCTGCAGGCGAATTTGCACCGGCAGGTTCTGCAGTTGCGGTGACAGCCAGATTTGCGCGCCAAGCTCGTTGGACTGGGTCGCCTGGCGCACCACATGCCAACACTGCAGCGGCCCGGCCGGTGTGGCCACCGTGTCCATGCCGACAACGGTGAAGGTCCAGTCGGTCATGCCGCTGGGCCGGGCTACGGTGAAGGTGACGGTGGCGCCGGGGCGAAAGTCGCTTGGCCGGGTGGTGAGGCGGTTGGCGAGTTGCAGGAACAGGCTGGCGCTGTCTTGTGCATGCGGCGGCAGGGGGAGCGCCTCTGGAATGGCACTAAAGCGCAGGGTATTGCTGGCGCGGTTGAACTGGATGGATTTTTCGCGGGTGAACACCCGCTCGGTATACCGGTCCGGGGCCAGCCAGTCGCCGTCGATGCGGCCGGTGCTTTGGTAGGCGAAGCTGATGAGCGCGCTGCCCGACAGGGTGGCGTCGTAGTGATCGCCATCCACCGTCCAGACCAGCGCGCCGCTGCCGTGCAGGTCGCCGCGCCAGTAGCCGGTGATGGTGTAGGACAGTTTGGTGGAGGGGGGCCAGGCTGGCGCCTCGGCAACGGGCGCGGAAGCGTCGCTGACCGGCTGTGAGCTGGATGCGAGTGGCGTTGCGGAGCGCCGCAGTGCGCTGCTGGACGGGCTTGATGCATGGGCGCCCGGACGACTGAGTCTGTCGCTCGGGGCTGCGTGGGTGGCGGCAGGCGCGGAAGCGGGCGGCGACGCGCTGGCCTCGGGCGCAGGGGCGGATGCGATGGCGGTTCCGACCGGCATCGGCATGGGCTGCGGCGCGGGCTGTGTGGTGCTGGGCGGTGGCGCGCGCTCAGGTGCAGGGCGCGGCGCCGGGAGCGTTGGCACGGGCGCCGCAGCGTGCCTTTGCACGACGGCTGACGGGGGCGTGGGGCGGAGCAATTGGGTGTAGATCGGCTCGGGCAGGCGGCCCGCAGCCAGGGGTTGAAATGCGCTGCCGAGCCAGTCGAGCGCGGCCAGATGCAAGGCCAGCACCAGCAGGGCGAGCAAGAGGATGGCCGCCCCGGCCGGGTGTGTGCGCAGACCCCGGGGCGCTCTCATCCGCGCCGACCCCGGAGGCCGCTGTGTGCGTTGGTTGCTGGGGGCGGCGACATGCGCGCTATTTTGCCGCGGGAATGCAGTTTTCTTCGGGGCGGCGTGGGTTCTCGCGCGGGCGCGTCGCGGGTATGCTGCAGGCACAGCGCACTCTGCGCGCGGAGACCACCATGGCACAGACCCCGGAGTTCAAGGACTTCATTCCCGGCATGGAGTTTTTTCAGACCCTGCTCAAGGGCACGGGCATGCCGTCGCAGTTCGCCAACTGGGTGGCGCCGACCATGGACGTGAAGGAGATCGAACAGAAGATCACCGATCTCAAGGCGGTGTTGAGCTGGCTGGAAACCAATGCGCGCATGACGCAGAACATGATTCAGGCGCTGGAAGTGCAGCGCATGACCCTGCATGCGCTCAGGTCCATGAATGTGGACTTGCAGGCGTTCGCCAAAGGCATGGTGGCCGAGCCGCCGCCGAATGAGACCGCCATGGCGGCGCAGGGCGCGGAAGCGACGTCGAGTGCCGAGACGCAGCCGCAAGAGTCTGCAACCGCGCCGATGTTCGACCCGATGCATTGGTGGAACACCATGACCCAGCAGTTCACCGAGTTGGCCAGCCAGGCGATGCAGGAGGGCGGTGCGATGCAGGCGGGATTTGCCGCGCCCAGCGGGACTGCGGCGCCAAAAACTGCGGCGAAACCGGCGGATAAGCCGGTCGGCAAACCCGCCGCAAAAAAGGCGCCCGTGCGCCCAGAGCGCCCTGCGGCGAAGCGTGCCCGGCCTGCCGCCAAGTCTTCACGTTGAATGCGGCGGCGTTCTGCCGCCTTGACGTGCGCGGGCCTGCTCCGTCTTACACCCCGATCCAGCGCACCAGTTCCTGTGCGGGCATGACGCCGGACTGGCGCTTGACTTCCTGGCCGCCGCGGTACAGCGCCAGAGTGGGGATACTGCGGATGCGGTTGCGCACCGAAACCTGCGGATTGGCGTCGGTCTCGACCTTGGTCAGCACGGCGCGGCCCTGTAGCAGTTTGGCGGCCTGCGCGAATTGCGGCGCCATCATCTTGCAGGGCCCGCACCACTCGGCCCAGAAATCCACCACCACCGGCAGCTCGCTCTTGGCGATGAAGCGCTCGAAGCTGGCGTCGGTGAGACTGAAGGGCGCGGGCGGCAGGACCTCCTGGCCGCACTGCCCGCAGACGGGAGCGTCCTGCAGGCGGTCATCGGGGACGCGGTTGAGGGTGGCGCAGTGGGGGCAGACGACGAGCATGATGACCTCTGGGAAGAAGAACTGCAGACAACATGCGGCGGGGCGGAAGGCTTTTCAAGTGGAGACGCTGCGCAGGTGGGCAGCCCGGTTTTTCCCAGCATGCGGATTTGAGGCTACATTGCAGCCCAATGTCCTTTTCTTGCGCTCCATCAATCATGCCGCGTATTGCCTATCTGCCGCAACACCATGCCGAGCCCGAAGACCTGGTTGCCGCCATCCGCCAGCGTCGGGGCGGCGACTTGCTCAATCTGGACCGCATGCTGCTGCACAGCCCGGCGTTTGCGCGCGGCTGGAATGGTCTGCTGGGCGCGGTGCGCGGCGAGCTTGCGCTCGACCCCGCCCTGCGCGAACTGGCCATCTGCGTGGTGGCGCGGCTCAACGGGGCGGATTACGAGTTCATGCATCACGCACAGCCGTTTCTCGACGTCGGCGGCCGCGCGGAGCAGCTCGCGCTGCTGCATGACATTCCGGCCGCGGTCGATAACCGGCTGGCGTTTTCCACCCAGGAGCGCGCGGTGATGGCGGTGACTTACGACATGACGCGGCGGGTACGGGTGAGCGAGGCGCATTTCGCCGCCATTCGCGCGCTGCTGCCGCAGCAACAGGTGGTGGAATTGGTCGGGGTGATTGCGGCGTACAACATGGTGTCGCGCTTTCTGGTCGCGCTCGATGTGGGAATCGAAGACCGCTCGGCGTCGGATGCGGCGCATTGAGGCGCACGGCACTCGGAGGAGATGGCATGACGCAGGCCTTGCACTGGGCGCTGGAGTACCGGGCGCTGACGCTGGTGTTGATCGGTCTGGTGCTGGCGGCGCTGGCGCTGCTCACCAGCGACCGCGCGCCCCATGAGTTGCGGTTGGCGCAGGTCGTGCTGCGCTGGTTTTTGCTGTGTTCCATCGGCGCGGGTTTTGTGTGGGTGGGTGCGCAGCAGATGTTGCCGCTGGCGGCGGCCAACCCGCTGCGGTTTCAGCTGGGGCTGGCCGCGCTGGGGTTCGCCGTGCTGGGGTTTGCCAGTGCCTGGGGCGGGTTGGGGATGCGGCTGGCGGCGCTGGTCGGCCCTTCGGTGTGGATCGTGGGCGGACTGCTGGGCAAGGCGGCGGGCCTGGGCGGGACGGGGCCGGACGGTCCGTTTGGCCTGCGGGATGTGCTGGTGCCTCTGGTGGGGTTTGCCTTGCTGGCCTGGCAGTTCCGCGCGCAGCGTCACCGCAGCGTGTTTGCGCGCTCGCGGCTGTAGACATCAGCCTGGATGCGCGCGGGCGCTGGCGGCGAGTTGTCGCAGTCCATCGATGGCGCGCACGCCATACCAGCTGGCCCATTCGCCCGGCATGCAGCGCACTTCCGGCTGGAACCCGCGTGCGGCGAGCAGGCTGCGGACTTCTTCGGCGTGCGCCGCGCCAAAGCGGTAGGGCTCGCTGGACAGCAGCACGCAGTCCACCGCGTCCAGCCAGTCTGCTGACCAGTCGAACGCCGGGTAGCGGGCGCTGCCTGGCTGGTGCAGGCCGTCGCCGCCGAACCGCTCGGGCAGGGTGTGCCAGCCGACCACGGCGAGGCTGCGGCTGATGTAGGTGTCGCGCGCCACGGTCATCCAGGGCGCGCGCCAGATCAGGTAGAGCACCCGGCGCGTGGCGAAATGGGCGGCGCGCAGATCGGTCAACACGGTTTGCAGAGTGTTGCGGAAACCTGCGGCGCGCTGCGCCGTGCCTGGCACCTTGCCGAAAGTGGCGCCGAGCAAGCTGAACAGATCCAGATTGTCTTCCGGGATTTGTGGGTGGGTGACGAGGATGTGGGGCACGAAGCCGCGCAGCGCGTCCACCGTGTCGCGGGTGTTTTCGTCGATGTTGACCAGCACATGCGTGGGCTTGAGCGCGCGCAGGGCGTCGAGATGAACGTCCTTGGTGCCGCCCACTTTGGGAATGGTGCGTACATCAGCTCGCGGATGCACGCAGAACCCGGTGCGGGCGACGATCTGCTCGCGCAGGCCGAAGGCGCACAGCGTTTCGGTCAGGCTGGGCACCAGGCTGGCAATGCGCGCCTCCGTCCCCGCAGCCGCAAAGGTCTGGCCGAGGGCGTCGGTGAAAGGCGGGTGCATGCCGAGTTGAAGACGCGTTCAGGCGGTTTCGCGCAGGGGGGCGGCAACACCATTGCGGGCGAGTTGTCCCAGGCTTTCAAAAATCAGCCGACGCGGGGCGATGCGCCAGCCGAGCTGCTGCTCGATGGCGATGACCGCGCGCATGGCCAGCAGGGAATGGCCGCCGAGGTCGAAAAAGTTGTCGGTGAGCAGCACGCGCTCCACCCCGAGCAGATCGCGCCAGATGGCGGCGATGCGCCGCTCCTCGTCCGTGGCAGGCAGCCTGGCGTTGCGCGGCGTTTCGGATGCGGATGCGCTGTGCTGCGGCGGGGGCAGCGCGGCGCGGTTGAGCTTGCCGTTGGGCAGCAGTGGCAGGGCGTCGAGCAGCACGACGTGTTGCGGCACCATGTAATCGGGCAGGCGGTTGCGCAACGCCTGGCGCAGGGCGGCCGGGTCGGGCCTGGGCGCGCCGGGTGTGGCCACGATGTAGGCGACCAGACGCTGGTCGTCGGCTGCCGGCGCGTAGGTGGTGGCCACGCTGGAGGCGACACCGGGCTGCGCACGCAGGGCGGCTTCGATGTCGCCCAGTTCGATGCGGAAGCCGCGCACTTTGACCTGATGGTCGAGGCGGCCGAGATGTTCGAGCTGGCCGTCATGCCGCCAGCGTCCCAGGTCGCCGGTCTTGTAGAGCCGCGCGCCGGGCGGCTTGGAGAACGGGTCGGGGATGAAGCGCTCGACGCTGAGTTCCGGGCGCCGGAAGTAGCCGAGCGTCACGCCGTCGCCGCCGATGTGGATCTCGCCCGGAGCGCCGATGGCGCAGGGCTGGCCCTGCGGATCGAGCACCCAGACCTGGGTATTGGCGATGGGGCGGCCGATCACGATGGGCTGCTGCGGGTGCACGCGCCAGCAGGTGGACCAGACCGTGGTTTCGGTCGGGCCGTAGAGGTTCCAGACCTCGGCGCAGGCGGACAGCAGGCGCGGCGCGAGATCGGCGGGCAGGGTTTCGCCCCCGATGAAGGCGCGCAACTGCGGGTTGCCGGGCCAGCCGGTTTCGAGCAGCATGCGCCAGGTGGACGGCGTGGCCTGCAGCACGGTGGCGCCGCTGTTTTGCAGCAGGTTGCGCAGGGCGTAGGGATCGCGTGCCTGGGCATGGTCGGCGAGGATGACGCGCGCACCCACGGCCAGGGGGAGCAGCAATTCGAGTACGGCGATGTCGAACGACAGGGTGGTGACGGCCAGCAGCGCGTCATTCGGTTGCAGACCGGGTTCTCGCGCCATGCTGTGCAGAAAATTGATCACCGCGCGGTGTGGCACCAGCACGCCTTTGGGCTTCCCGGTGGAGCCGGAGGTGTAGATCATGTAGGCCGGGTCGTCGGGCTGGGCGTCATGCTCTGCGGGGGGCGCGGTGCCGCTGCGCAGGCGCGTCAGTGCGGTGCTGTCCAGCGCGTGTTGCGGCACGCCGGTGTCGGCCAGCAGCGGCAGCAGGGCGCTCTGGGTGAGGATGCAGCGCAACTGCGCGTCGTCCGCCATGTCGCGCAGGCGTTCGACCGGGAATTCGGGGTCCAGCGGCACATAGGCCGCCCCCGCGTGCAGCACGCCCAGCAGTGCGGCAAGCAGGTCGGTCTTCCGGTCCAGGCAGAGGCCCACGCGGTGGCCGCGGCCGATGCCCTGCTGCCGCAGCAGATGCGCAATGCCTTGGGCGCGGGTGTGCAGTTCGCCGTAGCGCAGATGGTGGCCCTGTGCGTCGGTGAGGGCGATGCGGTCGCGCTTGTCGGCGGCGTCGAGTTGCAGGTACTGAGGCAGATTGCGCTGCGCGGGGGAGCTGGCCTGGGTGGCGTTCCACTGCGCAAGCAGAGCGTGCTGCGGCGGGGTGAGCAGGGCGTGGGCGGACAGCGGCAGGCCCGGCTGCGCCAGCAGCTGTTCGGTGAGGAACAGATAGCTGTCGAGCAGGCGCCGGGCGGTTTCGTCGCTGAACAGCTCGGTGGCGTATTCGAGCTGGATGTGGCGGCTGAATTCGGTGTCGACGTGGATGGACAGGTCGAACTGCGCCGCGACTCGCTGGAAGTCGAACACCGCGTAGGTGAAGGGCACGCTGGCGAGTTTGCCGATGGGGGCGTTGAGCACATTGAACAGCACCCTCACCAGGCCTTGCGGATGGTCGGCGCGCTGGGCGGTGAGGCGCTCGACCAGTTCATCAAAGGGCGCGTCCTGGTGGGCATATGCCGCCAGCGCGGTGTCGCGCACCTGCTGCAGGAGCTGGTCGAAGCGGGTATCGGTATCCACGGTGTTGCGCATCACCAGGGTGTTGACCAGGGTGCCGACGAGCTGCTCTGTGGCGGCGTGGTGGCGGTTGGCAATGGGCGTGCCCACGGCGATGTCCGCGCTGCGGGTGATGCGCGCGAGCAGGACATTGAAGCTGGCCAGCAGCAGCATGAACGGGGTCACGCCGTGGCGGGCGCTGTGCTGGCGCATGGCATGCTGGAGGCTCTGCGGCAGCGCGACAAACAAGGTTTTTCCAGCAAAGCTGGGCTGCGCCGGACGGGGGAAGTCGGTGGGCAGGGGAAGGTCGGTCATGCCCTGCAGGCGCCGCATCCAGTAGGCCAAGTGCGCCTCACGCGCAGCGGCGGCGGGCGCGCTGCGCTGCCAGGCGGCGTAGTCGGCATACTGGATCTGCAGCGGGGGCAGACCCATGTCGGCCAGGGTGGTGTGGCCCTGCAACAGTCCGGCGTAGATCTGCATGGCATCGCGCGACAGCACGGCCAGCGCCCAGTTGTCGGCAATGGTGTGGTGCAACACCCAGATCAGCACATGCTCGTTCTCGCGGAGTTGCATGAGGGCGACGCGGTACAGCGGGGCGGCGGACAGATCGAAGGGCCTGGCAGCGAACGCGGTTGCCGCCTGCCGCGCGGCGGCATCGCGTGTGTGTTCCTCCACGTGCCGCAGGTCGATGATCTCCAGCGCAGCGGGCAGATGCGCAAGGATGATCTGCACCGGCTCCTGATCGCGCAGGGCAAACTGGGTGCGCAGGGCTTCGTGGCGCGCGATGAGCAGGGTCAGGGCGCGCTGGAACTGCGCGATGTCCAGCGGGCCACGAAGCCGCAAGGGCGCGGTGACGTTGTAGGCCACGGACTCGGGGTGAAAGTGCTGAATGACCCACATACGGCGCTGGGACAGCGAAGTGGGCAACGGGCCGTCGCGGCGCACAGGCACGATGGACGCGACCAGATGCTGGCCTTGCTGCTGCTGATCGACATGCACGGCCAGTTCGGCAATGCTCAGGTGGGTGAACAGATCGGCCAGAGGCAGTTCGATGCCGAATACCGCGTGGATGCGCGAGCGCACCTGGGTCAGGGTGAGCGAGTGGCCGCCCAGGTCGAAGAAATGGTCGTCGATGCCGAAAGCGTCTGTGTGCAGCACCTCGCTCCAGAGGGTCCACAGGGTCTGTTCGGTCGGGCTGCGCGGCATGCGGCGCGGCAGGACTTGTGGCGCGGCCTGAAGCTGGGGCGCGGGCAGGCCGCGCCTGTCGATCTTGCCGCTGGCGGTCAGGGGCATGGCAGGCAGGATTTGCCAGGCGCCGGGAATCATGTAGTGGGGCAGGCTGGCTTTGAGCGCCCGTTGCAGCGTGCTGATCGGCGTGTGCTCCTGCCCCTCGCGCAGCACGACATAGGCGGCCAGGTGCGGATCATCCGCGTGGGCCATCCACGGGATGACGGCCGCCTGCGCAACCGCGGGATGGCTGGCGAGTTGCCGCTCGACCTCGCCGATTTCGATGCGAAAGCCGCGGATCTTGATCTGCTCGTCGTTGCGTCCGGCGAGATGGAGCTGCCCCAGCTCAGACCAATAGCCCAGATCGCCGGTTTTGTACAGGCGCTCGCTGGGCGCGAACGGGTCGGGCAGAAAGCGTTCGGCGCTCAGTTCGGGCTGGCCGAGATAGCCGCGCGCCACCCCCGCACCAGCGATGCAGACTTCGCCGATCACATCGAAAGGGACTTGCCGCAACTGCGCGTCGAGCACGTAGATGCGGGTGTTGTCGATGGGGCGGCCCACCGGCAGATTGCCGCTGGTCTGGGTGATGGGGACGTCCACCACATAGAGGCTGCTGTCTTCGGTGGTTTCGCTGGGGCCGTAAAAATTCAGCAGCCGGGTGTGTGGCAGCAAGGACTGGAAGCGTGCGGCCAGTACGGCCTCGAGCGGCTCGCCGCCGAATTGCAGGCAGCGCAGGCTGGTGCAGGCGGGCAAAGCGGGGTCGTTGACCAGCGCCTTGGCGGTGGACGGTGCCAGGGTGAGGTGGGTGATCTGCTCGGCGATGACGGTTTGCAGCAGCGCGGGCAGATCGCGCTGCAGTCCCGGCGGGGCGAGGTGCACCGCGGCGCCGCACAGCAGCGGGACGAAGAACTCGGAAACCGAGGCGTCGAAACTCAGTGAGGACTTTTGCAGCAGACGGTCGTGCGGCCCGAACGCCACCGCGCGCAGATTCCACAGCGCGTGATTGCACAGGGCGCGGTGCGAAATCATCACCCCCTTGGGCTGGCCGGTGGAGCCGGAGGTGAAAATGACCAGGCCGAGATCGTCTGCGGCGCAGGCGTCGTGCGGCAGCTCCGCTGGGGCGTCCGGCTGGAGGTCGGCGTCGAGCAGGTGCAGCGCATCCGGTGTGCTCGCGGCGCGCAGCGCCGGGTGCAGCGCGGGCTGGGTGAGCACCACCTTCGCCCGCGTCTCTTGCAGGATACGGCGCAGGCGCTCGGTGGGCAGATCGGCGTCGAGTGGCACATAGGCGCCACCCGCCTTGAGCACGCCGAGCAGCGCCACCACGAGTTCGGGGCGGCGTTCCATCATCACTGGAACGAGCACGTCGCGCCCGACGCCCAGGCCGCGCAGGGTCTGGGCCAGACGGCTGGCCGCCTGTTCCAGCGCGCCGTAGCTCAGTTGGGCGTTGCCGAACCGGACGGCGCAGGCCGCCGGGGTGCGGCGCGCCTGCTCGGCGACCAGCGCATGCAGACACTGCGGTGCGGCGCGCGGCACGGGTGTGGGCTGCAGGGCGAGTAGCGCGGCGCGTTCGTTCGGGGACAGCAGGTCGTGATCGCGCAGGCGGCCTTGTGGCTGGTCGATCAGGAAGCTGAGATGCTGGTCGAGGCGTGCCGAGAGAAAGGTGGTGTGCCGCAGCGCGGGCGGCGCTCTGGGGTCCAGAACGAGGTCGATGGGCAGTTGCTCGGTGTCGCCGTACTGCCGGATGTAGGCGGCGACCGGCGCGAACCCCGGGTGGCCGCTGAACGGAGCGAAGGTCAGCCGCGCTGTGCCGAGGGTGGTGTGCGGATCGAAGTTCTCGAACGACACCATGAGGTCGAAATGCATGCCGGCAATCCCCTGTCTGGGCGGCAGGCGGGTGAGAACGCGGTCGAGCGGATAGTGTTGATGCCGCAGAAGTTGCCGTGTTTCTTCGGCCAGCGCGCGCATCAGGTCGGGCAGCGTGGCATCCGCGTCGGCACTCAGCCTCAGCGGCAGGCTGTTGACGAACAGGCCGACGGTCCGTTTGTCGATGGCGTCTTTGCGGTTGTGCAGCGGCATGCCAATGAGGATGTCGCTCTGGCCTGAAACCTTGGACAGATAGCTGGCAAGAAAAAACATCACCGCCTGCGCGGGTGACAGGCCATGTGCAGAGGCTATCTCCAGGTAGCGTTGCCAGCGCGCGATGCTGACTTCCCACCGGTGCTGCGCCGGGACGGGAAGGGCCTGCAGATCGGACGCGGACGCCGCTGCTGCCGTGGAATCGAACGCGGCCAGCCGCTCCTCCCAGAACGTTCGGTTGCGCGCGTGGCGTGGCGATTGCGCCTCGTTGTTCTCACGCTCGACAAAACGGGCGTAGCTGGGGCCGGACTCCAGGGCGGAGGTGTCGCCGCAGAGAAGTGCGTTATAGCGATGACAGACGCGTTGCCCAATCAGCATGACGCCATAGCCGTCGAGCAGGACGTGGTTGAAGCACAGCAGCCATTCAAATCGTGCGGGGCCGGTGCGGTACAGGGCGAAACGCCACAGGGTCGGCCCGGCCGGGTCGATGCCCTCGGCCTTGAGCGCGGCGATGTCGCGGCAGACGTGCTCTGCGGCGCGCAGCGGCGATCCGGTGAGGGCGAGGCAGTCGGTGTAGGGCAGTGCCCACTCCAGCGCGTCGGCGACCTGCCATCTCGGGCCGTCAGGCGTGGCGATCACCCGTGCGCGCAGCATGGGCTCGGCGGCGACCACGTCCTGCAGGGCCCGCTGCAGCATGGGAATATCGAGTTCACCGTCGATCGTAATGGTCAGGCCGATGGTGTAGATGGCGCTGCCGAGCAGTTCCTGTCGCAGCAGGATGTCCTGCTGCGCGTGGCTCAACGCGAACGCCGCTGCGGCGTGCGACGCGGTGGCGTTTTCAAATATCGAGCGGGTCGGGCTGGGGGTCATTGCGCTGCAGGAAGAGGTGGAGATGCGATGATTGCCGTTTATTTTCGCCGCGGTTCGATGAGAGGGCTTGGGACTGGCGGGTGTGCACACCGACTCTTGTCCGAACCGTGAACTATTCCACTGTCGTGCGGTTCGCGCTGGCAAACCGTGCGATTTTCAGAATACGATGAAGACGTGACTTTGCGTGCGAGCGTCTTTGGATGCTGACTGCGCCGCCTCTGACCGATTTCATGGCAACCGACCCTTTCTCCGCTGACTCGGATGCGCAATGGCGAATCGGCGCTGACGGTTTGTTCGTGGACGCGGCGCAGGAAGAGGCCTTCGTGCGTGCGGAATGGCCGAGCCTGGGGCCGCGTGTGCGGCAAATCGGACTTTATGGTTCGCTCGCCTTCCTTTTTGCCACCTTCACCGACCTGGCCGTTCTGGGGGCCACCTGGGTGTACTGGAGCTTGCTGACTGCGCGGTTTGCCATTCTGGCCTGGGGAATCGGTCTGGCGCGTCTGGGCAAGGCCGGGCATGTGGAGCATGTGCGCCGCGTGGCCACCTTGCTGTTCGGCTTTGAGCTGAGCATCATGGTGCTGTTCCTGCTGGTGGTGCTGGCCTATGGCGGTAGCGCAGATTACCACTCGATCACTGCGCTGGCGCTGATTTTCGCGGGCTATGCCTATGTGCCCATCCTGCGGCGCGAAGCGCTGTGGGTGGGCGGGGTGTTCACCACCCTGTTCGCCGTCGTGGTCTGGACGTCGCTGCACTTCGATGCGAAGTTCGTCAGCATTGCCGCGGTGTTGTTCGGTTTTGCCAATCTGGCCGGATGGCAGATCGCGGTGTCGCTCAGCCGGAGCATGCGCCTGGCCTGGCTCGACCGGCAGCGGCTGCAGCGCGAAGCGCGCGCGGCGGAGGAAGCCCGGCGTCACGCCGAGCAGAGCGAGGAGAACCTGGAGCGCCTGTTCGACGCCACACCCATGCCTCTGGTGCTGGCGCGGCTGTCCGATTCCCGAGTGCTGCGCTACAACGCTGCGGCCAAGACGCTGATCGACCCGGCCAATCGGCTGTCCGACGACATTGTCACCACGAACTTCTACGCCGACCCGGCGCAGCGCGCGCAGTTGCTGGCGCGGCTGCAGCTCGAAGGCGCAGTGCGGCAGATGGAAGTGCGGCTGAAGACCGTCGAAGGCCCGCCGGTCGATGTGCTGGTGTCCACGCGGCGGGTGCGCTTTGCCGGGGAAGACTGTGTGGTTACCGGCATGGTGGAAATTTCCGCGCAAAAGAACCTGGAGCATCAGCTGCGCGCACTCGCATACACCGATCCACTCACGGGCCTGCAAAACCGGCGCGGCTTTTTCGCCGCTGTCGAGCGCGCGATTCAGGATGCGCCCGCTGGCAGCCAGGGCCCCTGCGTGCTGCTGCTCGACCTCGACCACTTCAAGCAGATCAACGACCGGCATGGCCATCCTGTTGGCGACGAGGTGCTGGTGGAGTTTGCGCAAGTGGTGCTCTCGCTGCTGCGCGACGGCGATGTCTTTGCGCGCATGGGCGGCGAGGAGTTCTGCATCCTGCTGTCGCATACCCGGGCAGCGCAGGCGCTGGAAATTGCCGAGCGGGTGCGCGAATTCGTTGCGGCGCATCCGTTCCACACCTCCGCCGGGGTCGTGCGGCTCAGCCTGAGTCTGGGGATTGCTGGCTGCGATGCGCCCATCCAGAGCATCGACTCGGTGTTGTCCATGGCCGATCAGGCGATGTACCGCGCCAAGCAGGGCGGGCGCAATCGCAGCGAGATGTACTGCGCCTGATCGCCCTGCGTGCTAACCCACAGGAATCGTGCGCCTTCCTGCGAACAAGAACGATTCGCAATAAGATGTCTCCATCGTGATTCGTACATGCAAACGCTGGGCGTCCTAGTGGGTTGCGAGACGTTCCCCAGCCGACGCCAGCCAGGAAGTCATCGTTTTATGGAGGATGCAAGATGGGATACGCAGAAATGGGACTTAGAACTTATCCGTCATTAGATAAAATGGCGCTCTGAGCAGCGGCATCCGCAGCGACGCTCATCCTCCCGAGGTGCCACCCCGGAGCAGGGCGAGCAGGCCGTCGAGTTCGTCCAGCGAGGAAAAGCGGATGGCGATTTCGCCGTTCTGCTGACCTTTGCGCGCCGCCTTGCTCCGAATTTCGACGGGTGCGGTGAAGCGCTCGGACAGCTCCTCTTCCAGGCGCTGCCAGTCGCGGTCTTTGACCGCCTTGGCTTTTTTCGGCGCGCTTGCCGCGCTCTGTTCCTGCTGTGTGCGGCTGACCAGTCGCTCGGCCTCGCGCACGCTCAGGCGCTTGGCCAGGATGTGTTGCGCTGCCTGCACCTGCTGCGCCTTGTCGAGTGCCAGCAACGCGCGTGCATGGCCCATGTCGAGGTCGCCGGCCAGCAGCATGGTTTGCACCGCGTCTGCCAGATTGAGCAGACGCAGCAGATTGCTGGTCGCGGTGCGCGAGCGGCCGACGGCCTGCCCGGCCTGCTCGTGGGTGTGGCCGAATTCCTCGATCAGCCGGGCAATGCCGCGGGCTTCTTCCAGCGGGTTCAGGTCTTCGCGCTGCAGATTTTCGATCAGCGCCATCGCCAGGGCGGCGCGGTCGTCGGCGTCCTTGACCAGCGCGGGCACGGTATCGAGCCCGGCCAGGCGCGCGGCGCGGGTGCGGCGTTCGCCGGCGATGATTTCATAGCGCCCGTCCGGCAGGGCGCGGACCAGCACGGGCTGCATCACGCCTTGCGCCTTGATGCTTTGCGCCAGCTCGTACAGCGCGCCTTCGTCCATCTGGGTGCGGGGCTGGTAGCGGCCGGGCACCAGATCGTCCAGGCGCAGTTCGCGCAGGGCGGCGGCGTCCAGCTCGGACAGTTCAACCGAGGGGCCGAGCAAGGAGTCGAGCCCGCGGCCGAGTCCTTTGGGTTTTTTTGTTGCCATGAGCGTGGGGATGTTGCCCGGTCAAACCGGAGAAGGGACGACATTGTGCCTGCTGCGCTGCAAGACGGCTTGCAGCAGGGCCCGGCCTTGCGGCCAGTCTCCCAGGCCGGAGTCGGCGTTGATATGGCCAAGCGCACCGAGGTAGACGCAGTCGGCCCTCCATCGGCTGGCCAGGTGTTGCGCGGCATAAGTGCCGCAATACGGATCATCCGCGCTGGCCACTACGGTTGCTGTGAAAGGCAGCGCCTGCGCGGGCAGGGGCCGTTGCCACGGCAGCAGGGCGGACGGTAAGTTGGGATCTGCCAGATCGGGCGGGGCGACCAGCAGGGCGCAGGTGACGCGCTGGACATGCCTGCTGCTCACCGCCCAGGCCGCGGCCAGGTGGCAGCCCAGACTGTGGGCGACGAGTGCGACCGGGCCGGGCTGGGCGAGGATGACGTCTTCCAGCCGGGCGATCCAGTCCCCCCGGCGCGGGGTGAGCCAATCCGCCTGTTCCACCAATTCATCGCCATACAGACATTGCCAGCGCCGTTGCCAGTGCCCGCTGGCGGAACCCAGCCAGCCTGGCAGCAGCAGGATGCGCATTGGAACGGGGGAAGGTGGTTGCATCACGCGGGAACAGCCAGCCGATCCACCATTTCCTGCGCGAATTCGGTGAAGGCCTTGGCGCCGCGGCTGATGGGGTCGAAGACCACGCCGGGCAAGCCGTAGCTGGGCGCTTCTGCCAGCCGGACATTGCGCGGAATGACGGTGTTAAACACCTTGTCGCCGAAATGTCCCTTGATCTGCTCGCTGACCTGCTGCTGCAGGGTGATGCGCGGATCGAACATCACCCGCAGCAGGCCGATGATGCGCAGATCACGGTTGAGGTTGGCATGCACCTGCTTGATGGTGTTGACCAGATCGGACAGGCCTTCGAGCGCGAAGTATTCGCACTGCATGGGCACGATGACACCGTGCGCCGCGCACAGACCGTTGAGGGTGAGCAGTCCGAGGGCGGGCGGACTGTCGATCAGGATGAAGTCGTAGTTTGAGGCGACTGTGGCGAGGGCTGATTTGAGGCGGCGCTCGCGTTGTGGCTGATCGACCAGTTCCACCTCGGCGCCAGCGAGTTCGCGGTTGGCGCCGACCACGTCATAGCCCGATTTTGCGCTGTGCCGGCACGCCTGCGTCAGTGTGGCTTGGCCGATCAACACTTCATAGACCGAGGCGGTGAGGGCGTGCTTGTTGATCCCCGATCCCATGGTGGCGTTGCCCTGCGGGTCCATATCGACCAGCAAGACTCGCTGGCCGATGCGCGCCAATGCAGCGGCCAGGTTGACGCTGGTGGTGGTTTTGCCGACCCCGCCTTTTTGATTTGCGATGCAAAAAATCTGCGCCAAGCGGTTCTCCAGAAAAACGGATGTTTCACGTGAAACAGCGCCGAGCCACGCTCAGCCAGTCCGTATTGTGCCGGAGCCCAACGCTAAGCCAGCGCTGCTGGAACGGCGGTTTGCGGCCGCAGCCAGACCAAGCAGCGCGCAGCCTCCAGCCCGGGGACCTGCAAGGCCTCGATGCGCGCAGCAATGCCGACGGGAAGGGCGGCGATTTCCTGTTCTGGCACCTGCCCCTTCATGGCACACCAAGAACCGGCTGCTGCGAGCAGATGGCGCGAGCGATTCACCAGCAAAGGCAAATCGCTGAAGGCGCGGCTGGTGATGCAGTCAAATCCGACGACGTCCTGCAGCGCCTCCACGCGAGCGTGATGCACGGTCACGCGCTGCAAACCCAGACTGCCGCAGGCTTGTTGCAGAAAGGCGCATTTCTTCTGTACCGTGTCGATCAAATGGAGTTCTGCGCTCGGCAGGCCGATGGCCAGCACGATGCCGGGCAAGCCGCCGCCCGAGCCGACATCGAGAATGCGCCGTGGCGCCGCGCGCCCAAATGCGGGCAGCGCAGCGAGGCAATCCGCCAGATGCAGCCGGGCGATTCCCTCAAGATCGCGTACCGCGGTGAGGTTGAACACGCGGTTCCAGCGCTGCAGCAGCGTGGTGTAGTCCAGTAATTGCTGCTCTTGTTGGGCGGTGAACTCCAGGTCGAGCGTGCGCAGCGTGTGTTGCAAAAAAGTCTCGATGGAAAACGCGCCCGCAGCCTGCGCTCGGGTCGCGCTCACGCGGCAGCGTCCTTTTCCAGCCGGAGTGCCTGCTTGAGCACGCCTTTGCGCAGATGGATCAGCAGCAGAGACACGGCTGCGGGAGTCATTCCCGACAGGCGCGAGGCCAGCCCCAGCGTCTCCGGCCGGGC
The DNA here is from genome assembly GCA_021783695.1 of Pseudomonadota bacterium. GTDB lineage: Bacteria > Pseudomonadota > Gammaproteobacteria > Burkholderiales > Burkholderiaceae_C > Thiomonas. The sequence continues at coordinate 55,905 of JAJXTO010000001.1, read as the reverse complement.
CTGATTGAGCTTTTGCTGGACCTCGACCGACAGCCCGGAGACTTCGCGGTAATTCAGGTTCGCAGGCAGGCGCAGCGATTCATATTGCGCGGCGCGCGCCACTTCTTCCTGCTGCCGGTCAATGTAACCGGCGTATTTGATGTGAATCTCGACCTGCTCGCGCTCTGCGTCGGCCAATGGCGCGTCCGGCGCGAAACCGGGGTGGGGAAATTGCGCCAACACGTCATAGCGCAATTCTGGCCGCCGCAGCAGATCGGCCAGGCTGTATTCCCGCTCGATGGGCTTGCCCAGCAGCGCCTGCGCTTGTTCCGGCGGCAAGCTGTGCGGTGTGACCCAGGTGGCGCGCAGACGCTGGATTTCGCGCTCGATGGCGTCGCGCTTGCGACAGAAGGCATCCCAGCGGGCGTCATTGACCACGCCAAGTTCGCGGCCGATCTCGGTCAGGCGCAGGTCGGCATTGTCCTCGCGCAGGCTGAGACGGAATTCGGCACGGCTGGTGAACATGCGATACGGTTCACTCACGCCTTTGCTCACCAGATCGTCCACCAGCACGCCCAGGTAGGCTTGATCGCGCCGCGGACACCAGGCCTCGCGGCCCTGCACCTGCAATGCCGCGTTGATTCCCGCCAGCAGCCCCTGTGCTGCGGCCTCTTCATAGCCGGTCGTGCCGTTGATCTGCCCGGCAAAAAACAGTCCGCCGATTGCCCTGGTTTCCAGCGATGTCTTGAGCGCTGTGGGATCGAAGTAGTCGTACTCGATGGCGTAACCCGGGCGCAGCAGATGCGCGTTTTCCAGACCGGGAATGGAACGCACCATGTTGATCTGGACATCGAACGGCAGACTGGTGGAAATGCCGTTGGGATAAAACTCGTTGGTCTGCAGCCCCTCCGGCTCCAGGAAGATCTGATGCGACGATTTGTCGGCAAAACGATGAATCTTGTCTTCGATACTCGGGCAATATCGCGGCCCAACGCCCTCGATCACCCCGGTGAACATCGGGCTGCGATCCAGACCGGCGCGAATGATGTCGTGGGTGCGCTCTGTGGTGTGCGTGATCCAGCACGCCACCTGAGTGGGGTGCTGCTCGGGGGTGCCGAGAAAGCTGAACACCGGCATGGGATTGAGGTCACCCGGTTGTTCGATGAGCTTGGAAAAATCGATGCTGCGGCCGTCGATGCGCGCCGGTGTTCCGGTTTTCAGCCGTCCTTGCGGGAGCTGCAGCGTCTTGAGTCGCGCGGAAAGACGCAGCGCGGGCGGATCGCCCGCCCGCCCGGCGGCGTAGTGATCGAGGCCGATATGCACCTTGCCATCGAGGAAAGTGCCCGCGGTCAGCACCACGGTGCGTGTGCGAAACCGGATGCCGGTCTGGGTGACGACTGCGGTGACGCGTTCGCCGCTGCCGGTAGGCTCGACCAGCAGGTCATCTGCCGCCTGTTGGAACAACCAGAGATTGGGTTGATTTTCCAGCCGCCCGCGAATGGCGCGCTTGTAAAGCTGGCGATCCGCCTGCGCGCGCGTGGCGCGCACCGCGGGGCCCTTGCTGCCGTTGAGGATGCGAAACTGGATTCCGGCCTCGTCGGTAGCTTCGGCCATCGCGCCGCCAAGGGCGTCGATTTCCTTGACCAGATGGCCCTTGCCAATTCCGCCGATGGACGGGTTGCAAGACATCTGGCCCAGAGTCTCGATATTGTGTGTCAGCAGCAGGGTGGCGCACCCCATGCGCGCGGCGGCCAGCGCAGCCTCTGTGCCGGCGTGCCCTCCACCGATGACAACGACATCAAAGTTGCGGGGATAATCCACTTGTGTCTCCTCAGGCTGTTTATTTTATGCGGGTTAACCCTGCGCGACGCGCTTGAGGGGCTTTGTTTCACATGAAACATCTCCCGTTTTCTCCGTGCCCGTCACGTCATGACCTATTTTCCATGCAAACACTGACCGACATTCAAGTTCTTTATCCCGCGCTTTCCGCGGTTCCGTCCGTGGAGCTGGATGCCGAGTGGGGGGCTGGTGGCGCGGTGATGCAGGTGCCGCGCGGAGCGCAATTGTTCGCGCCCGGTGCGAATTGCGGCGGCTTTCCCTTGGTGCTGGCTGGAGAGGCGCGGGTGTTTCGCATGGCGCCAACGGGGCGGCAATTGGAGATGTATCGCCTCACGCCTGGAGAAATCTGCCTGGTCTCGTCGGCAAGCCTGTTTTCCGGCGAGACGCTGTCCGCGCACGCGGAAATGCAGACGGATGGCACGCTGTGGATGATTCGCCCCGACTTGTTTGAAAACTGGCTGCAGCGTATTCCAGCGTTTCGGCAATTCGTGCTCGGGCAGTTTGCCACGCGCATGGCCGACCTCACCGCACTGATCGACGCCCTGGCATTTCACCGGCTGGACCAGCGGCTGGCGCAGGCGCTTCTGGGGCAGGGGCCACGCGTCCTGAGCACACATCAGCAACTGGCAGACCGGCTGGGCACAGCGCGGGAAATCGTCACCCGCCTGCTCAAGCGCTTCGAGTCGGCGGGCTGGGTTGGGTTGTCCCGTGAAAAAATCGACATCCTGCAACCGGCTGTTCTGCGACAGGTCGCGGCTGGAGAGATTTCAGGGTGACTGACTGCGTCCGCTGGCACGGCTGAAGTCAGAACCGCGTGTGACTGCAGTCACTGTGCAGTCACGGAAAAAGGTGTCAAATCACAATATTCTTTTTTCCTGGAGTGGGCCATGAAATTCAATGTCGGTGGTATCGATCGCATTCTGCGCATCGTTGTGGGTATCGTTCTGATCGCCTTGACCCTGATGGGTACCATTGGCGTCTGGGGCTGGATCGGCGTGGTGCCTTTGGTGACCGGGCTGTTCAAGTTCTGCCCGCTGTATTCCCTCATCGGCATGAATACCTGCCCGATGAAGCGATAAGTCAGGCAGCGGATTCATGCAAAGGCGCTGCGCGGCAACACGCAGCGCCTTTTTCATGCGCGCTCAGAAAAACGCGTCATGCGCGGTCTTCAGAATCAGTGCCGCAACCACGAGCAGAAACATGCCGCGCACGAAATGGGTACCCCGACGCAGCGCTAGCCGGGTGCCCAGCAGGCTGCCAGCGATATTGCAGACCGCGATCAGCGCCGCGTAGGGCCACATCACATGGCCCTTGCTGGCAAATACCAGCAGCGCGGCCAGATTGCAGGCGACGTTGACCACCTTGGCGCTGGCGGATGCGTGCAAAAAGTCAAAGCCAAAGCCGCGCACGAACAGGAAAATCAGAAAATTTCCAGTGCCGGGGCCGAAGAATCCATCGTAAAAACCTATCAGCAGACCGCTGCCGATGGCCAACGCGCGCTCGGCAAGTCCGCTGAGGTGAGGCGTGTGGTGATGCCCCAGATCTTTGCGCTTGAGGGTGTAGAGCAGGACGGCCAGCAGAATGAAGGGCAGGGCCTGGCGAAAGTCGCTGGATTTCACCTGGGTCATCAGCCAGGCCCCGCCGAGCGCGCCGATAAACGCCGCCAGAGTGGCGGGCAGGACGGTCGACCAGGGGGGCTGCACCCGGCGCACATACGACCACATCGACGCCGAGGTGCCCCAGATCGCGCCGGCCTTGTTGGTGCCGAACAGGGTGGCCGGGGCGGTGTCGGGGAAGGCGGCAAACAGCGCTGGAACGAGCACCAAGCCACCGCCGCCCACGATGGCGTCGACAAAACCGGCAAACAGCGCAGCCAGGCCAAGCAGAATCAAGTCCATGCGAAACCTGCGAGAGCGAAGAACCAAGGCGCCGCAGCAGCCATGAAAAAAGCGCCGGAACACAGGTTCGCGGCGCTTTTGGGGACGCTGCCCTTCAGACAACGAAGGGCAGCGTTACTGTAGTGCAACGACCGGCCAAGCCGTTCGTCTGTCTCCTCGGTCCCTCTTGTGGGGTGTGCGGGGTGTGACCTCGCAATACGGAACATTGTTCAAAGTTTGTGCGCCGGGCGCACTAGGTGGGAACCCTGATCGCACCGGCAAGGTGCAGGATGGCAGGTGCGCTTCACCGTCCCAGGCCAGGAAACAGTTTGAGCAGGCCGTCGCTCATCATCTCGACGGACAGGGCGGACAGGATCAGTCCCATCAGCCGGGTCATCACGTTGATGCCGGTCTTGCCCAGAAAGCGTGCGATGGGTTCTGCCGCCAGAAAACACAGCGCCGCGGCTCCAGCAATGATGACGCCATAGCCGATCAACACCCCGTGCTGCCACCAGTGATGGGTGTTGCTGGCATAGATGATGACCGTACTGATGGTGGCCGGGCCGGTCAGCAGCGGGATGGTGAGCGGCACCACGGCCACGCTGGCGCGGTCGGCGGCTTCTTCCACTTCGTCGCTGGTCGATTTGGTCGCGCCGGTCTTGGCGTTGAGCATGCTGATGGCGCTGATGAGCAGCAGCATGCCGCCGCCAACCTGGAAAGAGGCGATGGAAATGCCGAAAAAATGCAGCAGGTCGGCGCCGATCAGGGTGCTGAGGGCGATGACCAGAAAGGCCGAGATCGAGCTGACGAGGATGGTTTTTTTCTTCTGTTCTTTCGTGAAACTTTCTGTGAACAGAATGAAAAACGGGATGATGCCCAGTGGGTTGACAATCGCGAGCAGGGCGATCAGGGGCTTGACCAGATTCATCGGGGGAAGGGGATTAGGGCGCAGCCCCCATTATCGGCGGGCCGCGCCCCGGCGTCGCATCGGGCGCATTGCCGGGCGCCGCTGGGCGCTCAGATCACCCGCGAGTAGCGCGGCTGCAGCAGTTGCTCGCGCGGCTGGTGCAGATAGCCGTCGAACTGCATGGCGACCACGCGCACCAGCAGCCGACCTTGCGGGGTGACGCGCACATGCAGCCCGTCCGCGCCGTCGCGCACCACTAGACCGGCGTCCTCCAGCGGTTTGAGGCGCTGCAGATCGGGGTCGAAGGTCGCTTGCGCATCCACCCCGTGTTCCGCCGCCAGGGCGCGCAGGTCGAGATGGAAGTCGCACATCAGCCGCTGGATGGCGGTGCGGCGAAGGTGGTCTTCCGGGGTGAGGTGCACGCCGCGCGCGGTGGGCAGCTTGCCGAAGGCCAGCATCTCGGTGTATTCGTCGATGGTCTTGGCGTTTTGCGCGTAGCAGTTGCCCACATTCGAGATGCTCGACACGCCAAAGGCCAGCAGATCGAGCTCGGCCTGGGTGGAATAGCCCTGGAAGTTGCGGTGCAGCTTGCCATCGCGCTGGGCGCGGGCGAGTTCGTCGTCGGGCTTGGCGAAATGATCCATGCCGATGTAGACATAACCGGCCTCTTCCAGCCGCCGGATGGCCAGACCCAGCAGGCCGAGCTTCACTTCGGGGCTGGGCAGGTCGTCGGCGTTGATGCGGCGCTGCGGCTTGAACAGATGCGGCAGATGGGCGTAGCTGTAGAGCGAGAGCCGGTCGGGAGACAGCTCCATCACCTGATCGAGGGTGCGGTCAAACGAGTCGAGGTTCTGGAACGGCAGGCCGTAGATCAGATCGAGGCTGATGGACGAAAAGCCGTTGGCGCGGGCGGCGTCGATCACCAATCGGGTTTCTTCCACGCTCTGGATGCGGTTGACCGCCTGCTGCACCTCGGTGGCGAAATCTTGAACACCCACGCTCATGCGGTTGAAGCCGAGCCGCCCCAGATGCGCCACACGCTTCTCATCCACCTTGCGTGGATCGATTTCGATGGAAAACTCGCCTCCAGGCTGCAGGTCGAAGTGCGCCCGGGTCATGTCCATCAGGCGTGCGGCCTCCTCGTCATCAAGGAAAGTGGGCGTGCCGCCGCCCCAGTGCAATTGGGTGACTGGCAGGCGGGTTTGCAGAATGTCGGCGATCAGGCGCAACTCCTGCTCGACGCTGTCGAGATACGGGGCCGAGCGGCCGTGATTTTTGGTGGGAATCTTGTTGCAGCCGCAGTAGTAGCACAGGGTCTCACAGAACGGAATGTGGAAATACAGCGAGACCGGTTCGTGTGCGCGCTGCGCGCGGCGGCGCAGTTCCTCGGCGTAATCGCGCGGGCCGAAGCCCGAATGCATGCGGTCGGCCGTGGGGTAGGAGGTGTAGCGCGGGCCGGAGATGTCGAAACGCTGGAGCAGCTCGGGCTGGAAGTCGAGAGATTGATTCATCATAATGAATGCATGTTTGCGCAAAGCGGATCACAGGGTTTTGATCTGCGGCAAGGGACGGCGAGAGCGCGGCACAATTGCTGCAGCGCAAAACCAACAGCCAGCCGGTGATTCCGGCGCTTCGCGGATGGAATGGACTATTCTGCGACGCGCATTCCTCAGCGCGCGGGCGCGGCTCCGCACACCCCTCATGCAGACTGATTCTTCCCCCTCGTCTGAACACAAGGCCACCATGGCCGCGCTCAGCCTCGGCGCCCTGGGCGTGGTGTATGGCGATATTGGCACCAGCCCGCTGTACGCCTTCCAGACGGCGTTCAGCCCCGATCACGGCGTGCCCTACAGCGCGGACAACATTCTCGGCGTGCTGTCGCTGATCTTCTGGGCGCTGACCCTGATCGTGCTGGTGAAGTATGTGCTGCTGGTGCTGCGCGCCGACAACGACGGCGAGGGCGGCATTCTGGCGCTGATGGCGCTGGTGATGCGCCGCTACGCCAAGGGCACGCGCGGCCGCACCGCGGCCATCACCATCGGACTGGTTGGCGCGTCGATGTTTTACGGAGACAGCGTCATCACCCCGGCCATTTCGGTGCTGTCGGCCATTGAAGGCATCAGCGTGGCCACGCCGATTTTCAATGACTGGATCGTGCCCATCACCGCCGGCATTCTGGTGGGGCTGTTCGTGGTGCAAAAGCACGGCACCGCGCTGGTCGGTCGGTTTTTTGGCCCCATCATGCTGCTGTGGTTCACCGCCATCGGTCTGCTCGGCCTGGCGCAGGTGATGCAAAACCCCACCGTGCTGCTGGCGATCAACCCCTATTACGGCGCCGAACTGTTCGTGCGCGAACCCGGTGTGGCGCTCATTCTGCTGGGCGCGGTATTCCTGGTGCTGACCGGCGGCGAGGCGTTGTATGCCGATATGGGGCACTTTGGCCGCAAGCCGATTCAACTGGCCTGGATCGGTTTGGTGATGCCCGGACTGGTGCTCAACTACTTCGGCCAGGGCGCGCTGGTGCTCGCGCATCCCGAGGCGACGAAGAACCCCTTTTTCTACATGGCGCCGCAATGGGCCCTGTGGCCGCTGCTGCTGCTGGCCACCGCCGCCACCATCATCGCCTCGCAGGCGGTCATCACCGGCGCCTATTCCATCACCACCCAGGCGATCAAGCTCGGCTATCTGCCGCGCATGCGGGTGCTGTTCACGAATGAAAGCAACCAGGGGCAGATTTATGTGCCCTTCATCAACTGGCTGCTGCTGATTTTCGTCATCCTGCTGGTGCTGAGTTTCAAGACAGCGGAAAACCTCGCCGCGGCCTACGGCATCGCGGTGAACATCACCATGATCGTCACCACCGCGTTCTGCTGGATGATCGCGCAGCACCGCTGGGGCTGGAGTGCGGCGCGCGCCAATGTGGTGTTCGGGCTGTTCGCGCTGATCGATCTGGCTTTTCTGGTGTCCAATTCGCTCAAGGTCGATCATGGCGGCTGGTTTCCGCTGCTGTTCGGCGCGGTGATCTACACCTTGCTGGCCACCTGGAAACGTGGGCGTACCCTGCTGCGTCGTCAGCTCGAAGAGCATGCGCTCAATCTGCAGGATTTCGTCTCCAGCCTGTCCACCTACCCGCCGACGCGGGTCGAAGGCACGGCCATCTATCTCACGCCCAGCGCCACCACCGTGCCGCATGCCCTGCTGCACAACCTCAAACACAACAAGGTGCTGCATGAGCGCGTGATTTTTCTCTCGGCGCAGACCACCGATGTGCCGCATGTGCCTGCCGACCAAGGGATCAAGCTCACGCCGATGGAGGAAGGCATCTACCTGCTGCATGTCGAACTCGGCTTTCAGGACGAGCCCGACATCCAACGGCTGCTCAAAGAGTGCGAGCGGCTGTACGGACTGGAGTTCCAGTTGATGGAAACCTCCTTCTTCCTCGCGCGGCAGACCATCATTCCGTCCAAACTGCCGGGAATGGCGCTGTGGCGCGAAGTGCTGTTCTCGTGGATGAGCCGCAACGCGCAGGATGCCTCCGACTACTTCCGCATTCCGCCCAACCGGGTGGTGGAACTGGGCACGCAAGTCGAGATCTGAGCGCCCCCAGGGTCGGTTCACCGACCCGCCCCCCGTGGGGGTCAAGAAAACTTGGGGCGGCCCTGCGTTTTCTTGAGAGCAGTTTTTCACAGACCGAGCTGTGGCGTGACATTCCACCGGGGTGTCGCCCTTGTGCGGCGTCGCCGTCGTGCCGATGATGCAGGCATGATTGATGCTTCATTGCCAACGCCCGCACTCAGGAGGATGCCATGCTTGCCGTAGCCGCCTACAAGACCGTGTTCGATATCAGCGCCGTGGAGCGCAAGCTGCAGGGCATGGGGCAGGATGCCAACGAGCATCTGCGCAGCACCTACCAGCGCATGCTGGCCACGGGCGGCGAGCGATTGGCCATCAAGCCGCAGGACGCGCCGCAGATCGAGCAACTCTGCGCTGAATTACCCAACTTTGGCGCGCCGCTGCGCGACATTCAGCGCAGCGTGGCGCTGTGCGCCGACAGCCGCGATCCGGTGGAAATCATGCCCATGCTGCTGCTGGGCGATCCGGGCATCGGCAAGACCCACTTCGCGCGCCGGGTGTCGGCGCTGCTGGGCACGACCTGCGCAGTGGCGCCGATGAATGCGCTCACCGCCGGGTGGATTCTGTCCGGCGCATCGTCGCAGTGGAAAAACGCGCGTCCCGGCAAGGTGTTCGACACCCTGGTGGGCGGCGAGTACGCCAACCCGGTGCTGGTGGTCGACGAGATCGACAAGGCCGCAGGCAATGCCCAGTACGACCCGCTCGGCGCGCTCTACAGCCTGCTCGAAGCCGATACCGCGCGCACCTTCACCGACGAATTCGCCGAAGTGCCGATCGACTGCAGCAGCGTGATCTGGATCGCCACCGCCAACGATGCCAGCCACATTCCAGAGCCGATTCTCAACCGGCTCAATGTGTACGACATCGTCCCGCCGGACGCCGCGGGCACGCGGCAGATCGCCGTCAATCTCTATCGCGAGATTCGCAACGGCCACGACTGGGGCACCGCCTTCCCCGAGCAGCCTGACGACGATGTGCTCGACGCGCTGCAGCACTGCAAGCCGCGCGAATTGCGCCGCCTGCTGCTGAACGCCTTCGGCGCCGCCAAGCTCGACCGCCGCGCGGTGCTGGCGCGCAAAGACGTCGACTTCGAGCGTCTGCGGCGTCAGTCCCGCATCGGCTTCATGCACTGAAACGCAAGATCAGACCAACAGAGGCCCGACCACGCGCTGCAGCCGCTGCCGCGTCCACGCCGGGTGCGGGTCGTTCCAGCCGTTGTCGGCCAGACGCCCGGCGCGGTCGATGACAAAACTCACCGGAATGCGCCAGATGCGGCCGTAGGCGCCAAACCACGGGCTGGGCAGCAGGCCCACGGGAAACGCCAGGGGGGCCGCCACTGCGCGCACCTGAGCCAGTTGCTCCGGCCCGTCCAGGGAGAAGCCCAGCACGCGCAGGCCCTGCGCGGCATGGTCTTCAGCGTACTGCGACAGCAGGGGCAGCTCCTGCCGACACGGACCGCACCAGGTTGCCCAGAAGCTGAGGATGACAACCTCGCCACGCATGTCGGCGGTGGACAGGCGCTGCCCGTCCAGCGTGTGCAGCACTGCGACTGGCGCGGGCTGGCCGATGGTCAGGCCATTCGCCCAGGCGGCTTGTGCGCGCAGACCGACAGCGGAGAGGGCGATGTGCGCGCTGCGTCGCACCAGTGCGCGTCTGGTAAACCCAGTCATCACACGTGGAAATCAGTGCTTCATGCCCTGCATGTGCTCCATGTCCATCCCCTTCATCTCGCCAGGGCCGGAGGCGGTGGGCTTGCGCACCTCGAACTCCGTGGTCACGGACTGGCCATCAGAAAACTTGAGGGTGACGGGCACCTTTTGCCCCGGCTCGATGCCTGGCTTGGGTTGCATCAGCATGATGTGATAGTCGCCTGGGGTGAAGGCCATGCTCTTGTGCGGGGGAATGGCAATGGCATCGACATGCACCATGTTCGACATCCCGTTTTTGTTCACCGTCTGGTGCAGCATCACCATGCCGTATTTGGGGCTGGAGGCGCCGACGAGCTTGATCTCCTGATTGGTGTCGTTGGTCACCTTGGCATAGCCGCCTGCCGGCAGATTGGCGGGCAGCCAGCGAATCCAGGCGTCTGTCACCTGAATGCCGGCGGCAAGCGCCGAACTCAGCAGCCCCAGGCTGAGCGCGCCTGCAGCAAGGCCGCGCAGGGCGGCGCGGAAAAGGGAAGAACGTGAACGCATGTTGAACTCCTGTTGAACGTGGAATAAATCAAAGATTAAAACGCTGTGCCGATGCCCAGACTAGCGGTCCAATGGGGAAAAAGCTGGTAGCCGTCGAGCTGGCTATACACCGGCAATTGCACAAAACCATACGCCTGCCAGTCAGTGGCCACCGTGACCGACAGCCCGGGGCTGAGATAGGCCACGGTGCCCGCGGTATCGGTGGTGTCGGCCAGCGCGCCCTGGTCGTGGCTTTTGTGGGTGATGTTCACCTGCAATTGCGGCACCCAGGCGGGATGGGCTTCATAGCGCACACCGAAGCTCAGGCCGGCCAGATTTCCAGGGCGGTAATCTGCGCCCGGACTGTCGAGCTTGTGCGCCACCGCAGCCTGGAATTGGCCGTTGACGAAGCCGTCGAAATCCTGGCTGATGGCCTGGTAGTAATAGGCGCCCGCGATCAGATCGGTGCTACCCGTGCCGGGCTGCAGGCTGGTATCCACCAGCTGCCCAGCGCTTGGCCCGCTTGAAAACGCGATGGGGTCGCGGCCCACTGTGCCTGTGCCATCGGCGTTCGGGCCGCCGTAGCGGCCGGTGGGCAGCTTGACCCCCAGTTGCAGGCCGAAGTTGTGCGTGGGTAGCAGACCCTGATAGCTGCCGATGAGCTTGATGTCTCCCAGACCGCGCAGACTGGCGTCGCTGAGGTTGTCTGCCGTGAGCTGGCCCGGCGTGACCGCGCCGTAGGTGCTGTGGCTGCGGTCGATGTAGGGAATCTGCAGGTTGACCGACCAGTCGGCATTCGGGCTGAACGTCAGTCCCAGGGTGGTGTAGCGGTTGATGGTGTCGTGCTCGACCTCCTGGTTTGCCGCGGGGTTGAGCGCGGCCACGTTCGCTGCGGAAACGCTGCGCGTGCCGCTGCGCAACTGGTTCTGGTTGAGGTAGTCGGTCTGCAGATTCACCCGCCAGCCCGAGGCGGTGGAATAGCCCATCGCGGCGTCGGTGCTCAGGCTGCAGCCGCAGGTGGCGCAGGCATGCGCGGATAGAGGAAGGGCGAGAGCGCCGGCACCGCAGGCCAGGGCCAGCAGCGTGCGCGAAATGGGGAGCGCGAGAGGGCGCATAGGGGGTGTCCAGTCGGTTCGGATCGCCCGCAGGCGCGGGCATGGGCGCAGCGCCGTCTGCGAGGACGGCGGCTGCGGTCGAATCAGATCAGATCAGGAGAGTTGCGGTGGCGCCCGCGGCTGTTGCGGGCGTTGCCTGAGCGTCGCGCGGCGGGGCGCGGCGGGTTCGGGCAAGAGTTGCCGCGCCGCGCGCGCGGCGAACGCCACGGCGGGACCGGGCGCTGCGGGCAAGGCCGGCTGTGCCCCGGCGGCATTCAACGCCGCAGCGGGATTGAGCAAAACCCGCAGGTGATGCCCGTGCCCCTTGTCGTCGGCAGTATTGCCCGCCGCCAAGGGCTGTGCGGGCGCTGCGCCGGTCGCGCAATATGGCAGCGTCACCCAGTGCGCCGTCTGCTGCTGCGCCCAGGTCAGCGGCTGCAGCGCCAAAGCCAGCACGACCAGCCAGAGCAGGCGGGCGGGCGACGGCAGCGGGGCGAGCAGGCGGGAGATGGCGCGCATGGGGGGCGATATTAACCAGTCCCCCGAGTCTTGCGAAGCAACAAAACGTGTCAGCGCGCGTTGTGACGACAAGCTGCGCTGCGGCCCTGCCTTGACGCGGCGCGGCGCGGCAGGCGCGGCCGGTTTGGCTCTACCATGCCCGCATGCTGACCATCCATCCTCCAGAACCACGGCCCTACACCCGCGCCGCGCAGTTGCCCGCGCTGCTCGAGCAGCGCATCGTCATCCTCGATGGCGCCATGGGCACCATGATCCAGCGCTTCAAGCTCAGCGAGGCGCAGTACCGTGGCGAGCGCTTCAAGGACTGGCCGCGTGACGTCAAAGGCAACAATGAGCTGCTCAGTCTGACGCAGCCGCAGATCATCCGCGACATCCACGAAGGCTATCTGGCTGCGGGCGCCGATCTCGTCGAGACCAACACCTTCGGCGCCACCACCGTGGCGCAGGACGACTACGGCATGGCCGAGCTGGTCGACGAGATGAACGAAGCCTCGGCCCGGCTGGCGCGTGCGGCCTGCGACAAGTTCAGCACCCTGGACAAGCCGCGTTTCGTCGCGGGCGCGCTCGGCCCGACGCCCAAGACCGCGAGCATCAGCCCGGACGTGAACGACCCCGGCGCGCGCAACGTCGATTTCGAGACCCTGCGCGCGGCCTATGCGCAACAGACCCTGGCGCTGATGCGTGGCGGGGCCGATGTCATTCTGGTGGAAACCATTTTCGACACCCTCAACGCCAAGGCCGCGCTGTTCGCCGTGGACGAGGTGTTCGAGCAGACCGGCGAGCGCTTGCCCATCATCATCAGCGGCACGGTCACCGACGCCTCCGGACGCATCCTCTCCGGGCAGACCGTCACCGCGTTCTGGGCTAGCGTGCGCCACGCGCAGCCGCTGGCCGTCGGGTTGAACTGCGCGCTGGGCGCGGCGCTGATGCGGCCCTATCTGCAGGAATTGGCCAAGGCCGCGCCCGACACCTTCATCAGCTGCTACCCCAACGCCGGGCTGCCCAACCCGATGAGCGAGACCGGCTTCGACGAAACGCCGGACGTGACCTCGCGGCTGCTGCACGAGTTTGCCGCAGAAGGGCTGGTGAACATCGTCGGCGGCTGCTGCGGCACCACGCCCGAGCACATCGCCGCGATCAATGCCGCGGTGCGCGACGAGCCGCCGCGCGGCACCCGGCGCGCCGGGTTCTACGCCGACGCCGACTGATCCATTTCAGGCGCGCGGATTTTTCGGCGCCCACAGCGGCAGGCAGGGCGTGCGGGCAGAATCTCGCCACCGTTCAACCCGTCCAGGAGACCACGATGAATCTGCCCGACATCCGCCAAGGCGACCGCTGGGTGTTTGTGACCCGCACCCAGGAAGAAATCGACCGCGGTGATCCGGGCCTGATCATGGCCAACGAGGTGACGCAGATCGGGCCGAACGGCGAGGTGCATGTGCAAGTGCGGCGCACCAACAAGGCCGACTCGCCCGCGCTGAACAACATTTATTCGCGCCAGTTCGACCTGATGTCGCGCGAAATCGTGCCGGGCGAGGCCATCGAATACAGCCCGGCGTTTCCGCAGTTCGTCTTTCCGCTGAGCGTGGGCAAGAACTGGAAGGACACTGTCACCCAGAGCCAGCCCGAGTGGGAACTGCATCAGAAGCTCGGCGTGAGCGTGAGTGTGGAGGCCGAACAGACCGTCACCGTGCCCGCCGGGACGTTCCACACCTTCCGGCTGCAGGGGCACTACACCGCCGCGCAGGCAACCGTGATGACCCACTACTGGTACGCCCCGGCAGCCGGGCGCGCGGTCAAGGGCATCGAGGACACGCTGTCGATCAACGGCGTGCGCACCCGGCTGATCTACGAACTGCAGTCACTCAATCGGCTGCGGGGATGAGACCGGAGCGTGAGGCTGTGGCCGTCAGTGATCGTCCACCGGGCTGACATGCACGCCGACCTTCAGGGTGTGATCGCCGCCGCCGCGGATGATGCCGCGCAAGGGGGAGACGTCGGCAAAGTCGCGTCCCATGGCGATGCGCACATAGTCGGCTGCGGGCTGGCGGTTGTTGGTCGGGTCGAATTCCACCCAGCCATTGGCCGGGCACCACGCCGCCACCCAGGCGTGCGAGGCATCGGCGCCGACGAGTTGCTCCTCGCCGGGCTTGGGGTGTGAGCGCAGATAGCCGCTGACGTAGCGCGCGGCCAGCCCCAGGCTGCGCAGCGCGGAAATCATCACATGCGCGTAATCCTGGCAGACCCCGGCGCGCAGTTCGAGCGCCTGCGGGGCGCGGGTCTGGACTTCGGTGCTCTCGGGGTTGTAGGTGAAATCGGCGTGGATGCGCCGCATCAGGTCGAGTACGCCGGTTAGCAAGGCGCGCCCGGGCGCGAAGCTGGCCTCGGCGTAGGCGGCGGCGGCGGCGAACAGCGGAGAGAAATGGGTGCCGAAGGTGTATTCGGCCTCGGCCACATAGGGTTTGCCGACACGGTAGAGCAATTGTTCGCGCACCTGTTCCCATGGCGGGCTGGCTTCCCAGTCTGGCGGTTCGGGCGCGCGCACCTGCACCAGACTGACGGCGCGCACGGTGAGCGTGTCGTGCGGGCTGTAGTAGGCGAAAAACTCACGCTGGTTGCCGAAGACATCGACATCGCTGTGACGATGTTCGGGCTCGGGGTGGATGTCGCAGACGTGGTCGATGCGCTCCTGCACGGCATGGTCGAGCGGGCAGAGGTGGGCCAGATGGTGGGCCAGTTCGACCGGCGTGGCGTAGCTGTAGGCGGTTTCATGCACCACGCGGTAGAGCACGCTCTGCGCAGGTGCAGCGGGAATTTGTGGCGGGGCCGGGGCGTCTTGGGTCATGCGTCTTGGGTTATCCGTGGGCGCTTCTCAATACCCGCCGAGCGGTCGGTCGGGGGCGTTGGCGTGGGCGAAATAGCGGCGGCTGATTTCGTCGGACAGGCGCCAGGCGCTGTCGATGCTCTGCGCCAGGGTGAGTTCCAGCCAGGTGTAGTGCAGCTCCTGGGTATGGGTGCAGAGTTCGGGCAGATGCCATACGTCGGGGTCGGGTGCGAGCGCGAGCAGGGCCTCTTTGTCAGCCGCCTCGCCGGGCAGCTTGGCCATGCGCGCCCGCAGGGTCTGGGCCACCCAGCCCAGGGCGCGGGGGTTTTCACGGTCGAGCATGAGCAGATCGAGCAGGGGCGGAATTTCCAGCCGCTTCTGATAGAGCGCGCGATAGGTGATGGTGCTGTCGAACAGCGCCAGCAGCAGGTTGAAGCCACTGTCGCTGTGCACCGCGCCGGTGCGGAAGGCCTCGGTGAGCGCGTCGCCGAGCAGCACCAGACGTTCGATGTGGCGGCCGATGCTCAGCAGCCGCCAGCCATCGTCGCGGGTCATGCGGTCGGTCTGCGCGCCGGTGATGGCGCTGAGGACTTCGGTGAGCTGCTCCAGTCCGCGCAGTGCCTGGGTGGATTGCAGATCCTCGCGCCGCGCGCCCGCAGGCAGGAGTTCAAGCGCGGTGGCCGAGGCGATCCACTGCCGGTGGTCGCCGCCCAGCCGCTCGCGCACCTGCGAGGCGGCGTTGCCCAGCGCCTGCAGGTTCTGCACGATGCCGCCCTGATGCTGCCCCGGCACGAGGCCGCGCACGATGCAGCGCTCGAAGCCTTGCGGGTTGTCGCTGAGTTCGGGGGCGTCCCGCTCGATCAGGCCGGTGCTGCGGCACCATTGGTCGAGCATGCCGCGCACCCTGGGGCCCATGTCGTCGTCGCCCGAGAGCGCACGCAGGGTGATGCGTGCCAGCCTGGCGCTGAATTCGGCGCGTTCGCAGTAGCGCCCCAGCCAGTACAGGTTTTCCGCCGCGCGGCTGGTGACCACGCGGTGGTGGTTGATCAGATCCTGCGGGCGCATCGGCGCGGGCAGCAGTGTGGAGTCGTCCACCGCGTCGCCGGTGATGATCCAGGCGTCCTGGCTGCTGCCGCCGCGCTGCATCGACACGGTGTTGCCGCCGCGCGGCGCGGTGCGCACCAGCCCGCCAGGCAGCACCCGCCAGCCGCCCTGGCCGTCGGAAATGGCATAGACCCGCAGCATGGCCGCGCGGGCGGCGAGGCGGTCATTGCTCCACACCGGCACATGCGGCAGGGGTTGATATTGCTGCAGGGTGACCTGCGCCGGGTTGGACTGCACCCGTTCCCGCCAGGGCGGGAGTTGGCCGAAGTCGAGGCTGGCCATCACCGTGGGCTCGAAACCGCATTCAGCGTGCACCGGCTTGACCACCCACGCGCGCAGGTCGTCCAGCGGCTTGTCGCACACGCCCGGCTCGCCGCACCACCAGGTCGGCAGCGAGGGCAGCTTGAGCGGCTCGCCCAGCAGGGTTTTGCACAGTTTGGGTAGAAAGCCCTGTACCGCGGGCGATTCGAGAAAGCCCGCGCCCAGCGCGTTGGCCACGAGCACATTGCCGGCGCGCACCGCCTGCAGCAGACCGGCCACGCCCAGCATCGAATCGGAGCGCAGCTCCAGCGGGTCGCAGAAGCTGTCGTCGAGGCGGCGCAGCACCACATGCACCGGCTCCAGGCCACGCAGGGTCTTGAGAAACAGCCGGTCTTCGCGCACCGTCAGGTCGCTGCCTTCGGCCAGGGTGATGCCCAGATACCGCGCCAGATAGACCTGCTCGAAATAGGTTTCGCTGTACGGGCCGGGGGTGAGCAGCACCACGCGGCTGCCCACGCCGCCGGGAGACAGCCGCAGCAGCGTATCCATCAGCAACCGGTAGCTGGCGGCCAGTCGCTGCACCTTCAGGTGGCTGAACGCGTCCGGGAACAGGCGGGAGATGAGGATGCGGTTTTCCAGCAGATAGCCCAGACCGGACGGTGCCTGCACCCGCTGGTTGACCACGCGCCACACGCCATCAGGCCCGCGCGCCAGGTCGAAGGCGGCAATGTGCAGCCAGATATTGCCAGGCGGCGCGTGGCCGTGCACTGCCCGCAGATAACCGGGGTGCCCTTGCACCAGCGCCGGGGGCAGCAGTCCTTCCTTGAGGGTGCGCTGCGGGCCGGTGTACAGGTCGGCGAGGATGGCGTTGAGCAGCGCGGCGCGTTGCGCGACGCCGGCGGAAATCTGCTTCCAGGAGTCGGAATCGACCAGCAGCGGGAACAGATCGACCGACCATGCGCGCACCGCCTGGGCGGCGTCGGCGTGGACGTTGTAGGTCACGCCGTCATCGTGAATCTGCTGCAGCAACTGCTGCTGGCGGGTGCTCAGGCTGTCGAAACCGCCGGGGCCGAGCAGGCGAAAAAATTGGTCCCACAGCGGGGCCAGCGGCGCACCGGGCAGGCCATCGGAGACGCTGCCGCGCAGTTCATCCCAGTGTCCGGGGATGACGGGAGAAGCCAGGTCGCGGGCGAGCGCGGCACAGTCTTCACCCGGATCGAACCGGCCTTGCGATTGTGATTGAGATTGGAACAGGCTGACCATATGGCATTGTGGCATGCGGGGGATGCCGAAACAGCGGAGCGCATCCCCCGATTCCGGTCAAATTTCACGCGCCCGTTCGCAAATCCAGGGTGAAGGGGAATTCCAGACTGGGGCGCGCCTGCGCCACCCGCATGCGCCCCGGTGTGTGGCCCATGCGGAAGAAGCGCGCCAGACGCCGGCTTTCCGCCTCGTAGGAGTTGATGGGGAAGACGGTGGGGTTGCTGCCGCCCGGGTGCTCGACGTGGTACTGGCAGCCGCCCAGCGAACGCTCCATCCAGGTATCGACCAGATCGAAGGTCAGCGGCGCGTGCACGCCAATGCCGGGGTGCAGCGCCGAGGGCGGATGCCAGGCGCGGTAGCGCACGCCGCAAACGAACTCGCCGCTGCGCCCGGTGGGCTGCAGCGGCACGGCCTGGCCATTCACCGTGAGGACATGGCGGCTGTCGGTCAGGCCGCTGATCTTCACTTCCACCCGCTCCAGCGAGGAATCGACATAGCGCACCGTGGTGCCCGCCGCTCCCTCTTCGCCCATGACGTGCCAGGGTTCGAGCGCCATGCGCAGCTCCAGCTTCATGCCGCGCACCGCGTAGTCGCCCAGCAAAGGGAAACGGAAAGTGTGGTGCGGCGCGAACCACTGCGGATCGAAGTCGAACCCGGCCTCGCGCAGTTCGGTGAGCACGTCGTCGAAGTCGAGGGCAATGAAGGTGGGCAGCAGGAAGCGGTCGTGCAGCGCCGTGCCCCAGCGCTGCAGCGCAGCGGTGTAGGGCGTGTGCCAGAAGCGGGCAATGAGGGCGCGCAGCAGCAGTTGCTGCACCACGCTCATGCGGGCATGGGGCGGCATTTCAAACGCGCGCAGTTCCAGCAGACCCAGCCGCCCGGTGGCGCCGTCTGGGCTGTAGAGCTTGTCGATGCAGAACTCGCTGCGATGGGTATTGCCGGTGACGTCGATCAGGATGTTGCGCAGGGCGCGGTCCACGAACCAGGGCGGAGGGTAGGAGCCCCCACGCTCACTTTGTTCGCTGCCCCCCGAGGGGGCTTGCGCGGCTTGGGACGGCCCTGCGCCGCGCATTTCCACACCGAGCCGGCTGCGGTTGGCACGCAGCTCAGCCAGGGCGATTTCGAGCTCGTAGACCTGATCGTCGCGCGCTTCGTCCACCCGCGGGGCCTGGCTGGTGGGGCCGATGAACAGGCCGGAAAACAGATAGCTCAACGATGGATGGTTGTGCCAGTAGGCCAGCAGACTGGCGAGCAGGTCGGGCCGGCGCAGAAAGGGGCTGTCCGCCGGGGTGGCGCCGCCGAGCACCACATGGTTGCCGCCGCCGGTGCCGGTGTGGCGGCCGTCGAGCATGAATTTTTCCGCGCCCAGCCGGGTCTCGAACGCGGCCTGATACAGGAACTCGGTGTGATCGACGATTTCTGCCCAGTTGTGCGCCGGGTGGATGTTGACCTCGATGACCCCGGGGTCGGGCGTGACCTGCAGCAGGTTCAGCCGCGGGTCGCGCGGGGGCGGATAGCCCTCGAGCACCAGCTTGACCTGCAGCCGCTGCGCCGTGGTCTCGATGGCCGCGAGCAGGTCGAGATAATCCTCCGCCGAGGTCAGCGGGGGCATGAAGATGTAAAGAATGCCGCCGCGCGCTTCCACGCACAGCGCGGTGCGCAAAATCCAGCCGCCGGACTCGAAGCGCTCGGGTTGTCGGCTCTCCCCGGGGCGCATCCGTTGGCCGTCGCCGCTGGACAGGGGGGCTGGCCCAGTGCCAGCGCCCCGATGTGGTGCGCCAGCACCCTGGTTTTGCACGCCGATTGTGCCGCCTTCGGCATAGCCGCCCCCAAAGCGGTGCGCCGGGCCGTACTGGGTGCGCAGCACGGCGGCTTCGGGCAGAGACCTGCGCGGCGAGAACGGGTCTTGTGCCCAGTCGGATGCCCGTTCGCCCTCCGTGGCCCAGGGCAGGGAGTCGAGCGGCAGCCGCCAGCCCATGGCCGAGTCGCCCGGGAACAGATACATGCGTTCGTCGCGGAAGAACCATGGCCCGGAGACCCAGTGCGGGCCGCTCAAGGACGCGCTGGACGGCACCGGGCTTCCTTGAGGCGCTCGGGCTGAGGGTTGCGCGCCGCCCAGTCCCGGGGGCGGATCATCCTCTTTTAGCGCGCCCGGTTCGCGTCGGATCGGCAGGGCGTAGCCGGTGGGGGTTTTCAGCCCCTGGTCGAACACCTTGCGCAGCCGCGCGCGCTCCAGTTCGTCTTCCACCCGCGAGTCGAACGGATCGACGTTGACCGGCAGGCGGCGCTCACGCCACAGGTAGTACCAGGTGTCTTCATAGCCGGTCTGCACATGCGCCGGGTTGACGCCGAGGGTATCGACCAGGGCGAGGATGAAGGTGTGCGCGTCGAAGGGGGTGGCCTTGCCGCCCAGGCGCTCGTCGGCGAACAGCTCCGGATTGTGCCAGCAGGGCTGGCCGTCGCGCCGCCAGATGGCCGACAGCGCCCAGCGCGGCAGCTGCTCGCCGGGGTACCACTTGCCCTGGCCGAAGTGCAGAAACCCGCCGGGGCCGTAGCGGGCAATGAGCTTGCCGATGAGTTCGCCCGCGTAACCGCGCTTCGTCGGCCCTTGCGCGGCGGTGTTCCATTCGGGCGCGTCGCGGTCGGTGGTGGCGACGAAGGTGGGCTCACCGCCCTGCGTGAGACGCACGTCGCCGTTGTTGAGCTCCTGATCAACCACTTCACCCAGGGTGAGCACGGCTTGCCACTGGTCGTCGGTGTAGGGCTTGGTGACGCGCGGCGATTCATCAATGCGGCGGATCACCATGTGGTGGCTGAACTCCACCTCGCTTTCGTCGACCATGCCTTCAACGGGGGCCGCGCCCGAGGGCTGCGGCGTGCAGGCCAATGGAATATGGCCTTCGCCGGCGAGCAGGCCCGAGGTGGGGTCCAGGCCAATCCAGCCGGCACCGGGCAGATACACCTCGCACCAGGCGTGCAGATCGGTGAAATCGGTCTCGGCGCCAGTGGGGCCGTCGAGCGCCTTCACGTCGGGCGTGAGCTGGATCAGGTAGCCGGAGACGAAGCGCGCCGCCAGTCCCATGTGGCGCAGCACCTGCACCAGCAGCCAGCCGGTGTCGCGGCAGGAGCCGCAGGCGAGTTCGAGCGTCTGCTCGGGCGTCTGCACGCCGGGCTCCATGCGGATGGTGTAGGCGATGTCGCGCTGCAGGCGCTGGTTGAGATCGACCAGAAAGTCCTGGGTGCGGCGCGGGGTGCGGTCGATGCTCCTGAGCAGAGCGTCCAGGCGCGGGGTCAGCGGATCGGCAGCCAGATAAGGGCCGAGTTCGTCCTTGAGTTCCGCGGCGTAGCGGAAGGGAAACTGTTCCGCTTCAGGCTCCAGAAAGAAGTCGAAGGGGTTGAGCACCGACATCTCGGCCACCAGATCGACGGTGATCCGCAGCAGGGTGGTTTTCACGGGAAAAGTGAGTCGCGCCAGATAGTTGGCGAACGGGTCTTGCTGCCAGTTGATGAAGTGACCGACCGGCTCCACGCGCTGGCTGTACGACAGGATGGGCGTGCGGCAATGCGGCGCGGGGCGCAGCCGCACCACATGCGGCGAGAGGCTCACCGGACGGTCGAAGCGGTAGGTGGTTGTGTGCGTGAGCGCAACGTGGATGGACATGAGAGCGCCTTGGAAAAGGAGGGGGGAAGGGCGTTGCAGCAAGCTCAGGCGGCGAGAAAGTCCTGACTGATCCCGGCGCCCAGATCGTTGATGCGCTCCAGAAAATGGGTGAGATAGGCGTGCAAGCCGGTGGCCATGATGTCGTCCAGTAGCCCGAACTGCAGTTGGGCGCTGAGCAGGCCCGCGCGGCGCAGGGTTTCACGCGATTGCGGGTTGGCCACGGCGCGCAGATGCTCGTTCACCGTCATCATGCAGGCGGCGAGTGACCGTGGCATATCGGCTCGCAGGATGAGGAGATCGGCCACACGCTCGGGGGTGATGGCGTCGCGGTACACCTTGCGATAGACCTCGAACCCAGACACCGAGCGCAGCACGCCCGACCAGTGATAGAAGTCGTGCTCTTGCACCCGCCCATTGGCCGAGCCGTAAAAATCGGACTGCAGGGCGTGGAACTTCACGTCGAGCAGCCGCGCGGTGTTGTCGGCGCGCTCCAGAAACGTGCCAATGCGCAGGAAGTGAAAGGCTTCGTCCTGCAGCATCGTGCCTGAGGTCACGCCGCGCGAGAGATGCGAGCGGTATTTCACCCACTCGAAGATCGCACTGGGGTTGAACTTGCAAAGCCCATCGGCCAGCATGCGCTGTGACTCCAGCCAGGTTTGGTTGACGGTTTCCCACACCTCGCTGGTGATGGCGCCGCGCACGGCGCGGGCGTTCTCGCGCGCGGCCCGCAGGCAGCTCTGGATGGAGGAGGGATTGTCGGTGTCGCACACCATGAAGTCGAGCACCTTGTTGGCGTCGATCTCGCCATGGCGTTCGGTGTAGGCGGCGGTCAGTTCGGAGATGCCCAGCAAGCCGCGCCAGCCCAGATGCATGGCTTCGGCGCCCTGCGGCAGCAAAGCGGACTGCACATGCACGTCAAGCATGCGGGCGGTGTTTTCGGCGCGCTCGGTGTAGCGTGCCATCCAGAACAGGTGATCGGCGGTGCGGCTGAGCATAGGGCGTTTCCTTGAACCGGCAGAGAACGAAGCGCGCGGGGGCTACTTTTCCAGCACCCAGGTGTCTTTGGTGCCGCCACCCTGCGAGGAGTTGACGACCAGCGAGCCTTCGGCCAGCGCCACCCGGGTGAGCCCGCCAGGCACGATGGACACGGACTTGCCCGACAGCACGAAGGGCCGCAGGTCGAGATGGCGCGGCGCGATGCCCGACTCGACGTAGGTCGGGCAGGTGGACAGCGCCAGCGTGGGCTGGGCAATGTAGTGATGGGGGTGTGCCTTGATTTTTTCAGCGAAAGCGGCGATCTCGGCCTTGGTGGAGGCCGGGCCGACCAGCATGCCATAGCCCCCGGCGCCGTGCACCTCCTTGACCACGAGTTCGGGCAAGTGTTCCAGCACATAGGCCAGGCTGTCGGGCTCACGGCACAAGCGGGTGGGCACGTTGTTCAGCAAGGCCTTTTCGCCTAGGTAAAACTCGATCATGCGCGGCACGTAGGGGTAGATCGACTTGTCGTCGGCCACCCCGGTGCCGATGGCGTTGGCCAGATTGACGTTGCCCGCGCGGTAGGCGCGCATCAGCCCGGCGCAGCCAATGGCCGAGTCGGCGCGGAACACCTGCGGGTCGAGAAAGTCGTCGTCGATGCGGCGGTAGATCACGTCCACCCGCAGCGGCCCCTGCGTGGTGCGCATGTAGACGAAGTTGTCCTTGACGAAGAGGTCCTGCCCCTCGACCAGTTCCACACCCATCTGCTGGGCGAGGAAGGCGTGCTCGAAATAGGCCGAGTTGTACATGCCTGGCGTGAGCACCACCACCGTCGGGTCGCTCACATTGGGCGGGGCGACCGCCCGCAGCTCTTCCAGCAGCATGTCCGGGTAATGCGCCACTGGGGCGATGCCGTGGCGGGCGAACAGCTCGGGGAACAGCCGCATCATCATGCGGCGGTTTTCGAGCATGTAGCTCACGCCGGACGGCACGCGCAGGTTGTCTTCGAGCACGTAATACTCGCCTTCGCCCTGCGCGTTTTCCGCACGAACAATGTCGATGCCGGCGATCTGCGCGTAAACATGGTGCGGCAGGTCGATGCCCATCATCTCGGGGCGGAACTGCGCGTTGTCGAACACCTGCTCCTGCGGCACGATGCCCGCCTTGAGGATTTCCTGGTCGTGATACACATCGTGGATGAAGCGGTTGAGCGCGGTGACGCGCTGCTTGATCCCGGCTTCCAGATGCTTCCACTCGGCCGCGGGAATGATGCGCGGAATCAGGTCGAAGGGAATCAGGCGCTCGGTGCCCGCGTCGTCGCCGACCACCGCGAAGGTGATGCCGACGCGGCGGAAGATGAGTTCGGCTTCCTCGCGCTTGGCGCGGATGGTGTCGGGCTGCTGCTGCGCCAGCCAATGCGCATATTGCGCGTAATGCGGGCGCACACCGCCGACTTCGGGGGTCATTTCATCGTAGAAGCGCATCATCACCTCTCAGTGGTGCCGTCTGTGCAGACCTGTTGTCATCAGCCTTGTTAGCAAAATGCAGGCCAGTGATATGGATTTGCGGGAAAAATGGGAGGGTGCCGAAACGTCGGGCCGTCCCAGGGGGCGGTCAAGGCGAGTCTTCGGAGGTCTGCGGCTGCGGGCTCCAGTAATGCGGCGTGGCGGCACGCCAGCCTTGCACGGTGTCTGGCGCAGTATCGCGCCAGCGCAGCGCACCCTGCAGATCGGTGCGCCAGAGGGCGATGCCGCGTGCGGCGTAGCGCTCCACCACCAGCGGATGCGGATGGCCGTGCGCATTGCGGTAGCCCGCCTGCACCACCGCGGCGCGTGGCATCACGGTGTCGAGCAGGGCTTCGCTGGACGAAGTCTTGCTGCCGTGATGCGGCACCAGCAGCACATCGGCATACGGCAGCGCGTCGGCGGCGTGCAGCGTGCGCTCCTGTGCCTGATCCACATCCCCGGTGAGCAGTGCCGAGCCGCCGCGCGCACGCACATGCAGCACGCAGGAGCTGGCGTTGTCGTTGCGCGGTGGCGCGCCCGGCAGCGGGCTGATGACGCGGAAGTCGACGCCGTCCCAGTTCCAGTGCTGTCCGGCCAGGCAGGTCTGGCGGGCGGCAAAACCAAAGCGTGCGGCGGCTTCCGCCGGGATGGAGGTGAGCAGGGCGGCCTCCGGGTGGGTGCGGGCAATGGCCGTGGCGCCGCCGGAGTGGTCGCTGTCATCGTGGCTGACCACCACCCGGTCGAGATGGCGCACGCCCAGGCTGTGCAACAAGGGCAGCAGCACGCGGTTTCCGGCGTCGACCCCGGGCGCCTGCTGCGGGCCGGTGTCGTACAGCAGGGTGTGCCGCGCGGTGCGCACGATCACCGCCATGCCCTGGCCCACGTCGGCAAACCACAGTTCCATGCCGCCCGGCGCTGGCGCGGTGCCGGGGTTGCTCGTCAGCGGCAGCAGCAACAGCAGGCCGGGCGCGCGCAGCCGCCAGGTCCAGGGCAGCGCCAGAGTCAGCGCGCCCAGCATGGCAAGAGCGAGTGTGAGCGGGTCGGGTGCGGCGGCGTGCCATTGCGCCAGCGGCCAGACCGCCATCTGCCGCAAGGCGATGTCCAGCCCCTGTTGCAGCCAGGCGGCAAGCTGCCACAGCCAGCCGTCCAGCGGCGCAGGCAGCAGCAGGCCGCCGACAGCCAGTGGCGCAACAGCCAGGGTGACGACCGGTATCGCCAAGGCATTGGCCAGCGGCGACAGCATCGCGATCTGCTGAAAAAACAGCAGGGTCAGCGGCATCAGGGCGATGGTTGCCACCCACTGTGTGTGGCTGGCGCTGCGCAGGGTGTGCCAGCCGCGCTGCAGCACACCCTGCGCAGCAGCGGGTTCCACGCCGGCGGGCGCAAGCGTCGCGGTTTCAGGGTGTCTGCGCTCGCCCGCAACGAACAACAGGCCCACGGCGACGAAGGACAGCCAGAAACCCGCCTGCCGCACCGCCCACGGGTCCCACAGCAACACGGCGATCAGCGCCAGCGCCATCCCGTCGCGCCAGTCGGCCCGCAGCCCACGCTGGCGCAGCAGCAGCACCACGGCGAGCATCAGCAGGGTGCGCTGCGCCGGCACGCCCCAGCCGGCGATCACCGCATAGGCGGCGGCCGCAAGCAGCGCGACCCAGGCCGCGAGAGTAGGCGCAGGCACGGCGAGGGTCCACGGACGCGGCAGACGCGCCGTCTGCCGCCACATCCAGCCGACGAGCTGCAGGCTCATCCAGGCCAGCAGGGTGATGTGCAGACCGGAAATACTCATCAGGTGCGCCACCCCGGTGATGCGGTAGGTCGTCCAGTCCGCCGGGGAAATGGCGGTCTGGTCGCCCAGCGCCAGGGCGATGATGGTTCCTCTGGAAGGGTGTGTGGCCCCCACGCTCGCGTTTGCTCGCCGCGCCCCGGGGGGCAGCTCTGCGGCGGGGGCCTGCAGCGCGGTCATCATGCGTTGGCGCAAGTGGTCGCGCAGTTGGGCGATCCAGTCGGCGGGGGTGTTGCGCTGGCCGAGCAGTTGGGGCGGCGGGCCCATGCGGCTGACCGTTCCCGTCGCGCCGATGCCGTCGCGGAACAGGGTCAGTTCCGCATCGTTACCGCCGGGGTTGGCCAGGCCGTGCGGCTGCTTGAGCCGGACCGACAGCTGCCATTCCTGCCCCGGACGCACCCGCGGCGGCGATTGCGGCCGGTCTGCGTGCCTGTCCCGCTTTGCGTACCAGCTCAGCGACAGCCTGTCCGGCACGCCGGGCGGTGCGGGCTGGGTGACTTCAAAGACGAAACGGGTGGCGTCGGGATAGAGCACCGGCAGCCCCAGCACGGTGCCGCGCACGGACAAGACCTGGGTTTCCGCCTCCGGGCTGAGGCGGTCTGCCAGCACGGGGTGGGCGCGCCACCCCGCCAGCCCGAACGCCAGCGCAAAGCCGCTGGCCGCGAGCAAGGCTTGTGTGCCGATCCATTGCAGCGCCCGACCACGCGGCAGACCGCCACCCCGGCTGTGCCACAGCAGCAGAATCAGGCTCGCCAGCAGGCCTGCGCTCCATGTGGAGAGATAGACCGGACGCGGCCAGAGCGCCGCCTGCGCAGTCTGCAGCGCGCAGCCCAGCAGCACGGCAAGGGCATAGATCGGCAAAGCGGGCTCCTTCGGGCCGTGGCAGGACGGTGTTTGAAAGCGTTTGTGACATCATAAGAACCCGAGAATCGCGCCTGCGAACGAAGACATGGAACAGGCTTTACAAGTCTCTACAGTTGCGCGGCGTCACGCTGGGGTGTTTGCTGTGTTTGTATGGTTCAATTTCCGCAACAGTATTCGGGAGTCCGTGCATGAATCTGCAACAACAACGCTCTATTTCCCTGCGCCTGGGTGCAATCGGCGCGGCGCTGGGGGTGCTGGCACTGGCGGGCTGCGCCACGCCGGTGAGTCTCAATCAGCCTGTTCCAGTGCAGCAGCTCAATCCGCCCACTCCGCGGGTGACCGTGCCGCCGTCGACCTACGCGCCAGTCGCGCCGCAAGCCCCGACCAGCGAGACCCAGCCCCTTGCGCCCAGCGCGCCGATCACCGTGCAGCCGCTCGGCCCGGCCGGTGTCGCCCCGGCAGCCAGCGCGCCCACCACTTCGCAGTTCGCTCCCGCCGTGTCGGCGCCCGAGGTGTCCGCGCCACAGCAAGGCGCGCCCGCCCTGCCGCCGGGAGCCGTGCGCTTCAACTGCCAGGATGGCAGTTCCTTCGTCGCCACATTCGGTGATGTGTCGGTCACGCTACAGACCGCGCTGGGCAATCTCACTCTCGATCAGACCGTCTCCGCCGACGGTGCGCGCTATCGCAACAGCGCCTTCCAGGTGTGGTTCAAGGGGCGCCAGGCCACAGTGACCAATTTCCTGCAGAACACCAATACGGTGTGTCAGCAGCAGTGAGCCGCACAGCCAGGATCAAGGAAATACACAACCCTTACCTAAGGATACAGACAGGGGGGCTCAATACCCCCTCAAATCGGGGATAAGTCTCTTTTTTGATCCGGCGGCGTGAAAGTTCTCACGATGCCGCGCGTTGCCAGAGTGAGGTCTGTGGTCCACCGCTTTCGGTCGTGGCGATCAGGACGTTGGGACACGTGCCCACAGGCGGCTCTCAAACTCACGCAACGACCTTTGTGGAGTCAAGCCATGCAGCAATCCCGCCGTCTGTTCATCCAGAAATCGATTCTGACTCTGCCCGCTCTGGGCTCGCTCGCCGCATGCGGTGGCGGGTCGGGTACCGCAACAGGGATCGTTTCAGGGACGGCAGCACAGACGCCCACAGGCCCGGTCAGTAGTACAACGCCCTATGTCGTGCCTGTCGGTCAGGATCTGTCCATCGGCCTCAAGCAGTTTGGAAAATCTCCCGTCCCCTACACCGCCCTTGCCAAACCCGCCAAGGGCCAGACCGTGGTCGATCCCGACTTCGGCCTCAAGATCATCCGCATCACCGACTGCTTGGCCGATTTCAACAATCTG
Organism: Pseudomonadota bacterium; assembly: GCA_021783695.1. Classification (GTDB taxonomy): domain Bacteria; phylum Pseudomonadota; class Gammaproteobacteria; order Burkholderiales; family Burkholderiaceae_C; genus Thiomonas. The sequence goes on along the minus strand of JAJXTO010000001.1, from coordinate 28,294 downwards.
TGCGTCGCACCGGCCTATCCCACCGCAATGGCCTGGAACTGCGACGAGACGCGCTTCATCCTGTATGTGCCGGGTTCCACGGCGCAGTCGGGCGGCAAGCAGGGCTGGGCGCTGTATGACGGCACCACCTATGCCTTCCTCAAGTTCCTCGACATCAATCCGGGCGACGTGGAGCAGTTCTACTGGGATCATGCCGATCCGGCCACGCTGCGCTACATCGACAACCATCAGATGGGGTCGCAGAACCTGGCCGACCTGACGGCGATCAACGTGGAGACGGGCGTCAAGACCGTCATTCACAGCTTCCTGCCCAACGGACTGCCGCCGGGCTGCCCTTCCGGCACGCAGGGTGTGCGCTGTGGTTACCCGTTCGCTCTGGGCGTCAATGCGCAAGGACAGCGCATCTGGGGGCTGGGTGCTTTTGGCAGCAATGTGCCCAATGTCTCCGGCGAGTTGGGGATGTGGGTCTTCGGCTTCAACGAAACCACCAAAGCCTTCACGCTGTATGACACGTCCGTTGTGCCGCAGCCGCAAGCGCGTGGCTCCACGCCGTTCCCCTCGGTGTCGGGCAGGTTCTTTGTCTGGAATGCCGCAGTCGGCCTGAACTCCCAGCCTACGACCCAATCTGCCGTGCTCGATGCCACCACCGGCAAGCTGGTGCGCTGGGTCAACTTCGATACCAACGAGCACTGCGACACCGCGATGGACGCCAACGGCAACGACCTGCTGGTCGGCTCGCAGTTCTCACGCAACACCGGCGGCAACGGCAATGTGATCGTGTGCAATCTCAATACCGGGGCGGTGTCGAACGACATGGGCGAGAGCAGCGGCTGGGGCTATCCAACCACGGGCAGTCTGAGCGGCTCGACGGCGTGGAAAAACCCGTCCTGGGTTGTGACCGGGATGACGGGCAATATCTACGGCACCGGCAGCAACGGCGTGGCCACGCCCGGATCGAGTGGCAACAGCGGCCCCACCGCCAACCCTTGCACCGTGCTGGATCAGGAACTGATGCTCACCAACCTGACCAGCGGCACCACCTGGCGCATCGCCCACCACCGCAGCACCGGCAACTACAGCAACGCGCCGCAGAGCAACTACTGGGCGCAGCCGAACGTCACGTTCAGCACCAGCGGCACGCGGATTCTGTTCAACAGCGACTGGGGCGATGGCAATCCGAGCAATCCGGTGGTCAATCCCAATGCACCGATCGACACCTACGTGCTCATTCTGCCGTCCTTCGGTTAATCGTGTGAGCGGCTTGCGGCCGCATCTCCGCAGGCCTGCAGCGCCTATCGCTTCTCCCCCTGTTCACTCCCGCGCAGCCGCACTAGCATCACTCCACCGGCCCAGATCCGGTCGCCGTTCACAAGACGGCGTGCGGGCCGTGCGCAAGCAGGGCACCGTCTTTGCCCGGCCTGCCTGATCGGCGGCCGATCGGTGACACTTGGCGCCACCCACGGAAGGTGCGCGCCCTACAAGGAGACAGGCGATGAACGCTCCCCTACCCGAGCCCATCCGTCGTGCGCTGGCGACCATTTCGCTGGACGACAAATACACCCTCACATCCGGCCGCGCCTTCATGAGCGGCATTCAGGCGCTGGTGCGTCTGCCCATGTTGCAGCGCCAGCGTGATGCCGCGGCGGGGCTGAACACCGCGGGCTTTGTTTCGGGCTATCGGGGCTCGCCGCTGGGCGGCTACGACCAGGCGCTGTGGAAGGCGAAAAAAATTCTCGAAGCCAACCATGTGGTGTTCAAGCCCGGTGTGAACGAGGAACTGGCGGCCACGGCCGTGTGGGGCACGCAGCAGCTCGATCTTTTTCCCGACAAGGCCAAATACGACGGGGTGTTCGGCATCTGGTACGGCAAGGGGCCGGGGGTGGATCGCTGCTCGGACGTGTTCAAGCACGCCAACAGCGCGGGCACGGCGCGACATGGCGGGGTGATCGCGGTGGCGGGCGACGACCATGTGGCCAAGTCGTCCACCCTGGCGCACCAGAGCGACCATATTTTCAAGGCCTGCGGGCTGCCCGTGTTTTTCCCCGCCTCGGTGCAAGACATCCTCGACCTGGGCGTGCACGCCTTTGCCCTGAGCCGTTATGCCGGAGTCTGGGCGGGGATGAAGACCATCCAGGAAATCGTGGAGTCTTCCGCCACGGTCGATGTGGACGCCGATCGCGTGCGCATCCTGCTGCCCGAGGATTTCACCCTGCCCGAGGGCGGCGTGCACATCCGCATGCCCGACACGCCGCTGGCGCAGGAGGCGCGGCTGATGGATGTGAAGTGGTACGCGGCGCTGGCGTATATCCGCGCCAATCGCCTGAACCACACCGTCATCGACAGCCCGCACGCGCGGCTGGGCATCATGGCCTCGGGCAAGGCGTACAACGATACCCGGCAGGCCTTGAACGACCTCGGGCTGGATGCGTCCACCTGCGCGCAGCTGGGCATCCGCCTGCACAAGGTCGCGGTGGTCTGGCCGCTGGAGGCGAGCATCACCCGTGAATTCGCCACCGGGCTGCAGGAAATTCTGGTGGTGGAGGAGAAGCGCCAGGTCATCGAATATCAGCTCAAGGAAGAGCTGTACAACTGGCGCGAGGACGTGCGGCCCAACGTCATCGGCAAGTTTGACGAACTGCCGGGAGACACGACCGGCGGTGAATGGAGCCAGCCCAATCCCGGCGGCAACTGGCTGCTGCCGGCCAAGGCCGATCTGTCGCCGGCGATCATTGCCCGCGCCATCGCCGGGCGGCTGGAGCGGCTGGGCATCCTGCGTGACGCCGGGGTGGACGTGCAGCGCCGCATCAGCGAACGCCTGGCCGTCATCGATGCGCGCGAGCGCACCCTGCAGGCGCCGGGCGCCAGTGCGCAGCGTCCGCCCTGGTTCTGCTCGGGCTGCCCGCACAACACCTCCACTCGCGTGCCCGAAGGGTCGCGCGGCATGGCCGGTATCGGCTGCCATTACATGGTGGTGTGGATGGATCGTGCCACGCAGACCTTCAGCCAGATGGGCGGCGAGGGCGTGGCCTGGGTGGGCCAGGCGCCGTTCACCACCGACAAGCATGTCTTCGTCAATCTGGGCGACGGCACCTACTACCACTCGGGGCTGCTGGCCATCCGCCAGGCGATTTCCGCCGGGGTGAACGCGACTTACAAGATCCTGTTCAACGATGCGGTGGCGATGACGGGCGGGCAGCCGGTGGAGGGCGGCCTGACGGTGCCGCAGATCAGCCGCGAACTCGAGGCCGAGGGCGTGCGCCGCATCGTGGTGGTCACCGATGCGCCGCAGAAGTATCAGCAGGTCAGCGACCTCGCCTCCGGCGCGACGGTGCGCCATCGCGACGATCTCGATGCCATCCAGCGGGAGCTGCGCGAAGAGACCGGCATCACCGCCATCATCTACGACCAGACCTGCGCCACCGAAAAACGCCGCCGCCGCAAGCGCGGGCAGATGGCCGATCCCGCGCGGCGCGTGGTCATCAACCCCTTGGTCTGCGAAGGCTGCGGCGACTGCTCCGAACAGAGCAACTGCCTGTCGGTCGAGCCGCTGGAGACCGAATTCGGCCGCAAGCGCACCATCAACCAAAGCAGCTGCAACAAGGATTTTTCCTGCCTCAAGGGGTTCTGCCCCAGCTTTGTCACGGTGGAAGGCGGCGCGCTGCGCAGGCCCAAGGCGCAGCCAGGGGCGGATCTGTCGGCCTTGCCCGAATTGCCCATGCCCGTGGTGCCCGATCCAGTGCGCGACGACGTGGCGGGAGGCGGCAGCTACGGCATCGTCGTCGCCGGCGTCGGAGGCACGGGAGTCATCACCATCGGTCAGCTGCTGGGCATGGCCGCGCACATCGAGGGCAAGGGCGTGGTCACGCAGGACGCCGCCGGCCTGGCGCAGAAGGGCGGCGCGACCTGGAGCCATGTGCTCATCGCGGACGATCCGGCGCGGATCGTCACCACCCGGGTGGGCACGGCCGAAGCCGAACTCATCCTCGGCTGCGACCCCATCGTCACCGCCGATCGCGAGACGCTGGCGCGCGTGCGCGAAGGCCGCACCCACGTTGCGCTCGACACCCACAGCACGCCCACCGCCGCCTTCGTCCACAACCCCGACTGGCAGTTCCCCGACGCCGCCTGCCACCAGGCCATCGAACAGGCCGCGGGCGCGCACATGGTGCAGGGCTTTGACTGTGTGCGCGCCGCCGAAAAATTGCTGGGCGACGCCATCTACGCCAACCCCATGCTGCTGGGCTTCGCCTGGCAGAAGGGCTGGGTGCCGCTGGGCCACGCCGCGCTGATGCGCGCCATCGAGCTCAACGCCGTGCAGGTGGACAAGAACAAGGCCGCGTTCGAATGGGGCCGCCACGCCGCGCACGATCCGCAGGGCATCGCCGCGCTCAGCGCCGCCGAGCAGGTCATCCAGCTGGTCAAACGGCCCAGCCTGGACGAAGTCGTTCAGCGCCGGGTGGCGTTTCTCACCGACTACCAGAATGCCGCCTACGCGCAGCAGTATGCGGACTTTGTCGCGCAGGTGCGCGCGGCGGAAGCTCCGCTGAAATCTACCGCCCTCACCGAAGCCGTGGCGCGCAATCTGTTCAAGCTCATGGCCTACAAGGACGAGTACGAAGTGGCGCGGCTGCAGTCCGATCCGGCATTCACCCGGCAGTTGCAACAGCAGTTCGAGGGCGATTTCAAGCGCCATTACTTTCTCGCGCCGCCGCTGTGGAGCAAGCGCAACGCCAAGGGCGAACTGCTCAAGCGCGAGTTCGGCCCCTGGGTGGGCGTGGCCTTCAAGTTGCTGGCCCCGCTCAAGGTGTTGCGCGGCAGCGCGCTCGACCCCTTCGGCCACACCGCAGAGCGCAGGCAGGAGCGGGCGCTGATCCAGCACTACCGCGACACCATCACCGAACTGCTGCGCGGCCTGACCGCCGCCGCGCCGCCCGACCGCCTGAACGACGCCGTGCAGATGGCCCGCCTGCCCGACGGCATCCGCGGCTATGGCCACATCAAGCAGCGGCATCTCGATCAGGTGCTGCCGCAGTGGGACAGCCTGCTGCGGCAGTGGCGCCAGCAGTCGGCCGGTGGCAGCGGCCGCCCCGGCAAGGAAAGCGAGGCGATGCCGGACAAGACAGGGCAGACGGCATAATCCCCGCCATCTCTAGGGGGCGAACCATGCTCTGGAAAAACGGCAGACGCAGCGACGACATCGAAGATCAGCGAACCGTCAGCACGGGTCGGCGGGGCGCGGCGCTCCGGCTGGCTGGGCGGCAGTATCCCGATCGCAGGCGGGTGCTGTCTTCCGGCAAGGTGCGCGAGGCCATGCGGCGCAGCAGCCCCACGCGCGCCAACGCCCTGCTGGCGCGGCTGGAACTGCAGGCGCTGGGCTATGCGGTGCCAGACGTCTTCACCCACGGCACCTCGGCGCAGCGCGCCCGCTGGTTCCAGACCGGATTCGCCAGCGGCCAGCCGCAGGTGTGCGACACATTCAACGCCGCGCAGCTCTGAGCCATGCCCGCAGCCTGGATGAGCGTCATCGGCGCGGCCCTGCCCTACATCGAGTCGGTCGCGAAGATCGCGCTGCCGGTGTTCAAGCAGCGCAAGTCGGACAAGGAAGCCGCCGAGTCGCAGCAACGGCAGATCGAGGAATTGCAGACCGCCGTGACCCACAACGCCGAGCATGTGCGGGCGCTGGCGCAGCAACTGCAGACCACCATCACCGCGCTGGAGCAGGCCGGCGTGCAGCTTGCCGCGGCCCAGCAGCGGCAGCAGCGCTGGACTCTGGCGGCTTTTGGTCTGGGCGCCGTGGCACTGGCGCTGGCTCTGGCGGCGGTGCTGCGTTGAAGCGCGGCGCTGCCGCGGCATGGCGCGTCCGTGGTGGATACGCTGCTGCACTTCCAGGCGATGCTGCTGGCGGCAGTGGGCGCGCTGGCGTTCTGGCTGCGTGACTTGCCGGGGCTGGTGTTGTCGTGGGTCAGGCGGTTTTTCATCACCACTCTCACTCTGGACTCGCGCGACGAGTTTCTGTTCGCCGCGCTGGTGGAGTACATCGACCTGCATCCGGCCCTGCGGCAGGTCAACCAGTGCACCGCGCGCAGCGTGCGTCAGGGGTCGGCGCGAAGTGCAGGTGACGCAAAGCGTGTTCGAGCGCATCCGCCTGCCGCACTTCGGGCGCGCTTTCGGTCGACATCCCTGACCCGTTTCACGGTGGCGACTGGATGCGCGCGCGGCTGGGCAGC
>JAJXTO010000001.1:0-21967 GCA_021783695.1 Pseudomonadota bacterium | reverse complement strand
CGGCGCGAAGTGCAGGTGACGCAAAGCGTGTTCGAGCGCATCCGCCTGCCGCACTTCGGGCGCGCTTTCGGTCGACATCCCTGACCCGTTTCACGGTGGCGACTGGATGCGCGCGCGGCTGGGCAGCCGCCGTGCCGCGCCGCCGCAGGCCTGCTGTTGCGCCGCGCGGTGCCGTGCCCAAGGCGGACGAGCCCGCATCCGGCGGGCAAACAACAGTCTGAGACTGGCAGCAACGCTGTGTGGCAGCCGTTTGGCTTGCATCAAGCCGAGCGCGCGCCGCTCCCCGTAACCTGCTCGCAGAATGTTGCGCTGCAAAATCTTCCATCGCGGCGCCGTGAAGGGACGGGTATGAACAGGATCACGTTGTGGCGCGCTGCGCTGGTGGGCGCACTGGCCGTGCAGGGCGGGGTGGCTTTGGCTGCAGGCGGGCGGTTCTCCGACCAGGAGGTGCAGCGCGGCGCGTATCTGGCGCGTGCCGGAGATTGTGTGGCCTGCCACTCCTCGCCCGGCGGCAAGCCCTTTGTCGGCGGGTTGAAAATGGTCATGCCTGTGGGCGCCATCTATTCTTCCAACATCACGCCGGACAAGACCCACGGCATCGGCAACTACAGCTTCGAGCAGTTCGACCGCGCGGTGCGGCATGGCGTGGCGCCGGGAGGCAAGTATCTGTACCCGGCGATGCCCTATCCGTCCTACGCGCGCATCACGCCGCAGGACATGAAGGCGCTGTACGCCTACTTCATGCAGGGCGTCCCGCCCGACCCCACTCCCAACCGCAAGCCCGACATGGTGTGGCCGATGACCATCCGCTGGCCGCTGGCCATCTGGAACTGGCTGTTCGTGCGCGACACCACCTTCACCCCCAATCCGAAGCAAAGCGCGCAATGGAACCGCGGCGCTTATCTGGTCGAGGGTTTGGGGCATTGCGGCGCCTGCCACACCCCGCGCGGGCTGTTCTTCCAGGAAAAGGCGCTCAGCGCCAACGGGCCCAATGGCAAGCTCTACCTCACCGGCGGCACGGTCGAGCACTGGTATGCGAGCAATCTGCGCAGCGCCTGTCTACAAAAAACCTTGAGCGCGGAAGACTTCGCCCTGCTGCTCAAGACCGGCAGCGTCAACAATTTCACCGTCGCCGGGGGCATGACCGAGGTCATCCACCACAGCACCCAGCACCTCAGCCATGACGATCTGCTCGCCATCGGCACCTATATCAAATCGATGCCCTCCGAAATCAGCGCGCAGGTGGCCAGCACCAAGCCCGATCCGGCTGCGGTGCAGCGCGGCAAGGCGCTGTACGACCAGCATTGCGCGGCTTGCCATCAGCCCACAGGCCAGGGCGTGCCCGCCGCCTTCCCCAGTTTGGCGGGCAATCCCTCGGTACGGTGCATCGACCCGACCAACGCGATCCATGTGATTCTGGCTGGCGGAACGACTGCGGTCACCGCCTCGGCGCCCGCGCCGATGGCCATGCCGCCGTTCGGATCGCAGTTGAGTGATCAGCAGGTCGCCGATCTGGTCACCTACATTCGCACCAGTTGGGGCAACGCAGCCGAGCCGGTGTCGGCCGCGCAGGTGAAGGAGCTGCGCCGCGCCATCGACAAGCGCTGACGGCTGCGGCGCTGCGGTGGCGCGGTGACAATGCGCCGGATGAGCCGTGTCAGCGCGCCGCAGCGCATTCTCATCCTGGGGGCGCTCACTGCCTTCGCCCCCATGTCCATCGACATGTACCTGCCGGGCTTCACCGCCCTGCAGCACGATCTGCGCACCACGCCAGAGGCGGTGTAGCGCACGCTGGTGGTGTTTTTCGTCGGCCTGGCCGTCGGCCAAGTCTTCTGGGGCCCGGTGTCCGACCGCTATGGCCGCAAGCGCCCCCTGCTGCTCGGTGTGGCGCTGTATGGCGTGGCCGCGGTGGGCTGCGCGCTGGCGGGGCCGGTCGACAGTCTGTTGCTGTGGCGGATGTTGCAGGCCTTGGGTGGCTGCGCCGGCATCGTGATTGCCCGCAGCATGGTGCGCGACCTGTACGCGCCGGTGGATGCCGCGCGTCAGTTTTCGCGGCTGACCCTGGTGCTCGGCGCTGCCCCCATCCTTGCGCCGCTGGCTGGCGCCGCGCTCGTGCAGGCGCTGGGCTGGCGGGCGATTTTTGCGGCGCTGGCCGCGTTCGGCCTGCTGTGTTTTGCCGCCGCACTGGCGTTGCCGGAAAGCCTGCCCGTCAGCGCGCGCAGCAATCCCAGTGAGCACCCGGTGCGCAACGCGCTGCGCACCTATGGCGACTTGCTGCGCGACCGCAGCGATATCGGTTTCGCCCTCAGCGGCGCGCTGGGGCAGTCGGCCATGTTGGCCTATATCGCCGGTGCGCCGTTCGTGTTCATGCAGGTGTTCGGTCTGAGCCCGACGCAGTTCGGCTGGCCGTTCGGCCTCAACGCGCTGGGCCTGATTGCCGCCTCGCAAATCAACCATGCCCTGCTGGCCCGGTTATCCAGCGGGACCTTGTTGCGGCGGGCGTTGCGCAGCCTGGTGTTGTGGGCCGCGGCCATGCTGGGGTTGGCCGCGCTGCAGATCGGCGGCTTGTGGAGTGTGGCGCTGCCACTGCGCATCGCCCTGTCCAGCCTGGGGTTTTCCTTTCCCAACGCCACGGCGCTGGCTTTGGCGCACCGCGGCCTTGCGCCACGCTGAACGGGACTACAGCGCGGCGATGGCCTGCTCCAGTTCGGCGAAGCTCTGCATCTGGCCGCTGGCGGCCAGTTCCACGCCGAGCTGGCGGCCGATGCGCACGGCAGAGAAGATGCCGCGCACGCAGGGCGAGCCATCGGTTTCGAGCACCAGCGCATGCTGCCGCCCGGAATGGCGCAGGGTGAGCACGATCTCCGCCACGGTGGAGCGCAGCACCTCGGCGTAGTCGAGCACCTCGATGTGCTGCTGCGGCACCATGCATTGCGCCACGGTCACGGCGTCGCGCGGGATCTGGTTTTCGGTGGCGGCGCGCACCGGCTTTTCGCCCATCAGGTCGCGCGCGGTGATCAAGCCGACCACATGCCGCGCGGAGTTGGTGACCAGCAGCAGCCTCACCCCGGCGTGCATCATTTTCTGCAGCGCGCCGTTGGCAGGGGTGTCGGCCTCGGTGGTGAAGGCGGGAGTGTGGCGCAAGTCGGTCATCACATCGCTGGCGGGTGACTCCGGGGTGACGCTGCCGGGACGGCCGTGGTCGAACTCGATGACCGGTGTGCCCGCAGGAAGCGGGTGGTGATGCAGTAGGCGTTGCGTGGACATGATGGCGTTTCTCCCAAAGTGCGCGGCGTTTGCTGCATTGCAAAAAACCGTCGACGGGCTGAATTTAGTCCGCGTTGCGACGCCATGCTGTATCGAAATGTCGAAACCACCTCGGCGTGTGGCAAAAGGCGGGATCAGTAATCGAGCGGGTCCACATCCACCGCCCAGCGCACCCGGGCCCGCAGGGCGGCGAGTTCGGCGCGCCACAGCGTCAGCATTTTCTGCAGCGCGCCGCGATGCGCGCCTTCGAGCAGCATCTGCATGCGGTGCACGTCGGCCATGCGGGCGAGAGTGGCCGGAATGGGCGGATAGACCGTCACGCCCAGCGCCTGCGCAATCGGTGCGGCGAGTTGCTGCGCGCGGTCGAGAAATTCCACCACGGCCTCGATCTGTTTGTGCTCCGCGCGCAGCAGGGCCTGGAAGGAAAACGGCGGCATGCCGCCCCGCTCGCGCTCGATCAGTTCGGCCTGGGCGAAGCCGGGATAGTCGTGCGCCACCAGCGCGCGGTACAGCGGATGCTCGGGGTGCGCGGTCTGCACCAGCATCTCGGGGGCGGAGGGCGGCAGCCGCGCGGGCGGCGCGTCGGCTGCCCCAGTGGGCGGCGTGGCGCGTCCCGCGCGTCCTGCCGCCTGCATGAGCTGCGCGAACAGGCGCTCGGGGCCGCGCGGATCGTGGCTGAACAGCCCGGCATCCGGGTTGAGCGCCGCCACCAGAGTGACGCGCTGGAAGTCGTGCCCCTTGGTCACCATCTGTGTGCCCACCAGAATGTCCACCTCGCCGGCGTGCACGCTGTCGAAGCTGCTGGCGGCCGCGCCTTTGCGCCGGGTGCTGTCGGCATCGATGCGGGCAATACGGGCGTAGGGATAGCGGTCGGCCAGCACTTCCTCCACCCGCTGCGTGCCCTTGCCCACGGGCTGCAGATCGAGGCTGCCGCAGCCCGGGCAGGCGCGGGGCACCGCAGCCTGGTAGCCGCAATGATGGCAGCGCAGACTGCGGTCGGTGCGGTGAAACACCAGATGCGCGTCGCAGTGCGGGCAGTCCGACAGCCAGCCGCAGTCCGGACAGCTCAGCACCGGCGCGTAGCCGCGGCGGTTGAGGAACAGCAGGCTTTGCTCCCCGCGCTCCAGGCGCTGGCGGATGGCGGCGTCCAGCGTCTGGCCGATCAGCGCCCCGCTGGCGCGCAGTGTGGGATCGCGCCGGGTGTCGGCCAGACGCACGCGCGGCAGCACACCGGCGGCCCGCTGCGTCAGGGTCAGCAGGCGATAACGCCCGGTCTGCGCCGCCCGCCAGCTCTCCAGCGAGGGCGTGGCCGAGCCGAGCACCACGGCAATACCGAGTTGCTGCGCCCGCCACAAAGCCAGATCGCGCGCGGAGTAGCGTGCGCCTTCCTGCTGTTTGTAGGACGCGTCGTGCTCCTCGTCGATCACGATGAGCCGCAACTGTGGCATGGAGGCGAGCGCGGCCAGCCGCGTGCCCAGCACGATGCGCGCGCGTCCGGTGTGCGCCGCCAGCCAATGGCGCAGCCGCTGACCTTCCGACAGGCCGCTGTGCAGCACGGCGAGATGCGCCGCGCCAAAGCGCTGCTCGAAACGGTGGATGAGTTGCGGCGTGAGGTTGATTTCCGGCGTGAGCACCAGAATCTGCGCTGCGGGGTCGCGCTGCAGCGCCTGCGCCGCGGCGTGCAGATACACCTCGGTCTTGCCGCTGCCGGTCACGCCGAACAGCAGGAATGGCGCAAACCCGGTGCTGGAGGCAATGGCCTGCAACGCCTGTGCCTGCTCCGTATGCAGCGTCGGGGGCGTGTCTGCCGTTGTGCACGACGGCGCGGCGGCGCTCGCCTCCACCCAGCCCGCCTGCTGCCACACCGTCAGCACCTTGGCGGCCTGAGGATGAAGACGGCGTGCTGCTGGCAGAGTCAGCGGCTTGGCCGCTGCGGCGGTGCCTGGTGTTTGCTGCGGCGTACCGGGCGGCTCGACGCCCAGCGCCTGCGCGAGTCGCCACAGCGCGACGCTGCGCGGAGCGATTTGCCCGGGCAGCGCACGCAAGCCGAGGTTGGTGCAGCGATAGGCTGCGGCGGTGCCGCTGCCCGGCGCCGCTGACGAAATATTTTCCGGATTGCGGCTGCGCAGCAGCGCGGGCAAGGCCGCGCCGATCACTTCACCCAATGCGCGCTGGTAATACCGGGCGACGAATTGCAGCAGATTCAGCCAGTTGGCGTCGAACGCGGGCAGGGACTCGAACACCCCGGCGATCTCGCGCAGCGAGATGGCGCCGTCTTTGGCCGCTGGCGAGGCCTGCCCCAGCACCACGCCGGTCACCGTCTGCCGCCCCAGCGGCACGCGCACCAGCCTTCCGGGGGGGAGTGGCACATCGGTGCGGTAATCGAGGAGTTGCAGGCCCGGCGCGTCAACGGCAACCTGAAGAACGACGGACATGGGATTGGCGCGCGGGATGGAAGTTGGGGTTTGAAACAGGGCGCTAAGTGGGCGTCACGACACGGTTTATGGCAGATCGAAAGGGGTGTGGATAACTCTGTGCATCAATCGGGTGCGTGACCTCGGCCCCCCTGTGGATAAACCTGTGCAAAACAATTTACCGAATTGTGAAATTCCAATAAGTTTGAATATTTTCAATAAGTTAATTGATAAAATTTCAAGTCAAGTCTGTGATCAACTTGCTGCGCTGCAAACCAATCGAAAATGTGCATAAGCCGATTTGTCAAGCTTGACAAAGCTGATTTTTCGCGGTTTCAGACGGTCAGGGCAGCCGCGCCGAGCCGCGTGCGTTCAGGTCGGCAAAAGGCAGGGCAGCCAGGCAACTTCCTGAGCGCACGGCGCTAGCCGCCGTTGCGGTGCAGGGCGCGGCTGTGCGTGTGAACCGCTTCGACCAAAGCCGTCACATGCTCAGGCGGAGTGAACTGCGAAATGCCGTGCCCCAGGTTGAACACATGCCCCAGGCCAGCGTCCACAGGGCCAAAGCTGTGCAGCAAGCGCTGCACTTCGGCATCGATGGCAGCGGGCGGCGCGAACAGCACATTCGGGTCGAGATTACCCTGCAGCGCCACGCGCCGACCGACGCGGGCGCGCGCCTGGCCCAGATGGGTCGTCCAGTCCAGTCCGAGCGCATCTGCCCCGGTGTCGGCCATGGCCTCCAGCCACTGGCCGCCGCCCTTGGTGAACAGAATCACCGGCACGTCCCGGGCATCGGCGCGCTGCTTGAGCGTAGTGATGACGCGCTGGCTATAGGCCAGCGAAAATTCCTGGAACGCGCCGTCGGCCAGCACGCCGCCCCAGCTGTCGAACACCATCACGGCCTGCGCCCCGGCGTCGATCTGCGCGCCGAGGTATTGCGCCACGGCTTCGGCGTTGACCGCGAGGATGCGGTGCATCAGGTCGGGGCGGGAGTAGAGCAGGGTCTTGACGGTGCGGTAATCGTCGCTGCCGCCGCCCTCGACCATATAGCAGGCCAGCGTCCACGGGCTGCCGGAAAATCCGATCAGCGGGACACGCTGGCGGCCGTCCTGCACCAGGGCGCGGCGAATTTCGCTCACCGCATCAAAGACATAGCGCAACTTCTCCATGTCGGGGACTTCCAGCGCGGCAACATCCGCCTCGGTGCGCAGCGGGCGGTCGAACTTCGGCCCCTCGCCGGCTTCGAAGCGCAGCCCCAGGCCCATGGCGTCGGGCACGGTGAGAATGTCCGAGAACAAAATGGCCGCGTCGAGGGCATAGCGGTCAAGCGGTTGCAGGGTGACTTCGGTGGCGAAATGCGGGTTTTGCGCCAGCCCGAGAAAGCTCCCGGCGCGGGCGCGGGTGGCGTTGTACTCAGGCAGGTAGCGTCCCGCCTGGCGCATCAGCCACAGCGGGGTGTAGTCGGTCGGCTGGCGGCGCAGGGCGCGCAGGAAAGTGTCGTTGGCAAGTGCGGTCATGGACGGTATTGTCGCAAACCGCGTCGGGCGGATCGCCGATTCCCGACGGAACGTTCTCGGCCGTATCGGCCTCCTGCATGCGGTAGGCTGATGCGTTGTCGCGTGATGAGGAACGAGAGATGCAGCAAGAACCGAAACATGGGCCGCGCTTCTGGCTCGGCAATGGCGTGCTGGCGCTGGCGGCGCTGTTCCTGTTGTTTCTCGATCAGGCCGCGCAATGGCTGGGCACGGGCGCGGTTGCGCTGTGGATGGGGTTGGTGGCCTTGGGCGTGTACTTGATCGTGAAGGATGGTGGCAAGTGATGGCCTGTCACCTGCTCAGCGGAAGAACAGCGCGCTCATCACCAGGCCGATGACCACGATGCCCCAGCGCATCAGCTCGCGCGGGATGCGCCGCGCCGCGCGCGCACCCGCGTACCCCCCCAGCAGGACGGCGGGCAGCATGAGTGCCACCCAGCCCCAGCGCACCGTGCCTGCCGCGGCGTAAATGCCCACGGCAAACAGCGTGAGCACGGCAGACACGGCGTTTTTGAGTGCGTTCATCCGGTTGAGGTGCACTTCGCCAATCAGGGTGAGCAGCGCCAGCAGCAGCACACCGAGGCCGCCGTTGAAATAGCCGCCGTAGACGCTGACGGCGAACAGCCCGAGCAGCGCTTGCAGCCGCGAGGCATGTTGCTCGGGATGTCGGCCGATGAAGCGCAGCAGCGTCGGCCCAAAGGCGAACAGCGCGGTGGCGAACAGCAGCAGCCAGGGCACCAGAGCACGAAATGCGTGATTGCTGGTGGTGATCAACAAGCCCGCACCCATGCCGCCGCCCACGAGGCAGACCAGCATCAGTGCGGTCATTCCCACGGCGCGTGGCGGGCCCAGATCCTCACGGAATCCCCAGGTGCTCGCCAGATAGCCCGGCAGGAGCGCCGTGGTGCCTGTGGCGTTGGCCGCCACAGCCGGAATGCCGCTGTAAATCAGCGCTGGCAGCGTCAGGAAGCTGCCGCCCCCGGCGGCGGCGTTGAGCGCGGCGCCGAAGAATGCTGCTGCAATGACGAGAGCGGAGGTGAAGAGGTCGTCGGGCATGGGAAGCATGCAAAAAGATCAAGCATACGCAGCGTTGGGCGCGACGCGTGGCCCGGGGATTTGTAGTCCAATGCGCGTTTCATTTTGTAACCAAGGGTTGATGCCATGGCCACCAGTCTGCTTGCTCTGCTCGATGACATCACCACCGTACTCGACGATGTGGCCGTGCTCGCCAAGCTGTCGGCGAAAAAAACCGCCGGCGTGCTGGGTGACGATCTGGCGCTCAACGCACAGCAAGTCTCCGGCGTGCAAAGCAACCGGGAAATCCCAGTGGTCTGGGCCGTGGCCAAGGGATCGTTCATCAACAAATCCATTCTGGTGCCGCTGGCACTGGCCATCAGCGCATTTGCCTCCTGGGCAATCACCCCGCTGCTGATGGTGGGCGGGGCGTATCTGTGCTTTGAGGGTGTGGAAAAACTAGCGCACAAGTGGTTTCACCGCCAGGACAAAGAAGACACGCATCACGCCGAACTCAAGCGCGCGCTGACCGATCCCAGGATGGATTTGCTGGCGCTGGAGCGGAGCAAGGTGAAAGGCGCCGTGCGTACCGACTTCGTGCTATCGGCGGAAATCATCGCCATCACTCTGGGCGCGGTGGCTGACGCCAGCTTCACCACGCAGGTGGCCGTGCTCGTGGGCATTTCGGTCGTCATGACCATCGGCGTCTACGGCCTGGTGGCCGGAATCGTCAAGCTCGACGACGCCGGGCTCTATCTCAGCCGCCAGACGTCTGCTGCGGCGCAGGCGCTGGGGCAAAGCATTCTGGCCGCGGCGCCCTGGCTGATGAAGGGCTTGAGCCTGGTCGGAACGGCGGCGATGTTTCTGGTGGGCGGCGGCATCATCAGCCATGGCTGGCCCTGGCTGCATCACGCGAGCCAGACGCTGGCGCATGGCGCCGGGCCTGCGCTGGGCTGGCTGAGTCCGCTGTTGTTCGACGCGGTGGTCGGCGTCGTCACCGGCGTCCTGGTGCTGGGGGTGTGGATGCTGGGGCAGAGGGTGATCGGACGCAGCGCGACGCCTTGACCCGCGCTGCGCCAGTCACTCAGTCTGCCAGCAGGGCGGCGAGTTGGTCCTTGAGATGCAGGCGCTCTTTTTTCAGGGTTTCCAGGTGCGCATCGTCGGCGGTACGCACGCCTTCTTCGATCTGCACAACGTCCTTGTTGAGGTCTTCATAGCGCTGCGCAAGCTTCTGGAAATGAGCATTGGCGGATTTCAGCGCGTGAATCTTGTCGGCCTGCGCCGGAAATTCATGGGTCAGATCGTGCGGGTCCAGGGTCATGGGGGTTTCCTCCTGCGGAATTGTTCAAGACTCCACCATAAAACGGTTCGCGCATGCGTGCCACTGCTGGGCGCAAAAAAGGCCGGTCCAGGGCGGGTCAGGGATTGACCGGCAGCAACACCCACATCTTCCCCGGCCACTGCATGCGCCCGGCGAGTTCTCCCGCGGCGTCGCCGGTGCCGGTGAACAGATCGGCGCGCACCGCGCCGGTGATGGCCGAGCCCACATCCTGCGCGAAGACCAGGCGGTTGAGCGCCTGCGGCGTCGGCGCGCTGGCGCTGTAGGGTTGCTGAGTGGACAGCCACACCGGCAGCCCGAGGGCGATGGCGCGCTTGTCCACCGCAATACTGCGCATGGCGGTGAGTGGCACGCCGAGTGCGCCGTTCGGCCCGCGCTGCGGCTGGGTGTCGAGCGCAGCGCTGAAAAACACCACCCGCGGATTGGAGGCCAGCATTTCTGGCACTTCGCTCGGGTGCATCTGTGCCCAGGCGCGGATGATGGACATGGTGACCGTGCCCTGCACCCGCCCGGTGTCGAGCAGCCAGCGTCCCACCGACTTGTACGGCCAGCCATTGGTGCCGGCGTAGCTCAGCCGCAGGGTCTGGCCGTCGGGCAGGCGCACTAGCCCGGAACCCTGCACCTGCAGGAACAGGGCGTCCACGGCACTGTCCAGCCAGACCACGGCTTGACGGTCGAGCTGGGTCTGCACCGCCGGGTCGGACTGGATCTGCGCCCGGCTCCAGAAGGGCAGCACGCGCTGCTGGCCATCCACCCAGGCCACCCGGCCGCCGGTGATGCCGTCCGTCCCCGCCGCGCGCGGCACCAGATCGGCGGGTCGCCCCCACACCGGCACCACATAAGGCCAGGCGCGTTGCAGTGAACCGTGCAGCACCGGCTCGTAATACCCGGTGATCAGACCGGCGTCGTCCTGGCCATTGGCCGGGGTGACCTGCCAAGGCGCGAATTGCGTCTCGAAGAACGCCCGCTGCGCCTGCGTGTCTGCCGCGAGCACGGTTGAACCGCGTGCGCAGACCGACGCCAGCGCCGCTGGAAGGCGCGCGCCGCAATCGCGCCGGAAGGCTTGCCAGACTCCGGCGAAGTCGTCCTGGTTCCAGCCGGGCAAGTCGGCCCATTGCGCGGGCTGCAAGCGCACGCCAGGCCCGGTGAGCGAGGCGACCGTCCCCGCAGGCGCGCTCGGCCAAGGCGCCGACGCGGGCGGTGACCGGCTTGCGGGCGGGGCGCCGGACGGCGATGCGCAGGCTGCAAGCAGCAACACCAGCGCAACGCCCAGTGCGTGCCCTGCGCGACGCGTCCATGCAGACCGCTGGAATGGGCGTGGCATCTTCAATGGGCTCAACGCGCGTTGACCACGGTCTGACGTGGCGGCAGGATGAACGTCCAGGGGCGGCGCAGCAGGCGGCTGGCGAGACTGGAATAAATCGCGCGGCGTTCTTTCACCTGGATGCCGCGCGCCCGCAGCGCCAGACGGTAAGCCAGATAAAAACTCACCCCGACGTTCAGTACGCCGTTGACCGCGATGCCCGCCAGCGCCCACCAGAATGCCGGGTCATTGACCACCGCGGGCCCCAGGCTGGCGCAGGCTGCGCCGAACAGACCGGACGACAGGGTGACATGGCGCACCTGCAGGTCGATGCCGAAAATGCGGAAAAACTCGGGCGTCAGGCCCAGCAGCAGACCCAGTGACACATTGCCCGCCATCACCCCCACATTGCGCCGCCACCACGACGCCCAGCGCGCCGCGCGCCTGGGGCCCAGGCGGCGGCGAATGCGCGGATTCCAGGCGATGGCGCTGTCCAGGCGGTGCAGCACAAAGGCGTTTTCCGCCCAGCCCGCGATCACGCTCGATAGAAACAGCAGCACCCCGGTGAACGCGGCGAATAGCGGCGTGGGACCGAGCAGCGAGAGCGAATGCAACTCATGTTCCGCCTTGGGCGCAGGCAGGAACTGCGGCCCGAACCAGGCCAGCCCGCCCAGACCGAGCAGCAGCGCCACCGGCATGACCAGCAGCACATTGCCGAACACGCCGGCAGATTGCGAGCGGGTGAGGTTGGCCACTTCGTCGACGAAATGCTCCACCCCGCCGGGCTTGGACAGCTCGCTCAATTTGTCGGCCAGCGCGGGCGCGGTCATGGCCGGCTGCTTGGTGGCGATGGTCCAGTGCAGCAATTGCACGATGACAAAGCTCACCGCGTAGTTCAAACCCGCCAGCAGCCCGGTCCAGAACAGCGCCGTCTTCAGGCCGAGAATGCCGATTTTCACCCAGGTGGTGAAGCCCATGATGAGCCCGCCGCCCATGGCCGCCCTGAGCATGGCGCGGTATTCGCGGCGGTCGCGGGTGATGTAGTGCTCGCCAGATTCGGCATGGCGTTCGGCCATTTTTTCCGCCAGCAGGGCGGTGTTGTGCCGCCACAGCGCGCGCACGCTGCGGCGCTGCGCGTTCAGCCGGGCGAATGTGGAAAACAGGTGCGCGGCGTCGCGCGCCGGGGTGTCGCCCACCAGACAGTTCAGCAGCGCCTCGGCGCGGTCAAGGCGTTGATGCAGTTCGTGCAGGGCGTAGACCAGGCTGACCGAGGTGCCGTTTTCCTTCAGGTGGGTGTTGACCGCTTCGGCCTGTTGGCGGCAGGCGTCCAGCCCGGCACGAAACAGCACCAGGGCTTGCGGCAAGAGATTCGGCGTGTCCGTTGACGGGGGGCGGCTCAGTTGCGCCTGCACGGCTTCGACCTGTGCGGACAGTTGCTTGAACGGAGCTTCGGCATCCGCCTCTTGCGTGGTGCCCGTGGCCATGCGCAAGCGCAGATCGGGCGAAAATCCGGTGGCGCGGATTTGGCTGACGGTATACGTCAGCGCATCGGTCAGCGCGACGCGCCAGAGGGTTGCGGCGGGCGCATGGTCCGCGACCTGTGGCGCTGTGCCCAGCCACAGGGTCAGGCGCGACAACAGGGCGGGGCTCACCGCATCCAGCCAGACCGCGTCGCGCGCATCGGGGAAAAACAGCGAGAACAGCACGGCCAGATCGCGGGTCTCGGGCGACGCCGGCAGATACTTGCGTCCCAGACGCTCGGTCAGTTCGCTGAAAAAGGAGGAGCGGGAGCTGAAGCCGAAGTCCGCGAGAAGCAAAGTGGGGTCAGTGTGCCGCAGCAGGCCCGCGAGGATGGCGGCGACCTGTGCGCCGCGCTCCGGCTGCTGTTCCAGCAGGTCGAGCAACACGCTGAGGCGGAGCACTTCTGCAGGAACGGCTGCATCGTCGGGAGCGGGCGGCAGATCGGGCGGGGGCAGGTTCAGCCGCGCGAGCAGCGCCTGGGGAGCAGGCCCGTGGCGCAGCCAGTCGAGCGTGTCGATCAACCAGAGGGCCTGCTCCACCGCAGGCAATTGGCTGTCTGCCCGCGCAAGCAGTGCGTGCACGTCGGCGGCGGCGCGCTCTGCGGCTTTGCGTGCGCGGCGCCGCGCAAAAAGCATCAGTGCAGGCTCCGCGGCTGAACCAGGGCGAATTCGGGAATGGTGGCCTCGAAACGGCCGCCATCTTCCGCCACGCAAAAATAGCTGCCGCGCATGCTGCCCGTGGGCGTGCCCAGGTGTGACCAACTGGTGTATTCAAACGCTTCGCCCGGCTTGAGAAAAGGCTGTTGCCCCACCACGCCCAGACCGCGCACTTCCTCCACCTTGCCTGCGCCATCGGTGATGATCCAATGGCGCGAAATGAGCTGCGCAGCGATGCGGCCGGTGTTGATCACCGTCACGGTATAGCTGTAGGCATACACGCCCTGCTCCAGATCGGACTTCTCTGGAAGGTATTGCGGTATGACGGAGACGGAGAATTGATAGGTCGACATATGCCGGATTCTAGGAGTCTGTCGGGCGCGGAGTGCGCGCATGCCAAGCCAAGGCAATTGCGTCCGATCACGGAGTTTGCAGCTTTGCCCCGGCGCGTGGTGCAGGCATTCCCCTAAAATGCGCAGCCATGAAAACCTACCGTATCGCTCCCAGCATTCTGTCGGCCGACTTCGCCCGCCTGGGCGAGGAAGTGCGCAACGTCATCGACGCCGGCGCCGACTTCATTCACTTCGACGTGATGGACAACCATTACGTGCCCAACCTGACCATCGGCCCGCTGGTGGCCGAGGCCATCAAGCCCTACTGCAAGAAGGCCGATGGCACGCCCATTACTCTCGACGTGCATCTGATGGTCGAGCCGGTGGACGCGCTGGCCGCCCTGTTCGTCAAGGCCGGGGCCGACATCGTGAGCTTCCACCCCGAGGCGAGCAAGCACGTCGACCGCACCCTGCAGATGATCCGCGACGGCGGCGCCAAGGCCGGGCTGGTGTTCAACCCCGCGACCCCGCTGGACGTGCTCGACCACGTCATGGACAAGGTCGATCTGGTGCTGCTGATGAGCGTGAACCCCGGCTTCGGCGGCCAGAGCTTCATCGAGAGCAGCCTGCCCAAGGCCAAACAGGTGCGCGCCAAGCTCGATGCCTACAAGGCGCAGACCGGCCGTGACATCCTGCTGGAGATCGACGGCGGCATCAAACCCGACAACATCGCCGCCGCCGCCGCCGCCGGTGTGGACACCTTCGTGGCTGGCAGCGCCATCTTCGGCAAACCCGATTACAAGGCCGTGATCGACGCCATGCGTGCCAACCTCGCGAAGGTCGCCTGATGGACATGCGCACCGCCACTTCGGCCGTCACCCTGGCGGGCCATGCCGTGCAGGCTGCCATCGTCGATCTCGACGGCACCATGGTCGACACCCTGGGCGATCTGCACGCCGCGGCCAATGCCACCATGCGGCAGTTCAAGTTGCCGCCGCTGTCGCGCGAGGAAGTCGAGCATCGCATCGGCAAGGGATCGGAATACCTCGTGCTGCAAAGCCTGCGCCTGCACCTGCCCGATGATCAGGCGCAGGCGCTGTACCCGCAGGCCATCGAGCTCTATCTGCAGGAATACACCCAGATCAACGGCCAGTTTGCCGAGCCGTTTCCCGGTGTGCCCGAAGGCGTGGCTGCGCTCAAACAGGCCGGGCTGCGGCTGGCTTGTGCGACCAACAAGCCCACCGAACTGGCGCGTGAGCTGCTCCAGATGAAGGGGCTGCTGCAGTATTTCGAGATCGTCAACGGCGGCGATGCCTTCCCGCGCAAAAAGCCCGACCCGATGCCCCTGCTGGAAACCTGCAAGCAGCTCGGCCTGCCGCCAGCGCAGGTGCTGATGATTGGCGACTCGCAAAACGACGCACTTGCGGCGCGCGCAGCGGGCTGTCCGGTGGCGCTGGTGACCTATGGCTACAACCATGGCGAGCCCATCCGCACGGCCGACGCCGACGCCTTTGTCGACCGCATCGGCGATCTGTTGCCAGGCTGAACACGCCTCTCAGGCACCCAACAAAAAGCCGCCATCAAGGCGGCTTTTTGTTGGGTGCCATGCCGACATCGGGTGATTGACCGGCACGCTCAAGGCCGCATCAGCTCACGTTCTGCTTTTGCACCGCGGGGCTGGAAAGCACGCTGGATGGCAGCATGCGCAGAATGGCCTGGTACAGCTCGGCGTTGCCGGTGCCCGGAATGATGTGCGCACCGGGGCCCATCAGCACGATGCCATTGGAAGGCTCAAACAGCAGCTCCACGGTTTCGCCCTTCGGAATCTGCTTGACGCTGATGAGTTGTTTGGTGAAGGCGTCCATTGCCGGCTTGAACGACGCGTATTGCGCGGCGGACACGCTTTTTTTCACGCCCGCTTCCAGCGCCTTGGCCAAACCAGTGCTCTGCATGTCGGACAGCGCAGTGAGGCGGATCGACTTGGCGCCGGGCATGGTCATGATGCTGCTGGCGGAGGTGGTGTTTTGCGGAAGATACACAGCAGCCGCCATTTTCCCCCCCAGATTGACGACGCCAGCGCCATTGATGAACAACGGCACGCCGTTGGCCGGGGCAGACTGCATCAAGGGCATGCCGTCCACTTTGATGGCGGCATTGGCGCTGACGGCGCCGACGGTTGCGGCCAGCGCAATGGCGGTGGCGGCCCAGATTTTTTTCATGTTGGTTCCTCGGGTGGTCGAATATCAGCGAAATCTTATTTTATGAATCCACCCCTTGCACGTTCGGGTTTTCACCGAAACTGCCGTTCGAAGTGGTCACCAAACATGACTGCGCGCAAGTCTGGTTGAAATCCAGCCATGCCCATATCAATTGCTGTCCGACGCATTGCCCAGCAGCGCCCGCTTCAGCCGATCTTCCGCCGGGTCTTTGCCCAGCCAGATCTTGAGCATGGAATTGAAAAATTGAGGTTCGGTGAACACGCTGCCTGTGGCCATGCCGTCAATGACCAAGGTGCAGCCCTTGCCCGGAATGTCGCGGAATGTCACGGTTTCGCCGGTTTTCACCTGGCTTTTCTGCGCAAACAGGCCGCCAAGCTGCGCCAGGCTGGGAATGAAGGCGTTGAATTCCTCCGGGGTGAGGTTATTTTTGATGCCTTCGTTGAGCTTGTCGCCCAGTTCCTTGCCGCTGACGTCGCGCAGCATGGTGAGCTTGAGTTCCTTGGGCCCGGCCATGCTGTAAATGGCTTGCGGCTGCGCGCTCTTCTGCGGCAGATAGAGCGCGGCGGTGTAGACCTTGAACAGGAAGACGTAGCGGGTTCCCGCGCCGTTGAGGATGAGGGTTTTGCTACCGAGTTCCACCTGCGCGGGAATGTCCACGCCGTGCAGGGTGAGCGCCTGCGCGCTGGGGGCAGTCCCCCCGAAGGCCAGGGCGGCGGATAGCACGGCCGCGGTGCCGAGTTTATGCCGAAGGCGGATTGTGATGTGGGGCATGGCGTCTCCTGTTATCGAACGGTCGTTCATTTTTAGCAAAAGGCCGCGCTTTGACAAGCGGATTCGAGAACAAGGGCGTCTATGATCCTGTGACAGAGGAACAGGAGATGTCATGCCCAAAGCCTTTCAGGATTTTTATCCCGATAATCTGGCGCAGTGTTATGGCTGCGGCAGCCATAACCCGCATGGCCACCAGATCAAGACGGTCTGGGAGGGCGACGAAACCGTCACTCGCTTCACCCCGCTGCCCTATCACACCGCGGTGCCGGGATTCGTTTATGGCGGGCTGATTGCCTCGCTGATCGATTGCCACAGCACCGGCACGGCGGCCGCGGCGATGTACCGGGCCGAGGGGCGGGAGATGGATACCCTGCCCGCATTCCGCTTTGTCACCGGGGCGTTGCATGTCGATTTTCTCAAGCCCACGCCGCTGGGAGGCGAACTGGAAATCCGCGGGCGGGTGAGGGAGATCAAGGGCCGCAAGGTGATCGTGCAGTCCAGCGTGTACGCCGCTGGCGTGGCGACGGCGCGCGGCGAAGTGGTGGCGGTGCAGATGCCCGAACACTTCGGCGCCTGAGGCGCCGCCTTCAGGCGTATCGAGCGGTCGCGCGAATTTGCTACATTCGTCCTCTCGGATCGTTCCGCAACAATTCATTCATTCCATGTTCGTTCATCGGCGACACGCATCGGGTTCTGGGGACCGGGGGGCCTGGCCCTGGCGGGACGCGCGCGTCTTTCTTCTCGCCACTGCCGCGTGCGCGTCACTGGCCTGAGCGCTGCGCGCGCCAGGTGCAAGTCTGCCGCACGGGTTCGCTGATCCGCCGCGGGTCCACCACAAGGAGGCCCGCCGCGACCCTTCGGAGTCGAACATGACCGAACACGAGTTTGCCCAACTGGCCCAGCAGGGCTGCAACCGGATCGCCCTCACCACGCAGGCGCTTGCCGACCTGGAAACCCCGCTCTCGCTCTACCTCAAGCTGGTGCCGCGCGGCGCCGCGGGGAGCAACAGCTTTTTGCTCGAATCCGTGGTGGGCGGCGAGCGCTTCGGGCGGTATTCCTTCATCGGTCTGCCCGCCCGCACCCAACTGCGGGTAAAACACGGCACCACGGAAGTGCTGCAGGACGGTGCGGTGATCGAACAATCCACCGAGAATCCGCTGGATTTCATCAACACCTACTACAAGCGCTTCAAGGTGTCCATGCCGGCTGGCCTGCCGCGCTTTTGCGGCGGCCTGGCGGGCTATTTTGGTTATGACGCGGCGCGTTACATCGAGGCACGGCTGGCGCGCTCGGCGCAGCGGCATCCCAAGCCGGACCCGATCGATCTGCCCGATATTCAGCTCTTGCTGACCGAGGAGCTGGCAGTGATCGACAACCTCAGCGGCCGCCTGCACCTCATCGTCTATGCCGATCCGGCGCAGCCGCAGGCCTATGCCCGGGCGCAGGCGCGGCTGGACGCGCTGCGGGCGCAGTTGCGCAGTCCGGTCGAGGCGCCCGCGCTGGTGCCGGGCGCGGTGACGCCGATCGAGCGTGAGTTCGACAAGGCCGATTATTTGCGCGCGGTCGCGGTGGCCAAGGAATACATCGCCGCCGGAGACTATATGCAGGTGCAGATCGGCCAGCGGCTGCGCAAGTCCTACACCCAGCCGCCGCTGAGCCTGTACCGTGCGCTGCGGGCCATCAATCCGTCGCCCTATATGTATTTTTACGACTTCGGCGACCATCAGGTGATCGGGTCCTCGCCAGAAATCCTGGTGCGGCAGGAGCGCACCCCGCAGGGGCAGAAGATCACCATCCGCCCGCTCGCCGGGACGCGGCCCCGCGGCGCGACGCCGGAGCAGGACGCGGCGAACGAGGCCGAACTGCTGGCCGACCCGAAAGAGCGCGCCGAGCATCTCATGCTCATCGATCTGGCGCGCAATGACATCGGCCGCATCACCCAGACCGGCACGGTGAAGGTGACCGAAGCCTTTGCCATCGAGCGCTATTCGCATGTGATGCACATCGTCAGCAACGTCGATGGTCTGCTGCGCGAAGGCATGGACGCGATGGACGTGTTCCGCGCCACTTTCCCGGCGGGCACGCTCTCTGGCGCGCCCAAGATCCGCGCCATGGAAGTGATCGACGAACTCGAACCCACGCGGCGCGGGCTGTACGGCGGCGCGGTGGGCTACTGGAGCTTTGCCGGCGATATGGATCTGGCCATCGCCATCCGCACCGGCATCGTCAAGCGGGAGCAGTTGTATGTGCAGGCGGCGGCGGGCATCGTGGCCGATTCCGTGCCCGAGATGGAGTGGCGCGAAACCGAGGTGAAGGCGCGTGCCGTGCTGCGCGCCGCCGAACAGGTGCAGGAGGGGCTGGACGGCTGAACCGCGTCCGCGCCCATTCCACTCACAACCCCACGGAGCCCATCATGCTGCTGATGATCGACAACTACGACAGCTTTACCTACAACTTGGTGCAATATTTCGGCGAGCTCGGCCAGGAGGTGCACACCGTGCGCAACGACGAACTCGACCTGCAAGCCATCGCCGCGCTCAACCCCGAACGCATCGTCATTTCGCCCGGGCCGTGCTCGCCCACCGAGGCGGGTATTTCCGTGCCGGTGCTGCAGTATTTCGCCGGCCGTCTGCCCATCCTTGGCGTGTGCCTCGGGCATCAGGCCATCGGTGCGGCGTTCGGCGGCAAGATCGTGCGCGCCCGCAGCATCATGCACGGCAAGACCAGCCCCATCACCCACGACGGCAAGGGCGTGTTCGCCGATCTGCCCAGCCCCTACACCGTGGTGCGCTATCACTCGCTGGCGATCGAGCGCGACAGCCTGCCGGCCTGCCTGGAAATCACCGCGCAGACCGAAGATGGCGAAATCATGGGTGTGCGCCATCGGCATTTCGCCATTGAGGGCGTGCAGTTTCACCCCGAATCCATCGAGACCGAGCACGGCCACAAGCTGCTGCAGAATTTTCTGGCATTGAACGAGGGCCATTTCCATGACCATCAGTAATCACGACGCCCTGGTGCGCGTCATCGAGCACCGCGAAATCTTCCACGATGAAATGGTCGCCCTGATGCGCCGCATCATGACCGGCGACATATCCCCCGTCATGATGGCCGCGATCATCACCGGCTTGCGGGTGAAGAAGGAAACCATCGGCGAAATCGCCGCAGCCGCCTCGGTGATGCGCGAGTTCGCCACGCCGGTCGAGGTGGCGGACAAGAAGCGCCTGGTGGATATCGTCGGCACCGGCGGCGATTCGGCGCGGACCTTCAACATCTCCACCGCGAGCATGTTCGTTGCGGCGGCGGCGGGCGCGCAAGTGGCCAAGCACGGCGGACGCAGCGTGAGCTCCTCGTCCGGCTCGGCAGACGCGCTCGAAGCGCTGGGCGCCAATCTCCAGCTCGCTCCGGAGCAGGTGGCGCAGAGCCTGGCGCAGTGCGGCATCGGCTTCATGTTCGCGCCCAACCATCATCCCGCGATGAAATACGCCGCGCCGGTGCGCAAGGAACTGGGTGTGCGCACCATTTTCAATATCCTCGGGCCGCTGACCAATCCGGCGGGTGCGCCCAATCAGCTGCTCGGCGTGTTTCACCCCGATCTCGTGGGCATTCTGGTGCGCGTGCTGCAGCGCCTGGGCAGCGAGCACGCCATGGTGGTGCACGGTCTGGACGGGCTCGACGAGGTGTCGCTCTCGGGCGAAACCCTGGTGGGCGAGCTGAAAAATGGCCAGATCACCGAGTACGCCATCCACCCCGGCGACCTTGGGCTGAACGCTGCGCCGCTCGACGCTCTGCGCGTCGACGGCCCAGCGCAATCCATCGAATTGATGCACGAAGCGCTCAATGACGTGGACGGCCCGGCGCGCGACATCGTCGCGCTCAATGCCGGCGTGGCGCTCTATGCGGCCAATGTGGCGCCCACCCTGATCGAGGGCGTGCAACTGGCGCGCGAAGCCATTTCCAGCGGCGCGGCGCGCAGCAAGCTCCAGGACTTCATCCGTGTCACGCATGCCATGCAGGCACCAACCCCGGCAGGATCGTGAGATGAAACGAACCCCTTTATGCGTCGCGTTCGTTGCCCTCCGAGCGGGCGTCAGTTGCTTCGGAGCGGCTCGTGCCGAGCTGACATGAGCGACATTCTTCAGCGCATTCTGTCCACCAAGGCCGAAGAAGTGGCCGCGGCGCGTGCCCGTACCCCCCTGTCCGCCTTGCACGAACAGGTCGTGGCGCGCGACCGGCCACGTTGTTTTGCCGCAGCACTGCAAGCCAAGGCGGCAGCGGGCGGGCCAGCGGTCATTGCGGAAATCAAAAAAGCCAGCCCGTCGCGCGGTGTGTTGCGGGCCGATTTCGATCCGACGGCCATCGCGCGCAGTTACGCCGCGGGCGGAGCGACCTGCCTGTCTGTTCTGACGGACGCCCAGTACTTCCAGGGCGCGACCGCCTACCTGCAGAAAGCCCGCACCGCATGCGCGCTGCCGGTATTGCGCAAGGACTTCATCGTCGATCCCTACCAGGTCGTTGAAGCCGCCGCGATGCAGGCCGACTGCATTCTGCTCATTGCTGCGGCAATGCCGCAGCAGCAGATGATCGACCTGGAGTCGCAGGCGCAAGACCTGGGCCTCGATGTGCTGGTCGAAGTGCACAACGCGCACGAACTGGACGCCGCACTGCAACTGCACACGCCCCTGCTCGGCATCAACAACCGCAATCTACGCACCTTCGAGACCCGTCTGGAGACCACGCTTGAGCTCTTGCCGCGCATTCCGCCGGGTCGGCTCGTGGTCACTGAAAGCGGCATTCTCACGCCGGACGACGTCAAGCGCATGCGCGGTGCCGGGGTGCAGGCTTTTCTGATCGGTGAGGCGTTCATGCGGGCGCCGGACCCAGGTCTGGCGCTGCAGACCTTGTTTACGTGATTCCGCGCAAAGCCCTCAGATTTGACATCGCAGAAAAAATCGCTAAGAATCTGCGGTTCGCCTCGGAGAGGTGGCCGAGTGGTTAATGGCAGCAGACTGTAAATCTGCCCTCTAACGAGTACGCTGGTTCGAATCCAGCCCTCTCCACCAGGCGCAAGAATGATGTGCCTCTTATTGTTGGCGCCTGGCTGGGTTTGCGCGGGTGATGACGGATTGAAGAGTAAACAAGCGAAGTAAAAACGGCGGCCTTGATCGCGCCTGAGTATTGGTAGTGGGTAGTGCGGCAACAGCGTGACAAGGCAGGCGTGGCAAGGCGGGAGTAGTTCAATGGTAGAACCTTAGCCTTCCAAGCTAATGGTGCGGGTTCGATTCCCGTCTCCCGCTCCAGTGTCCTGCGTCGTTTGTGCCGCGGCAGCAGTTTTATCTTGGGCGCGCAAGCGTTCAGGCCCATGTGGCTCAGTGGCAGAGCACTCCCTTGGTAAGGGAGAGGTCGCGGGTCCGATTCCCGCCATGGGCACCAGTGATTTTGTCGATCTTTGTTGGCTTGAGGAGTTTGAAAAATGGCGAAGAGCAAATTTGAGCGGACCAAGCCGCACGTGAACGTGGGCACGATTGGTCACGTGGACCATGGCAAGACCACGCTGACGGCGGCCATCACCACGGTGCTGTCGACCAAGTTTGGTGGCG
>JAJXTO010000040.1 GCA_021783695.1 Pseudomonadota bacterium | reverse complement strand
CATACTCCCTTAGCAGGGGAGCACCTTCGGCCACTCGGTCACGTCTCCGTTGCTCTCGGCAGTCCGTTTTGAGGACGCCAGCAGCAAAGTCTTTGATTATTACATGTATTCAGCCACAATCGCCATTGCGCTGAAAACTTTAGGCCTCAGGCCGTTTGTTCCAGATCGAATGCCTTGTGCAGGGAGCGCACGGCAAGCTCCATGTATTTTTCGTCGATGACCACCGAGACTTTGATTTCCGAAGTGGAGATCATCTGGATGTTGATGCCTTCTTCCGACAGGGTGCGGAACATCTTGCTCGCCACACCCGCGTGTGAGCGCATGCCCATGCCGACGATGGAAACCTTGCAGACTTTCGGATCGCCCAGAATTTCCTTGGCGCCGATATGCGCCTGCACGGTGGACTTGAGAATGTCGAGGGCGCGGGCGTAGTCGCCGCGGCCGACGGTGAATGTGAAGTCGGTGAAGCCGGCAACGCTCTGGTTCTGCAGAATCATGTCCACTTCGATATTGGCGTCGCCCACAGCGCTGAGAATCTGGTAGGCGATCCCGGGGCGATCGGGCACGCCGACCACGATGATCTTGGCTTCGTCGCGGGCAAAGGCGATGCCCGACACCACGGCTTGTTCCATTTTTTCGTCTTCCTCAAAGGTGATGAGTGTGCCGCTGCGCGATTCCTGTTCCAGCGGCAGATCCCACGGCGTCAGGCTGGAGAGCACGCGCAGGCGAACCTTGTACTTGCCCGCGAATTCAACCGAGCGAATCTGCAGCACCTTCGAGCCCAGGCTGGCCATTTCGAGCATTTCCTCGAAGGTGATGGTGTCGAGCCGACGTGCTTCGGGCACGATGCGCGGGTCGGTGGTGTAAACGCCGTCAACGTCGGTGTAGATCTGGCACTCGTCGGCCTGCAGCGCCGCTGCCAGCGCTACGCCGGATGTGTCCGAACCGCCTCGCCCCAAGGTGGTGATGTTGCCGTCGGCATCGACGCCCTGAAAACCGGCCACGACGGGCACGATGCCTTGCGCCAGATCGGTCTTGAGCTTATCGGCGTCGATGGATTCGATGCGCGCCTTGGTGAATGCGCTGTCTGTATGCACCGCGATCTGGGCGCCCGTATAGCTGCGCGCCTTGTGACCCAGCGCTTGCAGCGCCATGGACAGCAAACCGATGGTGACCTGCTCGCCGGTGGATGCCACCACGTCGAGTTCGCGCGAATCGGGGTGCGGCTGAATCTCCTTGGCCAGCGCGATGAGGCGATTGGTTTCGCCCGACATGGCCGAGACGACCACCACCACCTGATGCCCGGCTTCGTGCCACTTGGCCACGCGGCGGGCGACGTTTTTGATCCGTTCGGCAGACCCTACCGAGGTGCCGCCGTATTTCTGGACGATGAGTGCCATGAGAAATGCGTTCGAGAGCTGCGAAGTCCACGTCACCCGGCGCACGACGCGCCCGGTTACTTCACAGAAAACCTGACATTCTATGTTCTCGTGCCGCTGGCTTGCTTCGGCTCAAACACCAGCAGCCCGCCCTGGCGCCGCACCGCACCGTGCGGCAACTGCAGTTGCAGGCGCTGGGCACCCTGCCCAGTGCGCAGCACTTGACGCACCAGTTCCTCGGTACGCGCCCGGTCCAGGCGCTGACCGTGCAGGCGCAGCCACAGCCGTAGGACTTCGCTGAGACGCACTGCGCCCGTCGCGCGCAGTGCGCCGAGATCGAGGCCGCCGGGCTGAGCACAGCGCCGAATTTCCTCTGCCGCGCGGGATTGCAACTGCCGATCTGCGGCGGCGCACAGCGTGGCGCTACGGCCGAGGGTTTGCCGATAGGCGGGTTCGAGCTGCGCGATCACCGGCAACAGCTCGGCGCGGATACGGCTGCGGCGGAAGGCAGGGTCGGTGTTCATCGGATCGCGCATAAACGCCACGCCCTGCGCGCTCAACCAAGAGCGCAGCTCCGCACTGCCGCATTCGAGCAAGGGCCGGGCAAAAAGAACCGCATGGCGCTGCAGGCGCGCGGGCATGGCCGCCAGGCCGCGCGGCCCGGCCCCGCGCAGCAGCGCCAGCAGCAAGGACTCCACCTGATCGTCGCCATGCTGCGCCAGCAATACTGCCGAGCAGCCCTGCTGCCGTGCCAGATCAGCAAGCGCCAGGTAGCGCGCATGACGCGCCTGCTCCTCCATGCTCTGGCCGCGTGCCACGCCAATCTGCACCTGCAACGCGGCATAGGGCACGCCACGCGCGCTGCAAAAGCGTGCGCAATGCGCCGCGAATTCGGGGGCGCTGGCCTGCAGGCCGTGATTCACATGCAGGGCGCAAAGCCGCTGTCCGCCCCAGAAGGACAGGGCCGCAAGCAGCAAGGCGGTGGAATCCGCGCCACCGCTGAAGGCCAGGCCGATGCGCTCTGCCTGCGCGATGTCCGGATGTTGCGCCGCGAAACGCTGCAACGCCGAAAGCGCTGGATTGCTCAGCACCGTGCGGGGGAATGGAGTGTGCCCGGTGCCCGACGATCAGCGGCTTGCGGCCTTGGTGTCTTCGAACTTGCCAAAACTCTGCAGACGCTCAAGCCGCTGCTGCACCAGATCGGCAGGCTTGGTGTGCTGAAAATGCCGTAGTGCCTCGCCCAGCGCGCGCTTGAGCGAGGCGGCCATGGCGGCCGGGTCGCGGTGCGCCCCTCCAACTGGCTCGTTGACAATCTTATCCACCAGGCCCAGCGCCTTGAGGCGGTGCGCGGTGAGGCCCAGCGCCTCGGCGGCATCGGACGCGCGCTCGGCGCTCTTCCACAAAATGGACGCGCAGCCCTCGGGCGAAATCACCGAGTAAATGGAGTACTGCAGCATCAGCAACTGGTCACACACGGCGATCGCCAGCGCCCCGCCCGATCCACCTTCTCCGATGATGGTGGAGATGATGGGGACTTCGAGTTGCGCCATTTCGTAGATGTTGCGGCCAATGGCCTCGCTCTGGCTGCGCTCTTCGGCGTCGATGCCTGGGTAGGCGCCGGGAGTGTCCACGAAGGTGAAGATGGGCAGCCTGAACTTCTCAGCCAGCTTCATCAGCCGCAGCGCCTTGCGGTAGCCCTCGGGCTTGGGCATGCCGAAGTTGCGCAGGGCGCGCTCCTTGGTGTCGCGCCCCTTCTGGTGGCCAATCACCATGCAGGCCTGCCCGCCCAGTCGGGCGAGACCGCCGACGATGGACAAATCGTCGGAAAAGGCGCGGTCGCCATGCAGCTCGTGAAAATCGGTGAAGATCAGGCTGGCGTAATCGAGGGTGTAGGGCCGCTGGGCATGCCGCGCAATCTGCGTGGTCTGCCAGGGTGTGAGCTTGGCGTAGAGATCTTTGGTGAGTTGCTGGCTTTTCTTTTGCAAGCGCCCGATTTCTTCGGAGATATCGACGGCGGACTCATCTTGCACATAGCGTAGCTCGTCGATTTTGTTTTCCAGTTCGGCAACGGGTTGCTCGAAATCGAGAAAGACTTTTTTGCTCATATTCACCTCGAAAAAAGATCCGGGACTGGGCGTTCATGTGAAAACGCAGGGTCGCCCCAAGTTCTCTCATCCCCCTCGGGGGAACTGAGCGCGGCCCAGTTCTGAGGCCGCCTGGCAGCCGCTTAGTACTCGACAGGCACCGGATCCAGACTGCGCCAAATATACCAAGTCCCCACCGAACGCCATGGCGCCCAGGCGGCGGCCACTTCGCGTACCTCGCTCTGGGTCACGGGCTCACCGGCAAAGTACGTCTGACTCACGCCCTTGATCAGCCCCAGATCGCCCAGCGGCAGCACGTCCGGGCGCATGAGGTGGAAGATCAGAAACATGTCCGCAGTCCAGCGGCCAATACCGCGGATCGTCAGCAGTTCGGCGGCGATGGCCTCGTCGGGCATCTGCTGCCATTTGTCCGGATGCACCTCCCCGGTGTGGAATTTGGCGGCGAGATCGCGCACATACCCCGCCTTGCGTCCTGACAGCCCACAGGCGCGCAAGGCATCTTCGCTGAGACCCAGCAAGTGAAGCGGGGCGACTTGCGGGACTGCGGCGCACAGCCGGTCCCACACGGTTTGCGCCGCCTTGACGGAAATCTGCTGACCGATGATGGAGCGCGCCAGGGTTTGAAACGGATCGCCCCGGCTTTGCAGCCGCGAGCCCGCGTGAGTTTTGATGAGTTTGCGCATCACGCGATCCGCGCGCTGCAGATGGCTGCAGGCCTTGTCCCAGTCAAGTGCAAAGGGAAGCGGATCCCCCCCCATGCTTGTCGCCGAGCCCTCTTTGGAGCGCGCTGGCGCCTTCACGCCGCTCTCCACACGGTGACGCCACCCGGTTTGTCCTCGAGCACGATGCCCTGGGCCGCGAGTTCAGCGCGGATGCGGTCGGCTTCGGCGAAGTTACGCGCCTGCTTGGCGGCGACACGGGCTTGTACCTGCTGCTCCACCCAAGTGGCATCCACCGCCGCGGCCTTGCTTTGCAGAAATTCACGCGGATTCTGCTGCAACAGGCCGAGCACGCCGCCCAGATTCTTGAGCAGCGCGGCCAGGGTGGCGTCGCCGGTCTTGTTGATGTCCGTGGCCAGTTCGAACAGGACCGCCATGGCTTCCGGGGTGTTGATGTCGTCGTTCATCGCGGCGGCGAAGGCCTGCGCGCGCGGGTGGCTCCAGTCGACCGATGTGGGCAACTCCGCAAAGGGGTCGAGGGCGGTATATAGACGGGTCAGCGCGGCGTGGGCGTCCTGCAGATGGTCGTCGCTGTAGTTCAGCGGGCTACGGTAGTGCGCCCGCACGATGAACAGCCGCACGGTTTCTGCATCGATGTGCTTGAGGATGTCGCGGATGGTGAAAAAATTTCCCAGCGACTTGGACATTTTTTCGCCGTCCACTCGCACGAAGCCGTTGTGCAGCCAGACATTCGCCATGGGTTTGCCATGAGCGCCCTCGCTCTGCGCGATTTCGTTTTCGTGATGGGGGAACTGCAAATCGGCGCCGCCGCCGTGGATGTCGAAGGTTTCGCCCAGCAGCGCGCAGCTCATGGCCGAGCATTCAATATGCCAGCCGGGGCGGCCGGGACCATCTGCCGAGGGCCATTTCACCTCGTCCGGCTCGGTGGGCTTGGCGGCCTTCCAGAGCACAAAGTCCAGCGGGTCCTGTTTGGCAGTATCGACCTCCACCCGTTCACCCGCGCGCAATTCATCGAGCGACTTGCCGGAGAGCTTGCCGTAGCCCGCAAAGGCGCGCACATGAAAGTTCACGTCACCCGCGCTGTCGCGATAGGCCAGACCACGGTCTTTGAGTTTGCCGATCAAATCGAGCATCTGCGGCACATAGTCGGTGGCGCGCGGCTCATGGGTGGGGCGCTCCACCCCCAGGGCGTCGGCATCTTCGTGCATCGCGCTGATGAAACGGTCGGTCAGCGCGCGGATGGTCTCGCCGTTGTCCTGCGCGCGGCGGATGATCTTGTCGTCGATGTCGGTGATGTTGCGCACATAGGTGACGCGCAGCCCTTGCGCCTTGAGCCAGCGCTGCAACAGATCGAACACCACCATCACCCGCGCGTGCCCGATGTGACAGTAGTCATATACCGTCATGCCGCAGACATACATGCGGACGTGGCCGGGTTCGAGCGGCGCGAAGCGAATCTTCCCGCGTGTGAGGGTATTGTGGAGATGCAACGCAGTCATGAGATTGGGTTTGGGAACAGAGGTTTGTGCGCGGGCGCGCCATGTCCCCGGATAAAATTAAAAACTTAGCACAAGCAGCCGCTTCCCGGCTCGATGCGCCGCGTTTGAATCCGCCGTGCGCAGCCCAGTCGGCACGATGCTTGTCCAGACCTCTGACACCACCACAGTTCCCTATGCGCAACCGTCTTCTCGCTTCACTGATCGCCCTCGCCATGAGCGCCCCCGCTGTCTGGGCGGCAGACTCGGCCAGCGTCAACCAAAGCCTGCAGAAGGGCGACCTGCAAGGCGCGCTGCAACAGGTGGATACGCTGCTGGCGCAAAAACCCAAAGACCCGCAGTACCAGTTCCTCAAGGGCGTCATCCTCACCGAACAGAAGAAGGATGCGCAGGCCATCCAGATCTTCCAGTCGCTCACCGAGCAATATCCCGAATTGCCCGAGCCGTACAACAACCTCGCCGTGCTCTACGCGCAGCAAGGGCACTACGACAAGGCCCGCGCTGCGCTGGACATGGCCATTCGCACCAATCCGAGCTACGCCACCGCGCAGGCCAATCTGGGCGATATCTACGCCAAGCTCGCGAGCCAGGCTTACCAAAAGGCGCTGCAACTCGCCCCGGACGAAAACGCCAGCGCCAAGGTCAAGCTCAACCTGATCCGCGAGTTGTTCGAACAGGGCAAAGGCGCTGTCACGGCGCCGTTGAAAGTGAGCACGGCGCAACCAGGCAAGGAAGCAAAACCCACCACGCCGCATCCCACGCCGAAGCCCGTCATCATCGCCGCGGAAAAGCCCATGGCGAAACTCGAGCCCATGCACGCTGCGCAGCCTGCTCCAGCGGCGCCAGCGTCCGTCGCACCGGCGGTTGAAAAGCCCAAGCCCGCTGCCGCAGTGGACAAGACCGCGAGCAATGCCGCCGCTGAGCAGACCGCTGTTGCAGACGCGGTCGAGCGTTGGGCCAGCGCCTGGGAGAACAAGAATCTTCCCGGTTATTTCTCCGCCTACGCGCCCAATTTCAAGCCGGAAAAGGGCATGAGTCTGGCAAGCTGGAAAGATCAGCGCCGCGCGCGCATTGCCGACAAGGCCAAGATCACCATCAAGGTGCATGACATGAAGGTGCGGATCGAAGGCGACAAGGCCACCGCCCGTTTCCGCCAGCACTACACCTCGGGTTCGCTCGATTTCGACGGGCCAAAAACCCTGCAGATGCAACGCGAAAACGGCCAGTGGTTGATCCTGCGCGAAATCGTCGGCTGATTTGGCTCCTTTCAAGTCCCACAGACCCTTCCAAGCTGTGCTGCAGATGAAACGCGCCATACGTCGTCGCCCCCTGCGCAAACGATTGCCCTGGGTGTTGCTTTGCGTGCCGCTGGTGTTTGCCGCACGCGCCGCAACCGATTACAACGCGGTGCCCAACGGCCTCGACGGGCTGCAGCAGGAACGTGCGGCCCGCCCGCAAAATCTGGCCACAGAAGACGACGCAGCCCCCACGCCATCTGCCGCAGTCTCCGCCCGCACGCTGCTCAAACTCACGACCACCCTGGGCAGCCATCCCGATCAGGATGGTGCCGAGCGCCGTCTGCTGCATGCCTACGCGGAAATCGCAGGCGGCCATCTCGACGTCGCCCGCGCCCAGGCCGAACAACTGGTGCGCGACTACCCCCATTTCCCCCTGGCGCAACTGCTGCTGGGCGACGTGATGCAGGCCAGCCGAGGTGACACCGCCGGTTTTGCCGCTGCGCCAGCGCCCACTCTGCCACAGGAGCAGGTGCTGCAAAACGAACGCATTCTGGAACTGCGCGCCGAGGCGATTGCACGGCTCGGCGCCTACAAA
Source organism: Pseudomonadota bacterium (assembly GCA_021783695.1). Classification (GTDB taxonomy): domain Bacteria; phylum Pseudomonadota; class Gammaproteobacteria; order Burkholderiales; family Burkholderiaceae_C; genus Thiomonas. Next base: position 10,077 of record JAJXTO010000040.1, on the reverse strand, counting down.
GCGCCGCCACCAGCAGGGGCCATTCCCGCCAATCTGGTGGCACTCGCCCCCGATGTGCAGCGTGCCATCGTGGTGGATACCGCACGCTCGCGGCTCTATCTGTTCCACCAGCGCAACGGCATTCCCCAACTCGAAGCGAGCTACTACTTCAGCCAGGGCAAGCTCGGCGCCGGCAAAACCCGTACGGGCGACATGAAAACGCCGCTGGGCATTTATTTCATCACCCGGATAATCGGTGCCAAAGACCTCAAGCCGCTTTATGGCGCCGGGGCGCTGACGCTGAACTATCCCAACGAGTGGGACAAACAGCAGGGCCACACGGGCTTCGGCGTCTGGCTGCACGGCACGCCGCCTGACAGTTACTCCCGCGTGCCGCTGGCTTCGGACGGCTGCGTGGTGTTGTCTAACCCCGACGTGCGCAGCCTGATGGCCGACACCCCGGCGGGCAGCACGCCGGTCATCATCACCCGCCATGTGCAGTGGCTGGATGTATCGCAATGGGCCGCGCAGCGCCAGCGCGTCACCACACAGTTGCAGGCCAATATCACCCGCTCCGCCCTGCAAGGACTGCGCCCGCAGGATGCGCTGGCCGCCGTCTACGCCACACCTGTTCCCGCGCGCACAACCCCGGTCAGCCCAGGCGCATTGACCATCCTGCAATACCCGGGGCAAATCGTGGTGCAGTACAGTGCTGCCGACTCGCCGGGCAACACCCTCTACCGTCAATACTGGGCGCAGCGCAGCGCGCAGTGGCAACTCATTTTCCAAGGAAGCGTTTCGTAATGGATTACAGCCTCAACACTCCGTCCCGCCCGCCATACTCCAGCCTGTGGCGCATGCTACGGCAGCACATCGCCCCCGTCATCGCTGCGCTGGGTCTGGTGTCTGCCGCGGCCGCGTCCGCAGCACAGGCTGCGGACGCGGCCGCGGCGCAACCCAAGGTCGAGTTCACCACCACCCTGGGCAATTTCATCGTGCAGATCGACCCCGCTCGCGCACCCAAGACCGTGGCCAATTTTCTCGACTATGTGAAAAGCGGTTTCTACAAGGGCACCATCTTCCACCGCGTGATTCCTGGCTTCATGGTGCAAGGCGGCGGCTTCACGCCCAACATGCAACAAAAGCCCACCCGTGCCCCGATTCCCCTCGAAAGCCAGAACGGCCTGCGCAATCTGCGAGGCACCATCGCCATGGCCCGCACCTCCGACCCGAACTCGGCCACCTCGCAGTTTTTTGTCAACGTGGCAGACAACGCCAGCCTCGATTACCCCAAGCCTGACGGCTACGGTTACGCCGTGTTCGGAAAAATCGTCTCGGGCATGGACGTGATCGACAAAATCGTCGCTGCGCCCACCAAGAACGAGGGCCCGTTCCAGAACGTGCCCGTCAAGCCCATCGTCATCGAAGACGCCAAACTCCTCAACTGATCCTCACAGAAAGCCCACCATGGTCGAACTCCAAACCAACCACGGCAACATCCGCATCGAACTCGACATCGCGCACGCGCCCAAATCCAGCGAAAACTTCCTGGCCTATGTGCGCTCGGGTCATTTCGACGGCACCATTTTCCACCGCGTGATCGACGGCTTCATGATCCAGGGCGGCGGCTTCGAGCCGGGCATGAAGCAAAAACCCACCCTCGCCCCGATCCAGAACGAAGCCAACAACGGCCTGAAAAACGAGCGCTACACCCTCGCCATGGCCCGCACCTCCGATCCGCACTCGGCCACCGCGCAGTTCTTCATCAACGTGGCCGACAACGCCTTCCTCAACCACACCGCACCCTCCGCGCAAGGCTGGGGCTACGCCGTGTTCGGCAAGGTTGTGGAAGGTCAGGACGTGGTCGACAAAATCAAGGGCGTCAAGACCGGCCGCAAGGGCTTTCATGACGACGTGCCGCAGGAGGATGTGGTCATCCTCAAAGCTGTCGAAGTCTGAGTTTGCAGCGGGACGGTCTAGCGCGTGTCGCCAGCTTCCACCTTGGCAGCCCCTACGTCGCGCACTCCATCGATTCCCCCGCTTGTGACGCCATTGATCGCCCCTGAAAACTGGCGTCGCATCGCCCTCATCTCCGACCTGCACCTGGGCACGCAAACACCCCGCACCGTACAGGTTTTCCTGCATTGGCTGAACGGCCCGGCCCGCGTGGCCGATGCTCTGTTCATTCTCGGCGACCTGTTCGAGGCGTGGATCGGGGACGATCTGCTCGCCTCACCAGCGCTAGCCGTCGCCCCCGAGGATGCAAGCTGCGCGCAACACATTGCCACAGCGCTGCGCAATTACGCCAAATCCGGCCGCGCCCTGTTCGTGCAGCACGGCAACCGCGACTTCCTGCTCGGCGCCGACTTTGCGCAAGCCTCCGGCGCCCAACTCCTGCCCGACCCCACGCTGCTGCATTTTCAGCGAGAACGCATCCTGCTCACCCACGGCGACCAGCTCTGCCTGAGCGACACCGCCTACCTGCAATTCCGCGCCAAAGTCCGCAACCCGGACTGGCAACGCCACGCCCTCGCCCAACCCGTGCGCGCGCGCGTGCAGCAAGCCCTAGCCATGCGCGCCGCCAGCAGCGCAGCGCAAACCCGCCCGGAAAACTGGGCCGACGCCGATCCGCTGGAAGCCCGCCGTTGGCTGGCACACGCAGGCTCCCGCTGGATGATCCACGGCCACACCCATCGTCCATGCGATCACTGGGGCGGCGGCATGCTGCGCCAGGTTCTGTCCGACTGGGACTGCGACGCAGCAGTCGGCACAGCGCACCGCGCACAGGCCGTTTGGCTTATCGCCAACGGCAGAGCGATCCACGTCAGCCGCCAAACCTGCGTCTAAACGTCCGAGTGCGCCACGCACCGGGCAAGACGCCCGGCGGAGCCGTGGCCGCTGCCACGTTTTGCAACAAATGCAACAAAAAATGACCATTCGTCGGCTAGATTCGACCGTTCGTCGGAAAGTCGGCGCAGTGCAGCGGCGAGGAATCCAGAATGCGCTCCATATTCATCTGGACGCATTTGATTCATCTGGATACATCCATTGCCCCGAGAACAGCTGTCCCCATGCACTCATCAGCATCTCCTGCCTCCAACACGCGCCGGGCATCCCGCACGGGCGGCTTCACCTTGGTGGAACTGCTTGTCACCCTCGTCATCGCCGGGCTGCTGCTGGCGCTGGCGGTGCCCAGCTTCAATCGCCTCATGGCGTCCAGTCGGCTCACCACACAAGCCAATAACGCGGTGAACCTGCTGTCCTACGCGCGTGCAGAGGCGATCAAGCGCGGCATCAACGTGCAAATCAACGCCCACGGCGCCGTCTCGGCACTCCCGCCGAACGCCGCGTCCGAGGCGCTCACCCAAGCCGTCACCATGCCAGCAGACATCGCCTCCACTTCGCCTATCGCAGCCCTCATTGCCACGCCACTAGGCCTGCTGCGCGCCCCGGCAGACAGCACCGGCTATTCCGGCCTGGTGGCCGACCTATCCAGCACGGCCATCAGCGGCGACAACCATCGGTGCATCTATCTCTACACCGGCACCACGGTGGCGAGCTGCACCGACTCCCAAACCTGCCATGCGAGCACACCCAATGCGTCCTGCAAATAACCCCCCATGGGCGCACAGGTCGGCAAGTCACAAGCCCATTCGCCAGGGTGGCATCGGCCTGATCGAAATTCTGGTTGCCGCCGCCGTGCTATCCATCGGCATTCTGGGCATCGTGGTTCTACAGGTGAAAACCATTGCCGATAACAACAGCGCCCTCACCCGAACCCAGGCCAGCATTGCCGCCTACTCCATGTTCGACATCATGCGGCTCGACCGCGCCAACGCCCTGACCGGGGCCTACAACACCACGGTCACGGCGGGCAGTTGCCCCACCGCCGTCGGCACCCTCGCCGAAACGCAGCTGCGCAACTGGTGCCTGGGATTCGATGGCTCCAACCAAAATCTCATCGCCAACCCGCCACCCGGCACCCTTCTGGGTGGTCTTGCCGCCATGGGCAGCGGCACAACAGGCACCATCATCTGCAACCCCATCGGGGCCGGGGTGACCGCCAGTAACTGCAGCATCACCCTGACCTTCAACGACAGCAAAGCCACGGGCGGAAATGCGGCGCAACGCCTGATTTACTGGACGCAGCCATGACCTCCCCCACCCCATCCAATCTGCCAAGCCGCCTACGCCAGGCCGGGCTGACCCTCGTCGAATTGATGGTGGCCATGCTGCTCGGCCTCGTCGTGATTGGCGCAGTCGTCAGTGTGTTGCTATCGAGCCGCCAGAGCTACACCACCAATAATGGCCTCAGCCAGGTGCAGGACAACGCACGCATCGCCTTCGAACTCATGGCCCGCGACATTCGACAGGCAGGCAGCTCGCCCTGCGGCAACGGCACCGTGAACGATGTGCTCGGTGGCAGCGGCTGGTATCGCTGGGTCAATGGCGCCGGGCTGTTTGGGGTGGATAACGCCAACGCCCTCGCGCCAGCACCCACTGTCCCTGCACCAGCGGCAAACATGCCCGCCATCGTCACCCGCGGCGCTGGCCAGGTCAGCGCCAACCTCATCACGGCAGGTACAGCCTGCGCGGCGAACGCGCCCATGATCAACGCCCCGACGGATGTCGGCATCGGTGCAAATGACCTCGTGTTTGCCTGCGACGGCACACAAGCCTATATCTACCAGACGGCGGCGTTCAACGCCGGTCTTCCCCTTGCTGCCGTTGGCACTGGAACCCCAGGGAACAGCAGTCAGCTTGGTTGCTCCTCGTTCAGCAGTTCTGCCTATGTGGCCCCATATCAGGCCTACGCCTGGTATCTCGGCGCTGCGGGTGCTGGCGCACAGACAGGCACCCTGTCGCTCTACCGTGCGCACTACACCGGCAATGCCCTAGTTTCCGACGAAATCATCCGTGGCGTTACCAATCTGCAGGTTGCCTATCTCACGAGCGGCACCAATTTTGTAAGCGCAGCAACCGTTGGCGCGAGCTGGAACGCCGTCAACGCCGTTCGCCTCACCCTCACCCTGCAAACCCGCACCAACCCGAACAACAACACGAATCCGGAACCCCTGGTTCGCACCTTCGACACCACCATCCGCGTGCGATAACACCATGCCCCATTACCGCAACCGACGCCACACCCCAGGGACAACGCCAGGCCGTGGTCTGGCACGACCACAGCGCGGGGTCGCACTCATCGTCGCCCTGATCCTGCTCGTCGTGATTACCGTCATCGGTCTGGCTGCCATCCGCACCTCCACCATGCAGGAAAAGATGGCCGGCAACACCTTTGATCGCGCCCAGGCATTCCAGGTGGCGGAAGCCACCTTGCAGTTCGCTGCAGCCACCATCTTGCCACCAGCGGCCACGCCAAATCCGGCAACTTACCAGGCAAACGCCTATACGGATTGCGCCAGCAATGCTTGCATGGACAACCCCGCGAACGACCCCAACGTACCGGCAACTGCCTGGACTCTGCCTCCCACGGCCACCACTGCGAGCGGCGGAACCGGCAACATCGTTTCCCTCTACGGCCACAACCCCTCCTACATCATCCAGTACATGGGGCAGTGCAGCGTGGACGGCAACGGCAACTTCCAGTTCACCAACGACGAAAACAATCAGGGCGGCGGAGGCTCACTCAAGACTGCCGGACAGTGCTACCGCATCACTACGCGCAGCAGCACCCCCGGCAGCGTCGGAGCGCCGTCACAAGACCGTGCCCAAGTCACCCTGCAGGCCATATACAGAACCACCTGATTCCCTGGCCCACACCAATAATCCGCAATGGAGTCCGCCATGTCATCGACCCGCTCGTCCCTGTTCAAACCCGTAGTCCTCGCGCTGTGTTCCCTACTGGCAGGCGCGCCACTGGCGCAGGCTGCCGTCACCATCGACCAAAGCCCCCTCATCATCCAGAAACCTATTCCGCCAAATCTGGTGCTGATGCTGGATGACTCTGGATCGATGGCCTGGGATTTCATGCCTGACACCGCTTCTGGCACCAATTCCGCCTCAAATGGCACCTACTACAACCCAAACATCAATTACATTCCGCCAAAATACGCGAATGGCGGAAACTACCCGAACGCAACCTTCCCAAATGCGTGGATCGATGGATTCAACACAGGAATCGGGTCGACAAACATCCAGCTTTATGCATCACCCTACAAGGGATTTGCATATTATAAATATAAATATGTAGGCGGCAGCATAACAACCTGCGGATCTGGATATCAAGGATATAACTGTGTCTTTGTTTATAATGATCCAAGTACAAGCACAGAAAAATATATAGGTCAGAGTTGCTTGGGGTTTACTTCAAATTGCACAACGGACAGCGCTCAACAACAAAACGTCGCCAATTGGTTTTCCTACTATCGAACTCGGATATTGATGGCAAAAACCGGCCTGACTCTCGCCATGTCTGGCTTGGATAAAAACTATCGCTTTGGCTTTGCCTCGATCAACGGCAGAAATACAGAAAAAATACCCAGCTCCCCAGCGGCATACACTTACTGGTCACCAAATAATGCACAAAACAAAATCGCTTCCGTCGCCCCCTTTGGTGATGGCTCCAGTGGCACACAAAAAGCCAATTTCTGGGATTGGATCACCACCATCACCCCAAACAACGGAACTCCATTGCGATCTGCTTTGAAGGCCGTTGGAGAATATTATAAAACCGATCAACCTTGGCAGACGAGCACAACAGATAAAACTGAATACACCTGCCGCCCGGCTTATACGATTCTGACGACCGACGGATTTTGGAATACAGACACGGACGCAGCCATTAGCGTAGGCAACGTGGACGGCCAGAACGGTCCTGAAATCACTACACCAGCCAACTATCAGCGCATCGCTGCAGCGCCTTATAAGGATGGCAATTCCAATACACTTGCCGATGTTGCCATGAAATACTGGCAAGAGGATTTGCGAACAGGCGCAGCGAACGAAGTGCCCGCCACCCCCAGCGATCCGGCCTTCTGGCAGCACATGACCACATTCACCATGGGTTTGGGCTTTACGCCAACCGGCATCACGCCAAGTTCTCTCACACAACCAGAAATTTTTGGCTGGGCACGCACCAACACACCGCCCCCCGGCGTCACTGACATGACGTGGCCGAAGCCCTCAGCGGACAGCATCAACAATATTGCCGATCTCATGCATGCAGCGGTCAATGGTCATGGTGATTTTTTTTCCGCCAAAAATCCTGCAGATTTCGTCAACGGCATCCAATCCGCACTGGCACAGATTCAGGACCGCAAAGGTGCTGGAAATGCCATCACACTGTCTGCCACCAGTACGACCGCTTCCACTGATTCAGTTTATCGATTCATCGCCACATATTACACAGGCCAATGGACGGGTTCACTGACTGCGGAAACCTTCGACCCTGTCACCCAAACCTATTCACAGGCATGGACAGTCAATACTGTTTTTCCGCCTGCGGTAAATCGAAACATCTGGAGTGTAAACCGCGCGGCAAGCACCGCCAACACACAGTCACCAGTCCAGTTCATTCTTGGCACTGGAAATACTCTGCCGACCATGGATTCCACCCTGCTCAATGGGCTGGATTATTACATTGGCGGAACAAAGCAAAACACCACGCGCGCCGCCATGCTAAATTACCTTCGTGGCGATAATTCCGACACTACACTGCGTCAACGCAAAGCGTTGCTTGGGGACGTAATTTCGTCGACACCTGTGTATATTTCTCCACCCGATAAGACCCTATTCGTCAACGCCACCTTTCCTGGCGCATCCACTTATGCCGCATTTGTAGCAGAAAATGCAAATCGCACTCCTTTGGTTTATGTTGCCGCCAATGACGGCATGCTGCACGCCTTCCGCGTCAGGCAAGGTTTGACCAACAACCTCCTCGACCCGGCCAAGCCTGCAGGTCAGGAAATTTTTGCCTATCTGCCTGGCGGCGTACTCGCCCAGGCAGCGAATAGTACAACTGGCATCAGTAACCTTGCCAACCCAAAATATGGCGTCGTGGATGGCGTAACAGGCGCACAGGCAGTACCGCATCAATATTACAACGACGGTCGCATCACCACCCAGAACGTCTATATGAATGGCGCATGGAAAACCATTCTGATCGGCACGACGGGCCGTGGCCCGGCAAAAACGATTTATGCAATGGATATTACAAATCCAGAAAATTTCGAGAGCGCGTCAACTACGGCGAAAAATATACTCTGGGAGCGCTCGGCAGGCGATACCGGCTCATGCACCGGAAACATCACCAGTGGTTGCAGCAATTATATTGGGCAAATGACAAGCACACCAGTTATCGCCCAGATCAAGGATGGCACGAGCAACAAATGGGTTGTTTTCATCGGAAATGGATATAACAGCGCGGCAAACAAGCCGGCTTTGCTGCAATTTGATCTTGCAACTGGCGCATTGAATGTCAGAGAAACAGCGGGAGCAACTGGCGATGGTCTGGCCGAGCCGGGTCTGGCGCAGCCTGATACAAAAGCAGGAATTTCTACTCAAGCCTTTGCCGGCGATCTCAACGGCAATGTCTGGTCGTTCGATCTCACGACCAGCACGGGGACAACGACTAAGATCTTCCAGGCCAAGGATGCCAACAATACGCCACAACCCATCACGTCACTGATTTCCCTGAGCTATGACAGTAAAAATTCGGTGACATGGGCTTTTTTCGGTACGGGTCGTTATCTCTCCGATACTGACGTGTCGTCCGCCCAGATACAAACGTGGTACGGGCTGAAAGTCGCGACCAATGCGACTGCAACCCCACAGCCTACCGTGGTCAACGCAAACACCACCCGCACCAACTTGGTCCAGCGCACAATTCTGTCGGAGGTCACAGCAGGAAATGGCAATCTGCTGCGCGCAACCAGCGTGGCGGATGTGAACGACATGAATGGCAAGCTCGGCTGGTATATGGACCTGTCCAAGCAAACTGGGGAGCGCATCATCAACAGAACCCAGTTCATCGGCGGCCTCGCCCTGGTCACCACCATGATCCCCAAGGTCAGCGATCCGTGCAACACCGTTCCGTCAGGTGCTGTCATGCTGGTTGATCCGTTCACTGGGGGAAATTTCACCTCGGATATTGGTCTCGGTACGACTTCAGTCGTGTTGAATAATGCCAATAAAATTATTCCTTTCAATGGCATGGTGTATTCCATCGGCGCTGCTGCCGGAGTCACCGGAAGTTATGACAAGAATGGTAAAATTAGCCTGCAATTCAATAATATGAGCGGATCACCTGTGAATCTCGGTCCGATTTCTGCTCCAGGCGCGAACGCTGGCCGTGTGTCATGGCGCGAATTGAGTAATTGAGACTAATCAGAACGAAAGCACGACTTCCATGAATATCCATGCAAAAACCGTAACATCACTCCATCGCGGACTGACGGGTTTTTCCCTAATTGAATTGATGATTGTGGTTGCAGCTATTTCAATCATTGCCGCGATCGGATATCCCTCTTACATCAACAGCGTAGTCAAAACAAAACGCGCTGCCGCCGAGGGCTGTGTTTCGCAATACGCGGGTTATATGGAACGGTTTTATACGCAGAATTTACGATATGACAAGGACACGGCTGGCGGAAATAATCCTGTTGTTGGCAAGACGAATGACAATCCCCCCCCCCCTCTCGTCCTGGATTGCGCAGGGCCACAGAACTCGGGAGCCGATTATGATTTCAGTGTTGCTGCGGCCACACCGAGCACGTTCACAGTGACGGCAACGCCCAAGGGGTCCCAGCTCAGCCGCGACTCGTCCTGCGCCGCCTTGAGCATCAATCAGGCCGGCACCAAACTCCCGGCGACGGGCGGTTGCTGGTAGTTCTCTTCTGGCCCCAAGCGTGCAACGCCAGGAATACGGTCGCTGACAAGTCGCGTATCCGCCTGAAATCGAGGACCGGTTACCGCTTGCCTATGCCAGATGAAGACCCCTCCCTGTTCGTTTGGGAACCTCTGCAAAAGTCAGCCAAATGACTGGCTCATGCGTTGAACGAAGATGAAACAGATCAGCCTTGCTGCGACCGGATTTGAGCTTGCAACGAAGCGCACCCGCAAGCGTGCATTTCTTGAGGA
>JAJXTO010000015.1 GCA_021783695.1 Pseudomonadota bacterium | reverse complement strand
AGGGCCGTTAGCTCAGTTGGTCAGAGCAGAGGACTCATAATCCTTTGGTCGTTGGTTCAAGTCCAACACGGCCCACCAATAAAATCAATCACTTAGCCAATCCTCACCCGCTGGGCTTTTTGTTTCCTGCTCGTCATGTAGGCGCTGTGTAGGCAAATTCGGTGAATAGCCGGGCATGTTGCCTGCTCCAGAAACGACAAACCCGGCGCGATGGCCGGGCACGGGTCACAGTTCCTTGAGCGCCTGGCGCTGTTTGCGCAGGAAGGCCCGCACTCCACGCATGAACTGTAAGCAATGGGATGGACGCCCCCACCCGCAGCGGCATCGTTGTGCCAAAGTGGAGGTGTTACTTCAACCACTTGAACCGAGAGGGGCGTCCGTTATGAAGATTACGACTGTTGGCATTGACCTGGCAAAAGCAGTGTTCCAGATTCACGCGGTCGATGAGCGCGGCAAGACCGTCATGAGGAAACAGCTCAAGCGCGATCAAGTGGCCGCGTTCTTTGCCAACCTGCCGCCGTGCCTGATCGGTATGGAGGCGTGCGGTAGCGCACACCACTGGGCGCGCAAGCTAGTTGGCTTCGGACACACCGTGCGGCTGATGGCACCCCAGTTTGTCAAACCCTATGTGAAGACCAACAAGAACGACGTGGCCGATGCGGAGGCGATCTGCGAGGCTGTAGCGCGGCCGAATATGCGGTTCGTGCCGATCAAGAACATCGAGCAGCAATCGGTGCTGTCGCTGCACCGGGTGCGCCAAGGTTTCGTCAGGGCGCGCACGGCGCAAGCCAACCAGATCCGCGGTCTCCTCGGTGAATTCGGCCTCATCATTCCCCAGGGCATCGCGCATCTCGCCAAGCGGGTCCCAGAGCTGATCGAAGATGTCTCAAACGAGCTGACTGGCGCATTCCGGCTTTTGGTCCAGCGACTGATGGAACATCTGAAGGAACTCGATCGTCAGGTCGCAGAGATTGAGGGACAGATCAAGGCCTGGCACCACGCCAGCGAGGTGAGTCGCAAGCTCGAGAAGATTCCGGGCATCGGCCCGATCACGGCAAGCGCCTTGGTCGCCAGCCTTGGCGATGCGAAGAGCTTCGACAACGGACGACAGCTCGCGGCCTGGCTGGGGCTCGTTCCCAGGCAACATTCCAGTGGTGGCAAGCCCACCCTGCTGGGCATCAGCAAGCGGGGTGACAGCTATTTGCGAACCTTGCTGATCCATGGCGCGAGATCGGTGATCTTCAGGGCACAGCAGAAGGTTGCCAAAAATGGCTGGCTGCACAAGCTGCTGGAGCGTCGCAACCCAAACGTGGCAGCCGTCGCACTGGCCAACAAGAACGCCCGGGTTGTCTGGGCGGTGCTTGCCAACAACCGAGAGTTCCGCGCCGATTACACGCCCACGATTGTGGCCGTGTAATCGGCGCGGGTGCAGCAAGACCCGCACAACGCAGAACAGGAGAATCACACCACCGATTGCTCAGGCGATCATGACATGATGGCAAGACAGGTCAGACCGTGGTTGGCAAAGCCCGTGCCAGACGAGGCACCCAGAGTGCGTGTAAGCGATCGAGGCGTCAACCAGCAAATCCCATCAGGGACAGCGGACCAAAAGCCGCATCAAAAGTCCGAATGTACGGGTGCAATCTTTTCCTTCTGGCTTTCATCGATTGAAAACTTGGCAAACCGGGGGCGTCCATGTACGGCTGGCGAACCCATCTTTGCAATGTAGCGTGGCTGAGTGTGCTTTGGCTCTGGTGCCATGGGCTGAGAATGTGCGAGTCGCGCAACCCGCGACAATGCGATGCTGAACTGGCTTTCCCCATGCAGAATTCCGAACACACCCACACCCCGCTTGGCGCCGAAGTTCCAGACTGGACGCCGCCGCCGGCACCCGCAAGACGCCCGCTCGCTGGACGGTTCTGCACCCTGGAGCCCGCTGCTCCGCAGCGCCATGCCGCCGAGTTGTTTGCCGCGCACAGCCAGGACGTGCGCGGCGACGGTTGGGCCTATCTTCCCTACGGCCCGTTCGCGACGCAGCACGACTATGCGGTCTGGATGCAAGCCAGTTGCGGCGGCCTTGATCCGCTGTTCTTCGCCATCGTCGATCACGCCACAGGGAGGGCCGCCGGGCTGGCCAGCTATCTGCGCATCACGCCCGCAGCGGGCAGCATCGAGATCGGCCATCTGTCTTTTTCGCCCCTGCTGCAGCGCCGCCGTGCAGCGACCGAGGCACTCTACCTGCTGATGCGCGAAGCGTTCGCCCTCGGCTATCGGCGGCTGGAATGGAAATGCAACACGCTCAACGCGGCGTCGCGTCAGGCCGCGTTGCGACTGGGGTTTGCGTTTGAAGGCGTGTTCCGCCAGGCCGCTGTGGTGAAGGGCCGCAACCGCGATACCGCGTGGTTCAGCATCATCGACAGCGAGTGGCCCGCGCTGGACGCCACCTTCACGCGCTGGCTTGCGCCGGACAACTTCGATGAAAACGGGCTGCAGCGCGAGCGCCTGTCCGTCCTCACCGCAGCCGCCCTGGGCCGCTCCTGCGCAGATCAGGCTGAGTAAACCGGGAAAGCGTCGGTCAGCTTCTTTACCGCGGCCCGCACGCGATCCAGCGTGGCGGCGTCTTCCGGCTTGTCGAGCACATCGGCAATCAGATGCGCGGTCTGAATGGCCTCGGCCTCCTTGAAGCCGCGCGTGGTCATCGCCGGAGAACCCACACGGATGCCCGAGGTGACAAAGGGCTTTTCCGGGTCGTTTGGAATGGCGTTCTTGTTCACCGTGAGGTGGGCCTCACCCAACACCTTTTCGGCGGCCTTGCCGGTGATGTTCTTGGCGCGCAGATCAACCAGCATGACATGCGATTCGGTGCGCCCGCTGATGATGCGCAGGCCGCGGCTGGTCAGCGTGTCCGCCATCACCCGCGCATTGGCGAGCACCTGCTGCTGATACGCCTTGAACTCAGGGGAGAGCGCCTCCCTGAACGCCACCGCCTTGCCTGCGATGACGTGCATCAGCGGTCCGCCCTGAATGCCGGGGAAAATGGCGCTGTTGATCGCTTTGGCATGCTGCTCTTTCATCAGGATGACGCCGCCGCGCGGGCCGCGCAGACTTTTGTGGGTGGTCGTGGTGACCACGTCGGCATGCGGCACCGGATTGGGATAGACGCCGGCTGCAATCAACCCGGCGTAATGCGCCATATCCACCATGAAGTAAGCGCCAATGTCCTTGGCAACGCGGGCAAAGCGCTCGAAGTCGATGCGCAGACTGTAGGCGCTGGCGCCGGCGATGAGGAGCTTGGGTTTGTGTTCGTGCGCCAGACGCTCCATGGCGTCATAGTCGATTTCTTCCTGTGCGTTGAGTCCGTAGCTCACCACCTTGAACCACTTGCCGCTCATGTTCAACGGCATGCCGTGGGTGAGGTGGCCGCCCTCGGCCAGGCTCATGCCCATGATGGTGTCACCGGGATTGAGCAGGGCGAAAAACACGCCCTGATTGGCTTGCGAACCGGAGTTGGGCTGCACGTTGGCGGCTTCTGCGCCAAAGAGTTGCTTGACGCGGTCGATTGCAAGCTGTTCGGCGATGTCCACGAATTCGCAGCCGCCGTAATAGCGCTTACCGGGGTAGCCTTCGGCGTATTTGTTGGTGAGCTGCGAGCCCTGCGCCTGCATGACCGCGGGCGAGGTGTAGTTTTCCGACGCGATCAGCTCGATGTGGTCTTGCTGACGCTGGTTTTCCGACTCAATGGCGGCCCACAAGTCGGGGTCGGTCTGGGCGATGGTGATATTGCGGTCGAACATGGAAATGGTCCAGGTAACGGCCCGCGCCTGCCTCGATGCAAAGAAGGCGCGCAAGCCTGGGCTGATCAGAATCATTGACAGCGATGGCGCTGGCCCAGGCGAACGGCTTAAAGTCCAGCACTCCCCGGTGGTTCGTCCCACCTCGAGATCAGCTTGAAAGCCGGTCTCTATCGCCAGTCGTGCAGTTCGATATGGTAATGCTTTGGGGTCCGTTTGCTCAGGTCAGCGAGGACGGGTTTTGTTCCGCAGACCGCGGCTCGACGGCAACCGTCGGCTTGGCGGCCGGTGTTGCCCCGGTCGCTTTGGTGTGCACCCCCGTGCTGGCCGTCAGCGACGCAGTCGTCTGCTTGGGAGACAACCCCGCCACCCGCTCAAGCTGCACCTGCTCGGCCAGCACCTTGTCGGCGTAACCGCCTTCGGTTGTATCGGTCGTGGCGCCAACGTAGTAGCGCAGGCCGGTCCGCACCGAGCCGCCGCGGTTGATCGCATCCTTGAGCACCAGAGCGCCGACGCGCATGTTGGCCAGCGGATCGATGCTGGCCTGCGGGCCGCCGAACGCGGCAAATTTATCGCGGTGCACACCGGCCATCACCTGCATCAGTCCGGTCGCGCCCGCTCCGCTTGCGGCGTAGGGATTGAAACTCGACTCAACCGCCATCACGGCCAGAATCAGCAGGGGATCGAGCTTTTCCTGCCGCCCCACGGTCCAGGCGGCGCTGACGAGCTGCGCCATGGCATTGGGCGCAATGCTGTAACGCCGCGCCAGCCAGTTGGACACAGTGCGCTGCTGTGCCGTCAGCTCGGGCGCAGCGTTGGCTGGCGCAGGCGCGGCTTGCGCCACGGTCATCAGTGCGTCCGCCGGTTTTTGTGCCAATGCCTGCAGTTCATCGGCTGCGGTTTTACGCGCCATGACCCACTGGGTCAGACCGCGGTCGAGCGAAGAAATGGCTTTGGGCTGGAAATACAGATACGCCCCGCCAAGCACCACAAACAGACCCACCATCATCAAGGTCTGATGCGTCAATTCCCAAAATCCGCCCATCAACCGGCGGGCGCGCGGCAGTGCGGATTGCATTGCATTCAACATGGAACACTCCTGTGTCTAAGCGGAAAAGCCGCTGCGTGATACGAACTGCAGACGTCGTTTCTCAAGGGCACAGATCCGACAACACAGGCTCACCAAGGGAGCCCAACAGCCTAAGATGCCGACTTTGCGTCAGTCCTGCATCTGAACTGCTGTGATCAACCTGTTGAGCACAGCGAGGCGTGTTTCGGGGCGAGTGTGCAGCCCGCCTGTAGAACAGGCGCATTAGGGCAAACACGGATCGAATTTTAGGAATATCGTTATTCCAGGTCAACGCATAAGGTCTTGTTTCTTACTTCTATTTATTATATGAAATACCGGGATCTCCGCGACTTTCTCTCCCAGCTCGAAGCCCTTTCCCTCTTGCGCCGCAGCCGGCAGGCGGTGTCGCCGCACCTGGAAATGACCGTGGTCTGCGACGCCCTGCTTCGCGGGGGTGGACCTGCGGTGCTGTTTGAACAGCCGACCGGCTACGACATGCCGGTGCTGGGCAATCTGTTCGGCACCCCGCAGCGCGTGGCGATGGGCATGGGCGCACAGGACGTGAGCGAGTTGCGGCGCATTGGCGAAGTGCTGGCGCGCCTGAAGGAGCCCGAGCCGCCGCGTGGCCTGAAGGACGCTGGCGAACTGATGCATCTGGTCAAGGCCGTGTGGGACATGCGGCCGCATACCGTGTCCCGCCCGGTCTGCCAGCAAGTGGTGCTGGAAGGCGCCGATGCCGACCTGAACCGCCTGCCCATCCAGACCTGCTGGCCGGAGGACGTGGCGCCGCTGCTGACTTGGGGCCTGGTGATCACGCGCGGCCCGCGAAATGTGCCGACGCCGCGCAAGCGGCAGAACCTGGGCATCTACCGCCAGCAGCGCATCAGTCGCAATCAGCTCATCATGCGCTGGCTGGCGCACCGCGGCGGCGCACTCGATTTCCGCGAGTTCGCGCTGGCCAATCCGGGGCAGCCCTTTCCCATTGCCGTGGCGCTCGGCGCTGATCCGGCCACCACGCTGGGTGCGGTCACCCCCGTCCCGGACACCCTGAGCGAATACCAATTCGCCGGTCTGCTGCGCGGATCTCGCACCGAGGTGGCCCGCTGCATCGGTCTTGATCTGCAGGTGCCGGCCTCAGCAGAAATCGTGCTGGAAGGCCACATTCCGCCGGCCGCCAGCGGCTGGCGCGGGGAAAGCGAAACCGGCGTGCCGCTGATGGAAAAGAACGGCTACCTCCACGCGCTGGAAGGGCCGTTCGGCGATCACACCGGCTACTACAACGAGCAGGAGTGGTTTCCGGTGTTCGAGGTGGCGCGCATCACCCACCGCGAGCAGCCGATCTATCACTCGACCTACACCGGCAAACCCCCGGATGAACCCGCCGTGCTCGGCGTGGCGCTCAACGAAGTGTTCGTGCCCATCCTGCAGAAACAGTATCCGGAGATCGCCGACTTTTATTTGCCGCCAGAGGGCTGCAGTTATCGCCTGGCCGTGGTCTCCATCCGCAAGGCGTATGCCGGCCATGCCAAGCGGGTGATGTTTGGCATCTGGGGATTTCTGCGGCAGTTTCTCTACACCAAGTTCATCATCGTCACCGACGCCGATGTGAACATCCGCGAATGGAACGACGTGATCTGGGCGGTGACGACGCGGGTCGATCCGGTGCGCGACACCGTGCTGGTGGACAACACGCCGATCGACTATCTCGACTTCGCCTCGCCATCGGCCGGCCTGGGCGGCAAGATGGGGCTGGACGCCACTCACAAGTGGCCAGGCGAGACCACGCGAGAATGGGGCCGTGTCATCACCCCGGATGCGCAAGTGGTGGCGCGCATGCAGGACGTCATCGACGCCTTGCAGGCGCATCCGGCGCAAAAATAAACCGTTTCAGAACAGCGGGACCGCGTGCCGAACTTCCCGCCCCGAAATCATCTCCCCACGCGCGAGTCGTGTTTGTCTTGACGCTGGCTTTGCCGAGGGAGTACGTTGGGGGCGTCGTTGCAGTTCGGCTGCTTCGGCAGACGGCCCGGGTTGAACCCGGGCTGTTGGAAGACCCCCCATCATGCATCCCTGCATGAGCTTGACAGGCGGCAGCAAACCCGACTGTCGGACCCCCGGGCCGCACACCTTCTGGTTGCGGCCCGATTCGTTTCTGCAGTAAAAATCAGCGCATGCCACCCTGCATGCCTTTGCCCGGCATGGCACTGCCACCTGCGATTTTGTCGCGCGGCTCCACCTTGAACTGCAATTCCAGTTGGCCGCCTCCGGCGAACTTCACCGTGACCGGCACCGTGGCGCCAACTTTCAGCGGTTCCTTCAGATCCATGAACATCAGGTGGTAGCCCGACCCCGGCTGCATGCGCAGGGTTTTTCCCGCTGGCAGCGGAATGTCGCCGACTTCGCGCATGCGCATGATGTTGTTCTCCATGCTCATGGTGTGCAGTTCCACATGCCCGCAGACCGGAGAGGCCGCAGCCACGATCTTGTCGTCCGACTTGCCGTGGTTGACGATGGTGAGAAACCCGCCGCCGTTGCGGGCTCCTGGAATGGACGGCAAGGCCTGCGCCTGTGCCACTTCGATGTCTCCTGCACGCTGCGCCACGGCGGCAGGTGCCGCACTCAACAGCATCAGCGTGGCTGCGCCACTGGTCAGCCAACGGCGCGCACGCATCAAGCGCTTCATCATTTGTTCTCTCCTCTGGATCAGGGGTCTGCGGGCATTCGCTGCGGAATGTGAGCGAAAATCACCTCATAAACTGTGTATTTTGTCAGCACCGGACAATGTTCGAACCGCGACAAATCGCCGCACCCCCCCCAGACGCCATGCCCACTTCCGCCCTGCCCTCGCTTCCACAGCGCATCACCCTCGCCGGGGGTTGCTTCTGGTGCCTCGACGCCGCGTATCGCCCCTTGATCGGTGTGCTGCGCGTGGAGTGCGGTTACAGCAATGGCCACATCGTGCGCCCGAGTTATCGCGAGGTCTGCACCGGTCGCACCGGGCATGCCGAAGTCATCCGCCTGGACTTCGATCCGGATGTGCTCCCGCTCAGCGCAGCGCTTGAGGTGTTTTTTGCCATGCACGACCCGACCACGCTCAACCGGCAGGGCAATGATGTCGGGCCGCAGTACCGCTCGGGCATTTACACCCATGACGCGGCGCAATTGGCGGCGGTGCGCAGTTTCGTGCAGACGCTGAGCGCACAAAAGCTGTTTGCCGACCCCATCGTGACTGAGATCGAACCCGAATCGAACTACAGCCCCGCCGAAGTGGAGCATCAGGATTACTTTGCGCATCACCCCTATCAGGGCTATTGCGCCGCCGTCATCGCCCCCAAGGTGGACAAGCTGCGCATGCGCTATGCCGCCCTGCTGCGGCCTGGCGCATGAGAGCGGCGCAGGCGACCGGAAGCCCGCGCATCGGCGTCCTGGAATGGGCGCGTGTTGCAGTCGGTGGCTTGCTCGGCATTGCCGTGGTTGGCTGGATCAGCCAGCGGATTGAGGGCAGCGGCGGATGGGCGCATGTGCCCTGGCTGGTGGCGCCCATCGGGGCGAGCGCTGTCATTGTGTTCGCACTGCCAAGCAGCCCACTGGGGAGGCCGTGGTCGGTGATTGGTGGCAACACCATCGGCACGCTGGTGGGCATTGCCTGCGCTGTCTGGATCGGCCCACCCTGGCTGGCGGCCGGGGTGGCCGTCGGCGGGGCGATTGCGCTGATGCAGCAAGCGCGCTGTCTGCATCCCCCGGGCGGGGCTGCTGCCTTGCTGGCCGTGCTGACGCACACCACGGACTGGCGCTTCGCTTTCGTGCCGGTTGCATTGAATTCGGCCTTGCTCGTGCTCGGCGCGATGTCGTGGCATGCGGCCACGCGCAGGCCACATCCTGCGCCGCAGCCTGCGGCCGACGCCGTCCTGCCCAATGCGGACGAACTCTCCAGCGCCATCGACGCCGCCGTTGCCCGCTACGGCGAAGTGCTCGACATCGACCGCACCACCCTGCGCGGCCTGCTGGAGGACGCGCAGACGCAGGCCTACCAACAGCGGCTCGACAGCGTGCGCTGCAGCGACATCATGCGGCGCGACGTGCAATCTGCCCGCCCCGATGAGAGCGTGGCGCAGGCGCTACTCCGGCTGGAGGAGCACGGCATCAAGGCGCTTCCGGTGATTGACAAGCACCGGCAGGTCATCGGCATCGTCACCGCAGCGGACCTGCGCATCGACCCCGATGCGGCACCCAGTGCCATGCGCGAATCCGCGATGCCCGTCGCCGCGCGCATGACGCGGCAGGTGCGTGTAGTGTCGGAAACGCGGCATCTGTCCGAGCTGATCCCCTTGTTTGCGGGCAGCGGCCACCATCACATTCCGGTCATCGACGCCTCGGCACGGCTGGTGGGCATGATCACGCAAAGTGATGTGATGCGCGCCCTGCATCGCCCCTCGCAGCAGGCCACGGACTGAAATGAGATCGACTTCGATCTGCGTACGCCGACGGCGCGCATCGTCCGACTGCGCACGATCGCCTCCAGTTGATCTCGCTCTGCCACGCGCAGATTCATCTTGCCCATGCCCCATTTCCCCAGCAAAGGGGGGCTTTTCAATGATGCAGAGGACTAGCCGCGAAGCAGCGGCGTGAAGCGCGCTGCGTCAGCGGCCAGACCGAACGCGGCTTCGGCGCTACAGGACGGGCGGCGCGGACTGTGCAGGTGGGGGGCATGGCGACAGTGCTGTGCGGGTCGGCGCGGCGTCTATCGAGGCAAGTCCGCGGTTGAGCCTGGCGCGAGCGATGTGGGGTGGGGCGGTCAGCCCGCAGCGCGGCACACGGCGGCGAGCTTGTTGCCGTCGGGGTCGCGCACATAGGCGGCGTAAAAATCGGGGCCGTAGCACGGGCGAAGGCCCGGTGCGCCTTCGCTGCTGCCGCCATGCACCAGCGCGACGTCGTGGAAGGCATCGACCTGCGCGCGGCTGTTTGCGGCCAGGGCCACCATGCTGCCGTTGCCTGCGGTGGCGGGTTGGCCGTTGAATGGCTTGCACAGCCAGAGCGCCAATTCCACGCGACCCTCGTCGGCATAGCGGCCCCAGCCGATTTCGTGCGTGGGATCGTCATCTTCGGTGATGCAGCGCGCGTGGCCGAGCGCGGCCAGCACCGGGTCGTAGAACGCAGCGGATCGCGCCAGATCGTTGGTGCCGAGCATGAGGTAGGTGAACATGACGATGTTGTCCCGAACACTGTCGCTACGCAAAAATCTTCCCCGGATTGAGGATGCCCTTCGGGTCGAGCGCGTGTTTGATGGCGCGCATCAGGTCGAGGGTGTCGTCGCCTGCTTCTTCGCGCAGGAAGTCCTGCTTGTGCAGGCCGATGCCGTGTTCGCCGCTGCAGGTGCCGCCAAGCTGCAGGGCGCGGCGCACGAGCTGGGCGTTAAGGCGCTCGGCCAGCTCGCGTTCTTCGGGTTTGGCGGGGTCGATGAGGTAGCCGATGTGGTAATTGCCGTCGCCCACATGGCCGACGACGAAGTAGGGCAGCCCGGCCTGGTCGGCTTCAAGAATGGTGGCGTTGATGCTCTCGGCCAGCCGCGAAATGGGCACGCAGGTGTCGGTGGTGACGCAGCGGCAGCCGGGTTTCATCTGCAGTGCCGACAGATACGCATGGTGCCGCGCCTTCCATAGCCTGCTGCGCTCTTCCGGTGTGTCGGCCCAGGCGAAGTCGCTGCCCTGATGTTCAGCGGCGAGCGCCTGGACGGCCTCGGCCTGTTCACGCACGCCGGCTGGCGAGCCATGGAATTCCATCAGCAGCAGCGGCTTTTCGGGCAGGTCGAGGTGATCGTGGGCGTTGACGGCGCGCACCGCGCCTGCGTCCATCAGTTCCACGCGGGCGATGGGAATGCCGGCCTGGATGATGGCGATGGTGCAGTCCACCGCCTGCGCCACATCCGGGAAGGAACACACGGCGGCGGCCACGGCCTCGGGCTGCGGATACAGGCGCAGGGTGACTTCGGTGACGATGCCCAACGTGCCTTCGCTGCCGACGATGAGGCGAGTGAGGTCGTAGCCCGCGCTGCTCTTGCGCGCCCGGGTGCCGGTGCGCACCACGCGGCCATCGGCCAGCACCACGGTGAGCGCCAGCACGTTGTCGCGCATAGTGCCGTAGCGCACGGCGTTGGTGCCGCTGGCGCGGGTGGCGGTCATGCCGCCCAGGGTGGCGTCGGCGCCGGGGTCGATGGGAAAGAACAGGCCGGTGTGGCGCAGTTCGTCGCCCAGCTGCAGCCGGGTGACTCCAGCCTGCACGGTGACGAGCATGTCGGCGGCGGCCACATCGAGCACACGGTTCATGCGCGTGAGGTCGAGGCTGATGCCGCCCTGCACCGCGAGCAACTGGCCTTCGAGTGAGGAGCCCGCGCCGAAGGCGATGACCGGGTAGTCGTGCGCGGCGGCCAGCTTCACCGCGTCGGCCACGTCCTCGGTGCTCTGGCAGAACACCACGGCGGCGGGGGGCGGCACGTCGAAGGGTGATTCGTCGCGCCCGTGCTGCGCGCGCACGGCCATCGCGGTGGAGCACTGCGCGCCAAAGCGCGCGGCCAGGGCGTCGAGCAAGGCTGGCGGAGCGGGGCGGGAGAGGATGTGGGGGGTGGTGGGGGCGTTCATGGCGGCAGTCCTTGCAAACGCGGGGTTTGTCTGTTTCGACAAGAATACGACGTTCACGCAATTGGAGAAGACCAGATGGGCCACCGCCTCACCGCCATCACGACCCGCACCGGCGACGCCGGCACGACCGGACTGGGGGACGGCTCGCGCTGCCTGAAGTCTGCGGCGCGCATCCACGCCCTGGGCGAGGTGGACGAGCTCAACTCCCACCTCGGGCTGCTGCGCAGCATGGGGCTGCCAGGCGCCATCGACGCGCTGCTGCTGCAGGTGCAGCACGATCTGTTCGACCTCGGCGGCGAGCTGTCGGTGCCAGGAATGACCCTGCTCAAGCCCGAGCAGGTGGCCGCGCTCGATGACGCGCTGAAAGGCTACAACGCCAAACTGCCGCCGCTGGCCGAGTTCATTCTGCCCGGCGGCACGCCCGCGGCGTCGCAGGCTCACATTTGCCGCACGGTGGCGCGGCGCGCCGAGCGCGCGGTGGTGGCGGTCGCGTGCGAAGCCACGAACGCTGCGGCCAGCGCAGACGCCGCCCCGGCACTGCGCGGAGAATTGCTGCAATACCTCAACCGCCTTTCCGACCTGCTGTTCGTGCTGGCGCGCACCTTGAACCGCGCAGGCGACGCCGCCAGCACCGAGGTGTACTGGAAGCATCAGCGCCAGCCCAAGGCCTGATCCGGGCTAGCGTTTGCCTGTGCGACAAACTTCTTCACACGGCCTGCACACGGCTTTCACGTCGCGCAGGCAGGATGTGCAAACCGTTGTTCGATCTGTCTTTCTTCCGTGACACCCCGCCCATGACTCCGCACTCCAATCCCGCCACGAACCGCCCCCCCTCCGCCACGCGCCGCTGGTTGTGGGGTGGTGTGGCCGTGGCGCTTCTGGCCGCTGGTGGCCTGGCCGTTCTGAGTGGAGAACATCCGGCGCAGGCGCAGATGCCAGGCGGCAAGGGTGGCAACGGCAAGGGTCAGATGCCGCCGCAACCGGTCACCGCCGCGGCGGCCAAGACGCAGGCCGTGCCGGTGTGGCTCACCGCGCTGGGCACGGTCACGCCGCGCAGCTATGTGAACGTGATGCCGCGTGTGGCCGGGCTGCTGCAGAGCGTGGACTACAAGCAGGGGCAGATGGTCAAGGCGGGTCAGTTGCTCGCGCAGATCGACCCGCGGCCTTTCCGCATCGCTGAGGAGCAGGCCGCTGCGCAGGTGGAGCAGACGCAGGCGCAGCTCAGCGGCGCGCAAGGCGATCTGGTGCGCTATGAAACCCTGCTCCAGCAGGATTCGATTTCGGCACAGCAGGTCTCCGACCAGCGCACCACCGTGGCCCAGCTCAAGGCCACGCTCGACGCCAACAAGGCCGCGCTCGACAATGCCAAACTGCAACTGAGCTGGACTCGGATCACCGCGCCAGTGGCCGGCCTGGTCGGCCTGCGCCCGGTGGATGCCGGCAATATGGTGACGACTTCGGGCGCCGTGGGCAGCAACACCAGCACCAGCACCAACTCGGCCTCGCCGATTGCCACCATTGCGCAGGTGCAGCCGGTGGACGTGACCTTCGCGCTGCCGCAGCAAAACATTGGCGAAGTGGTCCAGCAGCTCATGGCGGGCAAGAGCCTGCAAACCCAGGCCTGGGACGCGCGCAACACCCAGTTGCTCGAAACCGGCAAGCTGGTTGCTGCGGACAACCAGATCAACGCCGCCACCGGCACGCTCAATTTGCGCGCCGAGTTCACCAACAAGGCGCTGACCCTGTTCCCCAACCAGTTCGTCAATGTGCGGCTGCTGGTGCGCACCATCCCCGGCGCCGTGGTGGTGCCGACCACGGCGGTTGCCGTGGGCGCACCCGGCACCTATGTCTATGTCATTGGTGCCGACAACAAGGTGACGATGCGGGTGGTGAAAACCGGCGTGGCCTTCGACAACCTCACGCAGATCGTCAGCGGTCTGAACGCGGGCGAGCGGGTGGTGACCGACGGGCTGGACCGGCTGCGTGACGGCCGCGAGGTGAAGGTGGTGCAGGCGGCGGGCGGCGGCGGCAAGGACGCCACGCGCCCGCACGCACGCAAACCCGCGGCCAGCGCAGCGCCATGACCATGCGCACGCCGCAGGACGGCAAGCCCACCGCTGTGCCCCAAGGCGACGACCTGCCGCTGCTTGCGGAAAACGTCGCCGCAGTCGATGCGGACCGCCCCAGTCCGTCGCGGCTGTTCATCCTGCGGCCGATTGCCACCACGCTGCTGATGATTGCGGTGCTGGTGGCCGGCTTCGTCGGCTACAGGCTCTTGCCGCAGGCGGCGCTGCCGGAGGTGGATTACCCCACCATCCAGGTGACCACGCTCTACCCCGGTGCCAGCCCGGATGTGATGACCTCCTCGGTCACCGGGCCTCTGGAGCAGCAGTTCGGGCAAATGCCGGGGCTGGCGCAGATGTGGTCGGTCAGCTCCGGCGGGGCCTCGGTCATCACCCTGCGCTTCGACCTGTCGCTGTCACTCAGCGTGGCCGAGCAGGAAGTCCAGGCCGCGATCAACGCCGCGAGCAATCTGCTGCCATCCGATCTGCCGCAGCCGCCGATCTACGCCAAGGTCAACCCGGCCGACGCGCCGGTCATCACACTGGGAATCACCTCACCCACCCTGCCGCTCACCACTTTGTACGACCTGGCCGACACGCGGCTGAGCCAGAAGCTGTCGCAGGTGTCGGGGGTCGGCCTGGTCACGCTGTCGGGCGGGCACAAGCCGGCCATCCGCGTGACGGTCAACGGCGCCGGGCTCGCGGCGCTGGGGCTGAGCATGGACAGCATCCGCACCGCGATCACCGGGGCCAACGTCAACAGCCCCAAGGGCAGCATCAGCGGCAGCCAGCAATCGTTCAGCATCGACGCCAACGACCAGCTGCAATCGCCGCAGCAATACCGCGACATGATCATCGCCTACTCCGGCGGCGCGCCAGTGCGCCTGGGCGATGTGGCGACGATTGCCACCGGCGCGGAAAACGCCTGGCAGGCGGCGATGGTGGACGGCAAACCGGGCATTGTGATCAATGTGCAGCGCCAGCCTGGGGCGAATGTGATTGCGGTGGTCGATGCCATTCACAAGCTGCTGCCCAGTCTGCAGACGCAGTTGCCCGCAGCGGCCCGGCTCAACGTGCTGTCCGACCGCACCGTGACCATCCGCGCGGCGATTGCCGATGTGCAGTTCGAGCTGCTGCTGGCCGTGGCGCTGGTGGTGCTGGTGATTTTCGTGTTCCTGCGCAGCGTGCGCGCCACCTTCATTCCCGCCACCGCGGTGCCGCTGGCGCTGGTGGGCACGTTTGGCGCGATGTATCTGTTCGGTTTTTCCATCAACACCCTCACGCTGATGGCGCTGACCATCGCCACCGGCTTTGTGGTGGACGACGCCATTGTGATGATCGAGAACATCTCGCGCTACATCGAGGCCGGTGAGCGCCCGATGGTTGCCGCGCTCAAGGGCGCAGGGCAGATCGGCTTCACCATCATCACCCTGACTTTCTCGCTGATTGCCGTGCTCATTCCGCTGCTGTTCATGGGGGATGTGGTGGGGCGGCTGTTCCGCGAGTTCGCCATCACCCTGGCGGTGGCCATTGTCATTTCCGCCGTGGTGTCGCTGACCTTCACGCCCATGCTGTCGGCACGGCTGCTGCGGCATACGCCCGAAGAAAAACAGGGCCGCCTGTACCGCGCCAGCGGAGAGTTGTTCGAGCGGCTGTCGGCCAGTTACACCCGCGCGCTGCGCTGGGTGCTGCGGCATCAGCCGCTGGTGCTGCTGTTCGCCGTGGCCACGCTGGCGCTCACCGTGCTGCTCTACATCCTCATTCCCAAGGGTTTCTTTCCGGTGCAGGACACGGGCATGATCCAGGCCACCACCGTGGCGCCGCAGGACGTGTCCTTCCAGTCCATGGCCGCGCGCCAGCAGGCGCTGGTGGACGCGCTGCTCCAGGACCCCGCGGTGGCCTCGGTGTCATCGGTCATCGGCATCGACGGGGTGAACACCACCATGAACACCGGGCGGCTGCTCATCAACCTCAAGTCGCTGGATGAACGTCCGCGCGTGCAGGCACTCATTCCGCGGCTCGATGCGCGCGCCGCCAGAGTGGAGGGCATTGCCGCCTATCTGCAGCCGGTGCAGGATCTGACCATCAACGACATCTCCAGCCGCTACCCCTATCAGTTCAGCCTGTCGGCCACCAGCGCCGCAGAACTCGCTCGTGCCAACACCGCGCTGATGGACCGGCTCAAGGCGCTGCCGCAGCTCTCGGGCGTGACCAGCGATCTGCAGGATCAGGGCCTGCAGGCCTATGTGGACGTCGACCGCAGCGCGGCCTCGCGCCTGGGCATCACCATGAGCGCCATCGACAGCGCGCTGTACAACGCCTTCGGCCAGCGGCTGGTGTCCACCATCTTCACCCAGTCGGCGCAATATCGCGTGGTGCTGGACGTGGGACAAGGCCCCCACGCTTCGGCTTCGCCTGCGCTGCCCCCCGGGGGGGCGCCCGCCGCCTTGGGGCGGCACGGCGACGGGGTGGACGGCCCCCACGCTTCGGCTTCGCCTGCGCTGCCCCCCGGGGGGGCGCCCGCCGCCTTGGGGCGGCACGGCGACGGCGGGAGCAGCTCCGGCGGACCGCTGGCTGCGTTCGACAATGTGTACCTCACCGGCAGCAGCGGGCAGGTGGTGCCGCTCTCCAGCATCGCCACCATCTCGCAGCGCGCGACGGCGCTGGCCATCGACCATCTTGGCCAGTTCCCGGCGGCGCTGATCTCCTTCCAGCTCGCCCCGGGCGTGTCGCTGGGCGAGGCGGTGGACGCCATCGAGCAGGCGGCCAGTCAGGCCGCGCTGCCGGCCTCGGACGTGATCGCGTTCCAGGGCTCGGCCAGCGCCTTCCAGTCGGCACTGTCCAATCAGCTCTGGCTGCTGCTGGCCGCGGTGGCGACCATGTATATCGTGTTGGGCGTGCTGTATGAGAGCTACATCCACCCGGTCACCATTTTGTCCACCCTGCCGTCGGCCGGCATCGGCGCGCTGCTGGCGCTGATGGGAACGGGGCACGACCTCACGGTGATCGCCATCATCGGCATCATCCTGCTGATCGGCATCGTGCAGAAGAACGCGATTCTGATGGTGGACTTTGCGCTCGATGCGCAGCGCAACCAGGGCCTGCCGCCGGAAGAGGCCATGCTTCAGGCCGCGCACCTGCGGCTGCGGCCCATCCTGATGACCACCTTTGCCGCGCTGTTCGGTGCCGTGCCGCTGGCGCTGGGTACAGGGATGGGGTCGGAGCTGCGGCAGCCGCTGGGCATCGCCATCGTCGGCGGGCTGCTGCTGTCGCAGGTGCTCACCCTGTTCACCACGCCAGTGATCTATCTGGCTTTCGACCGGCTCGCCACGCGCACCGCGACCTGGCGGGCGCGCACCTTCGGCACCGCGCAGCCCACCGCGGCGCTGTCCGACGAGGACGCGCGGTGAACCCGTCGGCCCTGTTCATCCGCCGCCCCGTCGCCACCAGCCTGCTGGCGCTGGCGGTGCTGCTGGCGGGGCTGATCGCTTTCAGGCTGCTGCCGGTGTCACCCTTGCCGCAGGTGGACTTTCCGACCATCGTGGTCAACGCCAACATGGCCGGGGCCAGCCCCGAGGTGATGGCGGCTACCGTGGCCACGCCGCTGGAGCGCAGTCTGGGCACCATCGCCGGGATTTCGCAGATGACGTCGAGCAGTTCGCTGGGCTCGACCCGGGTGATCCTGCAGTTTGACCTGTCGAAGAACATCAACGATGCCGCACGCGAAGTGCAGGCCGCCATCAACGCCGCCTTGCCGCTGCTGCCCAGCGGGCTGACCGGCAACCCGACCTACAAGAAGATGAACCCGGCGGACGCGCCGATCATGATTCTGTCACTCACGTCCAAAAGCCTGTCGCGCGGGCAGATGTTCGACGCGGGCTCGACCATCCTGGCGCAGAAGATTTCGCAGATCGCAGGCATCGGCTCGGTCACGGTGGGGGGCGCTGCGCTGCCCGCGGTGCGGGTGGAACTCGATCTGCCCCGCGTCAACGGCATGGGACTGAGCCTGGAACAGGTGCGCCAGGCCATCGCCACGGCCAATGTGGACACGCCCAAGGGCGCCATCGATAGCGCTACGCACCGCTGGCAGGTGGGCGCGAATGACCAGATCACCACGCCGACGCAGTATCAGCACATCGTGGTGGGTTACAAAAACGGCGCGCCCATCCGCCTGGATCAGATCGCCAGCGTGTATGAAGGGCTGCAGAACGACCGCAATATGGGTCTGGCCAACGGCCAGCCTTCGGTACAGCTCATCATCTATCGCCAGCCAGGAGCCAACATCATCGACGCTGTGGAGGGCGTCAAAGCCGCGCTGCCGGAACTCGAGGCCTCCATACCGGCTGCCATCAACATCACCCTCATGTCCGACCGCACGGTCACCATCCGCGCCTCGCTCAAGGAAGTGGAAAACACCCTGATTCTGGCGTTGCTGCTGGTCATTGGCGTGGTGTGGCTGTTCCTGCGCGACTGGCGCGCCACACTCATTCCAGCGATTGCCGTGCCGCTGTCGCTGGTGGGTACGTTTGCCGCGATGTGGCTGCTCGATTACTCGCTCGACAACCTGTCACTCATGGCGCTGATCGTGGCCACCGGCTTCGTGGTGGACGACGCCATCGTGGTGCTGGAAAACATCATGCGCCATGTGGAGGAGGGTCTGTCGCCGCTGGCCGCAGCCTTCAAGGGCGCGCGCGAAGTGGGTTTCACCGTGCTGTCGATGAGCATTTCGCTGGTGGCGGTGTTCATTCCCGTGCTGTTCATGGGCGGCATCGTCGGGCGTCTGTTCCACGAGTTCGCCGTCACCCTGTCGGTGGCCATCGGCATTTCGCTGCTGGTGTCGCTCACCGTCACGCCGATGCTGGCGTCGCGCTGGCTGCGCAGCCCAGCGCATGGCACGCAGCCCGCGCGGAAGCAGGCCTCGCGGCTCGAACGCGGCTGGAACGCCGTTCACCGCGGTTACGCCCGCAGCCTGCGCTGGGCCTTGCTGCATCCCCTTTTGATGCTGGCGCTGTTCTTCTCCACCATCGGGCTGACGGTGTACTTGTTCAAGGTCGTGCCCAAGGGCTTTTTCCCCACGCAGGACACGGGGCTGCTGATCGGCTCGGTGCAGGCCGATCAGTCGATCTCGTTCCAGGAGATGAGCAAGAAGCTGGAGCAAATTGTCGCCATCGTGCGCAAGAACCCGGGCATGGACAACGTGGTGGCCTTCACCGGCGGCGGCACGACCAACAGCGCGTTCATGTTCATGCAGCTCAAGCCGCTGGATCAGCGCAAGGGCGTGCAGAGCATCATCGTCGAGCTGCGCCGCGCGCTGTCGCGCGTGCCGGGCACGCAGACCTTCATGTTCCCGGTGCAGGACATCCGCGCCGGCGGCCGGCCGTCCGCGGCGCTGTATGAATACACCCTGCAGGCGTCCGACCTGAACCTGCTGCGCGAATGGGAGCCCAAGGTGCTCGCGGCCTTCAAGCGCATTCCGGGCCTGAACGATGTCAACAGCGACCAGCAGGCCAACGGGCTGCAGCTCTCGCTCGTGCTCGACCGCGCGGCGGCGGCGCGCTACGGCATTGCGGTCTCGGCCATCGACCAGACGCTGAATGACGCTTTCGGCCAGCGGCTGGTGTCCACCATTTACGCGCCGCTCAACCAGTACCGCGTGGTGATGGAAGCCGCGCCGCAATTCCAGAACAGCGCGCAGGCGCTTAACGATGTGTTCGTGGTGGGCAGCAACGGCCAGCGGGTGCCGCTGTCCGCGCTGGCGCATGACGAGCTCACCAACACCCCGCTGGCGGTCAACCATCAGGGGCTGTTCGTTTCGTCCACCATTTCCTTCAACCTCGACAAAGGCGTGTCGCTAGGCGCCGTGCAGACCCAGATCAACGAGGCCACCGCCGCCATCGGCCTGCCCTCGGAAATTCACGGCGGCTTCCAGGGCACCGCGCAGCTCTTTTCCGACACGCTCAAAAACGAGCCGCTGTTCATCATGGCGGCCATCTTCGCCATCTACATCGTGCTGGGCATGCTGTACGAGAGCACTCTGCACCCGCTCACCATCCTCTCCACCCTGCCACCTGCGGGCCTGGGCGCGCTGCTGGCGCTGCAACTCGCGGACACCGAGTTTTCCATCATCGCCCTCATCGGCGTGTTCCTGCTCATCGGCATTGTGAAAAAGAACGCCATCCTGATGGTGGACTTCGCCCTCAGCGCCGAGCGTGAGCAGGGAGCCAACCCGCGCGACGCCATCTATCAGGCGGCCACGCTGCGGCTGCGCCCCATCCTGATGACCACGCTGGCGGCCCTGGGCACCGCGCTGCCGCTGGCCTTCATCACCGGCAACGGCGCCGAGCTGCGTCAGCCGCTGGGCATTTCAATCGCCGGCGGCTTGATCGTCAGCCAGGCGCTCACGCTTTACACCACGCCGGTGATCTATCTCGAACTCGACCGCCTGCGGCAATGGACGCTGCGCAAGTTCAACCGCGGCGCACGCCCGGAACCCATCGACACACCGGCCTGAATGCCATGAACCCGACCGCCCCGCCCCGTCTGTTGCTTGCCGCCTCGTTTGCGCTGCTGCTTGGCGCCTGCGCCGCCACCCCGCCCGAGCCCGGGGTCAAGGTCGCCCTGCCCGCAAGCTATGCCCAGGCGCAGAACGGCTGGCAGCCCGCGCAAGCGCTGGCCGCAGCGCCACGCGGCGCGTGGTGGAGCGTGTTCGACGACCCGGTGCTGGCCGCTCTGGAAGATCAGGTGGCGCAGCACAACCAGAACCTGGCCGCGCAGCTCGCCGTCTATGAACAGGCGCAGGCCGCGGTCTCGCAGGCGCAGGCTGCTTACTACCCGGCGGTGACGGCAGGCGCCGCTGCAAGCCGCTCGCGCACCGCCAATGTCGGCACAGTCGGCAACAGCCTGAGCGCCTCGCTGGGCGCGAACTGGGAGCCCGATCTGTGGGGCAAGGTGCGGCTGCAGGTGCAGGCCGGACAGGCCGACGCCGCCGCCAGCGCCGCCACGCTGGCCAACACCCAGCTCAGCCTGCAATCGACCCTGGCGGCCAGCTATCTGCAACTGCGCACCGTGGATGCGCAGATCAAACTGGCGCAAGACACCGTGGCCGCCTACCAGCGTGCGCTGCAGCTCACCGAAAACCGCTACAAGGCCGGCGTGGACACCGCCGCCGGCGTAGCCGCGGCGCGCACCCAACTCTTGCAGGCGCAGACCAGCCTGACCGATCTGGGCGTGACCCGGGCGCAGCTGCAAAACGCCATCGCCGTGCTGGTCGGCAAGGCACCGGCGGACTTTTCCCTCCCCGCCGACAACACCCTGCCGGATGTCCCTGCGATTCCCGCTGGCATCCCCGCGCAACTGCTGCAGCGCCGTCCCGATCTGGCCGCAGCCCAGGCGCAGATCGAGGCGGCGAACGCGCAAATCGGCGTGGCGCAGACCGCGTGGTTCCCCAACCTCACGCTCTCCGCGCAGGGCGGCAGCCAGGCGGCGCGCATTGCCGAGCTGTTTTCCGCGCCGTCGCTGTTCTGGTCGCTCGGCCCGCAACTCGCCGCCACGCTGTTCGACGGCGGCCTGCGCCGCGCGCAGGTGGAAAGCAGCAAGGCGACCTACCGCCAGACCGTGGCGAACTACCGCCAGAGCGTGCTGACCGCGCTGCAGCAGGTGGAAAACAATCTTGCCGCGCAACGCATCCTGACGCAAGAGGCGCAGCAGCAGGCCGCAGTGGTCCAAGCCGCAGGGGTGCAATTGCGGCTGGCCGAAAACCAATACAAGGCAGGCACCGCGCCCTACCTCAACGTGCTGACCGCACAAACCACGCTGACCACCGCACGCAACGCGCAACTCACCTTGCTCAACCGCCGCTATGCCGCCAGCGTTGCGCTGATCCAGGCGCTGGGCGGCGGCTGGGGGGATGAAAACACGCCGGCCATCGGCCCGCTGCCCGCAACTTCCGCTGCGATGCGGTAAACGCAAGCGAGGCGCCGGGCAGCGCCGTGGCGTGGCTCTCTCTACCATCGCGTCATGTCCGCCACCGCCCTGCTCATCCTGCTGGCCGCCAGCGTCCTGCTGGTCCCCCTGTTCAAGCGCTTCGGCCTGGGCTCGGTGCTCGGCTATCTCGTGGCGGGTATCGCCGTCGGGCCTGACGGTCTGGGCGTGGTAAGCCGACCGGAGTCGGTGCTGCACACCGCCGAGCTGGGCGTCACGCTGCTGATGTTCCTCATCGGCCTGGAGTTGCAACCCAGCCGCCTGTGGGCGCTGCGGCGGCAGGTGTTCGGCCTGGGTGCGCTGCAGATGGCCGGTGTGGCGCTGCCGGCTGCGGCCCTGGCCGCTGCACTGGGTCTGGGTTGGCCGGGCGCGGCGCTGGTCGGCGTGGCGCTGGCGATGTCGTCCACCGCCTACATCCTGCCGCTGCTGGCCGAGCGCCGGGAGCTGACCACGCGCTTCGGCCGGGAGACCTTCGCCATCCTGCTGTTCCAGGACGTGAGCGTCATTCCCATCCTGGCACTGCTCGCCCTCACCGGCGCCGGCGGGCATGCGCCGGGCTGGCCCGCCCTGGCGGCCTTGCTGGCCGTGGCGATGACCGGGCGGCCGGTGCTGGCCACCATGTTTCGCTACGTGGCGCGGTTCGGCGGAGGCAACCGCGAACTGTTCGCCGCCGCGGCGCTGCTGGGCGCGGTGGGCATCGGCGTGGGACTGAGCAGCGTGGGGCTGTCGGCTTCGCTGGGCGCCTTTCTCGCCGGGGTGCTGCTGGCCGACTCGGAATTCCGCCATGAACTCGAAGCGGCGATCGAGCCCTTCGAGAGCCTGCTGCTCGGCCTGTTCTTCATCGCGGTGGGCATGGGCATTGCGCTGCCGCTGGTGATGGCCCAACCCCTGCAGGTGCTCGGCCTGGGTGTAGGCATTCTGCTGCTCAAGGCGCTCACGCTCTACGCTGGGCGGCGGCTCATCGGCGGCGATGACGCGGTCAGCCGCCCGCTGGCCATTGTGCTGGCCTGCGGCGGCGAGTTCGCCTTCGTGCTGTTTGCCAGCGCGCGCGGCGGTGGCCTGCTCGACAGCCCCACCGCCGAGCTGCTGACCGTGGCGGTGGCCGCCTCCATGGCCTTGGCGCCGTTTCTGCTCATCCTCAACGACCGCCTGATCCAGCCGTGGGCGCGCAACCGGCAGGCGCCGCCGTTCAGCACCATCGACGAACCGGGCCAACCCGTCGTCATTGCGGGCTACGGACGCGTCGGCCAGGTCGTCGGTCGGCTGCTCAACGCGCAGGGCGTGGCCTTCACCGCGCTGGATGCGAGCGCCGAACAGGTGGACTTCGTGCGCCAGTTCGGCAACAAGATCTACTACGGTGACGCCACACGCCTGTCGCTGCTGCGCGCCGCCCATGTGCAGGACGCCCGGCTGTTCGTCCTCGCCGTCGATGACGTCGAGGCCAGCCTGAAGATCGCCGAGCTGCTGCGCACCCACTTCCCCGACGTGCCGCTGCTGGCGCGGGCGCGCAACCGCACCCATCTCATGCGCCTGCGCGAGCTCGGCGTGAAAGAGGTGCTGCGCGAAACCTGGGGCACCAGTGTGGAGCTGGGACGGCGGGCGCTGCAGACCGTGCAGCCCGACGTCGATGCCGCCCGGGTGGTTGCGCTGTTCACCGCGCACGATCTGCGCCTGCTCGACCGCCAGCAGGCCGTCTCGCATGATCAGGCCGCGCTCATCGCCCTGTCGAAAGACGCCCGCGCCGAGCTGGAAGACATCCTCCAGGGCGACGCCCAACTGCACCTGGCCACCACGCCGGAAGGCGAAGGCACCCCGTCGGAGTCCGTACCGGGCACCGCGCCGTAGAGCAGGTTCGGGCTACGGCCCGCCTGACGCAGCCCTGAATCGCCAAGCCGCATGCTATTGGGCTAGACCTGACACCGTTAACTGCACCCTTAACTGCACACATGAGTAGCCGCATTGAGGAGCTGCAGCCGCATCCGCACGACCTGCGGTCAACTTGAGTCAAGGGGGCGTGGCCCAGTCGCTTTCCGCGCGGCAGCCACTTGGCGACACCCCGTAGCGCGCCTTGAACAGCCTGCTGAAATGAGCGGGATCCTTGAAGCCGCATTGATAGGCGATGGAGGCGATGGCCTGCTCCCGGTAGGCCCCGCATTGCAGCATCGCTTGCGCGGCTTCGAGACGCTTGGCCAACACGGTCCGTGAGAAGCGCAGTCCTCGCTGGGCGAACAGCCGGTGCAGATAGCGTTCCGAGACGCCGATCGCTCGGGCGCAGGCGATGGCTGACAGTTCGTCCGCGTCGTACAGGTGCTGTTCAAGGTATTCAAGCACCTGTTGCCAGCGCACTTCATTGGCAGCCCGGATTGCAGGCTCTGGCGCTGATTCCCCGTGATAGGCGGCAGCGAACAACCAGGGGAGTGCGAACGACAGGTAGAAGTCGGTTGCACCACACGAGCCGTCCATGGCCATGCCGGACAACAGGCGGTGGGCCATCTCCGTCGGCAGAGCGGCGCCATGCGTGATCCGCGGCGCAAGGTGGCGGGACTTGACTTGGCCCGAGCGATGGATCCGCATGATCGTGGCCGACAGCCGTATGGCGTAGAAGCTGCCTGGTGTTTTGAACACGACGCGTGACGGCTCGGCGAGGTTGCGGAACGAGATATCCCCTGCCCCGAACGGAAGGCGCGTACCGCTCTGTTCGATGAATCCATCGCCCTCGACAACGACGTGGGCGATGACCGATGCGCGCTCCTCGGCCGATAG
Organism: Pseudomonadota bacterium; assembly: GCA_021783695.1. Lineage (GTDB taxonomy): Bacteria > Pseudomonadota > Gammaproteobacteria > Burkholderiales > Burkholderiaceae_C > Thiomonas. The sequence goes on along the minus strand of JAJXTO010000015.1, from coordinate 43,028 downwards.
CGTGACGAGATCGGGAATCTCGTGAGTGATCGACTGCGGTTGGATCGACAACTGAGCCAACCACAGCCTGCTGAACCTTGCGTGTTGGTCCAGACGCCCGCCAGGGCCGGCACTCTGCAGGGCGATCCGACCGGGCACGAACCGATCTGCCAGCAGAGCCTCCCATTCGCGTGCCGACTTCCCCTGCGTCAGGTTTTCCACCATGTTCATTTCCGTCCAATGAATCGGTTCATGTGTTGGCAATCCTGCCTGCTATGACTGCATAGACTTTTTGCGACCCGTCTTCGGGCCTGATTGCTCATAGAGAAAAGAGAGAAAAACCGTGTCCACGATCCTGATTGATTCCCATGCCTCTGTGCTTTCTGCGTCTCCCGTTCAGCCCGATGTCGGACTGGACGATCTCCTGAAATTGCGGACCGCGCTGGTCCTGGAGCATCCCCTCAACCAGGCGATCGGGCGCGATCCCGCAAAGCTCTTCCTGATGTTCGAGCTATACGCGGATTTTGTGTACGACTTCACCGAGTCCGTCTGCAGATTATTCATGGCTTTGCGGGATGAGGACATGAAGGCCGAGATCTATGAGAACTTGGTCGACGAGATCGGCCTGGGTTCAACGGCAGAGGCCGCGTGGAAAGCCCAGCACGGGGAACTCTACCGCCAGTTCCTGCATAGCCTGCGGCGGATTGAGCCGTACCGGGCGACTGGTCTCGAACGCCGCATTGCCTCCATCGAGAGCGCATCGCAGGTCATCTCCAAACGTTTTTACGAAGCACATGCTTTGATCATTGCTGAGGGCGATGATCTGCAGAGTTTTGCTGCGTTTTCAACCATCGAGTGTTGGGTCTGCGATTTGTATGCTTTTTGGAAGCGCTCCCTCCTGAGCTTGGGGTACAGCCGTGATGGCCTGGACATGCGGACTATCGATCTGCATTACATCTGTGACGTCGAACACAGTGCTGCGCTTGATGATTTTCTGCGGAGAAAGCTGCCGCAGGGCGCTGACGCGCTGCACCGGATCAGGAAGGGTGTCGTGCGCGGCATGGTCGCTTCCGAGCAGCTGTTCTCCGATATTCAGCGGGAACTCGCCTGATGGTTTCGGGCCCTTGCAAAGGGAGCGGCTGGCGGTGGCCACTCATGCTGCTTCTGGCGCCGTTCCAGTTCATCTTCGGTCTTATTTACTCCTGGGGCGCCATTGCACCTGCAATCCATGCCCAAAGCGGCTGGCCATTGGCGACCCTGGACCTGGAGTTCTCGCTGACGCCGCTGGGGCTGCTGCCTGCCGTTGTCCTGGCCGGCCACGGGCTGCGGCGGATGTCGCCCAGGGCGATGCTGGCGATGGCGCTCGGCTGCTTCACGATCGGCGGAGCCATCGGCCTGGCGTTCGGCGATTCGCTGCCGTTCATGCTCGGCTACAGCATCGTGGCACTGGGGATCGGCGCCGGGCTGTCCACGGCAGGGTGTATCGCCGTCGTCTCGCGCCTGTACCCGCAGCGCCGAGGCGTATTGGGAGGCGCACTGCTGGCGTTGTACGGCATGTCGTCGGTGGTGAGCGCGCCTTTGTTCGAATCGCTTGACGGTCGTTTCGGCTGGCGCGTGGCGCTGGCTTTGTTGCTCGGCTTGTATGCCGCAGTGGGCTGGCTGGCCTGGGCCGGTCTGCCAGACCTTCCGGTGCAGGACGTGCACGGCACCACCCGTGTCGGACTGCGGACCATGCTGGGCCATCGCTCCATGCGCTGGGCGCTCGCTCTGGTGTTGGCCGCCGCCCCGCTGGGGTCTGCGTCGTTCGCCACGGTTGGGCATCTCATCCCGGAACTTGGATTCCGTTCGGAATTCGCTCTCGTTGGGGTCGCTGCCATGGCGATCGGCAATGGCTTGGGTCGACTGGGCTTCGGCGCCTTGGCCGATGTTCGGGGCGGGCGCTTCAGCCGGAACGCAGTGCTGACCATCAATGCCTTGGCTGCGGCGATTCTGCTGGCCGCGCTGCATGGTCAGGGTGAATGGACATTCGTTCTGTATCCGCTGCTCATGGGTCTGGCCTTCGGCGGCATGGCCGGCAAGTTGCCGGCACTGGCCGCGCATATCGTCAAGGACGGTCATGCCGAGACGGCATTTGGCCTGCTGTTCGGCGCCTTCGCTTTGGCCAGCTTTCTGGGGCCGCTCGCCAGTGCTGCATTCGGCATGCGCGCAGCGCTGGATGGCTTCGCCATCTGTGCGATCGCAGCCTGGCTGTTGGCGCTTGTAGCTCCTTGATCTGGCCTTAGCTCGGAGTCAGATCTAGCATTGACGCATCTAACGCGACGAACGTCGGCTTGACACCATTGGTGCCCGCTGTAACTTGGCGCCAAGATCGAATCCACACAGAACCTTCACACCCGCCCGCAGCGCCCTCAGCGCGCCACCGTCGGACGCCGCCATTTCGAGATGCGTTCGGGAATCTCGCGGTCGGGAAACGATTGGTCACGCGAGATGTCGTTGAACAGTTTGAGACACGGGCGGACTTCGTTCATGAAATCGAGAATGGTCAGCGCAGCGGGGCTTTCTTCGGGGCGCCCTGGTTGCCGCGCGCGTCCGGGCCCAGGAGGCTGCTGACGAGCAGGCGATTGGTGCCTTGGTGCGAGACGATCAGCACGGTCTGATGCGGTGTCGTTCGATGATCTCGCACAGAAAGGGCAGCGCCCGATGGATGACGCTCAGGCCCGACTCGCCGCGATCGGGCGCCACCAGAAGCGGATCTGCCTCCCACAGACCGTAGGCCTGCGCAAAGCGGTCGATGACGTCGTCGCAGTCCTTCCCAGTTTCCGTAGTCGATCTCGCGCAGCGCGGCTTCGGTCTGAACCGGCGGGCCATGCGGGACTGAAACGCGCTGCGCCGTTTCCATGATGCGGGCCATCGGGCTGGCGTAGGGCGCGGCGGCGGGCACGCTCGGTCGCCGGACGCCAAGGCTGGCAGCCTGCTCGCGCCATTTTCGCCGCAGACTTGGGTCGAGCAACGCGACAGCCCACTCACCCCTCCGTTTCCAGATCGGGGATGTGGTTGAACGCGATGCGCATGGGGGCTTCGGCACGGCCTTGATGACCGCTGCCGCAATAGATGGTGTGACGGCCGTAACGCACATTGAGGGCATCGACCGCACTCCACAGCGCGACCTGCTCCGCCTCGGTGCCGGGCACGTCGTCGGCAAACAGGCTGCCGCTGGTCTGTCCGGGCTGGCGCAGATCGTGCAGCAGCATGGCGACCTTCATGGGCACCCAGCCCGGCGGCACCATGCCGGGCCACAGCCCGCGCAGGGTGTGCAGCAGCGCGCGGGTGTCGGCGGTTGCGGCAAAGCGGGCGCCGCACTCGGGCCGCAGGCGCTCGCCGTGGCGGCGGGTGAGCTTGAGCGCCACCGTCATGGCGCCGGCCAGCAGATGCTCGCGGCGCAGGCGCATGGCGGCTTTTTGCGTGAGGCGATCGAGCACGGCCAGCGCGCCGTCGGCGCTGCGCATCTCGGGCGGCAGGACATGCGAATGCCCGAGCGAACGCCGCGGTGTGGCCGCCGAGACGCCCGACGCCAGCCCGTGCAGCCGGTCGTGAAACGCCTCGCCAGCCATGCCGCCCCACACCACGCGCAGCTGCTCGCGGCGCGCCCGCCAGAGCTGCTCCACGCTGTGGATGCCCTGCGCCTGCAGCCGCGCGAGCATGCGCACGTTGATGCCGGTGAGATCGGTGAGCTGCATGCGCAGCAGCGGGCCGGGCAGGTCGCCCGCGTCGAGCACCACCAGCCCATCGGGCTTCTGCAGGTTCGACGCCTGCTTGGCGAGAAACACATTGGGCGCGATGCCGACCGACACCCGCATGCACTCGCCCAGCGCCTCGCGCAGCGCGGCCTTCAGGCGCAGCGCCAGTTGCGTGGCGCGCTCGCGGCTGGTCCAGCCCATGGGCAGGCTGCAGGCCATTTCGTCGATGGACAACACCTGCTCCACGGGAGCGATGGTGTCCACCACGGCCACCGCGCGGTGGTGGATCTGCACATACTCGGCATGCCGCGCCACGACGAACACGATGCCCGGACACAACCTGCGCGCCTCGGCCACCTGCGTGCCCGTCTTCACGCCAAAGGCCTTGGCCTCGTAGCTGGCGGCGATGCAGCAGGTGGTGTCGGCCATCATCGGCACCACGCCCACGGGACGGCCGCGCAGCTCCGGGCAGAGCTGCTGCTCCACCGAGGCGAAGTAAGAGTTGAAATCGACCAGCAGGCAACGCAGCGTCATGGCAGTGCGCGCCGCATATGCAGCGCGCCGAAATACTGTATTTATATTCAGTATTTCACAGCGCCATGCGCAACGCAAGCCGCATCATGCAGCGCGTCTGCGCGATCCGCTCACACCTGCTGCCGCGCAGCGGCGGGCAAAGCGGGGCGCGCTGCAGGATGTTGTGCGGCAGCCGCAGGCTGCGACACCACGATCACCGCGGTGGGCAACACGGACGCAAGCGCCCACGGCGGCTGCGGCAGCAAGACCGCCGCAGTGGACAGCGGGCCGAACGCCGCTTGCATTTGCGCGTTCATCAGCGCGTTCATCAGCGCGGCCATCCGCGCCATGGCCTGCTGCGGCTGGACGAACGGCGCATCGACCGCCTGCAGTTGCTGCGGCGCCCAGGTCGGCGGGGCGCCGCCTTCGGTTTTCTGGATCACCACCCGTGCGTTGCCCCGGGGACTTTGCCATGTCCAGGTTCTGATCTGCATCGTCCCGGCGGCGGTGTGCAGAGTCTGCGCCGTTTCGCGCATCGGCATGTCATGACCGTCAAAACGCACGGTCAGCGGCTGCGCGGCCAGCGCCAGTCCGGGAAGGGCCAGCGCCAGAGCCGCAATCAAGGTCTGAGATGAGATACGCATCATTGATCTCCTTGGCGGTTGACTCACAGAACGCCGGGCGGCTTGGTTCACCTCACCTCCAGGCGTCCCCTTCGTTCCCTGTGCCCGGACGGAGTTCCTGAAGCGAGGCTGAAACACGAACGAACGGGAAGGGATCAGCCGGCACCAGAGCCTTCACCCTGACTTTTACGCAACACAGCTTTGCCGCCAAAAACAGCCGGATGCCGGGTTAGTCCTGCCCCGCTGCAACGCAGCAAAAGCGATAATGGCCGAATAAATACAACCACGTTTTCCGGACGACTCGCCATGAATGCCCCTCTCCATCCTGACGTCGCCGCACGCGCGGAGCGGCAGGCCGAAGTGCTTGCCGCGCTTGGCGCGGTGGTGCCGCCGCACATCCTGCTCTCGCAGCCCGAGGAGGTCACGCCCTACGAGTGCGACGGCCTGTCGGCCTACCGGCGCAAGCCGCTGGTGGTCGTGCTGCCGGAAACCGAGGCGCAGGTGGCAGCCGTGCTCAAGGCCTGCCACAAGCTGAACGTGCCGGTGGTGGCGCGCGGCGCGGGCACCGGGCTGTCAGGCGGGGCGCTGCCGAATGAAGACGGCGTGCTGCTGGCGCTGGCGCGGTTCAACCGCATCAAGCGCATCGACCCCATCGCCCGTACCGCCACGGTGGAATGCGGGGTGCGCAACCTCGCCATTTCCGAGGCTGCGGCGCCGCACGGCCTGTTCTACGCGCCCGATCCCTCCAGCCAGATCGCCTGCACCATCGGCGGCAACGTCGCCGAAAATTCCGGCGGGGTGCATTGCCTCAAATACGGTCTCACCGTGCACAACGTGCTGCAGGTGCGCGGCTACACGGTGGAGGGCGAGCCGCTGACCATCGGCGGCCTGGCCTGCGACTGTCCCGGCCCCGATCTGCTGGCGGCGGTGATCGGCAGCGAAGGCATGCTCATGGTGGTCACCGAAGTGACCGTGAAACTGCTGCCCAAGCCGCAACTGGCGCGCTGCATCATGGCCAGCTTCGACGATCTGCGCAAGGCGGGTGACGCCGTGGCGGCCATCATCGCCGCGGGCATCATTCCGGCCGGGCTGGAAATGATGGACCAGCCCATGACGGTGGCGGCCGAGTCTTTCGTCCACGCGGGCTACGACCTGGAGGCCAAGGCGATTCTGTTGTGCGAGAGCGACGGCACGCCCGAAGAAGTGGAAGAAGAGATCGGCCGCATGACTGCGGTGCTGTCGCGCTGCGGGGCCACGGCGCTCAAGTGCAGCGACAGCGAGACCGAACGCCTGCGCTTCTGGAGCGGACGCAAGAACGCCTTCCCTGCCACCGGCCGCATCTCGCCCGACTATTACTGCATGGACGGTACCATTCCGCGCAAGCGCGTGGCCGACATGCTCGAAGCCATTCAGGGCATGGAAACCAAGTACGGGCTGCGCTGTGTCAACGTGTTTCATGCCGGTGACGGCAATCTGCACCCGCTGATCCTGTTCGACGCCAATCAGCCCGGCGAGCTGCACCGCGCCGAGGAATTCGGCGCCGAAATTCTGGAAACCAGCGTCGCCATGGGCGGCACCGTCACCGGCGAGCACGGCGTGGGCTTCGAGAAGATCAACGCCATGTGCGTGCAGTTCAGCCCCGAGGAGCGCGAGCAGTTCTTCGCCTTCCGCCGTGCCTTCGATCCGGGCGAGACACTCAATCCCGGCAAGCAGATCCCCACCCACGCCCGCTGCGCCGAATACGGCAAGATGCATGTGCGCGGCGGTCTGCTGCCCTTCCCCAACCTGCCCCGGTTCTGATCCAGATTGCCTCCTTGGGGCACGGCAGAGCGCCCCCTCTTCCGTCTTGTTTCGCCCGCTCATGCCGGGCGCGGATTGAAATATGCAAGCAGACGATCTGATTCCTCTTTGGCAAGACCTGGTGCGCGACGCCGCCGCCCGCGGCGAGCGCATCCGCATCCACGGTGGCAACAGCAAGGCACCGTGGTGGGCGGCGGTGCAGCACAGCCGCGCCGACACCGCCGAACACACCCTCGACACCACGCTGCTGTCGGGCATCACCCACTACGAGCCGACCGAACTGGTCATCACCGCTCGGGCGGGCACGCCGCTGACCGACATCGAAGCGGCGCTGGCCGAGCATCACCAGTTTCTGCCGTTCGAGCCACCGCACTTCGCCCGCAGCGGCCAGGCCACGCTGGGCGGCATGGTGGCCAGCGCGATGAGCGGCCCGGCGCGCATCAGCGCAGGCGGCGTGCGCGACTATGTGCTGGGCGCCAGCCTGCTCAACGGCAAAGGCGAGGTGCTGCGCTTCGGTGGCGAGGTGATGAAAAACGTCGCCGGGTTCGATGTGTCGCGCCTGCTGTGCGGCACGCTCGGCTCGCTCGGCGTGATTCTCGATGTTTCGCTCAAGGTGCTGCCACGCGCTCCGGCCGAAGCCACGTTGCGCTTTTCCATGACCCAGGACGGGGCCATCATCCGAAGCAACACCTGGGCCGCGCAACCGCTGCCGCTGAACGCCGGCGCCTGGCTGCCCGACCGCAGTGCGGGGACCGGCAAGGGCGTGCTCACCCTGCGGCTGCGCGGCGCGCAGGCCGCGGTGCTGGCCGCCTGCGCCAAGCTCGGCGGCGAGCGCCTGCCCGAGGCCGATGCCGAGGCCTTCTGGACTGGACTGCGCGAGCAGACCCTGCCCTGGTTCGCCTCCACCTGGCCGGGCGATTCGCAGGCCGCGCTGTGGCGCCTGTCGCTGCCGCCCACCGCTCCGGCGCTCGATCTCTCCGGTACGCAACTGGTGGAATGGTTCGGCGGACTGCGCTGGCTCATCAGCGCCGCGCCGGCGTCCATCATCTTTGAGGCCGCGCGCCAGGCCGGCGGCCATGCCACCCGCTTCCGTGGCGGCGATGCTGCCGTGCCGGTGTTCGACCCGGCGCAGGCCACGCTGCAGCGCATCCAGCGCAACATCAAGACCGCCTTCGATCCGCATGGCGTGTTTCCCACCCTATTCTGATCACGATGGAAACCCATCTCAGTCCCGAATTCGCCGCCACGCCCGAGGGCCAGCAGGCCGAGGCCATCCTGCGCAACTGCGTGCACTGCGGCTTCTGCAGCGCCACCTGTCCGACCTATCAACTGCTGGGCGACGAACTCGACGGCCCGCGCGGCCGCATCTACCAGATCAAGCAGGTGCTCGAAGGCGCCGCGCCCACGCGCTCCACTCAGCTCCACCTCGACCGCTGCCTCACCTGCCGCAACTGCGAGACCACCTGCCCGTCGGGCGTGGAGTATGGCAGGCTGGCGGATATCGGCCGTGCGGTGGTGGACGCCAAGGTGGAACGCCCCGCAGGCGAAAAGCTCGCCCGCTGGGCGCTGCGCGAGGGCATGACTTCCAGCCTGTTCGCGCCGGCGATCAAGCTCGGCCAGGCGCTGCGCCCGCTGGTACCCGCCGCGCTGCGCGACAAGGTGCCGCCCCGGCAGCGCTCCGGCAAACACCCGCAGCGCACCCACGCCCGCAAGGTGCTGATGCTGGGCGGCTGCGTGCAGCCCACGCTGATGCCCAACATCGGCGCGGCCACCGCCCGCGTGCTCGACGCCGTGGGCGTGCAGCCGCTGCTGGCCGACGGCGCGGGCTGCTGTGGCGCCATTCGCCAGCATCTGTCCGATCACGACGGCGCGCTGGCCGACATGAAGCGCAATATCGATGCCTGGTGGCCGCTGGTGGACAGCGGCACGGTCGAAGCCATCGTGATGGACGCCTCGGGCTGCGGCGCCATGATCAAGGAGTACGGCCACCACCTGCTGCACGACCCCGCCTATGCCGACCGTGCCCAGCGCATCAGCGCGCTGTGTCAGGACATCAGCGAATACCTGCCGCAGTTCGCGCCCGCGCTCAAATCGCTGCTGAAGAACAAGCCGGTAGACCACCTCGCCTACCACCCGCCCTGCACCCTGCAGCACGCGCAGCAGGTGCGCGGCGGCGCCGAAGGTCTGCTGCGCGAACTGGGCTTCGAGGTCAAGCTGCCTCTGGAAAGCCATCTGTGCTGCGGCTCGGCCGGCACCTATTCGGTGCTGCAGCCCGAGTTGTCGAAAGCGCTGCGCAACCGCAAGCTGCAGCACCTGGCCGAAACCGCGCCACAGCGCATCGTCAGCAGCAATATCGGCTGCATCCAGCATCTGCAGACCGGCACCACCATTCCGGTGCAGCACTGGGTGGAACTCCTCGATGAGGCGCTGCACGGCAAACCCTGAGGAAACGCGGAACGCTGTTGGATTTCCGCCTCGCGCAGTTGTCACTGTCCGCCTTGTTGTGGACAATGCAAAAATCCTTTTACGGGCGCAGGGTCGGGGGGCCCTGCCTGCAAAAGCGCGGGACTGGCCTGTCCCAAGCCGATGCCCTTCAACCATGTCCCGATGTCTGATCGTTCTGCCGCACGGGCCGCGAAGGCGGTGACGGCAGACGTTTTCCGAGCCTGCCTTTTTCGAGACCACGATGAAATTTTTCGCAACCCTGCTTGTGTGCATGAGTCTGGTGACCACCGCGTTCGCGGCCACACCCGGCGTGACCGACTCGCAAATTGTCATCGGCCAGTCCGCGCCGCTCACCGGCCCTGCGGCGCAGCTCGGCATCCGGCTGCGCATGGGCATCGAGGCGTATTTCAAACAGGTCAATGCCGACGGCGGCGTGGCTGGGCGTTCGCTCAAACTCATCAGCCTGGATGACGGCTACGAGCCGCCGCGCGCCGTCGCCAATACCAAGACCTTCATCGACGGCGGCGACGTGTTCGCGCTGCTGGGCTATGTCGGCACCCCCACCACGCTGGCGGCCAAGCCCCTGATCGATCAGGCTGGCATTCCGCTGATCGGCCCGTTCACCGGGGCGATGGGCCTGCGCGCTCCGGTCGATCCCTACATTTTCAACATCCGCGCCAGCTACAACGACGAAACCCGCAAGATCGTCGATCAGTTCCTGTTCCTCGGGCTGAAAAAAATCGCCGTGTTCTATCAGGATGACGCCTACGGCATGGCCGGTCTGACCGGGGTGCAAAAGGCCCTGGCCGCGCACGGACTCAAGCCGGTGGCCACCGGCACGGTCAAGCGCAACACCGTGGATGTGGCGGCGGCGCTGGACTCCATTCTCCCGGCCAAGCCCGATCTCATCGTGGAAGTGGGCACTTACACAGAAGTGGCGGCGTTCAATCAGCAGGCCATCGCCAAGGGCTACGGCGGCCAGTTTGCCAATGTGAGCTTTGTCGGCTCCGAGGCGCTGGCCAAGGCGCTGGGCGCGCAGGGCAACGGCGTGATCATCACCCAGGTGGTGCCTTTCCCGTTCTCCACCGTCACCCCGCTGGTGCGCGAGTACCAGGCGGCGATGAATGCCGCCGGTCATAACAACGATTACGACTTCACCAGTCTGGAAGGCTATATCGACGCCAAGGTGCTGGTGCTGGCCTTGCGCAAGGCCGGCAAGAGCCTCACCCGCGCCGGCCTGATGGAAGCGCTCAACGGCATGAGCAGCGAAAACCTCGGTGGCTTCACCGTGCGCTTCTCGCCGGGCAACCATTCCGGCTCAGACTACGTCGACACCACCAGCATCACCGCCAGCGGCGGCTTCCGGCACTGAATCAGCCCGGCGCCTGCAGCGCCATTTCAATGTCGGGGCCGATCTGCTCCGGCCTTTCCTGCGGCGGATAGCGCTTGAGCACCTGGCCGTCGCGGCCCACCAGGAATTTGGTGAAGTTCCACTTGATGGCGTGCGAACCCAGCAGACCCGAAGCCTCCTGCGTGAGCCAGCGCCACAGCGGGTGCGCCTGCGCACCGTTGACCTCCACCTTGGCAAACAGCGGGAAGGTCGTGGCGTAACGGCTGGCGCAGAACTGCGCAATGTCCTGGGCGCTGCCGGGCTCCTGCGCGCCGAACTGGTTGCACGGAAACGCCAGCACGCTGAACCCCTGCGGGCCATAGCGATCCTGCAAGGCCTGCAGCCCGGCGTATTGCGGCGTGAAGCCGCAGGCGCTGGCGGTATTGACGATGAGCAGCACCTTTCCCCGCCATTGCGCCAGCGGCTGCGGCTGGCCACGCAGGTCTGCGGCGGAAAAATCGAACACGGACTGAGCGAGAGCGGTCATGTCAGGTTCTCCTGGGCCATGCGGCCAACAGGATGGCCAGCAGAATCAGGCTACCACCGAACACGGCCTGCGCACTCAGGTGTTCCGCGCCGAGCAGCACGGCGCTGCCGCTGGCGAACACGATCTCCACCGTCATCACCACTGCGGTCAGGGCCGAGGGCAGACGCTCCGCGCCGTATTGCAGGCCGAGATTGGCCGCCAGAAATGCCAGCGCCATCAGCACCACGCCGATCATCCACGCGGGCGCCGCTGCCGGCACAGGCTGGATGCTGCCCTGCGCCGCCAGCAGCGCCGCCACGCCTCCGGCCACGATCACCCCGCCGGCAAACATCGCCAGCCCGCGGGCCTCGGCAGGCGTGTGGGCGTACTTGCGCAGCAGCACGTTGTTGAGCGCGAAGAACATGCCGCCGGCCACGCCCAGCCAGTCCGCCGGATGCTTCGGCAGCGGCAGACCGCCGCCCGGCGGCCACAGCACCACCATCGCGCCGGCCAGGGCCAGTGCCAGACGCAGCCCGATCAGACGGGTCAGCCGCTCGTCCAGCAGCCAGCGCGCCAGCAGCGTGGCCCACACCGGCATCAGATAGAACAGCAGCACCACCCGCACCACGTCGCCCTCGGTCACACCCCAGTTGAACGCCGCATTCGTCGCCCCGGAGGCCAGCAGAATCCCCCACAGCGGCGGATGGCGCCACAGCGCCCCCACCGCAGACGGTCTGACCGCCACGATGAGCAGGGTGCACACCGCATACATCGCCGCCGTAGCCCACAGCGGATTCAGCCCCAGCGCGTTGAATTGACGGAATGGCCACCACGACACGCCCCAGACAAAGGCATTGAGCATCAGGCCGCTGATCGCGGCCAGGGTTTGGCGGGGGGAGAGCATGGAGAACGCTGGAAAGCGCGACGTGCGCGGAGGAATGGGAAAGGCGTTGCAACGCAGCCAACGCATCAGCGGCTGGTCTTGTCACCGAACAGGGATTTTTGCGACAAAATTCACGACAAATCCATGCACAGGCATTGTAAAGTGTCAAGGTTGTGTCAACGACTGGTACATCAGATCACTCGCGTTGGCTCGATCGATCGTCCTCCCTCATTCCTGAAATGCACCATGCAAGATCGGGCGTCCACACTTGGTTTGCTTGAACTGCCCAGCGCGGTGCTGCGGGGACTGGCTTCGGGTCAGCCCATCGAGGCGTTGGCGGGCCTGCTGTGCCGCATGGCGGAGCAGGCCGCACCCGGCCGCATCGCCAGCCTCCTGCGTCTGGAAACGGATGGGCTGCTGCACCCGCTGGCGGTGCCCAGCGGGCCGCCTGAATTGGTCAGGGCGTTCGACGGGCTCAAGCCCGGCCCGCAGGCCGGTTCCTGCGGCAACGCGGTCTTGCACAACGCGCCCACCTTCATCGCCGACATCCCGAATGACCCGCGCTGGGATGATCTGCGCGTCATGGCCCAGCAGTGGAATCTGCGCTCGTGCTGGTCCTGGCCGGTGCGCGATGGAGACCGCGTGATCGGCAGCTTCGCCCTGACCGGCCTGGAGCCGGGCGCGCCCGACGACGACGCGCAGAAGCTGCTCGAATTCGTTGCCTCGATCGCGGGCGCGCTGCTGCACATGGACCTGCTGCAGCGCGAGCGCGAATCCGCACATGCGCTGCGCGAGGCCATGCTGGACAACGCGCTGGTGGCCATCGCACTGGTGGGCAATCGCACCATCCGCAGCGCCAACGCGCGCATGGCGGAGATCTTCGGCTATGACGACGCCAAGGCCCTCGAAGGCTTGCCCGCCCGCGCCGTTTACGCCAGCGATGCCGAATATGAGGCCACGGGCGCCGCGCTGTACACCGCCATGGCGCGCGGAGAAAGCATGACCCGGGAAGTGCAGATGCGCCGCGCCGACGGCAGCGTGTTCTGGTGCGAGCTGTCGGGCCGTGCGGTCGCGGATCAGCCTGGGGTGGATTCGGTGTGGGTCGGGCATGACGTCAGCGAACGCCGCGCCACGCAGGAGCGCCTACTGTGGCAGGCGCAGCATGACCCCCTCACCCGCCTGCCCAACCGCTACGCGCTCGACAAATGGCTGCCGCAGCGCCTCGCATCGGCGCAATCTTGCGGGGGCATGCTGGCCGTTGCCCTGCTCGATCTCGACGACTTCAAGACCATCAACGACCAGTGGGGACATGCCGCAGGCGACACCGTGCTGCAGCAGGTTGCCGGGCATCTGCGCCACGCGCTCGGCCCGAATGACCTGCTCGCGCGCATCGGCGGCGATGAATTCGTCCTGGTGCTGCAAGACCTGCACGGCGTGGATCAGGTCGAGCAGCGGCTCGGCGCCCTCGATGCGCGCTTGCCGGTGCCCGTGCATTTGCCCGATGGCCGCCCGAGCCATCTCGGTCTCAGCATGGGGCTGGCGCTCTACCCACCCGATGGGGACGTTGCCGACATGCTGTTGCGCCGAGCCGACGCGGCCCTGCACAGCATCAAGATGCACAAGGGTTCGCGCAGCCACTGGTGGCTGCGCTGGGGGCAGGACGTCCAGGCGGAGTTCCAGGACGACACCGCGGAAAACTGGCTGCCCCGGCCCTACGGCGCGCAGGCCCAGGCGCTGTTACAGCCGGCACAGTCGCATTACGCCGGGGCGGCTGGCGCTTTCATCGATCAGTTTTACGTCCAGGTCGGGCGCGACGCCGAGTCGGCCCAGTTGCTCACCCATCTCACCGCGGCCGAGTTTGCGCATCTCAAGGCGCGGCAGGTGGAGCACTTCCATCGGCTGCTCAGTCCCGATCTGCAAGAGCGCGAGCACCTGAGCGCGGCGGCCCGCATTGGCGAAGTCCACGCCCTGGTCGGTGTGCCCACGCGGCTGCTGGTGCAGTCCGCGGGTCTGTATCTCCAGTCCCTGATCGACATGAGCCATCAACTGCGCCTGCGGCCGCACGAGCGGCGGCGCATCGTTCATCTGCTCACGGCACGCATGCAGACCGAACTGCAGTCCGAGGTGGAAGCGGCGCAGAATCTGCGCGAGCGCTATCAGCAATGCGTCATCGCCCTGGAGCATGCACTGCAGAACGGCGCGCCGTGGAGCGAGTTCATGCAGATGGCCCTCGACCGCCTCATCGCCCTGCCCGGTCTGCGCGCCGCGTGCATGGGCGCGCCCGACGCGAACGGCAATTTCGTCGTCGAGCTGTCCGCCGGCATGGACGCCTTCGCGCACGCCATGCAGAAGCACTACGGCGCGCTCAGGGTGCCCCGGCTGCAGGGCGCGCACGCCGAGAGCATCGGCCCCACGGCCACAGCCTGGCAGACCGAGCAGATCAGCACCATGGCCAGCTACGCGCTGGACGCCGCCGGTGCGCCCTGGCGTGAGGCGGCTCTCGAGGTCGGCATTCGCAGCGCGGCCTCCATTCCACTGTCCGACCGCAACGGCCGCGTGGTCGTCGTGCTCAGCCTCTACGGCGCCTACCCCGCCATGTTCGAGCGCAGCGCGGCGCGCAGCTTTCTCGACAACCTCGGCCAGACTCTCAGCCGCGCGTGGCCGCGGCTGCATGCCCACGGTCGGCTGCAGCCCATCCCCATCGCCCAGCGCCAGCGCTGGCGAACCGCTCTGTTCGACCACGGACTGGACATGCACATGCAGCCCGTGGTCGATCTGCAGACCGGCCAGCCCTACGGCGTGGAGGCGCTGGCGCGGCTGCGCTTGGGTGACGGCAGCCTGGCCATGCCGGGAGAGTTCCTGCCCTGGTTCGGACACGCCGAACTGTCCCGGCTGTTCCGTGGCGGGCTCAATCAGGCGCTGGGGCACATCACCCGCTGGGACGCGGACGGTATCCGCCTGAAGCTCAACATCAATATGCCGCTGGAGGTGCTGCTGCAGGCCGACTGCTGCGACAGCGTCCACGCCGCCCTGCAACAGGCGAACATCGCACCCGACCGACTGGCGTTTGAAATCCTGGAGAGCGCCGAGTTCGACGATCCGCAGCGCCGTGACGATGCCGTGCGCGCGCTCGCCGCCACCGGCGCCCGCCTGGCGATGGACGATCTGGGCAGCGGCTACTCCAGCCTGCTGCGCCTGCGCACCCTGCCCTTCCACACCGTCAAGATCGACCAGGGCCTGGTACGCGAAGCCGGACGCGATCCCGCGCAGGTCATCGGTTTCATTGGCGCGCTGGTGCAACTGGCGCAGAGCCTGGGGCTGTGGGTCGTGGTCGAAGGTCTGGAAACGCCCGATCTGGTGGAAGCCGCCACGCTGCTGGGCGCGGATGCCGGTCAGGGCTATGCGCTGGCAAAGCCCATGCCCGCAGCCCAGGTGGCCGACTGGGTGCGCAATTTCCATTGCCCGGTCGACCCACGCCAGCCCGCCACACCGCTGGGCCTGCTCGCCCAGGAGTGGATGGCACAACACGGCCGCAAGCTGGCCGATGAATCCGCCAGCCGCCTGCTGCGCGCCACGCGCCGCAGGGCCTTCGGCACCCATTTTTGACAGCGCGCTAGCGCAAAGCCGCAATTCCCTGCTGCAAGGTTGCTGCCGACAGTTCGCCGATGTGCACACGCTGCACCGTGCCGTCTGCGGTGATGAACAGGGTGGTGGGCAGACCGGGGGACTGGTAGTGCGACAGCAGGCGACTGTCCGGGTCGAGCAGCACGACCGGGCTGCCCAGCTTTTCGCGCTGCAGATACGCCGCCACACGCGCCGCCGTCTCGCCCTCATTGACCAGCACGATGCGCGCGCCCTCGTGTTTTTGCGCAGCCTCGATCAGCAGCGGCAACTCGCGCCGGCACGGTGGGCACCAGGTGGCCCACAGATTGAGCACCAACGGCTGGCCGCGCAGGCCGGCCAGCGCCAGCGGCGGGCCGTTCAGCGCCTGCAGGGTGAGATCCGGCAGCGGCGGGCGCGGCGGCTGCAGCAGGCTCAGCAGACCCATCCCAGCCAGCACGATGGCCGCCCCGCTTGCCGCGCTGAGCGGCAAGCTGCGGCGCAGGACTGGACGCCGCCAAGCCCACAGCGCCACGCCTGCCGCAGCGGCCAGCCAGCCCGCCAGCGGGTCAAACCCCCGGTCGCGGATGTCGATCATCGCCAGCACGCTGGCGTAGTCGGCGCTGTGGCGCAGCACGAACACCGCCCGTGCCGCCACGAGCGCCAGCACCAGCAGCGGCAACAGCGCGGGTTCGGCATTGCCGCGGCCTGCCTTGAGCGCAAAATCCGCCACCCACACCGCCACGGCGTAGCCCAGCACCAGCAGCAGCGGTGCCCAGGGCAGGACGATGGGACCGAGGCGCAGCGCGTCCATGCTCAGGCGGAAGGCATCAGATGTGCGTGCCGTCGTGACGCGCTTCACCGATGAGCTGGGTCCAGTCGCGCTCGCGCTGGTTGCGGCGATGCCAGAGGATGACCAGGAACATCGACGCCGTCACGAACGTGCCGAACAGCGCGATCACCCAGGGGATGGGCAGATTCAGCCGGATGAGCAGGGCGTAGAACAACAGCATCAGCAGCACGCTGACGTTCTCGTTGAAGTTCTGCACCGCGATCGAATGTCCTGCCGACAGCAATACATAACCGCGATGCTGCAGCAGGGCGTTCATCGGCACCACAAAATAGCCGGCCAGCGCGCCGATGAACACCATGAACGCGTAAGCGATCAGCATGTAAAGCGGCAGTTGCACCAGCCCCAGGTGCATCTGCACATCCGGCAGCAGGTCGCGGTTGAAAAACGCCAGCGCGACGGTGGTCAGCCCCATGCCCACGCCCAGCGGCAGCACGCCCAGGCTCTTTTTCAGCGGCACCCGCACCGCGGCGCTGATGGCCCCCACCGCCACACCCAGCGCGACGGCGGCCTGCATCACCGAGGCCATGGTCAGGTCCAGCCCCAGTGCATGTTCGGCCCACTTGAGCACGATGAACTGCAACGTGGCCCCCGCGCCCCAGAACAGGGTTGTGACCGCCAGCGAAATCTGCCCGAGCTTATCCGTCCACAGCACCTTGGTGCAGTGCGCAAAATCCACCAACAGGGCGAACAGCCGACTCTTCTGCTTTTCGTAACGCGCGCCGGTGTCGGGGATGCGCAGATTGCACAGGGCCGCCAGCAGATACACCAGGGTAATGACCAGAATGGCTGCCTCGGGCGTGGTGTTGATGCCAACCACCCCCAGTCCCGGCAGGCCCAGCAAAACATTCGACGCCGCCTGACTCACCAAAAACCCGCCCAGCACCGTGCCCAGGATGATGGAACTCACCGTGGTGCCCTCGATCCAGCCATTGGCCGCAACGAGTTGCTGGGGCGGCAGCAGCTCGGTGAGGATGCCGTACTTGGCCGGCGAATACGCCGCAGCCCCCAGCCCCACCACGCCGTAGGCCAGCAACGGATGCACCGAAACCAGCATGAGCACCAGCCCGGCCACCTTCACCAGATTGGTGATGAACATCACCTTCCATTTCAGAATGGCATCGGCAAACGCCCCGACGAAAGGCGCGAGCACCACATACGAAATGGTGAAAAAGAACTTGAGCAGAGGCGTCATCCAGTCGGGCGACTGCATCTGCACCAGCAGGGCGATGGCGGCGATGAGCAGCGCGTTGTCGGCCAGCGAGGAAAAAAACTGCGCCGCCATGATCCAGTAAAAACCTTTTTTCATCGAGTGGCTGCCCGCGCTGCGGGGCCCTGTGTCTGATCGTGGGGCGGAATGGTGGGAAGAGGCCTGGAAGCGCCCGGCGGTTTGTCTCGTCCGCAAGCTGCCGCGGTTTATAGCACAGGGGTTTTGAAGGTACAGCGCCAGACTGTCTGCCAACAAGCCCGGGAAACTTGAAGCGACCCGGCGTTTCCTTGCGACAATGACCGCCATCTCATTCGATCGCGCCACCATGCCCCGCCCGATTTCCGCTGTCATTCATTCGGCCGCGCTCTCACACAACCTCAGCCGTGTGCGGCAAGCCGCGCCAAAAAGCAAAGTTTGGGCGGTGGTCAAGGCCAATGCCTACGGTCACGGCATCGCCCGGGCCTACGGCGCGCTGCGCACGGCCGACGGCTTCGCCCTGCTCGATCTGACCGAAGCCGAGAAGGTGCGTGCACTGGGCTGGGTTGGCCCCATTCTGCTGCTCGAAGGCTGTTTCGCCCCGGAAGACCTCGCGCTGTGCGAGCGGCTGAACCTCTGGCATGTGGTGCATTGCCGCGAACAGATCGACTGGCTGGCGGTGCACCGCGGCAACCGCACGCACCGCGTGTTTCTCAAAATGAACACCGGCATGAACCGCGTGGGCTTTTCGCCCGAGGCCTACGCCGCCGCGTGGGAACGGCTGAACGCGCTGCCGCAGGTCGGCGAGATCACCCACATGACCCATTTCGCCTGCGCCGACGAAGTCGGCGGCGTGGACGAGGCGCTGGCGCGCTTTGCCCGCGGCGTGGGCCATCTGCCTGGCGAGCGCACCCTGGCCAATTCGGCTGCGGTGCTGATGCACGCCGCCGACACGCGCGTGGCGGCCGACTGGGTGCGGCCCGGCATTGCGCTCTACGGCAGTTCGCCCACCGGGCTTGCACCCGATGCGGCGCACTGGTCTTTACAGCCTGCGATGAGCCTGCGCAGCGAACTCATCGACATCCAGCACATCGCCGCCGGAGAGTGTGTGGGCTACGGCGCCCGCTTCACCGCGCCGCGCCCCATGCGCATCGGCGTGGTCGCCTGCGGATATGCCGACGGCTATCCGCGTGTCGCTCCCAACGGCACGCCCGTGGTGGTGGACGGCGTGCGCACCACGCTGGTCGGTCGGGTGTCGATGGACATGATCACCGTCGATCTGGAGCCGGTATTCGCCGCCGGCGGTCAGCCCATGATCGGCAGCCCGGTGCTGCTGTGGGGACAGGACGCGCAGGCCGAGCTCGGCATCGACGCGGTCGCCGCCTCGGCAGGCACCCTGGGTTACGAGCTGATGTGCGCCCTGGCCGCCCGCGTGCCCGTGCGGGTGGAATGAGCCCACCCCGAAAACCTTCGCATCGCTCGGCGCTTCCCTCGAGGGGCAAGAAACACTTGGGACGGCCCGGCGAGTTTCTTCAGAGCAACCCAGCGATTCCAGCGATATGGCCAAACCGCAAACCACCTACATCTGTTCCGAATGCGGCGGCAAGTCCGCCAAGTGGCAGGGTCAGTGCCCGCATTGCCAGGCGTGGAACACCCTGGTGGAAACCGTGGAGCGCGCCACGGATGCCGCCCGCCCCGGCGCGCGGCACGGCGCCGCCACAGCGCAGTTCGCCGGACGCGGCGGCCTCACCGCAGCGAGCGGCCCGGTGCTGCTCACCGACGTGCAGGCCGAGCGCCATGCGCACCGCACCAGCGGCATCGACGAACTCGACCGCGTGCTCGGTGGCGGCCTGGTGCCCGGCGGCGTCTTGCTGCTCGGCGGCGATCCGGGCATCGGCAAGTCCACCCTGTTGCTGCAGGTGCTCGCCAGCCTGTCCGCTGCACTGCCGGTGTTGTATATCAGTGGCGAGGAATCCGCCGCGCAGGTGGCGCTGCGCGCGCAGCGCCTGGGGCTGAAAGACGCTCCGGTGCGGTTGATGGCCGAGACCCAGCTCGAAGTCATGCTCGACACCCTGGCGGCCGAGCGTCCGGCGATCTGTGTCATCGACTCCATCCAGACCGTCTACACCGAAGCCCTGTCGTCCGCGCCCGGCTCGGTGTCGCAGGTGCGCGAATGCGCGGCGCAGCTCGCCCGCGCCGCCAAGGCCGGTGGCA
Organism: Pseudomonadota bacterium; assembly: GCA_021783695.1. Taxonomy (GTDB): domain Bacteria; phylum Pseudomonadota; class Gammaproteobacteria; order Burkholderiales; family Burkholderiaceae_C; genus Thiomonas. Next base: position 23,342 of record JAJXTO010000015.1, on the reverse strand, counting down.
TCACCCTGGTGCTGGTCGGCCACGTGACGAAGGAAGGCGCGCTCGCAGGCCCGCGCGTGCTGGAGCACATGGTGGATACCGTGCTGTATTTCGAAGGGGATACCCAATCGCGCTTCCGGCTGATTCGCGCCATCAAAAACCGCTTCGGCGCGGTGAACGAGCTCGGCGTGTTCGCCATGACCGAGCATGGTCTCAAGGGCGTGTCCAACCCCTCGGCCATCTTCCTCTCCACCCACGCCGAGCCGGTGCCCGGGACCTGCGTGCTCGCCACGCTGGAGGGCACCCGCCCGCTGCTGGTGGAAGTGCAGGCCCTGGTGGACAGCGCCGCCGCGCCCAGCCCGCGGCGCCTGTCCGTGGGCCTGGACGCGGCACGGCTGGCGATGCTGCTGGCCGTGCTGCACCGCCATGCCGGCGTGGCCAGCGGCGATCAGGATGTGTTCGTCAACGCTGTGGGCGGCGTGCGCATCACCGAGCCCGCGGCCGATCTGGCCGTACTGCTGGCCATTCAGAGCTCGCTGCGCAACCGCCCGCTGCCGCGCGGCCTGCTGGCCTTCGGCGAGGTCGGCCTGGCCGGCGAAATCCGCCCCGCCCCACGCGGCCAGGAGCGCCTGCACGAAGCCGCCAAGCTCGGCTTCTCGGCCGCCATCATCCCTTCTGCCAATGCCCCCAAAGGCGCGGCGCGGCAGTTCGAAGGGCTGGCTTTGCATCCGGTGTCGCGCATCGAAGAAGCGCTGGAAGTGGTGCGCGGGCTGGTTTAGGGAGCGGCCTCTGCGGCTGCGCTGCTCCGGGTTTTGCCGGATGCCCCAGGAAAAGTGTAAAAGTAATCTTCGCTATCCAACATCTCCAGGCCGCGCCATAGGCTACGGCCCCCCCTGAAAGCAAGGCATGACTATGGACTCGGGTGCGACCACGGCACCAGTGCAGCGCTTTACCGCCGTGTCGGCAGCGCCGGTCCACCAGATCCAGGCAGTGGATACCCCGCATTTCTCCAGTCTGCGCATGGGCGCGCTGCGGCACGACTTCGATCGCCATCCGCTGATGCAGTTGCCCCGCCTGGCCCAACTGGCGCGCGACTTGATGCCCGCCAAGCAGTGCCGTTTCATCCAGCCCGACACAACACAGACTTCAGCGTTCAGGCATAGCGCGACAGCGCCTGCGGGACAGGATATTGATGCAGTGTTTGCGCGGATCGAAGAGCCCGGCTCCTGGGTGGCGCTCTACGACGTGCAGACCGATCCGCAGTACGCCGCGTTCCTCGACGAGGTCATCGCCAGCGCGCAGCACTTGATCCGCCGCGAACAACCCGGACTGTTCCGCGTTGCAGGGTTCATTTTCATTTCGGCCCCCCCATCGGTAACGCCGTTTCACATCGACCGCGAAAACAATCTCTGGCTGCAGATTCGGGGCCGCAAGACCATGACCGTGTTCGACCACCGCGACCGCGACCTGGTGGCGGCCCGCGAGGTGGAGAACTTCATCATCCACGGCTCTCTCGACAAGGTGCGGCTCGATGAGACGCTGCGCCATCGTGGCGTGGACTTTGACGTTGCCGCGGGAGACGGCGTGTACTTCCCCGCCACCTCGCCGCACATGACACGCACCACCACCGACTGGGTCCGTCCCGGCGAGGGCGTGTCGATCTCCATAGGCGTTGTGTTCTACACGGCGGTCACACGCCATCACGCCCGGGTGCATCAGTGCAATCGCGTGCTGCGCAATCTGGGCCTGGCCCCGGTCCTGCCCGGCATCTCGCCCTGGCGGGACGCAATCAAGGCTCCGGTGGGTCGCGCCATTGCCGCTGCCCGCGCCCGCTGGCGCGGGTACGAGGCGCCTCCGGGCGCGTATTGAGCCTCCCGGCTGGCCAGGCCCTGAGGGGGACAGAAGGCCTGAAACGCCGGCCCCAGCTCAACTGGCGCCGGGGGGCAGTAGCTGCTGCCCGGGCGCGCCCTCCAGAGCAGCCTCGCTGTCATCCTTCAACTCCACCCCCGACCTCCCCAGCCGCCTGGCTCCAGCCAGCAGATACGCCAGTTTGTGCGCCGCCTGCGCGCAGGGCAGACCCTCGGGACGCACATTGGAGATGCAGTTCCGGTCAGCGTCGGTGAGGCCAACGCGCGGGGCGTAGGTGAGGTAGAGGCCGAGGCTGTCGGGCGAGCTCAGACCGGGACGCTCGCCGATGCACACCACCACCTGCCGCGCGCGCAGCAGAGCGCCGATTTCATCGCCCAGCGCCACGCGGGCTTGAGTGGCGATGAGCACCGGGCCGATGCGCCAGCGCGGCGGCAGTCGCAGCCGCGTTTGCTCCAGCAGCGGCACGGCGTGGGTTTGCGCGGCGCGGGCGGAGAGGCCGTCGGCAATGACAAAAAGCACGTCGCAGGCGTCGGCGTGCCGATCGGCGAGCGCGGCACGGCTGGCGGGGGCGAGCTGGCGGCCGAGGTCGGGGCGGCGCAGGTAGGTGGCACGGTCGCTGGCCGCGCTGTGCACCAGCAAAGGCGAGCCGAAACCGGCTGCGGCCAGCGCAGTCTGCAAGGCCTCCACATTCAGCGGTGTGTGCACGGCGTCGCGCGCCTGGGCATGGGCCAGGCCGAAGTCGAGCAGCGCGCGGGTGGGCAGGCTGGCGCCGCTGCGGCCCAGGGCGGTGCGGGCTCGGGTGAAGCGACGCAGCGTCTCCCAGGGGTCGGCCTGTTGCGCGCCGAAAGTGGCTCCGGTGTCGGCCTCGCATGCGTCCGCCCGCAGCGGCGCGGGGCTGGGGTGGGCGTCCACGACATTCACCATTGGGCTGCGAAATCGAGCAGCGGCAGCCCGGCGCGCGGCGCGGCGATGCGTCCCTGCGCGTCGGCGATGCCCATGGCCATCAGCCAGTCCTCGAACTCGGGGGCGCGGCGCTTGCCCAGCGCCTGTCGCACATACAGCGCGTCATGAAACGAGGTGCTCTGGTAGTTCAGCATGATGTCGTCGGCGCCGGGCACGCCCATGATGAAGTGCACCCCGGCCACGCCGAGGAGGGTGAGCAGGGTGTCCATATCGTCCTGATCGGCCTCGGCGTGGTTGGTGTAGCAGATGTCGCAGCCCATGGGCAGGCCGAGCAAGAGGTTGAACCAGACCATCGCCCCAGGGAAATCAAGGCTCCAAGCAACGCATGATCGGAAACACGGGATAGAACGGCGCCTTGTCACTGCGCGTCAAGCTCCGTTCCGTGACGCGCAGACGCAGCAGGCTGGCCATGCTGATGATGTATATCAGCAGCGCGCCGAACACCGACATAATGACGATATTTGCGTTCAGGCTCTGGCCGCCGAATTGCAGCTCCTGGTCCCTGAAAATGGCCGCAATGCTGCCCGGGATGGAGGCCAGAGAAAAGCTGTCTTGCCCCGCCCAGCCGCTCTTGTCGAAGTTCGCCACCGAGAAGCCCGGCGACACCACGCCCATGAAGACCAGCCACTCGAAATCGCCAGCAGGGTGATGGACAGTTCGAAGGTCGCGGCAATGCGCACCCCCAGCATGTTCAGGGTCACGAACATGGCAAAGGCGCCGACCGCCGAGGCCCAGCCGTAGCTCCCGCCAAAGTATTTGCCGGAAATCACCAGCCCCACGGCAATGGCCCAAAGCTGGACGGTGCCGATGACGCGGGGAAGCTGAAAATCAGATGGGGAGCCAACACGGACTCCGGCCGAAGCACTGGACATGGAGAACCTCTCTGGGTGGTGAACGTGGAGATCACTCCGGGGTGCAGCGTGCAGCGTGCAGCGTGCAGCGTGCAGCTTGCGGGCGATCACTCATGCCCCATCGAGCAAGTTTCAAGCCATCCATCCGTCCCCAACGCGCCGGGGGATGCGACAAAAACACCTCTTTCCCTCGCGCACCAAGTCAGTTCGACGTTGCCCGACGCAGCACTCAGCGCCGTTCCCAACGCCCGCCATGACCGTGCCAGGCACCGCCTTGTTGCACCCAGCGGTGCGGCACCCATTGGTAGCCGGGGCGCGGCGCATGCCAGTCGCCGCGGTTCCAGACGTAGCGGCCGCTGTTCCAGCCCCAGAAGCCGTTGATCCAGATGGCGCCAGGATAGGGTGCCACCCCCACCACCTCGTAGCGCGGCGCCGGAGGCGGCACGGTGGCGACTTCGTAGCCGGACGGGGCATAGCCATAGCCGTATTGGGGCGGGACGGGAGCGACCACACAGCCGCCCAGTGCGAGCGTCGCCAGTGCGGGCAGAATGACCAGCGCCGCGCGGCGGGGAGGCAGAAAACGGGCGGAACGTGCGCGCATGGTGTGTGCCTTTGTGGATTGAGAGTGAGCCATACCGTGCATAACGCGGCAAAGCAGAAATCCGCGACAGGCGACCGTGTTTTTGGTGGGCTCTGCCGGGAGTCGATCCGGTCGAGCCAGGCCGGATCGGCGTGCGGGTTCAGGAGGCGAACGCCGGTGCGCCCGGCAGCGCGTCCGGCCCCAGCGCGGCCTGTCGCACCGATTCAGCGTCGCGCTTGATGATGCGCGCCGGGCCTTGTCCGGTGGTGTCGGTCTCGACAGCGAAGATCTGCTGATGGAAAGCGACCACGCCGGCGCGGTGCGCCACGCTCACCAGAGTGACGCCGGGCAGTCGCTGCAGCAGCAGGGCGTACATCGCGCGTTCGGTGGGTGCATCGAGGGCGCTGGTGGCCTCGTCCATGACCAGCCAGTCGGGCGCGATGAGCAGCGCCCGGGCCACGGCCAGCCGCTGCTGCTCGCCAGGCGAGAGGCGCTGCATCCAGGTGTCGGTCTGGTCGAGCCCGGCCTCCAGATACGGCACCCGCGCAAGCTGCAGCGCCTCGCTGATCTGCGCAGAAGTGAACTGGTCCGGACTGAGCGGATAGGTCAGCGCCTGCTTGAGCGTGCCCAGCGGCAGATAGGGTTTTTGCGGCAGGAACAGGGTGCGGCCCGACGGCGCATGCGCGTGATCGGCATTCAGCGCATAGGGCCAGATGCCGGCCAGCCAGCGCACCAGGGTGCTCTTTCCACTGCCCGACGGCCCGGTGAACAGGGTGTGCTGGCCGCGGCTGATGTGCTCTCCGGCGCATTGCAGCAGAGGCCGTCCATCCGGTGCCAGCAGCAGCAGATCGCCCAGAGCGACCGACTCGCGCGCACTGCGCAGCGGCACCACGCCTGCGGGAGTGGCCGTCCCTCCGCCCGCCAGCCCGGCGGGAGATGTCGGCGTGGGCTGGTGCGGGCCGCGCTGCGCGTTCTGCATCGCCTCGACGAAGGTCTGCAGACGCTCGACCGTGGCGCGCCAGTCGGCAATGCTGGTGTACGCGCCGATGAACCACGACAGCGCGCCCTGCACCTGGCCGAAGGCCTGCGCGGTCTGCGTCAGCCCGCCCAGTTGAATCTGCCCGGCGAAATAGCGCGGCGCCGCCACCAGAATGGGGAAGATGATGGCGAGCTGGCCGTAGAACGCGCTGTACCAGGTGAACAGCTTCTGCCGCTTCATGATGCCCCACCAGTTGCTCCACACATTGGCGAAGCGGTCGCGGTGGCCGTCGAGCTCGCGTTGCTCCCCGTTGTACAGCGCGATGCCCTCGTCATGCTCGCGGGTGCGCGCCAGGCCGAAGCGGAAATCGGCCTCGTAGCGCTGCTGGTTGAAGTTGAGCTTGATCAGCGGCTTGCCCACCCAGTGCGCAAACACGCTGCCCGCCCCGGCGTACAAAATGGCCACCCACACCATATACCCGGGAATGGTGACGCCGAACAGGGTGATGGCACCCGACAGCACCCACAACATGATGAGGAAGGAAAACAGCGTGACCAGCGAGGACACGAAGCCGAAGAACAGATTGAGGCTGCCGTTGATGAACCCGCCAATGTCATCGGCGATCCGCTGATCCGGGTTGTCGGCGTTGCCCTGCCGCAGCGACATGCGGTAATGCGTGCCACCAGCCAGCCAGTCCTTGAGGAACACCTCGGTCATCCAGCGTCGCCAGTTGATCTGCAGCATCTGCAAAAAATACTGCGAATACACCGCCAGCGCGATGTAGAGAAAGGCGTAGCCAGTGAAATACAGCAGCAACTGCTTGAACGCGCCAAAATTCTTCGCCTGAAGGGCGTTGAAAAAATCGCCGTTCCACTGCGTGAGCTTGACGTTCACCCACACCAGCGCCAGGTTCATCGCCAGGACCAGCAGCAGCAGACCCCAGCCGGTCTTTTTCTGATCCGACACCAGATAGGGCTTGGCCAGCGCGTAGAAGTGCCGGAAGGCGAAGCGATACGACTGGGGAGAGGCTTGAGGCTGCATGGGTCGAAAGTCTCCTGAAAACGCGAAAAAACTGCGGCATTGTGCCTGCGGAGGCCCAGCCGTTGTCACGGGATGGACATGCCGCGCTGATACCGCAGATTAGGAGCTTGACCTGAGAATTGGCTTAATCCCAGATTGTCCAATAGGCGGCGCGGCGCGCCTGCGCGGGCCATGGCGGGGGTTTCGGGGCGTCTTTACCCCCGCGCTTCGCGCCCGGGGCCAAATCCATCCCCGAACCCCGCGCCAACATCCCGCGCCCTATTGGACAATCTGGGTTGAATGCACACCCACCCGTATGATGCTCACTTTCGAACGACCGTGCTTTTTATCATGACCGAGTCCACCATTCCCGCCGCGCTGCAGGCTGCGTTCGACGCGGCCATCGCCCACTCCAAAACCCTCACCACCCGCCCGGACAACCTCACTCTGCTGCAGCTCTACGGCCTGTACAAACAAGGCAGCGCAGGCGATGTCACGGGCGAACGCCCCGGCATGACCGACTTTGTCGCCCGCGCCAAATGGGATGCCTGGGCGACGTATCAAGGTGTTCCCCGCGCAGTCGCCATGCAGACCTACATCGACCGGATCAACGCCCTGCCAGAGTAGGCCATACAAAAAGTTACGTTCTATTGCATTCATGTTCTTAGATGAGTTTGACGTGAATCAACTTTGACCAGGAAGCGGCGCTCAGAATCCAGACATGACAAAACCCTTTCAGTGACATGCGCCAATTTGTCGCAGCGCTGGATGGCAAAACACGGAGGTCATCATGTCCATTCCAAAGCATTCACTCCTCTCCCGACGGTCCCGCGCCATCGCGCGCTTGCGCCGCCTCGCCGCAAACATGCGGCATGGCTTCACATTCTTTGCCAGCCTGACCGCCTGTCTGTGGTGGGCCGCGCCGGCGCAGGCGGTGCCCGCGTTTGCCCGCCAGACCGGGCAGGCCTGCATCGCCTGTCACGTCGGCGGTTTCGGCCCGCAGCTCACGCCCTTCGGCCGCGCCTTCAAGCTCGACGGCTACACCCTGAGCGATGGCAAGAAGCACATTCCACTGTCGGCGATGCTGGTGTCGTCGTACACCCACACCACCCAGGACCAGACGCCGTTTTACAACGGCATGCACGCCAACGACAATTTCATCGCACTGCAGCAGGCATCAATCTTCCTCGCCGGACGACTGACCGACCACATCGGCATGATGGGGCAGGCGACCTACTCGCAGACCGCCGAGCCGTCGAATCTGGCTTGGGACAACACCGACATCCGCTATGCCAACACGTTCAGCTTCGGCAGCACCAAGGGCATCTTCGGCGTGTCGTTGAACAACAACCCGACCGTGTCAGATGTGTGGAACACCGTTCCCGCCTGGCAGTACGGTTTCATGGGCAGCCCGATCAGCGGCGGGATTCCGTTCGCGCCGGCGATGGCTGGCCTCGGCGGGACGGTCCTCGGAACCACGGCCTACACGCTGATCGACAACCACTGGTACATCGAGGGCGGGGCTTATCACAGTCTTGCATCCCGTTGGGGCAACCTGATGCACACCGGCTCGTGGCCGATCAGCGGGTACGCCCCTTACCTCCGCGCCAACTACTCGACGACCATCGGCAACAGCACCTATGAAGGCGGCGTGCTCGGCATGAACATCAAGCAGCCGACCATCACCGGCGGATCGGGGACCGACAGCATCAGGGACGTCGGCATCGACGGCACCTACCAGTTCATCAATGGCGACATCGACACGGTCACGGTGAACGGCCTGTATATGCAGGAGAAGGCCAACTACGACCAGTCCGCAGGCTTGTTCCCGAGCGACACGGCGAAGATGTTGAATTTGAACACCTCCTACTGGTACCACAACACCTACGGCGCGACGGTTCAGTACTTCAACCAAACGGGCACTATGGCACTTGGCTCGAACGCGCAGACCAACGGTGTGGTGTGGGAACTCGACTGGAACCCCTTCGGTCGGAACTGGGCCAATCCGGAAAAGAATCTGAGGCTCGGCCTGCAGTACACGACCTACAACAAGCTCAACGGAACAAGCCAAGGGGCCAGTGGCAACAACAGCCTGTACCTCTACATGTGGCTTGCGATTTAGTCTCCTACGACTGAATCCAAAGATGCGACAGGCCGTATATCCATGGTCAAAAAATAAGAATACAAAAATGCATTGAAACCGTATTTCATATTTATTTAATGTCTTATTTTCTCTATTTTTGTAAAGGATTTTTTGTTAGCTCAAATCCCCGCTCAATATTTCTATGGGCGGGGATTTTGCGTTAATCAGAGTTTCCTTCACCCACGAGGCTGTGTCGTCGTTGAATCGAGACACCGCCAAACTACTGGAGATCGACATGCCTACCACCACGGAACTGATCTATTTTGCCCAGGCCTTCCACCACGGCGAAGCCGAACAACACAGCTATGTGGTCGCCATCGGCGAGCGCCAGCCGGTCGAAGCGCTCGCCAAAGCTGAACACGCAAGGCTGCGCGGCGCCTATGGCGTAGCGATCTACCGCACCCGAACAGGGGCTGCCACGCAGAGCAACTTCCGCCTGGTCAGCTATCTGTCCTCCGACATGGGCGAAAAATGGACCTGCAGCCAGCCCGACGAGGAACAGGCCGCCTGAGCAGTAGCGTGATTCAAGAGCCCCGAGCCACAGCGAGAGGATCGCCTGTGGTGCGGGCGCTTGATCAATGCACCATGCCCAGCCAGCGGGGGAACGCCAGGCTGATGGCCGGAACGTAGGTGACGAGGCCCAGGAACACCAGCATGGTCAGCAGCCACGGCCACACGGCAATGGTCAGTTCGGTGATGCCCATTTTGGCGATGCCGCTGGCGACATAGAGGTTCAGCCCGACCGGCGGGTGGCACATGCCCACCTCCATGTTCACCACCATGATGATGCCGAAGTGAATGGGATCGATGCCCAGGTGCATGGCCACCGGAAACAGGATGGGCGCCAGAATCAGCACGATGCTCGACGGCTCCATCACATTGCCGGCCACCAGCAACAGCACATTCACCAGCAGCAAAAAAGCAATCGGCCCCAGACCGGCGCCGAGCAGCCACTGCGCCATGTTTTGCGGAATGTGCTCGGAGGTCATCAGGAACGAAAACAGCACCGCGTTGGTGATGATGTAGAGCAGCATCGCGCTCATATTGGCCGATGCCAGCAGCACCCGCGGCACGTCGCCGAGCTTGAGATCCTTGTATACGAACACAGCGATGATGAAGGCATAGACCGCGCTCATCGCCGCGGCTTCCGTGGGCGTGAAAATGCCGCTGTAAATGCCGCCAAGCACGATGATGATGAGCATCAGCCCCCAGAAACTCTCGCGCAGCGCCCGCCCGCGCTGCGCCCAAGTCGCCCTGGGCTGGCGCGGGTACTTGCCACGCCAGGCACGCCACCAGGTGGTCAGGCCCAGCATGGTGGCCAGCATCAGGCCGGGCACCACGCCGGCCATGAACAGCGCGCCCACCGAGGAGTTGGTGGAGATGGAATACAGCACCATCACAATCGATGGCGGAATGAGAATGCCCAGAGCGCCCGATGTGGTGATGACGCCCGCGCCGAAACGCGGCGGAAACCCGGCCTTGACCATGGCCGGCATGAGGATGGAACCAATCGCCACCACCGTGGCCGGGCTGGAGCCCGACACCGCGGCGAACAGGGCGCAGGCCAGCACCCCGGCCAGGCCCAGCCCGCCGGCCCAATGGCCGATCAGGCTGCTGGCGAAGGTGATCATGCGCCGCGCCACGCCGCCGTGGGTGAGAAAGTTGCCGGCCAGAATGAAGAACGGTATGGCCATGATCTCGAAGTTCTCGATCCCCGAGAACAGCTTGAGCGCGACGGCCTGAATCGGCACGTCGGTCATGGTGAACAGGAAGGTGAGCACCGTCAGCCCGAGGGCGATGGAAATGGGCATGCCCGTGAGCATCAGGGCAAGCAGCAGGCCGAAAATGATCAATGCACTCATCACGCACCCCGTCCCGTCGGCACCGGGTGGATGTTGTCCGCGCCGAGCGGAAGATCCATCGGCTCATCCAGCCCCTCGACTTCGCCTGGATCGTGATGCGGCAGTTCGCCGTCCCGGTTGAAGCGCCAGGCCACCTGCAAAAAGCGGTAGCACATCAGCGACGACCCCAGCGGGATCGCCAGGTACACCCACCACATCGGCAGTTCGAGATCGGGCGAAGTCTGGTCGGTGTGGCTGACGTGCCAGACAAAGTTCGCGCCCATCACGGCCACGATGCCGGTGAACAGCGCCCCGGCCAGCAGGCTGAACAGGATCACCGGCTTTTGTTTCTCGGGCGGCAGGCGGTTGACCAGCACGTCCACCCCGACGTGAATGCCGGTGCGCACGCCATAGGCCGCGCCGAACTTGGCCATCCACACGAACATGTAGATGCAGAGTTCCTGCGCCCAGCTCAGGTTGAGCGACAGCAGCCAGTCCTGCACCCCGGGAATGGCCATCCCGGCCAGGTAGCGGTGCATCACGGCAACAAAAATCAGCAGCGTCGCCGCCGCCATCAGCGTGGCGATCAACGCCTCCTCCAGATGGTCGAGCAGGCGGTTGAACAGGGTGAGCACGGGCATGGTGGGCTCCGGTGAACGGGATGTGCGACGTCAGAACGACAAAAGCCCATGCCGGTTGGGCACGGGCCTTGCAACGTCGTCGGCTGAATTACAGCTTGGCGGGGTCGAAGCCGGTGGCCTTGAACACCTCGTCCATCAGCGCCCTGGGCACGCGCGACTCGGCCTGCCTGTAAACCGGCGCCATGGCCTTCTTCCACGCCAGGCGCTCAGCCGGAGTGAGGGCGATGACCTCGCACTTGCCCGACTTGCGCACCGCCTCGGTGGCGTCGTCGTTGTCCTTTTTCGCCACCTTGTTGGCGAACTCGGTGGCCTCGGCCAGGGCCTGATCGAGCGTCTTGCGGATGTCGGCCGGCAGGCCCTCCCAGAACTTCTGGTTGACGATGACGGCATAGCCCAGATAGCCGTGCTGGGTCTGCGTCATGGCCTTCTGCACTTCATAGAACTTCTGCGTGTAGAAGTTGGATGGTGGGTTCTCGGTGCCATCCACCACCCCGGTCTGCAGTGCTTGATAAACCTCCGAGAACGCCAGCACCTGCGGAATGGCGCCGATGGCCCGCATTTCCATGTCGAGAATCTTGCTCGACTGGATACGCATCTTCAGGCCCTTGGCGTCTGAGGGATTGCGCAGCGGCTTGTTGGCGCTCAAGTCCTTGAAGCCGTTGTCCCAGTAGGCCAGGCCGAGCACGCCCTTGGATTCGAGCTTTTTCAGCAGGCTCTGCCCGATCGGACCCTGGGTGATCTTGTGCAGTTCGGTGTAGTTGTCGAAGATGTAGGGCAGGTCGAACAGCTCAAACTCCTTGACCCCCAGCGGCCCGAACTTGGCCAGCGAGGGAGCCAGCATCTGCACCGATCCCAGCTGCAGCGCTTCCATCTCTTCCTTGTCCTTGTAGAGCTGGCTGTTGGGGTAGACCTCCACCTTCACCCGGCCCTTGGTGCGCTCTTCCGCCAGTTTTTTGAAATACTCGGCGGCCTGCCCCTTGGGGGTATTGGGCGCAACGACATGACTGAACTTGATGACGATGGGCTGTTGCGCCCGCACCAAGGGGCTCAGCCCCAAACCGGCTGCTGCCAATCCCAGACCAATGACTGCTTGACGACGCTGCATGACGATCTCCGTTGATTTGTTGTGTTGTGAAATGATGCGTGTTCTTTTGTAACAAACAAAAGCATACGTCAACCCGTGGCTGAAAAGCCAAGGGTTGACCCGGTACAGTGAAAGCGGGAATGCAGACCGGCGCAAAACCGCGCAGATCCGAGGCGCTCAGAAAGTGTCAATGAACCCGGCGTGACCGGGCAGCGCATCCAAAGGATTCCGGTCAGGGCTGCAAGGCACAGCCGTGCCCGTCGGCACGGCGCGCCTCTGCAATGCCGAGTGGGGCCCTTGGGGTGCGCGGGGCGGTCATGGCGGGTTTGTTCACGCCGTCTCAGGCCTGGCCGTTTTTGGCCGGGGGCTCGCCGCCGGTCTTGCGCAGTTCACGCGCATGTTCATCGGCACTTTGCTGAATTTTCCGGCTGAAAAACCAGATGAAAAACACGCCCATGCCCAGCATGAAAATACTTCCAATCAAGCTGAACAGACCATAATCCGTGCCAAGCAGGCCTTGCCAAGCTGAACCCATGATGTCCTCCTCCATGTTTGCGATGCGCAAGAATAAATCTCAACACTTTTTACCGTTTGACACAAGACAAATGCAGCAACTTGCGTGCACGTGTCTGCGCCTGCGCTGCCGCGGTTTGACAACATGACCGGCCCGCGTCTGGGCATTGTCAGCGCCATTGCGCAGGAGCAGCGCGGATTGCTCGACGCGCTGCAGTCGTCGCGCAGCGTGCGCCATGGCAACCGCGACTACACCCTGGGCGCGCTCTGGGGGCGAGACGTGGTGCTGGTGCTGTGCGGCATCGGCAAGGTGGCTGCGGCGGCCACGACCACCAGCCTGATTGTCGAATTCGGCTGCGCCTCGCTGCTGTTCACCGGCGTGGCCGGCGGACTGGGCGAGGATGTGCGGGTCGGCGACGTGGTGATTGCCGACAGCCTGCTGCAGCACGATCTCGACGCCCGCCCGCTCTACCCGCAATACGAAGTGCCGGATACCGGCAAGAGCCGCTTCGCCGCCGATGCCGCGCAGACCCAGGCGCTGCACGCCGCCGCGCAGAGCGTGTTCGGCGCCGGAAGCCCGTCGCTGATCGGCGCCGCCACCCGGCAGGCGTTCGGCCTGCACGCGCCGCGCGTGCATCGCGGCCTGATCGTCAGCGGCGACCAGTTCATTTCCACCCGCGCCGACAGCGACGCGCTGCGCCTGAGCCTGCCCGACGCCCTCGCGGTGGAAATGGAAGGCGCCGCGGTGGCCCAGGTCTGCCACGACTACGGCACGCCCTTCGCCCTGGCCCGCACCCTGTCCGACCGCGCCGATGACTCCGCCCACATCGATTTCGGTCAGTTCATACACACCGTGGCCAGCGCCTACAGCCTGGCGTTGGTGCAGGCTTTACTGATGCCCGGATCGTGACCGCAGCGATCAGAATTCGCGCGGCAAACCCATGCGATCGGTGAACAGGCCGTCGAGTCCACTGGCCAGCAGATGCTGCGCCACGCTCGGTTCATTGACGGTGTAGGCGCGCAGTTTCAGCCCCGCGGCATGCACCGCGGCAATCACCTCGGGCGCGACCTGTCGCCAGCCGGTGTGCAGCCCCTCGGCGCGCAGCGCCACGGCCTGCGCCAGCGCCGCCTCGCCGCAGTCCTCGGACAGACATGCCAGCGGCAAGGCGGAGTTCAATGCATCGAGCGTGGCGCGCGCGGCCTGCAGCGCGGCCAGCGAAAACGATGACAGCAGCGGCGCGGGCACGGCCGGATGCGCTGCGGCCCATTGCGCCGCACGCCGCGCCACGGCCTCGCCGGTCACGGCGTCCTCACCAGGATTGGGTTTGATTTCCAGATTGAGCCAGAGGCGATGCCGCGCCGCGAAGTCCAGCGCCTGATCGAGCGCGGCCGGGGGCTCGCCCTTGAAGCGCGGGCTGTGCCAGCTCCCGGCGTCCACACACTGCAGGTTTTCCCAGCGCCAGGGCGCGGCCGGGCCACGAGCGTCTGTGGTGCGGTCGAGGGTGTCGTCGTGCAGCAGCCAGAGCACGCCGTCGGCGCTGCGTTTCACATCGCATTCAAAGGCGCGAAAACCGGCCTTGAAGCCGGTTTCAAACGCCGCCAGGGTGTTTTCCGGCGCGGCGTCGCCACCGCCGCGATGGGCGAACCAGCGCAGATCGAAAGGAGTTTGAGACGTCATGGTGCCTTGCAGGTGGAGATCAACCGACGCATCTTGCGCGGCAAGCATGACGCCGCGTTGTCACGCCGCAGCCTTTTTCGCGGCGGCCTTTTTCGCCGGGGCCTTGGCCGGGCGCGGTTCGAACTCGAAGCCGATCTTGCCGCCAGCCTGCTTCACCAGAAACGCCTTGAACTTGCGTTTGGTGCGCGCGGACACGAAGCCATCGAGCAGATCGGTGCGGCCGGTCTCCAGCAGTTTGCGCATCTGCTCCGCCTCGACGGGCTGCTGCAGGATGATCTTGCCGCTGCGGAAGTCGCAGCTCGGCGCCGCGCCGACGCTTTTCTCGCACACATAGCTGCTGCCCGTCTCATAGACCGCGCTGCCGCACTTGGGACAGGCGCCCAGTGCCTGCTGCGCGCTGAAGTCCGGCGCCTCGCCGCCGTCGCTGCCCAGGGCGCTGTCGCCGAAGTCGAATTCGAGCTTCCACTGGCCTTTGCCGTCTTCCTGCGCCAGTTTGAGTTCGGCGGCGAACGGACGGCCCATCTTGCTGCGAAAGCCGGTGAGCGGCCCCAGGTGTTTGTCGCGCAGCAGTTGCTCGACTTCGGCCAGCTCGAAGCTGCGTCCGCCCGGGTGCTTGCCGATGGAGAAATCGCACTGCGTGCAGGCGAAGCGGTGGTAGTTCTCCTTCACCACGCCGCCGCAGTTCGGGCAGGGGGTCTGCAGCGTGGCGTAGTCGCCGGGCACGGTGTCGCGGTCGAATTCCTTGGCGCGGCGCACGATGGTTTCGGTCATTGCCGCGATCTCGCGCATGAACTGCTCGCGCGAGAGCTGGCCGCGTTCCATCTGCGCCAGCTTGTGTTCCCAGCCGCCGGTGAGTTCGGGCTTGGTCAGTTCTTCCACCTGCAGCCCGCGCAGCAGGGTCATGAGCTGGAAGGCCTTGGCCGTGGGGATGAGTTCGCGGCCTTCGCGCAGCATATAGGCCTCGCCGAGCAAGCCTTCAATGATGGCCGCCCGGGTGGCCGGGGTGCCCAGGCCCTTGCCCGACATGGCCTCGGCGAGTTCCTCATCCTCCACCATCTTGCCGGCGTTTTCCATCGCGCCCAGCAGCGTGGCTTCGGAGTAGCGGGCGGGCGGGCGGGTCTTGAGGGTCTTGAGTTCCACGGTCTCGGCCTTCACCGCATCCTCCGCGGCCACGGGTGGCAGATTGGCGTCGTCGCCCTGCTCTTCCTTGCCATAGATTTCCAGCCATCCGGGTTTGACCAGAATCTTGCCCTCGGTCTTGAACTGGTGTTGCGCCACGCTGCTGATGCGTGTGGTCACCAGGTATTCCGCCGCCGGGAAGAACACCGCCAGGAAGCGCCGCACCACCAGGTCGTAGATCTTGGCCTCGGCCTCCGACAGCGCCCCCGGCGTCTGGGTGGTGGGGATGATGGCGAAGTGATCCGACACCTTGGTGTTGTCGAACACGCGCTTGTTCGGGCGGATGTAGTCGGCCTGCAGCGCGCGGCGGGCGTGCGGCGCGATGCTGCCGCCCGCCTCACCCAGCGCCTGCGCCGTCTGCCGCGCCACGGCGAGATAGTCTTCCGGCAGATGGCGCGAGTCGGTTCGCGGATAGGTCAGCGCCTTGTGCTTTTCGTACAGCGCCTGCGCCAGCCCCAGCGTGGCCTTGGCGGAAAAACCAAAGCGGCCATTGGCCTCGCGCTGCAGCGCGGTCAGATCGAACAAGGCCGGCGAGAGCTGGGTGGAGGGTTTGGACTCGTCGCGCACCGTGGCGGGCTGGCCGGCGCAGGCGGCCACGACGGCCTGGGCCCGCGCCCTGTCCCACAGCCGGTCGGCGCGGGCGTCGGCATCCTCACCTTTTTTGAACACCGGGTCGAACCACTTGCCGGCATAGCCGCCGGCGGGCGCGTCGAACTGCGCATGCACCTCGAAGTATTCGCGCGCAATGTGCTTGCGGATCTGCTCCTCGCGCGCCACCACGATGGACAGCGTGGGCGTCTGCACCCGGCCGACGGGGGTGAGGAAAAAGCCGCCGTCCTTGGAGTTGAACGCGGTCATCGCCCGCGTGCCGTTGATGCCCACCAGCCAGTCGGCCTCGCTGCGGCTGCGCGCGGCGTCGGCCAGCGGGCGCATGTCGGCCTCGCCGCGCAGACGCTCGAAGCCGTCGCGGATGGCCTGCGGCGTCATCGACTGCAGCCACAGCCGCTGCACCGGCTTGTCCAGCGGCTTCTTGCCCTCGGCGTATTGCAGGATGAGGCGGAAGATCAGCTCGCCCTCGCGGCCCGCGTCGCAGGCGTTCACCAGCGCGGTCACGTCCTTGCGCTTGAGCTGCTTCACCACGGCGGCCAGGCGGCTCTTGGTCTTTTCGATCGGGTTGAGATCGAAATGCGGCGGAATCACCGGCAGATTGGCAAAGCTCCACTTGCCGCGCTTGACCTCGAAGTCGTCCGGCGCCTTGATCTCCACCAGATGGCCGACCGCCGAGGTCACCACATAGTGGGCGTTCTCGAAATACTCATCATGCTTGTCGAACTTGCCCGACTGCGGCGTGAGCGCGCGCACGATGTCTTGCGCCACGCTGGGCTTTTCGGCAATGACCAGGGTTTTGGTGGACGCTTCGCTTTTGCTCATGGATGGATGCAATCAAAGAAATTGGGCAATGCCCGCAATGTCCTCGGCGAACAACTCGCCCGAATCGGCCATCTTCACCCGGCCATCGCGGCCTATGACGATCGTGACCGGCAGACCCGC
The DNA here is from genome assembly GCA_021783695.1 of Pseudomonadota bacterium. Taxonomy (GTDB): domain Bacteria; phylum Pseudomonadota; class Gammaproteobacteria; order Burkholderiales; family Burkholderiaceae_C; genus Thiomonas. Next base: position 6,471 of record JAJXTO010000015.1, on the reverse strand, counting down.
GGGTTTGGGCAGCACCTTAGCCAGCGCGGGCGACTGCCACGCCACCGGGAAGGTGTAGTTTTTGGTCTTGAGGAAGGGAGGAATGCCGGCCGCCTTCTTGTCGATCGACAGCGCCAGCACCTCCAGACCACGGTGATGGGCCTTCTTATACAGCGCCTCGATATGGGGCATCTGCCGGGCGCAGAACGGGCACCAGGTGGCCCAGTATTCCAGCACGATCACCTTGCCCGCCCAGTCCTTGGTGTGCAAGGTCTTGCCGTCGATCAGCTCCACCGCGGGCGGCAAGGCAAACAGACTGCCCACCTTTGGCAGCGGCACGGCCTTTTTGTCTTTTTTCTCCAGCGCCCCGGCCTGCTCGGCCACGCTTTGCGCCCAGGCCGGTGCCGACACCGCGGCCAACGCACCGGCAAACCATTGCAATTGCAAACGACGCTGTGGATTCATGATGGGGCTCCCTAGAATGTTTTTGTCGATCTGAAAAGGAATGTTTGCCGACAGCTTGTCTCCTGTTCCTTTTTTTACTTTAACGAGTTTCTGCGCCGCCGCGCATTCCCCTCATCCTGCGCCGTCCACCCATGCCCCAAAGCCCACCCGCCCGCGCTGCCGCTCCCGCCAGTGGCCCCTACACCCAGGTGCAGGAGTCCCCCATCCACGGCCGCGGGGTGTTTGCGCGCCGCCCCATCCGCGCCGGGCAGCGTCTGCTGGAATACAAAGGCGAGCGCATCGACTGGCCCGAGGCCCTGCGCCGCCACCCGCGCGACCCCGCCCAGCCCAATCACACCTTCTACTTTTCGCTGGGCGACGACACCGTGATCGACGGCGGCGTGCAGGGCAACAGCGCCCGCTGGATCAACCATTCCTGCGCGCCCAACTGCGAAGCCCAGCAGATCGGCAGCCGGGTGTTCATCGGCGCCCTGCGCGACATCGCTCCGGGCGAAGAGCTGTTCTTCGACTACGCCCTCGAACTCGACGCCCGCTACACCGCCAAACTCAAGCGCGACTATGCCTGCCGCTGCGGCGCGCCCAACTGCCGCGGCACCCTGCTCGCCCCCAAAACCCGCAAACACACATGAGCGATGGCGCGCCTTCGCCTGGCGATCCCCTCAGTTCCCTGCGCGCCCAGCTCGCAGCCACCCACCCCGCCTGCGCGGTGCGCTGGGTGGAACGCACCGGCTCCACCAATGCCGACCTGCTGCAGGCCGCCCGCAGCGGCCAGCTCGACGGCCCCGCCCTGCTGGTCACCGCGCAGCAAACCGCCGGGCGCGGCAGACAGGGCCGGGTGTGGGCCGATGACGCGCGGACCAGCGTGCTGTGCTCCGTTGCCTGGCCCTTCCCGCCACAGCACGACATCCGCGCGCTCAGCCTCGCCGTGGGCGTGTGGCTGGCGCAGGCGCTGCACGCCCTCGGCGCGGCGTCCGTGCGGCTCAAATGGCCCAACGACCTGCTGCTGCCCGGTGCCGGGCCGTGGCGCAAGCTCGGCGGCGTGCTGGTGGAAATGGCCGACACCGCCTCGGCGCGCTGGGCCGTCATCGGCTTCGGCATCAACCTGCGCACCCCGCCCGGCGTTCCCCAGGCCGCCGGTCTCGACGCCGCCGGGCTGAGCCTCGACCGCGGCCAAGTGCTGACGGCACTGGCCCCGGCGCTGCTGGCCGGGCTGCAAGGCGGCGCCAGACAGCGCGACGCCGCACTGGCGCAATGGAACGCGCTGCACGCCTGGGCCGGTCTGGCCGTGTCGGTGCAGGACCGCGGGCAGACGCAGTTTTCCGGCACCGCCCTGGGGCTCGCCCCGGACGGCGCGCTGCGCGTGCAAACCCCGCAGGGTGAGCGCCGCGTGCTCAGCGCCGATGTCTCGCTGCGGCTCACGGCCACGACGGCGGCAGACACGGCAAAATAGCGCCGCCACTCCCCCATCGCCCCTTGCCTCATCAAAAACAAGCTCCGGTTTGAAACCTCCCCCTTCAGTGGGATAATTGAACATGGAAGGGGCGTCACCTCTTCGGTGTTGTTTCGCCCGGTCATGCCGGGCGCGGATTGAAACATGCGCGTCCTGCTCCTTGCCCTGCTGCTCGTCAACCTCGTGTTCTTCGCCTGGTCGCAGGGCTGGATGGCGGGCGCCGGGCTGGGGCCGGTGACGCAGCGCGAACCCCAGCGCCTCGCGCTGCAGATCCACCCCGAGCAGGTGACGGTCACGCCGCTGGCCAGCGCCTCGGCCACGCCCGCCAGCAGCGCCCCGCAGCCCGCGCCCCGCGCACCGGCAGGCGCCCCCTCCACGCCCCAGCCCGCGCCCTCCGAGCCCGCGCCGCAGAACGCCTCGGCGGACGCCGGGACCACGGTCTGCCGCCAGATCGGGCCGTTCGGCGCGATGGAAACCGCCGCGCTCACGCAGACACAGGCTGCGCTGCAAAGCGCAGGGCTCCAGGCCAAGGTGCACACCGCCCCCGTGCCCGAACAATGGATGGTGCTGCTCGGCCCCTTCCCCAGCCAGACCGCCATGCGCTCGGCGCTCGGCCAGATCACCCAGCAGGGCAGGGTCAAGGTCTTCGCCCCCGTGACCGATCGGCCGCGCTATGAACCGGGCATTTCCCTGGGCGTGTTCAGCAACGAGGCCGCGGCGCAGGATCAGTTGCAGATCGTGACAAAGCAGGGCATGCAGGGGGCGAAGGTGGTGCAGCGCAACGCCGGCCTGAACCGCGTCACCCTGCGCCTGCCCGCCCTCACCCCGCAGCAGGTGAAGGCGCTCGGCAGCGTGTCGGGCCAGCTCGGCGGGCAACTCGTCAAGACCTGCGCAACCGAAGCGGCTGCGCCCTGAACGTCAAACCCCTTCGGGAAGCGCCCGTCCGTCGCCCTGTTTCAGCCAGGCCTGAGCCAGCCGCACCCAGAAGCTGCCGCCCAGCGGAATGAGGTCGTCGTTGAAGTCGTAGTTCGGGTTGTGCAGGGTGCAGGGGCCCAGGCCGTGGCCGGGTGCGCGGTGGTCGCCGTCGCCGTTGCCAATGATGAGATAGGCCCCCGGCTTGTCCTGCAGCATGAAGGAAAAGTCTTCCGCGCCCATCGACGGCACGAACTCCTGCACGGCGTCCGCGCCCACCAGGTCCACCATCACCTGCCGCGCAAACGCGGCCTCGGCGGCGTGGTTGATGGTGGGCGGATAGTTGCGCTTGAACGTGAACTCGCAGCCCAGGCCGAAGGCCGCGGCGGTGTGGGTGGCGATGTCGCGCATACGGGTCTCGATCAGGTCGAGCGTGGCGGTGGTGAAGGTGCGCGCCGTGCCCTGGATCTCGGCCGCTTCGGGAATGACGTTGGTCGCCTCGCCCGTATGGATCATGGTGACCGAAATCACCGCCGGGTCCTGCGGGTCGCGGTTGCGGGTGACGATGGTCTGAAACGCCTGCACCATCTGGCAGGCGGCAGGCACCGGGTCGAGGCCCAGATGCGGCATGGCCGCATGCGCCCCCTTGCCGGTGAGCCGGATGCGGAACTCGTTGCTCGATGCCATCACCGGCCCGGCCTTCACCGCGAAATGCCCTGCGGCCATGCCCGGCCAGTTGTGCATGCCAAACACCGCCTGCACCGGAAAGCGCGCGAACAGCCCGTCCTTGATCATCTCGCGCGCGCCGCCGCCGCCCTCTTCGGCCGGCTGGAAAATGCACACCACCGTGCCGTCGAAATCGCGTGTCCTGGCCAGGTATTGCGCTGCCGCCAGCAGCATGGCGGTGTGGCCGTCGTGGCCGCAGGCGTGCATCTTGCCGGGGTGCTGGCTGGCGTGCGCGAAGGTGTTGAATTCAGTCACCGGCAAGGCGTCGAAGTCAGCGCGCAGGCCGATCATCCGGCCATTTTTTTTGCCACCCCGCCCCCCATCGCGCCCCTGAATCACCCCCACCACCCCGGTCTTGCCCAGGCCGCGATGCACCTCCACGCCCCAGGCCGCCAGCCGCGCGGCCACCACGTCGGAGGTGCGCTGCTCCTCGAAACACAGTTCGGGATGCGCGTGCAGATCGCGCCGCAGCGCCGTCAGCGCAGCGGCTTCGGTGACGATGGAGTCGATGAGTCGCATGGCAGTCTCGCCCTAAACAAAGATGGTTGACAAACCGATTGTGCCCCAGACGCAGCAACCCTGAGCCCCCCTCCTCCCTGCGAAAAAGCGTCAACCGCCTCCAGAACGCTGACAAAAATCGTCCCTTCCCAGCCGCAAACCGTCACCACGCGGCCCAACCCGCGGCAAAAACTGTGAAGCAGTTCACACAATCCGCCGTTTGCTGCGGCACCCACGGCTGGCCTGTGGATTGCAGAGGAAGAATCACGATTGTTTACAAATCAATCCTTCCCACCGCTTCCCCACACCAAAACACACTGCACCATTTCGAGGCCCCACCATGCGCGCTTGCATCCAACGCGGTTTCACCCTCATCGAGCTCATGATCGTGGTGGCCATCATCGGCATTCTGGCGGCCATTGCCATTCCGGCGTATCAGAACTACACCATGCGGGCGCAGGTGGCCGAAGGCATTGTGCTCGCCACCGGCGTGAAAACGGCGAATTGGGATTATTACGCCCAGCACGGCCAATTTGCCCCGAGCAATGCCTCGGCCGGGTTGGCGCAGGCTGGCTCGATCAGCGGCAATTATGTGAGCAGCGTCAGCACCGTCAATGGCCTGATCACCATCACCTACGGCAAAAACGCCAACAGTAATCTGCAGGGCAAGGTGCTCTACCTCTCTGGGGTGCAATCCGGCGGTTCGCTCATCTGGACGTGCACCAACCACGCCGCCGCCAATGGCGTACCGCGCGCCTATCTGCCCACCTCCTGCAGTTGAACCCGGTTGAACGGAATGCGCGCCGCCTGCCCTCTGGCTTGATGGGACTGCGGACGATAAAATCCTTACAATCAGTCAATATGTAAGGAGCGCACCATGCCTGAAGCCACCATCACCAGCAAAGGCCAGGTCACCATCCCTGCGGACATCCGCCGCAATCAAGGGCTGCACGCGGGTGTTCGGCTCACGTTCACTCCCATGCCCGACGGCACGGTGTTGCTGCGCGCCAAAACCCGGTCCATCCTGGATTTGCAGGGCATTCTCAAGCCTGCCGAGAGTGTCACCGTGTCGATCGATGACATGCGCATGAAGTAAGCGCATGCCGGCGCTCGATACCAATGTCCTGGTGCGCTGGATCACCAACGATGATCCGGCGCAGTGCGCCGTCATTCGGCGGTTGTTTCAGTCCACTCCGGCCACAGGCCAGCGCTTCTATGTCCCCGTGACGGTCCTGCTGGAGACGGAATGGGTGTTGCGCGCACGCTATGGGTTTGACCGCACGGCCCTCGCCCTGGCATTCGACGCCTTGCTCAGTGTGCCGGAACTGGAACTGATGGACGAAATCGCCGTTGAACGGGCGCTGCACCTGTTCAGACAAGACGGTGCGCCCGATTTTGCGGACTGCCTGCATATCAGCCTGACCGACACTGCGGGCCATGCGCCGCTGCTGACGTTTGATCTGCGCGCCACGGGCACCAAAGGAGCCCTGCTGCTGCCGCGCGCGATTCAGAACGATTGAACGCTGCCAATTCCCGCGCCAAGCTGACAAAAATTGGCAGCAACAGCAAAGATTGTCGGGCGCCGGGGTGGCCCAGGGGCCGTATTTCGTGAACCAGTTCACAAAACCAGCAGCCACACAGGCTGGCACGGCTTGTGCTCTATCTTTCCTGCCCATCGGGGGGTGATGTCAGTCCACCGCAGCTCGGGGCAAGCATCTCCAGGCTTACAACCGCTCCGGGCTGCGGCATTTTTTACCCAACCGTTCTTGATTGATTTATCGTCCACTCTCAGGAGTTTTGAAATGAAAAAACAACTGCAACAAGGTTTCACGCTGATCGAATTGATGATCGTCGTGGCGATTATTGGTATTTTGGCGGCGATCGCGATTCCGGCGTATCAGGATTACACGATTCGGGCGCAGGCTTCGGAAGGACTGTCGTTGGCGGATGGAGCAAAAACAGCGATGGCAGAATATTATACAAATACAGGTGTTTTCCCCCCAAATAACAAATCAGCTGGTTTAGCAAGTGCTGGAAGCATTACAGGAAACTATGTTACTGGCCTTGATGTATCAACCAAGGTTGGGCAAATTACAGTAACCTACGGCAATAAGGCTAACTCAAATCTTGCTACCAAGACCCTAGTTTTGTCCGCTGTAGCCCCAGTTGGTAGTGGTTCTATTGGTTGGACTTGCCTGTCTACGACTATTCCGCAAAAATACCTTCCTACTTCTTGCAAGGGAATATAAAAAGCGGAAAGAAGGAATGAAAGAGGAAAGGAATGGGGTCAGGTCTAGCTCCATACCACCCCTTCCCCTTCTTCACCCCGAAACCCGCCGCGAGGCGGGTTTTTTATTGCGAACAGCACACCGCTTGTTGCCCACACACCAAGTGCAGACCGATTTGTCTTACCATCGGGAAAAATGTTCTTTTACGGCGGA
>JAJXTO010000014.1 GCA_021783695.1 Pseudomonadota bacterium | reverse complement strand
GCACAGTGACCGCCTCTCTCTTGAAGGCAATCACTGTAGAAACCCGACCGCAAAACGCACCCCGGCGGCGTGCGTCAACCGCTCACGATAGTTGTCGCTGAGCGATCAAGATAATTGTCGGCCGCCACGCGGGGCCACCGCAGCACGCTGGAGAACGACAGCACCCTGGCGGCTGCAGCCACGCCGCAATGAGAATATGGGGCGCCCGGTAAAGCGGAGCAAGCTGACAGGGGTTTCCAATCGCAACATCAGTACCCAGCCCGGCGAAAACGCCGCGACGCAATGCGCGCTCACCACTGCGCAGGTGGCAATCCGGGTGCGCAAGGACTACAACAGCGGAAATTCCCATGAGGAGACGACGCATGAACACCGAGAACGCGCAGCACCTGATCGAACCCGCCGAGGGCATGCGCATCGAAACCGATTCCTTTGGCCCCATCGAAGTCTCCGAAGCCCATCTGTGGGGCGCCCAAACCCAGCGCTCGCTGCGGCATTTCGCCATTTCCACGGAGCGCATGCCGCGCGAGTTCATCCGCGCGCTGGCCCTGGTCAAGCGCGCCTGCGCCGGGGTCAATGCCGAGCTTGGCAAGCTCGATCTGCGTACCGCGCAGGCCATCATCGAGTCGGCGGACGAGGTCATCGCCGAGCATTATCCCGACGAGTTTCCGCTGGCCGTGTGGCAGACCGGCTCGGGCACGCAGACCAATATGAACATGAACGAGGTGCTGGCCAACCGCGCCTCGGTGCTGCTGGGCGCGGGCGTCGGGCTGGCGCGCAGCGTGCATCCCAACGATCAGGTCAATCTGGGGCAGTCGTCCAACGACATCTTCCCGACCGCCATGCATGTGGCTGCCGCGGCGCAGACCGTGCAGTCCTTGCTGCCCGCGCTCATCGCCTTGCGTACCACCTTGCAAACCAAGGCGGAAGCCTTTGCCGACATTGTGAAAATCGGCCGCACCCATCTGCAGGACGCCACGCCGCTGACCCTGGGTCAGGAATTTTCGGGCTATGTCGCGCAGCTCGATCTTTGCCGCCGCGCCATCGATGCTGCGCTCGGCCCGGTGTATGCCCTGGCCGTGGGCGGCACGGCGGTGGGCACCGGGCTGAACACCCATGCATCCTTCGCCGTGCGCGTGGCGACCGAACTGGCGCGGCAGACCGGGCTGCCGTTCACCAGTGCCGAGAACAAATTCGCGGCCTTGGCAGGGCACGAGGCGCTGCTCTTCCTGCATGGCGCGCTCAAGACGCTGGCGGCTGCACTGATGAAAATCGCCAACGACATCCGCTGGCTGGCCTCCGGCCCGCGCAGCGGCTTGGGCGAGATCCGCATTCCCGAGAACGAGCCGGGCAGCTCGATCATGCCGGGAAAGGTCAACCCGACGCAATGCGAGGCGCTCACCATGGTGTGCGCGCAGGTGTTCGGCAACGACGTGGCCATCAACATCGGCGGGGCTTCGGGCAATTTCGAACTCAATGTGTTCAAGCCGCTGATCATGCACAACGTGCTGCAAAGTCTGCGGCTGCTGAGCGACGCGATGGTGAGTTTCGATCACCATCTGGCACGCGGCATCGAACCCGACCGCGCCCGTATCGCCGAGTTGATGCAGCGCTCGCTGATGCTGGTCACCGCGCTGTCCCCGCACATCGGCTACGACCACGCCGCCGCCATCGCCAAGGCAGCGCATCACAGCGGGACCACGTTGCGCGAGGCGGCTCTGAGCTCGGGCCTGGTCAGCGCCGAGGAGTTCGACCGCTGGGTGCGGCCACAGGATATGGCGCGTGCAGGGGAGTGATCCGTTTACTGCGCGTTCAGCGGCAAAGATCGCAGGCCGCGGTAGGCGGGGTTGCTCATCCAGCATGGTGGCGTGGACGCCAGCCGCAGACGGGGCCAGCGCGCGAGCAGTTGCCGTAGCGCCACCTCGGCTTCCAACCGGGTGAGCGCGGCGCCGAGACAGGCATGAATACCGGAGCCGAAAGCGAGCGCACCTGGATCGGGCCGCATGATGTCGAGTTGCTCGGGCTGCGCGTGGCGCGCGGGATCACGGTTGGCAGAGCCGATCAGCGGCAGGACCAGATCGCCGCGTTCCAGCCGCTGTCCGTGCAGGGTCAGCGCGGTTGTCACCCGCCGTCCGCTGTATTGCACCGGGCTGTCGTAGCGGAGCAGTTCGCGCACCGCGCCCGGCGCGCGGTCGGGATCGTCCAGCAGGCATTGCCATTGCCCGGGATGGGTGAGCAGGGCGTACAGGCCGTTGCCCAGCAGATTGCGGGTGGTTTCATGCCCGGCGAACAGCAGCATGGCGCACTGCGCAAGGAATTCCGCGTCGTCCTTGAGCGCGCCAACCGCGCGTGCCTGGCGCAGCACGGCAAGCAGGGTGTCGGGGCGGGCGTCGTGTGGTCGGTGCAATTGCTGCTGGAAATAGCCGGTCAGTGCCAGCACGCTGGTCCGGGCACGCAGCGCCAGGGTTCGCGTGGGCTGCGGTGCGCCGATGAAAGCGGCCAGATCGTCCGACCAGCGCATGAGGTCGGCGCTGTCGCCCGGATCGACGCCCAGCAGCAGCGCGATGACACGCACCGGCAGCGGGCGGGCGAGTTGCGCCATGGCATCGAATGGCTCCGTCGGGTCGATGGCGTCGAGCAAGGCATCGGCGATGTGTGCGATGCGCGGCCGCAGGCGCGCCACGGACTCTGGGCGGAAAACCGCCTGCATCAGTCCGCGCACTCGGCCGTGCTCGGGCGGATCGAGAAACAGCAGGGCGCGGGAAAACAGGCGCTGAAAGTCGGCGAGCTCGCCGCGCTCGGTTTGCACGTCGTTGATCCAACCGCCGGTGCGCCGTGCAGAGAAGCGCGGATCACGCAGCACGGCCTCGACATCGGCATGCCGGGTCAGCAGCCAGGCGCCGCCGAAGAATTCCTCGCTCCAGTGCAGTGGCCCGGCCTCGCGCAACGCCCGGTAGGTGGGGTAGGGGTTGGCAAGAAACGCGGCATCGACCAGCGGCCGTTCCAGCAGCGCTGTCATCGGTCGAAGACCTGTCGCAGACCCGCTGGGTCGAGGTGGGACAGGATGGCCTGCGGGCTGGGGTTGGGCAGGCGGGGAACCCGGCCGAGATCGACAGCGCCATGCCGCTTCATCAGCAACTGGCGCAGAGTGACGATGTTGTCGTCCACCCAGGGCATGGCCGGATCGACGGTGTTGCCCACCCAGCCAGCCAGCTGCAGCCCGCGCGCACGCACGCTTTCCGCTGTGAGCAGGGCATGGTTGATACAGCCCAGGCGCAGACCGACGACCAGCACGACTGGCAGGCCGAGCGCCTGCGCCAGATCGGCCGTGTCACGGTCAGCGGTCAGGGGCACGACGAATCCGCCGACGCCTTCGACAACCAGCGCGTCGGACTGTGGTGCCAGTTGCCGGGCGGCGCGCAGCAGGACTTCGAAGTCGATGGCCCGACTTTCCAGCGCCGCGGCGATATGCGGCGCACAGGCGGCTCTGAACTGGTAGGGGCCGACTTCGGCATCGGTGAGCGGCACCGCCGAGCTGGCCTGGCGCAACGCCTGCACGTCGGCATTGATCCACCGGCCACTCACCTGTTCCAGCCCGGCTGCAACCGGCTTGAAACCGATGCTGCGCCAGCCCTGGCTGACGCACCAGTGCAGCAGTGCGGCGCTGATGCGGGTCTTGCCCACTTCGGTATCGGTGCCGGTGACGAAGCATCCGCGGGGTGCGATCGGCGGGGTCATGTGTGGTCTCGCGCAATGTGGCGCAGTGCGGCAAGCAGCTGTTGGATGTCGTCTGCGCTGTGTGCGGCACTGAGGGTGATGCGCAGACGCGCGGTGCCGACCGGCACCGTGGGGGGGCGGATGGCAGGAATCCACAAGCCCTGCGCGTCCAGCGCGGTGGACAGGTCCAGCGCCCGGGCGTTGTCGCCCACGATCAGGGCCTGGATGGGCGTGTCGGACGCGCCCAGACGCCAGCCAAGATGCGGGTGCTGGCCGATCAAGGTCTGCAGACCGCTGCGCAGCTGTCCAATGTGCCGTTGCAGCACGGCGCGGCGCCGCGCGCCCTCATCGCTGGCGATGAGGTGCAGGCTGGTCAGCAGGGCATGGGCGAGTGCCGGCGGTGCGGCAGTGGTGAACACCGCACTGCGCGCGGTCTGCATCAGCCAGTCGATGATGACGGGGTGCGCCGCGACGAACGCACCGGCCAGACCGGCCGCCTTGCCCAGCGTGCCCATCAGAATGAAACGCTCGCTGCGCAGCCCTGCATCGGCCAGGCTGCCCTGGCCCTGCGGGCCGAGCACGCCGAACCCGTGCGCATCATCGAGGATCAGCCAGGCATCGTGCCGTTCGGCCAGTTCCAGCAGGGCGGGCAGGTCGGCCCGGTCGCCGTCCATGCTGAACACGGTGTCCGTGACGATCAGGCGCAGCGGGGTTGGGCAGGCCAGCAGTTGCCGCTCCAGCGCAGCGAGGTCGCCGTGGGGGTAGCGCTGCACCTGGGCTTTGGCCAGCATGGCGCCATCGATCAGCGAGGCATGATTGAGCTTGTCGGAAAAAATGGTGGCCTGCGCATCACCCAGCGCAGTCAACAGCGCCAGATTGGCCATATAGCCGGTGCTGAAGGTCAGCGCGCGGGCTTGCGGAATGGCGGGCGCCATCCACTGTGCCAACAGGTTTTCCAGCGCGTCGTGTGCCTGCGAATGCCCGCTGACCAGATGCGAGGCGCCGCTGCCCGCGCCATAACGGCGCGCGCCCTCGATGATGGCCTCGATCAGCGCCGGGTGGCTGGCCAGACCGAGATAGTCGTTGCTGCAAAAGCCAAGCATATTGCGCGGCTGTGCGTCCACCGCGTGCGGCCCGCCGCAGACCTGTTGCTGCGGAGCGCAGGCGGTCACGGTCGTGCGCCGCTGGCGTTGCAGACCCTTTGCCGCGCGCTCAAGCAACTGCTGGTTCAGATGGTCGATGAGCACCGGGATTTGCCTGATGAATCACATCGTCCAGTGTGGCGCGAACCTGTCCGGCCAGCCAGCTGGACAACGACGCATTCAACACATAGGGCGGCATGAGATAGACCGTGCGGCCAATGGGCCGGATGAGCAGTTCGCGTGCCCGGCCCGCAAGATGGAACCGCTCGGCAAAGCGCGGGCCGGAAAACGCCTCGTGCACGTCGAATGCCCAGATCATGCCGATCTGGCGGACATGCGCGAGCCGCGGATCGTCGCCCAGCGGGGCCAGCGCCTCGGTGAGTAGAAGCGCCTGCTGTTGGTTGGTCTGCAGCACGGCGTGGTCGCGGAAATGGTCGAGCACCGCCAGCGCCGCCCGGCAGGCCAGCGCGTTGCCGCTGTAGGAGTGGGAATGCAAAAATCCGCGCGCCAGATCGTCGTCAAGAAAGGCCGCGTAAATCGCATCGCGGCACAACACCACGGACAGCGGCAGATAGCCGCCGGTGATGCCCTTGGACAGACACAGCAAGTCGGGCCAGATCGGCGTCTGTCCCGCAACGGTGGCCTGCTCGAAGGCGAAAAACGTGCCGGTGCGGCCATAGCCCACGGCAATCTCATCGGCAATGAGCAGCACGTCATGGGCATCGCACAGGGCGCGCGCCTCGCGCAGGTAAACCGGGTCGTAAAACGCCATGCCCGTGGCGGCCTGCACCAAAGGCTCCAGAATGAGCGCAGCGATGTGGTCGGCACGCGCCTCGAACAAGGCGCGCAGCTCGGCCACCGCGCGGCGCGCCACGTCTGCGGCGGTTTCGCCCTGCTGCGCCTGCCGCGCGTCGGGCGACATGACCTGATGCGCGCGCATCAGCAGCGGGTCATAGGCGTCGCGGAACAGGGCCACATCGGTGACCGCCAGCGCTCCCAGGGTTTCGCCGTGGTAGCTCTGGCGCAGGCAGACGAATTCGCTCTTGTCCATCTGCCCGCTGTTGCGCCAGTAATGCACGCTCATCTTGAGCGCGATTTCCACCGCCGAGGCACCGTCGCTGCCGAAAAAGCAATGCCCCAGAACGTGGCCCGTCCGATCGGCCAGACGCTCGGCCAGTTCAACTGCGGGGGGATGGGTGCAGCCGGCCAGCATGACATGCGGCAGGCGGTCGAGCTGGTCTTTGAGCGCCGCGTTGATGTCGGCATCGGCGTGACCGAACAGATTGACCCACCAGGAACTGCTGGTGTCGAAATAGCGGTGCCCGTCCTCATCGAACAACCAGGGCCCTGCGCCGCGCACCATCGCCAGAGGCGGAACGTGCGCCGCGCGCTGCATCTGCGTGCAGGGGTGCCAGACGGCTTGCAGGCTGCGTTGGGGGAGGGTTTGGGACATGGACACCGGAGCCGGTTGTCGCGGTCGCTGCCGCTGTCCTGCATCCATCGCCCCTGGGCGGGAGTGGGCCGCAGCGCATCCGCAAAGACGCGCATCTTACAACGCACGATCGGTGCGTTCGCCGTTCTGGCCGCGGTGCTTTCCGCACTCTGCCCGGCCGGTTGGGCAGAGTGCGGACCGCCCTCACGTCCCGAGGAAGTGCCGGGCGTAGCGCGGATTGACCTGACTCAGACGCAGCAGCACCGGAAAGTCGGCCACGCCGAAGTCAGGGTCCCATGCGGGTGCGCCGCACACCTTGGCGCCCACGCGCAGATAGCCTTTGAGCAGGGCCGGAGGCTCGACCGTGAGGTCTTGCCGCAGGCGCTGGATCGGCAGCGCGAGGCGGGGATGCACGCGGTCCTCAATCGCCGCCAGATGCGTGCGCTGCAACTGCGCCCACAGGCTGGCGGCGGTATGCCCGCCGCAGCGCATGGACATGCTGGCGCAGCCGATCAGCGCGTCCAGTCCGTGGCGCTGCATATAGGCCGCAATACCGCTCCACAAGGCCATGATGACCGCGCCGTTGCGGTAGTCGCGGTGCACGCAGGAGCGGCCGATTTCCAGCAGCCGCGGCTTGAGGTGGTAGAGGCGGGTGAGATCGAATTCGGTTTCGGTGTAGAGCGTGCCGACGCGCTTGGCCTGATGCGGGGGCAGGGCGCGGTAGGTGCCGATGAGTCGGCCACCGGCGTCGCGTACCAGCAGGTGATCGCAGTAGGCGTCGAACAGGTCGATGTCCAGACCCGCTTCGGGCGTCTTGATCTGCGCGCCCATTTCTTCAACGAACACCTTGAAGCGCAGTCGCTGGGCCTCGCGCACTTCGTCGGCATGCCGCGCCCAGGCAACGGTGATGTTGTGCGCCGGGTGTTGAACCGCGGTTCCAGCGCCGAGTTGGTTGGTTTGGTTGTGCGTCACCAGCCGCTGTGCCGGTTCATCATCGAACATGGGGTCCCCTTCATTGCAATTGATGAAGAAGATAAGAATGCGGCGTGACGGTTCAGTGAAGATTGTGTGAATTTGGTGTGACAGCGCAAGCAAGCGGACCCGATGTTTTCAATCGCTCAACAGGTCGGCGCTGATGCAGGCGCGCATGCTGCGCTGAATGCCGGATTCGCGGCTGCGTTCCACCGCCCACAGCAGGCCGCTCTTGCGCAGCGAAAACTGCTGATCGCAGCCGGTGATCCAGTACAGCCCGGCGCGGCCCATCGTGGGCTGATGGCCGACCAGGATGAGCGCGCCGCCTTCGCGCGGGAACTCGGATACCGCCGAGAGCAGTTCGCCCATGTCCGCGTCCGGGAGCAGACGCGGGTCAGCCACCGGGTACTCGCTCAGATGTTGCGCGGTCTGCCGCGCGCGGGCGGCCGGGCTGGTGAGCACCGTCCAGGGCTTGGGTAATTGCGACTTGATCCAGGCAGCCATCAGCGCGGCGTCGCGTCGGCCCGACTTGGTGAGATTACGGCGCAGATCGGCCTCGTCGCCCTGGACAGAACCCGGCGCATCTTCCGCTTCGGCGTGACGCCAGAAAATGACATGAAAATTCGGCATGTTAGGAAGCATCGCTCGTGCAAAGTCAGAAGCTTCGGAGGATACACCGTCAATATGTCATTGTTCTGTAAGCCACACTGAAACAGTCGGTCTGGCGGCTGATCGCTTTGTAGAAATCAGGGCGGGACGGAAGGGTCTGGTGAAAAAGTCAGTGCCGCATCACCGCGAGAACGACCGGAATGGACACGGCGCCCAGCACGGTATGGAGGCTTGACCAGACCGGGCAAAGATGTCGCTGCGGGTGGGGGCGTCCATCCCATTGCAGACGTTTGACATGGCTTGACAGGGGCCTGTCCTACACTCGCCGCCATGGACGCCCATCGCACTTCCTCCCGCTCCGCAGACCCGTCACCCCCGCCCAAGGCGCACGCTGCGCAGACCACGCCGCCTGCGGCGCAGGGGCGGTTGGACTGGCGCGAACTGCTGCAATGGCTGGAGACCGACAGCTTGATCGACGCCGCTTCCGGCCGCTACGGCTGGGATCGCTGCGCTCATGCCAGCGGCAAGCTGCATGCCCTGCAGCGCGTGGCGCTGGCCGGGCTCAAGCGCCTGAGCGACGGACGCGTCCTCGAACTCGACGGCCTCACCGAATGGCTGGCGCAGCGGGCCGGGCTGCCCTATCTGCGCGTCGATCCGCTGAGGGTCGAGATCAGCAAGATCGGCGAAATCATGTCCACCAGCTATGCCGAGCGCCACCGCATTCTGCCGGTGGCCGCGGGGCCGAATGAGGTGATCATTGCCACTTGCGAGCCCTTCGACCGCGGCTGGGTGCCCGAGATGGAGCGCATGCTGCGCAGGCCCATCAAGCTGGTGGTGGCCAGCCCTGCCGACATCACCCGCTACACGGTGGAGTTCTTCAACCTCGCGCGCTCGGTCAAACACGCGCAGAAGAACGGCAGCACGGGCGGCGTCAACCAGTTCGAGCAACTGGTGGAACTGGGGCGCAGCGGCAAGGCGCTCGACGCCAACGACGCCGGCGTGGTGCAGGTGGTCGACTGGCTTTGGCAGTACGCCTTCGACCAGCGCGCCTCCGACATCCACCTGGAGCCGCGCCGCGACATGGGCGTGATCCGCTTTCGCATCGACGGCGTGCTGCACACCGTCTATCAGGTGCCCGGTTCGGTGATGGGGGCGATGACCAGCCGGGTCAAGCTGTTGGGCCGCATGGACGTGGTGGAAAAACGCCGCCCGCAGGACGGCCGCATCAAGACCCGCAGGCCTACGGGCGACGAAGTGGAACTGCGCCTGGCCACCATGCCCACGGCCTTTGGCGAAAAGTTGGTGATGCGCATTTTCGACCCCGACGTGGTGGTGCGCGACATGCCGGCGCTTGGTTTTCCGCAGCACGAAGCGCGCGAGTGGCAACGCCTGACCCATCAGCCCAACGGCGTCATCCTCGTCACCGGGCCAACCGGCAGCGGCAAGACCACCACGCTGTATTCGACCCTCAAGCGTCTGGCGACCGAGGAGGTGAATGTCTGCACCGTGGAAGACCCGATCGAGATGGTCGAACCCGCGTTCAACCAGATGCAGGTACAGCCCACCATCGACCTGAGCTTTGCAGAAGGTCTGCGGGCGCTGATGCGGCAGGACCCGGACATCATCATGGTCGGCGAAATCCGCGACCGCGAGACCGCCGACATGGCGGTGCAGGCCGCGCTCACCGGGCATCTGGTGCTGTCCACCCTGCACACCAACGACGCGCCGTCGAGCATCACTCGCCTGCTCGAACTCGGCGTGCCGTCCTACCTCGCCAGCGCCACCCTGCTTGGCGTGCTGGCGCAGCGTCTGGTGCGTACTCTGTGTCCGCACTGCAAGCAGCCTGACGATGCCTTCGATCAGGAGGCTTTTCGAGCCGCCGTGGCACCGTGGAAGCCGCAATCGGAAGTGCGACCCTACAGGCCTGTGGGCTGCGTGGAGTGCCGCAATACCGGCTACCTCGGCCGTGTCGGCCTGTATGAGTTGCTCAGCTGCAGCGAGGCGTTGCGTGCGCTGCTGGTGCGCAGCCCCGAGCTTGCGCCGCTGCGCGCGCAGGCCATCAAAGACGGCATGCGCCCGTTGCGGCTTGCCGGGGCCATCAAAGTGGCCGAGGGCATCACCACCCTTGACGAAGTGCTGCGCGCCACGCCCGATCCGCAACGTTGACCATTCACCAGGAGCCGTCCATGAAAACCCGTTCTCTCGTTCTCGCCACGCTGTTGCCCCTTGGCGCCGCGGCACCGGCGCTGGCGTTCAATCTCGGCGATCTGTCCAATCAGCTCAGCGGCGCGCTGGCCGCGACACAGGCGCCGTCCCTGCAAGCCGCACCGCAGACCGGGCAAGGCGCCGGGGCCTCATCCGGCGCGGTGAATGCGGCGGTGGCGGCGCTCAGCAACGGGGAAGTCGATCAGGGGTTGAAAGCGGCGCTGTCGCGCGGCGCGGACATCGCGGTGAAGGAACTCGGCCGCGAGAACGGCTTTTACGGCAATGCCAAGTGGCGCATACCCCTGCCGCCGGCCATCGAAAAAGCCAGCGGCCTGATGCGCATGGCCGGCATGGGGGCGCAGGCCGACCAGCTCGATCTCGCCATCAACCGCGCCGCCGAAGCCGCCGTACCCGAAGCCAAGACCCTGCTGGTCGGCGCGGTCAAAAGCATGTCGGTGCAGGACGCCAAGGGCATTCTCACAGGCGGCGACGAAGCCGCGACCGACTATTTCAAACGCAAGACCGAGGCACCGCTGACGCAGAAATTCCTGCCCATCGTCGCCAAGGCCACGGACAAGGTGGGACTGGCCCAGACCTACAACCAATTCGCCGGGCAGGCCGCGCAGTTCGGCCTGATCAAGGCCGATCAGGCCAGCATTCAGCAATACGTCACGCAAGAGGCGCTCAACCGGCTTTACCAGGCCATCGGCGAGCAGGAAAAAGCCATCCGCGCCGACCCGGTGGGGACCGGCAGCAAACTGCTGGGCAAGGTGTTCGGCGCGGCGCTGGGGCAGTGACGCGACGGGTCGTCATTGATCGGATGCTGCGAGACTAGACCTGACACCGTTTGCGCCGTTTGTGCGCCGTTTGCGCGTTTGCGTCATTCCGATCAGCGGTTCAGATCACGCCGACGACCAGCAGCAATGCCCGATCTACCGTTTTCATCCTCGCTTCATCAAGACGGCCAAATGGTTCGCTGATTTGGGTGCGCGGTAGTGTCGAAAGCTTGTCCACCATGACTTGCGAAAGCGTGCGCAACCCATTGGCGGGATTCGGATCCACGGTCACGCGAAATGCAGCATTGCGCAGATCGCTTGTGACCGGGCAGAGCACAACGCTTTCCAAATCCGTCAAAAGGTCGGATTGAACGACCAAGGCTGGTCGCGGTTTGCCATGATCGCCTTGCAGAGAAACCGTGACCAAGTCGCCTCGTTGCGTCATGCCCAACCCTCAACGTGGGTTGCCGCCTCTTCTGTGAAGCGCAAAACGTCGGCTTCTGCCGGGTCGCCCTTGAGGTTTTGGCACTGCTGCCGCATCTGTTCCGCGAACTCTGGCGAGCGGGTGTCCGGCACCCAAAACTGGACGGGACGTAGCCCCGCCGCACGCATCCGCTCGCGGTGACGCGCGACCTTGCCGGTCGATTCGTGGGTTGATGGCATGATGCCCTCCATTGGTTGCATGTTCGGTTACATGCATGCCACGCATGCAACCATCATGCAACCCAAGCTGTGGCGCAGTTTCTCCCCGCGGCAGAATAGTTGTCGCCTCCATAGATCAACCCCACAAGACGGCGATGAAGGACGGGCATGGCTCGATACGGACAAGCATTCAAGGACAGGGCGATGGCGAGGTTGCTTGCGCCGGAGAGTGCAGCCGCGGAGGTTGTGGCTCGGGAAGTTGGCATTTGAGCGGACGCCCGTCTGGACGCCGTGATCACCACGGCGGCGATGAACGAGCAGCCACGAGCGCCTGGTGTCGCGAGCACGGCGTGTACCCGGCCGAGCTGGACAAATGGCGAGTCAGTTGCACGACTGCGCTGGCCGAACCCGAGGACGCACGCGCCAGCCCACAGGCCACGCGCGCCGACCGCAAATGCATCAAGGAACTCGGGCGCGACCTGCTGCGCAAGGACCGCGCACTGGCCGAGACGGCAGCGCTGCTGGTGTTCTCAAAAAACGTACAAGCGCATTAGGGATTTGTCTGGACTTGCGGCAGTTTTGCAGGCGGATAGTCAGCCGTCAAACCCGGCAATCGTTTCTGTTGCGCGGCAGGGCATTGCGTCAAGATTGGTGCCTGAGATGGCACGCTGGGCGTTCAGTGGGACGCACCGCCGTTCGCGGCCAGCCAATGCGTCCACTGCGCAAACAGCCCGGCATCGCCCGCGCAGACGGCCGAGCGTTTTTCCAGGGTGTTGTTGAACACGGTTTCGCCGGCCAAGGTTTGCCCATGGCCGCCGGCCTCGCTCAGAACAAGGCTGCCTGCGGCGTAGTCCCACAAGCCCTGGCTGCCGTGCAGGTAGAGGTGGAACCGCCCGGCAGCCACCCAGCACCAGTCGAGCGCGACCGAGCCGATGGAGCGCTGCGAGGCGTAGGGCGGGCGGGTGGCCAGTTGGGTGGCCAGCGGTGCGGACAAGCGCTTGAAGTCGATGCAGGCGATGGTTTTGGCCAGCGGCGGCGGGGCAGCGGGCACATGCAGCGGCTGGCCGTTGAGCAAGGCGCCCGCGCCCAGGGCGGCGCTGAACACTTCGTCGCGCATCACGTCGACCACGACGCCCAGCCGAACCTGTCCGCCCTGAATCCACGCCAGCGAGGGGCCGAACACCGGCAGTCCGGCGGAGAAGTTGCTGGTGCCGTCCAGCGGATCGAGCACCCACAGGCCGGGGCCGTCGGGCGCGGCGGCTTCTTCGGCCATGAGGCACTGCTGTTCCTCAGCCGTCATCTCCTCGCCCAGCAGCGGGATGCGCGGCCAGAGGGCGGCTAGCTCGCGCTGCACGCGGGTCTGCATGGCGAGATCGGCGTCGGTGATCCAGGTGCCGTCAGCCTTCAGGCGCGGGTCGGGGGATTGGGCGCGGGGCAGGATTTCGGCGCGTGCGGCGTGGCGCAGCAAGGTCCTGACGGTGGCGAGATCGGGGGTGGTCACGGCGACTTTGTTCACACCGGATCAAGGCACGAGGATGGTGGGCGCTGCGGGGGCTGCGGTCTGCGGCCAGTCGAGGCTGTAGTGCAGCCCGCGGCTTTCGTGCCGCAACTGCGCCGAACGCACGATGAGCGCGGCGACCTGCAGCAGATTGCGCAGTTCCAGCAGATCACGGGTGACGCGGAAGTTGGCGTAAAACTCGTCGACCTCGGCCTGCAATAGCGCGATGCGGTGCGCGGCGCGCTCCAGGCGCTTGTCGGTGCGCACGATGCCGACATAGTTCCACATCATGCGGCGCAGTTCGTCCCAGTTGTGGCTGATGACCACGAGCTCGTCGGCATCGCTCACGCGGCTTTCGTCCCAGCGGCGCGGCGTGGGCACGGCAGGCGGCGCGGCGTCCAGGATGGCCAGCGCCGCAGCCTTGCCGAACACCGCGCATTCCAGCAGCGAATTGCTCGCCAGACGGTTGGCGCCGTGCAGGCCGGTGTAGGCCACTTCGCCCGCGGCGTACAGGCCGGGCAGGTCGGTGCGGCCCGACAGGTCGGTGAGCACGCCGCCGCAGGTGAAGTGCACCGCGGGCACCACGGGGATGGGCTCGCGTGCCATGTCGATGCCCAATTCAAGCAGGCGTGCGTGGATGGTGGGGAAGTGCTGGCGGATGAAGGCTTCGCCCTTGTGGGTGATGTCGAGGTGGACGCAGTCGAGGCCGCGCTTTTTCATCTCGAAGTCGATGGCGCGGGCCACCACGTCGCGCGGTGCCAGTTCGGCGCGCGGATCGTGCGCGGGCATGAAGCGGGTGCCGTCCGGCAGCAGGAGTTTGCCGCCTTCGCCGCGCACCGCTTCGGTGATGAGAAAGCTCTTGGCCTTGGGGTGGTACAGGCAGGTGGGGTGGAACTGAATGAACTCCATGTTCGCCACGCGGCAACCGGCGCGCCAGGCCATGGCCAGACCGTCGCCGCTGGCGGTATCGGGGTTGGTGGTGTAGCGGTACACCTTGCCGGCGCCGCCTGTGGCGAGCATGGTGTGCGCTGCGGCGAAGGTCTCCACCCGGCCGCTGGCGGTGTCGAGCGCGTAGGCGCCCCAGCAGCGCGGGCTGGTCTTGCCGTCCACATGACGGTCGGTGATCAGATCGACCGCGACATGGTTTTCCAGCAGGGTGATGCCGGGATGCGCCTTGGCGCGGGCGAGCAGGGTGGTCTGGATGGCAGCGCCGGTGGCGTCCACCACATGGGCGATGCGGCGTTGGCTGTGGCCGCCTTCGCGGGTGAGGTGCAGCGCGGCGCCTTCGGTGTCGAAGGGCACGCCCTGGGCGCGCAGCCAGGCAATGGCGTCGGGTCCGTGTTCGATGACGAAGCGCGTGGCGGGCAGATCGTTGAGCATGGCCCCGGCCACCAGGGTGTCGTGCACATGCTCCTCGAAGCTGTCCCCTTCGGCCAGCACCGCGGCAATGCCGCCCTGGGCCCACTGGCTGGACGACACGTCGAGCGTGCGCTTGGCCAGCACCGTGACCTGCATGCGATCGGCCAGATGCAGTGCGGTGGACAGGCCGGCCAGACCGGCGCCAAGGATGAGCACATCGCTATGCGGCATGGCGGTTCAGCACTCCACGTTGTCGATCAATCGGGTGCGCCCCAGGCGGGCGGCGCCCAGCACCACGGCGGGGGTGCCCTGGTGCAGGTCTTGCGCGGTGAGTGGCAGCAGGTCGGCGCGGCGCCGCAGGGTGATGTAGTCGGGTGTCCAGCCGTGCTGGGCGAGCCGCGTCATGGCCTGCTGCTCCATCTGATGCAGCTGCTCGGCTGCGGTGGCGCTGCGGGCCTCTGCGGCCAGAGCATGCAATGCGGCCTGCAGTTGCGGCGCCTGCGCGCGTTCTTCGGGCGTGAGGTAGCCGTTGCGCGAGGACAAGGCCAAGCCGTCCTCGGCGCGCACGGTATCGAGACCGATGATGGTGACGGGCAGTGCGAACTGCTCGACCATGCGGCGGATGAGCAGCAGTTGCTGGTAATCCTTCTTGCCGAACACCGCATAGGCGGGCTGCACCATCTGAAACAATTTCATCACCACGGTGGCCACACCCTCGAAGTGGCCGGGACGCGCAGCGCCGTCCAGAATGCCCGACAGCGCCGGGTCTGGCAGCACGCGGAAGGTCTGCGGCTGCGGATACATCTCGGCCTCATCCGGGGCGAACAGCAGGGTGCTGCCGACTTCGGCCAGCAGTTCGGTATCACGCTGCAGGGTGCGGGGATAGCGGTCGAAATCTTCGTTGGGGCCGAACTGCAGGCGGTTGACGAAAATGCTCGCCACCACAGGGACGTTCTCCTGCCGGGCGCGGGCGATCAGCCCCAGATGCCCGGCATGCAGATTGCCCATGGTGGGTACCAGCGCCCAGCGTGGGTGCTGCCGCAGCGCGGCGCGCAGTTCGGTGAGGGTGTGGACAGTGTGTATCTGCATACGGATTCAGGCGGTGTAGCCGTGCACGGCTTCATCCGGGAAGGTGCCGGTTTTGACTGCGTGCACATACGCGCGCACGGCGTCGAGCACGCTGGGCGCGCCCAGCATGAAGTTGCGCACGAAGCGCGGCTTGGGGCCGCGGGTGATGTCGAGCATGTCGTGCAGCACCAGCACCTGGCCATGGGTGCGGCTTCCGGCGCCGATGCCGATGGTGATGCCGGGGAATTCGGCGCTGATGCGGGCGGCCAGATCGGACGGCACGA
Organism: Pseudomonadota bacterium; assembly: GCA_021783695.1. Taxonomy (GTDB): domain Bacteria; phylum Pseudomonadota; class Gammaproteobacteria; order Burkholderiales; family Burkholderiaceae_C; genus Thiomonas. The sequence goes on along the minus strand of JAJXTO010000014.1, from coordinate 57,940 downwards.
GTTCGAGCACCAGCATGGCCGCACCCGCCGCGCCGAGGTCGGACGCATGCTGGCGCAGGGTGTCGGCGGCTTGCGCGTCGCGGCCCTGGATGCGGTAGCCGCCCAGCGCATGCACGCTTTGCGGCGTCAGGCCGAGGTGAGCGCATACCGGAATGCCGCGCGCGACCAACGCGGCCGCCAGCGGCACCGTCCAGCCGCCGCCTTCGAGCTTGATCATCTGCGCCCCGGCCTGCATCAGCGCCACGCTGCTGGCGATGGCCTGCTCGACGCTGCCCTGATAGCTGCCGAAGGGCAGGTCGGCGATCAGCCAGGCGCTGCGGTTGCCGCGCGCCGCGCACTGGGTGTGATAGACCATCTGCTCCAGGGTGACGGGCAGGGTGGAAGCATGGCCCTGCATCACCATGCCGAGCGAGTCGCCCACCAGCAGGCAGTCCACTCCGGCGGCGTCGAGCAGGCTGGCGCTGGCAGCGTCGTAGGCCGTGAGCATGGCGACTTTCTCGCCCGCCTCGCGCAGGGCGCGCAGGCGGTGCAGGGTCATGGGCTTGCGCGGCGCGGCATCGCTGTTGGAGGCGGAGCCATAGAGCGTCTGGGGGGCGGTGGATTCAGCGGACATGGCGGGCCTTCAGGAAAACCGAGGCATTATGCCCGCACGGCCCGCAGATTTGCGAACGAGCGTTCGATGAACTGCATTCAGCTTGGGGTATAAGCCAGCCGCACATACAGTGGAGCGAAGGCCTCGGCCTGGGTGATCTCGACCAGCGCCTCGCGGGTGAGTTCGAGCAGCGCCACCAGGGTGACCACGGCCACGGGCACGCCCTGCGCGGGCTCGAACAATTCGTGGAATTCGAGAAAGCGCCGACCCTGAAGCTGGCGCAGCACCCGGCTCATGTAGTCGCGCACCGAGAGCTGCTCGCGGGTGATCTTGTGGTGGGTGTGCAGCTTGGCGCGCTTGAGAATGTCGCTCCAGGCCTGCTGCAGCTCGCCGATCGTGACATCGGGCAGACGCGGCGCGGCGTCCCGGTCGAACGACACCTGCGCGCGCCAGAAATCGCGGCCGAGCACGGGCAGGGCGTCGAGTTGCTGCGCGGCGAGCTTGAAGCGCTCATATTCCAGCAGGCGGCGCACCAGTTCGGCGCGCGGGTCTTCGGGCTCGGCGCCGGGATCGGCGGGCGGGCGCGGCAACAGCATGCGCGACTTGATTTCGATGAGCATGGCCGCCATCAGCAGATACTCGGCCGCCAGTTCGAGGTTGCGGTGGCGGATCTGCTCGACGTAGCTCAGGTATTGCGCCGTGACCTGTGCCAGCGGAATGTCGAGGATGTTGAAGTTCTGCTTGCGGATGAGGTAGAGCAGCAGATCCATCGGTCCTTCAAACGCTTCGAGAAAGACTTCGAGCGCGTCGGGTGGGATATACAGGTCTTGCGGCAGTTCGAACAGCGGCTCGCCATACAGCCGCGCCACCGCCATGCCATCCACGGTGGCCGGGGTGCTGTCGATCGCCGGGGCGATGAGCGCGGCGTCGCGGGCGGCGTCTGGCATGTCAGCTCAGTGACTGCCGTAGACGTAGGCCTTCTGCGGCACGCGGGCGGCCTTGAAGGCCTGGGCCAGCTCGGGGTTCTGCGGCTTGTCCCACAGCCGGGCGCGGCCTTCCTTTTGCTTGGCTTCGAGCTGGGGATCGCTGTGTTTCAGATCCTGGATGAATTGCGTCACTTCCGACACATAGGGTTTGACTTTGAAGGGCATGGGGTTCTCGGTGCTGGGAAGACGAATGCTGCATTCTATGCAGGCTAGAAGCCAGGATTGATGCACCATCACGGTGCTTTCATGCCACATTTCAGGGCATGCATCGAACGCTGATGCACTTGAATCAGGCAAAGAGGAGGTCTTTGTGTGCATGGCGTGCAAAAAGTGCTGCAAATTCGGGCACGGCGTTTGCTTGTGGTGCGTTCATCCCACTTCAGAGACGCATCATGGTGCACGATCCTTCCAGCGGCAATGTCCTGTTCATCCTGCTTGGTGCCATTCTGGTGCTGGCCATGCACGCCGGTTTCGCCTTTCTCGAACTGGGCACGGTGCGCAAGAAAAATCAGGTCAACGCCCTGTCCAAAATCCTCACCGATTTTTCCGTGTCGGCCATTGCCTACTTTCTCATCGGCTACGGCATTGCCTATGGACAACACTTTCTGGTGGGCGATGACGTGCTCACCAGGGAACACGGCTTCGCGCTGACCCGGTTTTTCTTTCTGCTGACCTTCGCCGCGGCCATTCCCGCCATCATCTCCGGCGGCATTGCCGAGCGCGCCAGGTTCTGGCCGCAGCTCATCGCCACATTCACCATCGTGGCCTTTGTCTATCCGTTCTTCGAGGGCATTGTGTGGAACGGCAATCTGGGCATCCAGTCCTGGCTGCAATCGACCTTCGGCGCGCCATTCCACGACTTTGCCGGGTCGGTGGTGGTGCATGCCATGGGCGGCTGGATTGCGCTGCCCGCAGTTCTGTTGCTCGGCGCGCGGCGCGGGCGTTATCACGCCAACGGCCAGATGTCGGCGCATCCGCCATCGTCCATTCCGTTCCTGGCGCTGGGGTCGTGGATTCTGATCGTCGGCTGGTTTGGGTTCAATGTGATGAGCGCGCAAAAGCTCGACCAGATCAGCGGCCTGGTCGCGGTGAATTCGCTCATGGCCATGGTGGGCGGCACGCTGGCAGCGCTCGCCATGGGCAAGAACGATCCGGGCTTTCTGCACAACGGCCCGCTGGCCGGGCTGGTGGCGGTGTGCGCGGGCTCGGACGTGATGCACCCGCTGGGCGCTTTGGCCGTGGGCGCGGTGGCCGGCGCCCTGTTCGTCTGGATGTTCACCCTGACGCAGAACCGCTGGAAGATCGACGACGTTCTCGGCGTGTGGCCGCTGCACGGTCTGTGCGGCGCCTGGGGCGGCATCGCTGCGGGCGTTTTTGGCATGAAGGCGCTGGGCGGCCTGGGCGGGGTGTCGCTTGCGTCTCAGGTGGTCGGTACGCTCATGGGCATCGCGGTGGCGCTGATTGGCGGCCTCGTGGTCTATGGGCTGCTGAAAAAGACGCTGGGCATCCGGCTGGATGCCGAAGAGGAGTTCAACGGCGCCGATTTATCCATCCACCGCATCAGCGCCACGCCGGAGCGCGAGGCGTCGTGGTGATGCGGTGGGCGGATACGGGGGTCTCAGCCCCAGCCCAGGTCGGCCAGGCTCAGGCTGTGTGACCACAGCACCTTGCCTTCGACGCTCTTGGTCAGCAGTTGCAGACTGCGGTTCTTGCCTTCGCCGCTGAATTTGAGCACGCCATAGTTGCGCTCCGTCACCAGCGTGTCCGGCAGGCGGTTCGGATTGCCGTCGCCCTTGGCGGGGCCGGAATTCAGTGGTGAACTGGTGAATTCGACCAGCGGGTAGTCGCGCTTTCCGCTGTAGGCGGGGCGGGGATACTTGATGAGTTCGGTGATGTGCCGGTCGCCCGACAGAAACAGCACGCCGGGGACGCGGTACTGTTGCAGCCAGCCCAGAAATTCCGCGCGCTCCTGCGGGAACTGATTCCAGCCTTCATACGCATCGTCGTCATTGAAAAACTGGCCGCCGGCGGCAATGATCTTGAACCGGGCGCGGGAGAACAGCAGTGCGTTGCGCAGCCAGCGCATCTGCGCCGGTCCGAACATCACCTTGCCGCGCTCGCCTGGCATGGTGGCGTCTGCGCTGCGCCACCAGCGGTCGTCGAGCAGGAAGAGGTCGGCATCGGACAGACTGACCTTGGTGAACGCCCCGGCCACATTGCTCACACCGTAGCTTGGATTGGCCCAGTAGGCCTTGAACAGCCGGAGCGCGTCGTCCTTGAACTCGAAACTGCTGTCACTGTCGTTCGGGCCGTAGTCATGGTCGTCCCAGATGGCGACCTGTGGCGTGGAGCGCAAAAAACTGTCCAGCGGCGCGAAGCCGCGCGTGACGCGATAACGCAGCGCCATACCCTCCGGGCTCAGTGTGTCGGCCTCGCGGAAGTAGAGGTTGTCGCCCAGCCACACCATCAGGTCGGCGCGCTCGGCGGTCATCGCGCTGTAGATGTCATAGCCGCCACCGTAGGGCTTGCCCGGGCGGTCGAAGGGCGGATCGTTGATGTATGCGCAAGATCCGGTGAGCACGCTGAAATCGGGCGGTGGATTGCGGAACTGCCAGATGGGCTGGGTGCGCACGGTGATCGCGCGGTCTGTCGCGGGCTGGCCGTTGACCAGGGCGACGACGGCATAGCGCACGCCCGGGGTGAGGTCGTCGAGCACGAGATGGGCGCAGAACTGCCCGGCGGCATCGGTACGGAGGGTTGCCGTGCGCTTTTTGTTGTCGGGTTGATCGAGCGGCGCGTATTCCAGCGCCACTTCCGCTGCGCCGGGGGTCTGCAGCCACACCACTGCCGAGCGTGCGGCCACATAGCCTTGCATCGGCCCGGCAAACAGGGTGCCGGGCGGCGCCGGCTCGGCCCAGGCCGACGGAGCGCTCCAGCCGCCCGTAGCCAGCAGCGCAGTGGCGGCGATCCCGCCGTGCAGAAAGCCTCGCCGCGTGGGCAGCGCGAGGCGATGGTCAGGCGCGGCGCCCATCAGAACTGCGCCTCCAGGCCCAGATACCAGCTGCGCGGCTTGCTGGTGTAGAGCAGCGGATTGGCGCTGCTGCCGGGGAAACCGGTGTTGTATTTGTAGACGTGCTGCTCGTTGAACAGATTGCTCACGTTCAGGTTCACGCTGAACTGCTTGAAGCCCAGGCCGCCAGCGGTGTCTCCGGCCTTCCAGGTGTAGCGCAGCGAGGCGTCCGCCGTGGTGTGCGCGGCAATGGGCGACTTGCTGTCGGTCCAGTAAGCCGCACTGGCATGGCGCAGACCGAAGCTGGCTTTCCACGGCCCGGTGCGATAGGTCAGCCCGGCGGTCACCGTGCTGTGCGGGGCGTAGGGCATGGGCAGTTTCGCCGACGTGAACTGCGCATTGAGCAGGCCGAGGTTGGCATAAGCCGACCAGTTGTTGCTGAGGACGACGTTGTTCTGCCAGGCGAGGCCTTCGTTCACCGCCTTGCCGACGTTGGCCAGCACCGTGACCGAGCCGGTCGATCCCGGCGGGGTGGACGTGGTGCTCTGGATATAGTCGTCGAAATTGACGCGGAACAAGTCGAGCGCACCGCTCCAGGCGCCAAAGTCATACACCATCCCGGCGTCGTAGGTGGTGGCCTTCTGCGGGGCCAGATCGGGGTTGTAGGTGCCGGTGTAGTACTGGTTGTACTGCGGCGGGTTGGTGTTGCGGGTGACGTTGGCGTAGAGGTTGATGCCCTTGGATGCGGCGTAGTTGACGCCCACCGAGGGCATGGTGGTGGAGAAGGTGCTGCTATAGACACCGGCCTTTCCAGCGGTCTTGGCCACTGCGGCATAGTCGGTGAAGTCGCGGCTGACATGCAGATACTTCAGCCCGGCCTGCAGGGTCAGCGTCTGCGTGGGTTTGAAGGTGAAGTTCACATAAGGCTCGTACAGCCTGGTGGATACCGGCTCGTCGTACACCGAGCCGAGGTACTGACCCGTGGTGCTGCTGATGAACTGCTGGTCGTGCGTGGTGTCGTTCTTGTTCAGCCACAGTCCGGCTTCCAGGTTCACCGCGCTGCCCAGTGGCATGGCAAGGCGCAGGATGTTGCCGATGCGCCGGGTGTCGTTGATGCTGTGCGACAGGAACAGTCCGCCGACCGGGGCCTTCACCGAGCCATAGACCCCATTGGGCTGCAACAGGTTGTAGGTCGCGTTGGTGTAGGCGCCGCCGCCGAAGCCGTTGCCGCGGTAGTCGTAGAGCTGGTTGGAGACGGTGACCTGGCCGAAGGTGGCTTCATACTTGGCGTAGGTCAGCCAGTTCTGGTAGGTGTTGCTGTTGTAGTCGGTGAACAGGCCGTTGGGTTTGCCGTTGACCACGGGGGCGTCGGTATAGACATTGCAGGTGTCGCCGAACTTGGCGAGGTTGGCTGCGGTGCAGCCGCCGTAGTAATGGAAGCTCTGGTTGTTCTGGCTGTAGAACAGCGTGAGGGCGCCGGTGCCGAGTTGGGTGACGCTCTTGAACAGGTATTGCCGCTGGTCGCTCGGGGTGTTGTCGTAATAGCCGTCGAGCTTGTTGCGATTGGCATAGAACCACAGTGCGGTGGGCGCGCCGGTATTGGCGCCCAGCACGCCGGAGTTTGCCAGCAGGCCGTAGCTGCGCTTGCCGAATGAGCCGACCCCGCCGAACAGGCTGAGCGAAGGCTTGGGCCCCGGATTGAGCGAATACGTTTCGACCGAGCCACCAAAGGCTGCCAGCCCTGGAATGGCGGCTGAAGCCGCGCCGGGGAAGTAGCGCGTGCCCGAAATCAGCCGGGTGGGGATGAACTCATTGGTGTAAAAGGCGTAGCTGTCGTTGTCGTTCAGCGGGATGCCGTCGAGCGTCCAGTTGATCAGGTTCTGCGCAAAGCCGTTGATGTAGACGGTGTCGCCGTTCTGGCTGTCGCCGTCGGTGTTGACCACCACATTGGGCAGCACCTTCAGGGCGCTGCTGAACGAGTCCGTGGGGTTCATCGACTGGTACTGCCCCGCCGTGATTTCGGTCTGGGCCTGCGTCGCGGTGGAGTTGAACAACTGCATATTGTCCAGCTGCTTTTGCGGGATGGACTGCACCGTGCCCCCTGGCGCGGAAAGGAACAGGCCGTTTTTGGCGGAACTGCCGCCCTGGCCTTGGGCGCTGACCTCACCAAGGCTGGACGCCGTCTGCGCCCAAGCGGCCGGAGAACACACCAGCGCCACGGAGAGGGCGAGGTGGCGGGGACGGAAACGCGGGGTGATCAGTGAGGCAAACACGGGTTGGACTCCAGGAATGTGGGTGAACGCGATGCGCGGTGAGAACCATCATTCTTGGAAGCGCCGATGAAAGCGTTTTGAAACGAACATGAAGATTTGGTGACGTCTGTTGCGCGCAACAAACCTATGCAGGGGGTTGAGCCCGTGTTCAGTTGGAGATGGCGTGCGCCGTGCCTGGGCCTGGGTGTGTAGCCGTTTCAAGGCCGTGCGCAGGCGCCAACATGAACATACGAACAGTGCCCGGTTTGAAGCGCGGATGATCTTGCCTCGACTGCGCTTTCCCATCCGGCGTCTGCGCAGGTTCCGCTGTAACCAAGAAGACGCGGCCCGATTCCGGGTCTTCGGCCATGGTGCGGGCGCCCAGTGCGGTCGGAACGGAGGCGAGCAGGCCATAGCTGTTGGCTGTGTGCTGGTCGATCACGGAAAGGGTACCGTCGGCGTTGGAGCTGAAGATCAAGTGCCGTTTCGGGTCGAACACCGCTGTGTCTGTGCCCATTCCAATCGGGACAGTCGCCACGATTCTTCCGTTGCGCGCGCTGAGCACCATAAGCACGCCGTTCTTGCAACTGACGAACAGACGTTGATTCGCAGGGTCCATTGCCAGACCGTGCGGCGACACACATTCCGCCACCGGCCAGCGCGTATCCACCAGGTGATGAAGCAAATCGACGCGAACCACCTGCCTGCGATCGGCCAGGTTGACGAATGCGTATCCCGGCATGATGGCCACAACGCCTTCCGGGCTGCCGCCCAGCGCAACGTTGGCGATGCGCCGCCGCGCGACCGCGTCAATGAGGGATAGGCTGTGGCCGTCTCCGTTGGCGACCAGCACGGTGTGGGTCGGCGCCAGGTAGGCGACTGCGTCGCTGTCGGCGTCGGTCGGAATAGAGTCGATGACCCTCAAGGTCTTCAGATCGAAAACGCTCAAGCGACCCGTTTTGCCATTGTCCGCATAGCCAACGCCCAGAGTGGGTTCGGTAGCGATCCCATGCGCGCCAGCAATGCCGCGAACCTGACCCACGATATGAGGATGCTGGTCCGTGCTGACGACAGTGATCTCGGAGTCGTGTGCGACGAATACCTGTTGCAGTGTCGGGTCAAAATGAACGTAATCCCAGCGATCGGGTTTCCCGAGGGGAACAGTCGCCGTCTGACGATAGAGGGGAGCGGCAGCGCTTGCAGCCTGGAGTGCGCAGACGCACAGTAATGCGGCAAGCACAGACTTGCAGAATGAGTCGAAAGTTTTCATCTTGGCAGACCGACTGGGGCGAGGGTATTTGTCGTGACAGCGCCCATGCTGCAGCGACCTGCGGCATGGGCTAAATGGCTGGAATCGTCTGGAACCGGGGGGCGTCAGAAAGCGGCCGAAAGCGATAGATAGAGACTGCGCGGTGCGCCCGGGTTTGCGATGACGTAGCCGTTTGAGTTTGTCTGGAAATATCCGCCGCTGGAGATGTAGGCGGTGGAGTTGTATTTCTTGTCGAGCAAGTTCAAGACATTCAACGAAACAGTGGTCAGCTGCACGCCCGGTATCGCGGAATTCAGTGCGGTAGTCTGCATCTTGATCGCCAGATTCAGCAGGTTGTGCCCAGGGTTTTCCCGTGTGGTCGGAGCGCCGTTCAGATTGTCCCACAGGTATTGATGCCCGATGTACTGATCCCAGAGGGTCGTATCAATGGTTCCCGTCGAGATGAAATGCCGGTAGGTCACGCCGGCATTGGCGGTCAGATTCGGTGAGTTTGAAATTGGCAGACCGTTGTAATAGGTGTTGTTTCCCGGGTTGTAGAACGAATCCCAGTTGCCGTGCAGCCAGCCGACATTGGTAAATCCGGACCAATGATTGTCGACTTCGGCGTCGACTTGAAGATCAATTCCCTTCAGGGTCGAAGACCCATAGGTGAAATTCGTCAGGTAGGACGGATTTCCGGTGATCGACTGCGGGATGGTCTGGTTATCCATGACTGTGTGAAAATAATCGATGGATGCATTCAGTCGGTTGAAGCCAGCCACATTTTTTCCGACGTAGCGCAGGCCGAAATCGTAGGTCTTCGTGCGCACCAACTTGAGTGTTGACAAATCGGCGCTCTTGTCGTAATTGCCAGCGGTTGGGTTACGGCGTGCAACTGCGTAGTTGGCGAAAGCGGCGAGTGAGTCGTTGATCAGCCAATTCACTCCAATGGAAGGCTCGGTCGCAGTGAAATGCGAGGATTGGTTCGGATTGGGATCGTAATTAACGCTGGATGGGATATTTCCGCGATACAGAGTGTTGGCTTCCGCTTGGCTGTTGTTGGTGAAGTCGGTCTGGAAGTTGACGAACCGGATGCCGGGAACGATGGTGAGATTGGACGTGGGTTTGAAGGTGTCTTGCAGATATCCTGCCCAATAGGTACTGAACGTGTTGTTGAAAACGATATTCGAGGGGCTACTGATCGATGTTCCGAGTGCCGGTGCGTAGCCAAGATAATCGCTTTGAGCGCGCGAATTGATCCAGTAACCGCCAAATCCGAGGGTGTTGCTCGAATTGACATTGGCAGAAAAATCCAGCTTGTCGCCAAAGGTGTTGGAATGCTCGGTGAACCACTCCACGTTTGCTGGATTCAATGTGTTCGACGGGTTATTCGGGCTTGCCGTGTTGAAGTTGTTCACGCGGTAATGGCGAACATTGCCGTTACGAAGCCAGAACATATTGGTCATGTTCAAGTCGGATGACAGCGCGAGTCGCAGGCGTGACCATGCCATGTAGTTCTCGATTGCGTTGTCCTTGAACCAGACGGATCGGGGCAGGGTCGAGTAATAGCCCGAGGTCAATTGGCTGTAGAGCGGGCCGGTGCCATTGAGACCGTCAATATGGATCTCCGGATTGGGCGCCACCGGGATCATGTTCGGTCGATATTCGTCGTTGCGCTGCGCATACGCACCAAAGCTCAGGGAACCGTTTTCGAGCTGCTTGTGGGTTTTGACGTAGAGCTGAGTGCTCTTCGACGGCATGCTGTCGGGTGTCGAGCGGATCGATTGGCTGCTGGCACGGGCGAAACCGATGACAGTAGACCAGCCGTTGATCTCGCCTGTGTTGTGCACACCCGAGATCACATCGGTGTGAAAGCTGCCGACGGAAAGGTCGATCCTAGAATTGGCGTGCTTGGTGGGTTGCTGGGGAATGAAATTGATCGTTCCGCCCAGGCTGTTATACCAGCGGTCTTTGGCGTTGCCCGGTCCCTGAACCACATTGATCCCGGACATGAGCGCGCCAAGCGGGATTTCTGGAGAATGCCAGCCCGTTCCCTGGCTCAGGCTGTTGAGCGGAACGCCATCAAGTTCTGCGGTAATGCCGTTGGTTTCAAGGTCGCCGGGTATGCTGTTCCAGCCCACCTTGGTGCCGCGCATGGAAATTGTCGAACGTGATGAGGCGCTGGTTGCGTTGTAGCTGCTGATATTGACGTTGGGCAGACTGCCGAGGGCTTGCATGCCGCCACCATCCGGGCCGTAAAGGTCGATGGTTTGCTTGGAAACGGATTTGACGGGTTGCGTCGATTTCTGTTTTTGCTCGTCGGTAAGTGTCTTGCTAGAGAAATTGGTTTTTTTGGATGAATCTTTGGTCAATCCTTCACTCTGCGCCTGCACGCTGCCGAGACTTTCCACGTCGGCAGCATGCGCCGCTAAAACTGGAAGGAGCGCTAGTGCAAGCGCCGTTGGGAGGAGTTGAATTTTGGTATTTCGAGGGCGCATGAGAATCTCTTGTTGTCGGTGATGGTTTCGGGATTGCGGTGCAGCATCTTTGCTTGATGCTGAGTGCTGCATTTCAACCACCAAATTTGGCAGTTTGATGTACGTCCTCGGGGCTAATATTTTGTTTCTTGCCATTCCATCCCCCCTGAAAACTTAGGTGATACTTAGCGCTAAATTTGTCACGTTTGGGCCATTCAATAACTTCAATGGTTTAGAAGAGGGCCATGATTGTTTTCTGACCAGTCCGTGCTTTAAAAACAACAGGGTGGTTTCTGTTTTTGCCGAATCTGTGGGAGTTTTTGTTGTGTTGCGTGGTTATGCTTCCGACTCCTTTTTTGTAATCATTTGAAAATCATGGCAATTAAATGTGATGACTGGCCTTGAAACCCGTTTGAGCGGTCCATCGCACGTCTGTCGTTCACTTGTTGCTGCGACATTCCGCGCATGAAAAAGGCCCCTTTGCGGGGCCTGGTGAGAGCGGGCTGCGCTGTGCCAGCCGTTGAGGGCGCTGCGTCAGTCACCCGCAATCAGGCTGGTGACGGGGCGGTTCTGGGCACGGGCCAGCGCCTGCACGTGGGCCAGCATGGCGGCATAGGCCGGCGCGCCTTTGCTTGCGAGCCACTCCTGTCGCATTTGTTCGGGCCCAGAAACTTTGAGCAGGGCGGTCGGTGTGTAGCTCGGGCCGGGGGTTTTGGCCTGGGTCTGCCCGCCGGGCGGATGCGCCAGGGGAAAATGACGGAATGGCGCATCGGCACTGCACACGCCGGGGTTGCGCTGCATCGACACCTGGGCGGGCAGGATGGGGATGGGGGCAAGGTCTGGCTGTTTGCGCCAGATGCCCGAGAGCACCTGCGCGCCGGCGTCCCATTGCGACATGGGCGGAATGCCAGCCACGCTTTCGATGGTGCGCAGCAGATCGACCTGCGAGAAGTGTTGCGTCACCAGCACGCCCGGGTTGACCCATGGCCCGGCGGCTACCGCGAAAGTGCGGTGCGCGTCGATGTGGTCGGCGCCGGACTGGGCGTCATCTTCGGTCATCAGCACCAGGGTGTGCTTCCAGCCGGGCAGGGTGGACAGAGTGTGGATGACCTGCGCGGTGGCTTCGTCGTTGTTGGCCACATAGCTGTCCGGACTGGGCAGGCAGGGGTGGTGGCCGGCGGTGTGGTCGTCGGGCAGCCAGATGTAGAGCACGCGCGGCAGCGGGTGATGCTGCAGCCAGTGGCGCACCACCTTGGCGCGGTCGGTGTCGAGGATGAGCCGGTCCCAGGCGGGGTAGTCCATCGCCAGATGCCGGCGCAGGGCGGGCGATATGTCGCCGATCTTGTTGCGCGAAGCGAACTCGCCGAAGTCCTCGAAACTGACCTTGTGTGCCAGCAGGTCGTTGAACAGGAACAGCCGCGCCGGGTAGGTGATCCACGGATTGCTCCAGTGCCCGAGCGCCGACAGGTTTTTGTAGATGGCGTAGGGATTGCGCGCACCTCGGGCATCGGGCGCGAGCGACTGCGACCAGCCGGAGTTGGCCACAAAGCCGCGGTCGGAGTAGTACAGCGGCCAGGTGCGCTGGATGAAGTCCGAGTCCGAGCCTGCTGTCGTCCACTGATGGCCTTGCGAAGTCACTTCGCCGTCGGCGAAGAAGTTGACGAACAGCGCGCCGTGGTCCGCCATGCGGTAGAGGTTGGGCAGTTCGCGCGGGCCATAGAGGTTGAGCGCGGGATCGGCCCAGTGGCCTGCTGCGGGATACTTGCCGAAATCCTCGTCAAAGGTTTTGTTCTCGCGCAGGATGAACACCACATGCCGGATGTGGCCGTGCAACCAGGCGGTGGCACGGGTGTTTTCTGCCGCGCGCTGCTGGCGCTGTGCGGCGCTGAAGCCGTTGTTGGACAGCGCGGTCTGCGTCCATTGCGCGGCGTGCGCGGAAAGTTCGCGCAGGTCGATGCGTTGCAGCACGCCCTGCATGAAATTGCCCACCCACTGATGGTGGATGTTGGGCCCGCCGCCCATGCCCTTGGCGCTGGCGACGAACAAGGCATCGCCCTGCGCCGCCAGTGCCGTGGGATACCAGGCCGTTGGGATGAGGGCCGTGCGCTTGCCGCTGCCGAGGTCATACACGGCCACGTCGTTGTTGCCTGCGTTGGCCACGAACAGCTTGCCTTGCGCCACGGCAAGCGCGTCGGGGTAGGAGCCGGGCGGAGCACCGTGATAGGGGCTGTCGTCGATCACACGCACCGCCTTGAGGCGGCGCGTGTCCACAGCGACGATGCGGTCGAGGTTGGCATCGGCCACCCAGACCAGCGGCGTGCCCGGCTGCGCCGCCAGCGCGGTGGGGTGCGCGCCTGCGGCAAAGCTGTGCGGCCCGAGCACAGGGCCAGTGGGCACGCTGCCCAGCACGCGCCACGCGACACGGTCGATGATGGTCACGCCATTGCCGCCCCAGTTGCTCACCACCAGCTTGCGCCCGCCGTCGGCCAGGGTCACGGCGAAGGGGTCGCTGCCGACGTTCAGATCGTCGGTCTGCCCGGTGTGCAAATCGATGCGTGCCAGGCTGTTGGCCAGCATGCCCGCGACATAAGCGTGCCGACCGGACGGGCCGATGACCACGCTGTCCGGGTAGAAATGGCGAGTCTGCTGCCAGTTTCCAGCGTACTGATAGGGATACTGCGCACGCGGAAAGGGCTGCCACTGCAAGGGATAACGCCGCAGCAGATGCAGGCCGCCGTTCGCCTGCGCGCCCAGTGCCAGCAGATCGTCGCTGTTGCCGCCGGTGGCGTAGAGCGTGCCGTCCGGCCCCGCAACCAGGCCTTGGAACAGGCTCTGGCCGTGGATCACTTCCTCGCCGTCATGCGTGCGTCCATCGCCCTGCTTGCCCTGCGCCACGGTAGCGCCGGGGGCGGTCTGTTTCTTGTCTTTGCCAACCAGCGTCAGCACGCCGCCCTGCGTCTGCAGGTTCCCGGCGGAAAAGCGCTGGACGCCTTGCAGCTTGCTGGCGCCACCCGTGAGCACGGCCACGCTGCCGCCGCTGATGGCGAGTTGCGTCGGGAAGTTGAGCGTCTGCGCCAGTTGCCCGATGGGCGTGAGCAGGCGGCCGCTAGGCAGCACGGCGGTTTGCATGGCGGCCGGTCCGGCCGCCTGGGCGCAGGCGATGGTGCCGAGCAGGGCGAGCGCGATGGCGCATGTGTTCTTGTACGGCATGTTCTGGTTTGCAGAGAGGGGATGACAAGGCAGGCAATGAGAATCCGCACACTGAAAATACGGTATAAACTGTTTATTTCATTCTTTTGAGGAGAGCAGCATGCCCGTCGCCAAACCCAACCCAGCCGCCAAAACGGCCAAGGCCGTAACCGGCCCGGCGCGCACCGCCAGACCTGCGCCGCGCAAAACCGTCACACGCGTGGCAAAGCCCGCGCCCGCCAAGGCGCCGTCGCGCAAGACGGCCGCAGTACAGTTCGCCGCGCAGCCTTCCGTCGCCAAGGTCGCCAAACCCGCCGCGGCCATGGTGATTGAAACCAAGCCGCCGAAAATCAAGCTGGTGCGCGATAGCTTCACCATCCCCCGCGCCGAATACGAGGCACTCGGCGCGATCAAGGAGCGGCTGGTCAAACTGGCGCATCCGGCGAAAAAAAGCGAAGTGCTTCGCGCAGGCATCTCCGTGTTGACCACGCTCAACGACGCCGCCCTGCTCGCTGCGCTCGATGCGGTGCCTGCGATCAAGACCGGGCGGCCGAAGAAGGCGAAGTAAGGCCTGCATCGTGGGCGCGGCGCTCAGCCCGCCTGCCAGAAAGCCGCGGCGATGAGTGCGGCCACCAGCACCCAGCCACTGGACGCTGGCAGCCATTGCGCGGCGCCCCAGGCCAGCGCCACGGCAATGGCGACCGAGGCCACATTGCGCCCATCGCCAAAAATGAGTTGCAGGACTTTTTTCATGCGCGGACTCCTTGCGCGGCGGCTTGCGGCAAGCGCAGCTTGAACGCGGATAGCCGCCCCGCCACGGCGTACACCGCAAACAGCGGCAGCAGCGTGACATCGCCGAGCGGCCAGACCTTGGCCTCGTCGAGCAATCCGCCCAGGCTCCAGAACGTGCCGAACGCGAGCAGCGCGCAGGCCACGGTGAACTTCAAGGTGTTCTCGGGCACCTTGGTCAACGGCTGGCGCAGCACCAGGCCCACGGCGATGACCGCCAGCAGCGCGGCCACGGCGCTGCCCGTGGCTTGGCCGTAGCTGATGGTGCGGCCCAGCGCCACCACCAGCAGCCACACTTCCAAGCCTTCGAGCAGCACGCCCTTGAAGGCCACGGCCCAGGCGACGCGGCCTTCTGCATGACCGATCTTCTCGCGGGTTTCGGCAAATTCCTTGGCTTCGTCGTGCAGCTTGGTGCGCCCGGCGTAGCGGCGGATGGCCTTGACATACCAGCGCAGGCCGAACAGCAACAGGAACAGGCCGATGGCGGCGCGGATGATATTGATGTCCGCCTGCACCACGTTCAGCCCCACGCCGGTGACGGCAATGAGCGCGGCCACCACGGCCAGCGCCGCCGCCGCCGCCCCGGCGGCGCGGGCCCAGCCGATGGTCAGCGCCACGGCGAGCACGATGGTGAAGGCTTCCACCCACTCGACGGCGGAGGCCAGGAAAATGGCGGTCATGCCGCCCCATTCGGTTGCGTTCAGCGTTGCCATCATGCAGCGAGTTCCTCTTGGGTTGTTGTCGGGATTGCGGGATAGAGCAGGGTTTGCGCCGCGGCGATGCGCAGGGAGAGCGTGCTGCCGGTGGTGGGTGCGTGCGCGTCAGGCACGGGCAGGCGCAGCGTCACGCCGTGCAGGTCGAGACGCAGTTCGGTGTGCTCGCCCACGGTCAGTTGCCCAAGCACGCGCGCCTGGACCGGCCAGTACGGGCCGACGATGTCCACGTCGGCATGCGGCAGGTGCAGCGCCGAACTGCGCAGATACAGGGTGTGCGGCCCGTCGGCCAGCGCGGCGCAAGCGGGCGGCGCGGCCACTTCGCCCCAGGGCGTGTGCAGCCGGCCGGCGCGCAGCCGCACCGGCCACGGCCCGTGTGCGCCGGTGAAGCGGGCGACGAAATCGGTGGCGGGCTGGCGCAGCAGCTCGCGCGGGCTGCTGAGCTGCAGCAGGCGGCCCTGCGCCATCACGCCCACGCGGTCGGCCAGGGCCAGGGCCTCGCGGTGGTCATGGGTGATGTAAAGCGCGCTGATGCCATGCGTGCGCACCACGCTGCCGATGAGGTCGCGGAGTTCTTCGCGCAGCCCGGCGTCGAGGTTGGACAGCGGCTCGTCGCACAGCAAAAGCCGGGGTCTGACTGCTAGCGCCCGCGCCAGCGCCACGCGCTGTTGCTGACCGCCCGAGAGGGCGTGCGGATGGCGCTCGGCCAGATCGGCCAGGCCCACATCGGCCAGCATGGCGCGCGCCTGTTCGCGCGATTTGTCGCGGCCCATGCGGTGCAGCGGCAGCGCGACGTTGTCGAGCGCGCTCAGGTGCGGCCACAGCGCATAGTCCTGGAACACCATGCCGAGCTGGCGCTGTTCGGGCGGCAGGAAGGGGCCGCCTGCCGCGTCGATCACGGTCTGGCCCAGGCGCATGCTGCCGCCATCGAGCCGTTCCAGCCCGGCCACCAGGCGCAGCAGCGTGGTCTTTCCCGATCCGGAGGGGCCGAGCAGGCAGAGGATTTCGCCTTCCTGCAGTTGCAGGCTGAGGTCATGCAGCGCGGTGGTGTGGCCGAAGCGCTTGCGCACGGCGTCGATGTGGAGCAGGGTCATGGTTCAGGTTGGGCCAAGCTGTCGCCAGGTCACGGGAGTGAAGCGCTGATACGCCCAGCGCGCCAGCAGGGCAAACGCCAGCAGCGCGGCCATGCCCAGCACCTGCAGCCGGGCCTGCTGGTGGAGTTGAAAGCCGCCGGCGTATTGCAGCAGCGCCACGGCCAGCGGCGGGTGCCCCGCGGGGTAAAGCAACTCGGACGCGGGCAGCTCGAAAGCAATGGACAGCACCGCCAGCAGCCAGCCATAGAACAGCGCGCCGGACAGCAGCGGCAGGTGCACATGCCGCAATGTCTGCCAACGCGACAGGCCATGCACCCGCGCGGCGTCGGCCAGCGAGCGGTGCAACTGCGCCACCGGCCCCATCAGCACGCGGCTAGTGGCCGGCACGGCCAGCGCCACATAGGCCATGGCCAGCAGCAGGCTGCCACCATATAGCGGCGCGTAAGGCTGGTTGTAGGCCTGCAGATAGGCGGCGGCCAGCACGATGAGCGGAAGTGCCATCATCGCCAGCAGGGCCACGTCGAGCAGGCGGCCCACGCGCCCTGGCCGGGCGATCAGCCAGGCGATGGGCAGAGCGATGCACACCGTGATGCTGGCCGCAATCAAGGCCAGTTGCAGTGAATAGCCCACGGCGGCCAGCAGCGGCGGCAGCGAGGCGGCAATCTGCGCCCAACCGGCGCGCGGCCAGGCCACGCCCAGCGCGGCAAAGGTCGGCAGCGCCAGCGCGAACAGACCCAGCGCAACAAGCAGCGCGCCGTGCAGCAGTTGATGGCTGCTTGCCAGCCGCACCCGCGCCGCAGGGCGATGCTTGGCCCCCAGGGTTTGGTGCTGGCTGGCACGCTGGCCGACGCGGTGCTGCAGGATGAGCGCGGGAACCACCAGCCCGAGCAGCAGCCAGGAGGTGGCAGCCGCGAGTGGGAAGTTCAGCGGCATGCCGTTGACGGCTTGATAGATGGCATAGGTGCCCATGGTGAAACCGCTGCTCGCGCCCAGTGTGGCCACCACCGCAAAGTTGCGCAGCGATTCGGCGTAGGCGATGGCAAAGCCGGCGGCGATGGCTGGCAGCAGAGCAACCAGACCGAGCCGCAGCCGCCACAGCCGCGACAGGCCATGCACCCGTGCCGCCTCCTGCTGCGCCGCGCTGGTGTGGCGCAGGCTGCCTTGCGCCACGAGGAACACATAGGGCACCACCTTGAGCGTCAGGGTGAGGACGATGCCCACCGGCCCGAGCAGCAGTTGCGCCGCGTGCAGCGCGGCAGGCCAGGCAGCCAGCGGGCCGATGGGCGCGGCCAGCAGCATCCAGCCGGAGGCGAGAAAGAAGTCGGGGAAGATCAGCAGCAGCCAGACCCCCGCTTCGATCCCGCCGCGCCCGCGCAGATCGGTGCGCTCGCGCAGCCAGGCCAGCCACAGCCCGGACGGCAGGGCCAGCAGCCCCACGGTGAGCGCGACCCACAGCGAGTTGAACAGGGCGTGCAGTTCATAGCCCTGGATGGCGTGCCGCAGCGGGGCGAGTGTGGGCCGCAGACCGCCTTGCAGCAGGTGCGGGACCATGGCCGAGAGCAGAAAGCCCAGCAGCGGATAGGCCCACAGCGCGACGAACACCGCGGCGGCCAGCAGCAGACCCCAACCTGCCGCCCAGCGGCGCAGGCGGGCCATCTTGCCGCTTGCGCTTGGCGCGGTTGCGGCGTCGGGTCGCCAATTCATGGCTTGCAGCAAGGCGATCATGGTGCTTCGGACAGAGCTTGTCCGATCAGCGCGCGATCTGCGCAGTGAACCAGTCGATCACCTGCGGCTCTTTTGGTCCCCAGACGGCGGGGGCCAGCACCAGCGGCTGCCCCGTGCCGAGTTGCTTCAGGCTGGGCAGTGCGGCGGCTCCCTCGAGCAGGGGCAGGTAGTTGGAGTCGGCATCCGGGTCGCCCTGCTGCATCGCGGCCTGCCCGGCGGGCGACAGCACCCATTGCACGAAGCGCCGCGCCTGCTGCTGCAAAGGCCCGGACACCTGCTTGCCGATGGCCAGATCGGACGGCAGCACGGTCGCCGGTGCCGGCGTGGCGATACGCAGCGTGGGCATGTCGTGCAGAAAGCCGATGGCTGCCGAGCTTTGCACCACGGCAGCGTCGATCTGGCCGTATTGCAGTGCCCGCAGGGTGACGCTATTGGTCGGGAACACTTTCAGGCCGTTGGCCTTGAGGCGCTCGAAATACGCCTTGCCTTGGGCCTCGCCGAGATGCTGCAACAGGCCGGCCACCAGCGGATAGGTGGGACCGGAGATGGCGGGGTTGTCCATGCCCACCTTGCCGCGCAGCGCTGGCTTGGCGAGATCGCTCCAGGTCTTGGGCCAGTCAGCGGGGCCGATGACCTTGGGGTTGTAGAGGATGACCCCCGCATAGGTCACCCCCACCGGCTGCCAGCAATGATCGGGTGGCATGAGCTGCTGGCCGAGGGCGGTGTAGCGCACGGCGGGCGACCAGCCGCATTGCAGCAGACCTTGGGTGGCGAAGGTCTGCATGGCCTGGTTGCCGTCGAGCCAGAGTACGTCCCACTGCGGGTTGCGGCTCTCGGCCTGCACCCGCGCCAGCAGCGGGCCGGTGCTCAGGTGGATGAGGTTGACCGGGATGCCCGTGGCCTTGGTGAAGGCTTGCGCGACATGCTGGTCATAGCCCATTGCGCCGTAGACGGTGAGGGTGGCGGCGTGCGCCACGGCGAGGGGGGCGCAGCACAGCGCGGCGCTGGCCAGCAGGCGCTGCACGCGGCGCGGAATGAGGCAAACGGTGGCAGACATCAGGACTCGCTCAGGTGAAACCGCACCCAGATGGTGAAAGCCATGGACTTGCCCTGCAATGGCTTGGGCGTGGCGGGGAAAGACGCGTTGCGCACGGCGTCGAGCGCGGCGTGGTCGAGAAGATCGGCGCCGCTGCTGGTGAGCACGCGCAGATGGCTGACGGCGCCGTCGCGGAAGTCGAAGCTCACCAGCGTCTTGCCTGTGAGCTGCATCAGCTTGGCGGCCTGCGGGTAGCGCACCGCGGCCTGGATGGCGCTGCGCAACTCGGCTTCGAACGTGGCCTTGATGGAGGCCACGTCCGGCGCAGGGGGCGCGGGCGGCGGCGGTGCGGGGGGCGTGGGAGCGGCCACGGGCATGGTCGGCGTGGTGTCAGGCGCGGGGGCCGGGGGCGTTTCGACCTTGGGCGTGGGCTGTGGCACGGGCTGCGGCGGCTGCACCGGCTTGGGTTGCACCTGGTGGGCAATGGGCCTGGGCTGCGGTTTGACCACAGGCTTCGGCACGGTTTTGGGCTCGGGCGGCTTGGGCGCGGGGGGCGCGACCGTTTTGGGGGCGGGTTTGGGCGCTTCGAGCACGATTTGGATGGGCGGGGGCGGAGGCGGTGGTGCGGGGTGGCTGCTCCACCAGACCAAGGCGCCGATCAGCGCCGCTTCGAGCAGCAGCGCCGCCAGTGCGGCCAGAGGCCAGCTCCTGCCGTCCTCGTCGTCACGCCAGGCGCCGTGGGTGGGATGCAGCAGCGCGCTCATTGCCCGCTGCCTCCACCCTGCCGGGCCGCGAGGCCGATTTTGGTGACCCCGGCCACGCGGCAGGCGTCCATGACCGACAGGAGTTGCTGCAGCGAAACGTCTTCCTCCCCAGCGATGGTGACCTGCAGTTCATCGGTATTGGGCTTGCTCTTGAGCAGGGCGGTGAGCTGCTGCGGCGCCAGCACCTTGCCGTCGACGTGGATGGCACCGGTCTTGTCCACCGCCAGGGTGATCTGCGGCTTGGGCATGCTCTGCGCGGTGCTGCTGGTGGGGAGCCGCGAGGTGATGCCGGCGTCGGGAATCATGTGCAGCGTGACCATGATGAAAAACACCAGCAGGAAAAACATGATGTCGATCATCGGGATGATCTCGATGCGGGCTTTCTTGGCTTCGAAGTACTTCATGAGTGGTCGAAAAAAAAGGCCGCGGCAGTGACGCCGCAGCGCAAGCGTGCGAGCTCCAGCGCACGCGAACTGGAGAGATGCGACAACTGGCTCAGGCCATCTTCTGCTGCAGCACGGTGGAAGGCTGCGCCGCCGGGCGCACGGCCTGTCCGTTCTGCGTCACCACCACCGGGCGCACGCCACCTTCGCGGTAGTGGGGATACATGCGGTTGGACAGCATGAGCTTGATGCGCTCGAGCTGGTGCATCACCAGACGCACGCGCTGGTTCAGCGCGTTGAACGCCACCAGTCCGAGTACCGCGATGAACAGCCCTGCGGCAGTGGCCAGCAGGGCCTCGCCCACTCCGCCAGTGACCGCCTGCGTTGCCGCCCCCGGATTGGACAGCGCGGAAAAGGTGTTGAACATGCCGATAATGGTGCCCAGCAGCCCCAGCAGCGGCGCGAGGGTGACGATGGTGTCGAGCATCCACAGCCCGCGGTCGATGCGCGGCGCCTGATCCATCACCGCCTCCTCCAGACGGTCGGTGAAGTGGTCGAGCGAGTCGGTCAGGTCGTGTTGCAAAGCGACGGCGACGACCTGCGCGGCTGGTGACTGGACGTCCTCTTCCACCTTGCTCTTGAGCTGTTTCACGTCCACATGCGCGTGGCTTTTGAGTTCACGAATCCAGCCCTTGGCCGAAGCCAGCATGCGCGAAATCGCCCAGAAGCGCTCGACGCTGACGGCCAGCGCCACGAACAGCAGCAGCGCCATGATGTAGATGATCCCGCCCGAGGTCTGGGCGAGGTGGGTGATGGTGTCGAACGACATGATTGAACTCCAGGGGGGAAAGCGAATCGCTCACGCTAACTGGGCTTCGTGACAGTGTCGCGAAGCCCAGGCGCACAGCTTGATTATTGGAACGGCACAGAAAAATTCACCATGACGCTGCGGCCGGCTACTGTCCAAAACAACGGAACATTGTTGGCGGTGTAACCCGCCAGAGCGGAAAGACTGTTGTTGTTGAACACGTTAAAGACCTGTACGCCGATCTTGGTGCCGTGGGGCAGTATGTCTGCATTTTGGATGGTGTAATTCAGCGCCAGGTTGGTCACGCTGTAGCTTTTGAGCGGATAAAGCTCAGTACTGCCTGGAGATGTGCCGGTGACGTCTCCCGAGCGTGATCCAATGAACTTGGTCACGGCTGACGCATACCACGCGCCGCGGTTGTAGATCAAACCCAAAGCGGCAGTGGTCTTGGGCACACCCGCAACTTGCAAGCCAGAAGAGTCAACTTTGGCGCTGTTGTATGTGGCATTGCCATACACGCTTACTCCGCTGCCGACGTAATAGGTCGCCTCGCCTTCAACACCCTTGTACTTTGTTCCACCTTGGTTGTAGAAAATTGTGTTGCCAGCAACCGTCTTCTTTTGCACCTGATTGCTGAAGTCGATGGAGTACAAATCCCCGGAAATGGTCAGGCGTCTCGTCTTCCATGTCGTGCCGAGCTGAAAGTTTGTGGTTTCTTCCGGCGCAAGATTTTGGTCGCTGATACTGGGGTTGGCGACATAAAACACGTTCAGGTTCGGCGCCAGGAAGCCTTTCGCTGCCTGGAAATAGGCGCTCCAGTTGGGCGCGATGGCGTAATGCACGTCCACAGCGGGCAATGCCTTGCCCCAACTCTGTTCGTAGTTCAGTGGCTGATTTGTCTTCTGATTCACCGGTGCATCGATGGTGCGGCGGAAATAGGCGTACTTCAGCCCCGGCGTGACGGTGAGATTGGTCGTGAGCTTCCAAGCGTATTCGATGTAAGGCTGCGCCTGCACCAAGGTGTCGTGCATCAGACGGTCGGTGGCTGCCAATGCGGTGGCGGCGTTGTATCCCCCGCCGTTGGTCCAGTCGATCTCGTACTGATAGCGGTCGTTGCTTTGGTGATCAGCCCAAAGACCATATTTCAGAGTGCCAGGGCCCATCTTCTGCGACATGCGCAGAACATCTCCCCATGAGCGATAGTTCATCTCCATTTTTTGGCCGGGGACGTTGTTCGACCCGTTGACGGTGCCATCTGTGGTGGCCGCGCCTGCAGGGAAGGTTCCGTCACCTGCCGAACCAGAGGGGCCGTTCAGCGTGCCGTAGCTGTAATTGCCGCCATTTGGATCAAGGCCGTTATAGCCGTTGTGGTAATAGCCGTAGGTGTAAACCTTGTTGTCCACCTGTACTTGCCCGATGGCGGTCTTGATGCCCAGATATTCGAAATCCGTGGAAATGCTGTCGTAGTTGTAGCCGCTGAAGGCTTGGCTCTGCGGGTTGTTGTTCATCCCATAATCGGGGCCGAAGATTTGAATCTGTCCCGGCAAGGAACTCGTGCCGCCATTGGCATCAACATAGGGGAACGATGTCGCGCCCAGTGAAAAATGCTGGGTCAGATCGTTCTTCATCGCTACGAAAGTCAATAATGATCCGTCGCCCACTGGTTTCTCGGCTTTGAAGAACAAGTTCTGGCGGCGCAGTCCTGTTCCGGTGAGGTAGCCGTCGCTCTTGAGTTGTCTATAGTCGAAAAAGGCGCGCAGGTCGCCATAGTTTTTCATCACGCCAGTATCGAACTCGGCGCCTAGCAGTTTGGTGTTGAAACTGCCAAAGGTTCCATAAAGCTGCGTTGTCGGTTTGTCCAACGGCTCTTTGGAATCCACCTTCACGGTACCGCCAAAGGTGGCGGGACCGATATTGCTGGCGTCACCGGGGCCGCGATCAACGATAATCTGACCGATATCCTGCGGCATGAAGTATGAAGTTGAGTGGTGGGTAAAGTCGTTTGAGTCGCCCCAGGGAATCCCGTCGAAGGTCACGTTGTATTGGCCGTCCTGGAAGCCGCGAATGGTCGGCCCGCCTTGCGACTCCATCAAGCCAGGTCCGTTAGGGTCAACACTGACCACACTCGGAGCAATGTTGATGATGTCCGTGTAGCTGGCAGCCGAACTGTTTGTGTTCGCGATGACATGCTGGCTGATGATCGACTGAGGTTGAGTTGCCACCAGCGAGCCTTGAGTAATGGCCTGGTGCGGTGCGCTTTCCTGTTTGGCTTTTTCACGCTCGGCTGCGGTCTGGCCACTGCCGCCTTGCCCGCCGGCCTGCACCGTCCCCAGACTTTCCGGGGTGGTCTGTGCGTGGGCTGCGGCAAAGGGCAGGGCGAGCAGTGCGGCCAGGATGGACTGGGTGAGGCGCGTTTGTTTGAAGGCGGGTCGATGGCGGGACATGGCGGCTTGCTTTCTCTGGACGATCTGCGGGGTGGATTGACGAATGCCGTCATTCCATTCCCGCGATGTGTCCGAGGGGTTGCAAGAACCTGACCAAATCCTGTCCGGCTGGGCCAAAGATGTACGCAAATGTTGACAGGTTGACAGCGAGAAGGCTTCTTTGCTGCCCTGACCTGCCCGCTCGGCTGCGCTCAATCCGTGGCGGACGTGCCCGGCAGCATTTCCGCTGCGGCCCAGCGGTAGCCCGCGCCATGGACGGTCTGCACCCTGTGGTGCAGATCGAGAGGGCGCAGAAGCCGGCGCAGGCGGGCCACTGCGGTGTGCACGGTATCGGCGTGCGCGCGCGCCGGGATGTCCATCGCCAGCCGCAGCTCCTGCGCGCTCAGTATCTCGCCCGCCCGTGTGCCCAGAGCCCAGAGCAGATGGAACTGCTGCGCGGGCAGGGGCGGCAGCGGGCGGTCCGGCAGGTGGAGTTTGCGATCCTGCGCGTCCAGTTCCAGTTGCGGTTGCAGTCGAATGCGGCCCTCGGGCTGCGGGGCGATGCGTTCGCGCAGGCGGGCGAGCTGGGCGCGGATGAGTGGCGGCGGACTGTCGATTGGGAGCAGGGCGTCTGCCCCGGCCTTGAGCGCGGCCATGGCGCCCGGTGAGGCGCAGTCGGGCAGGAGGGCGATGACTCCAGGCAAGCGTCCGCCCACGCGGTGCCGCAGGCGCATCAGCCAGTTGGTCAGCTCGTGCACATCCTCGCCGCTGGCGGCCAGCACAGCCCAGGCGTCGTCGGCCTGCAGACGGCGCAGCGCCTCGTCTGGATCGACTGGTTGGCTGTTGTTGTCTTGGCTGGAGGTGGCTGCTGAGGCAAACCGCAGCGACAGGACGGAATGTTTGACGGTCGCTTGCATGGCAAAGGCTTCGCGCGATGGGGCGCAGTCTGCGTGACCGGCATGACGCTCGTGTGACAGGCGAGCCCAGGACCTCCCGCTACCATCGACCCGGATGAATGACACGGCCAAAGCCAATCTCTACGCCCTCGGCGCCATCGCGCTCTGGGCCTCGCTGGCAACGCTGGGCGTGGCCTTGTCGCATGTGCCGGCGTTTGCGCTCACCGGGCTGGCGTTGATCATCGGCAGTGTGCCCACCTGGGGGCGCTGGCGGCTGTGGCGGGTGTCGCGCCGCGCGCTGGCGCTGGGCATCTATGGGCTGTTCGGCTTTCACTTTCTGCTGTTCATCGCCCTGCGGCATGCGCCACCGGTGCAGGCCAATCTGGTGAACTACCTGTGGCCGCTGTTCATCGTGGTGCTGGCGCCGTTGCTGCTGCCGGGTTTGCACCTGCGGCCGGTGCATGTGCTGGCGGCTGCGTTGGGGTTTGCCGGCGCGGCGCTGGCCATTCTCGGCGGACGTTCACTGGACGCGGCGTGGGCCTGGGGCTATCTGCCGGCGCTGGCCTCGGCGCTGGTGTGGGCCACGTTTTCGCTGGGAAGCCGCCGTCTGGCACAGGCGGGCAGGGGGTTTCCCACCGCGGCGCTGGGCTTGTTCGGCCTGGTGTCGGGTGTGCTGGCGCTGGCCTGCCATGCGCTGCTCGAACCGGCCATGCATCTCAGCCTGCGAGATGGTCTGCTGATTGTCGTCATGGGGCTCGGGCCGCTGGGCGGGGCGTTTTTGCTTTGGGACCGGGCACTCAAACTGGGCGATCCGCGCACCATCGGGGTGTTGAGTTATGTCACGCCGCTGGCGTCCACCCTGCTGCTCATCGTCTTCACCGGACGGTCGTTCACCATCTGGATCGGGCTGGCCGCGCTGCTGATCGTTGGCGCTGCGCTGCTGGCGATGCGGGCGAAAGTCTGAACCGTTCTCGCTACGAGCTCATGTTGTCGCGCAGCCGCGTGAGCAGCGACGAGGTGTCGAGCCGTCCGCCGCCCGCGGCCTGCACATCCGCGTAAAACTGATCGACCAGGGCGAGCACGGGCAGGCGCGCGCCGTTGTTGCGGGCTTCGTTCAGGCAGAGGCTGAAGTCCTTGCGCATCAGATCCACCGCAAAGCCGAAGTCATAGCGGCCCTCGATCATGGTCGGGCCGCGGTTGTCCATCTGCCAGCTTTGCGCCGCGCCCTTCCCAATGACCTGCAGCACAGTGCGCAGGTCCAGCCCGGCGCGCTCGCCAAAGGCAATGGCTTCCGAAAGGCTCTGCACCAGCCCGGCGATGGCGATCTGGTTCACCATCTTGCACAACTGGCCGGCGCCGTTGTCGCCCAGACGGGTGACCGCACGGGCGAAGGCGGAGATGACGGGATGTGCCCGCTCGAAGGCCTGGGCATCGCCGCCGCACATCACCGTGAGCGTCCCGTTTTGCGCACCGGCCTGTCCGCCGGACACCGGGGCGTCGATGAACCACAGTCCGTGTTCGCGCGCGGCAAGGCCGAGTTCTCGCGCCACGTCGGCCGAGGTGGTGGTGTGGTCGATGAACAGCGCGCCCGGCCGCATGCCGGCGAAGGCGCCGTCGGCGCCGAGGGTCACGGCGCGCAGGTCGTCGTCATTGCCCACGCAGGAAAACACGAACGCCGCTTTGGCGGCGGCTTCGCGCGGGGTGGGCGCTGTGGCGCCGCCGTGACGCCGCACCCAGTCGTGTGCCTTGCTGGCCGTGCGGTTGTAGACCGTGACCTGGTGCCCTGCGCGGGCCAGATGGCCGGCCATCGGGTCGCCCATGACGCCCAGGCCGAGAAAGGCGACGGAGGTTGCGGCGTTGTCCGCGGTGGTGTGCATGGTCATCGTTGCAGAATGGGAAGGGGGAGCTGGAATTAGAGCAGCCAAAAGCAGCTCATGGCGACCGCGGTGGGCACGAGGGCCGCAGCCAGCAGGCCCAGCGGATGCACCGCGCCGTCGTCGAAGGTGCTGCGCAACAGCGCGATGCCCGCGGGGTTGGGCGCATTGGCAATGACCGTCAGCCCGCCGCCGCTGACCGCGCCCGCCACCAGCGCGTATTTGAACTCCGGGCTCAAGCCCTGCACCAGCGAGCCGAGATAGGTGAGCGCGGCGTTGTCGGTGATGGCGGTCAGCGCCGTGGCGCCGAAAAACACCGCCGTGGCATCCATGCGGGTGAGCAGGGGCTGCAGCCACCACTGCTGCAGACCGCCGAGCACCACCAGCCCGCCGAGAAAGAACCCGACCAGCATGCCCTCTTTGAGCATGGGCGGGTCTTGATAGCGGGCGTAGGCGGTGACGAATCCCAGGAAAA
Source organism: Pseudomonadota bacterium (assembly GCA_021783695.1). GTDB lineage: Bacteria > Pseudomonadota > Gammaproteobacteria > Burkholderiales > Burkholderiaceae_C > Thiomonas. Next base: position 31,205 of record JAJXTO010000014.1, on the reverse strand, counting down.
ACAGCAGCAGCGGCAGAAACACGGGGGGATGGTGCGCAAACACCACCACGCCGACCAGAAACAGCAAGTGCACCAGGATGACGCTGGCGGGCGCACGCAGCGCAGCCTGCCCGGAGGCGGCCGGCTTGGCGTGCCGCAACCGAGCCAGTTCGCGGCGGAACAGCAGTGTGGCGGCCAGGGCGTTGATGCCGACCGCAATGGCCGCCTTCCAGCCGAACTGCGTGAACATGAAGCCCATATCCCACTGCCAGGTCGAGGCCACCATCAACACCGGCGGCGCGGCGAAATGGGTTAGCGTGCCGCCGATGGAGATGTTGACGAACAGCACGCCCAGGGTGACGTATTTCAGCCGCAGCGGCACGGCGGCGCCGAAGATGCGCTCGCGCAGCAGCAGGGCGGCCAGGGTCATGGCCGCGGGCTCGGTGATGAACGAACCCAGCAGCGGCACCACGATGAGCACCAGGGCGTAGAACACCAGAGCGCCGGGCAGGGGCACGGCGCGGCTGAGCCCGTTGACCACATCTCCGGCCACCTGCAGGATGGGGCGGGTGCCTGCGACCACCATGATGGCGAACACGAACAGTGGCTCGGTGAAATTGCGCGAATCGAGATAGGCCACCGCGTCATGCTGGCCCAGGGAAAAAAACAGGAACACCATGAGCACCATGGCCCAGAAGCCGAACACCACCTCCACCTCGCCGAGCAGATGCCACAGCCCGGCATGCGCGGGCTGCCGGTGCGCCAGTCTCTCGAAAAACTTGGTCGAAAAGGTGTGGATGACCGCGATGGCGAACAGCGCGGCGCCAACGTACTGGATGAAGGCGGGGGTGTGATCGGTCATGGGTGACGTGTTCTGTGCAGTGTTGCGAGATGTGACGGCCATGGTATCGGCACTGTCGTTGAAACAGACAACGCAGGAGCAGTGCCCCTGGCGGCGCCGGAAATGCTTTGTTCCGCAGCATGACGGGGTGGAGCCATAATGCAGGACATCCATTGCACGAGTTTCCCCATGTCCATCACAGCACACCCCGTCTGGACAAGGCTGCGCCGCGTCGTTCTCAGTCTGCCAGTGCGGATCCTGGCCGGGTTGTTCGTGTTGTATGTGGCGCTGGGCTATCTCGCGGTAGGCCCGCTGGCAGAGCATTACATCCCCAGGTTGGCGCAGTCGCAGCTCGATAGCCGGGCGACGGTGGGCAAGGTGGCGTTCGATCCGCTGCGGCTGGATCTGACGGTGGACAAGCTGCAACTGAGTACGCCGCAGGGTGTGCCGCTGGCCGGATTCGACAGGTTGTTTGTCGATTTCGCCCCGGTCAGTGTGTTGCGTTGGGCCTGGACGTTTCACCGCATCCGCATCGACCAGCCGCAGGTGGATGTCGCCATCGCCAAGGGCGGCGCGATGAACTGGGACGCCCTGGTGCGCGCCGTGCAACGCGGCCCCAAATCCGCCAAACCCTCCAACACCATTCCAATCGTGGTGATCGAACAATTGCAGATCGTCGGCGGCATGGTGCGTTATGCCGACGCCAACCGCGACCATCCCTACGCCACCCGGCTGACCCCGCTGAATCTGCAGGTCAACGACCTGTCCACCCTGCCCAAGGCGCGCGGGCAGTACGCCCTGAGTCTGCTGTTCCCGGAGCAAAAAGCCACGCTGCGGTGGAAGGGCTATGTCGGTATCAACCCGCTGGTGTCCGGCGGTCAGGCGGAACTCACCGGGCTCGATCTGGCCACTGCGGCGCGAGCCGTGCCCAATCTGTCCAGAACACTGCAGATTGCCAGTGGCACGGCGGCCATTCGCGCCGCCTACAGCGTGGTGCTCGGCAACCAGGGTCTGCAATGGGCGGTCAACGATCTCGGCGCGCAGATCCAGACCTTCAGCGCCAAGGCCGCGGGCGCCGGCGTGCAGTGGCAAACGCTGCAACTCGACAAGGCCAGGATCGACGGCTCGGCGCAGACCGCGTCGCTGCAGGGGCTGGCGCTCAGCGGCCTGAGCACGGCGTCGGGCGCCAGCCGCATGGCCCTGCAAACGGCGCAACTGCAAGGCGCGCAAATCGCATGGGGCAAGCGGCAGGCAGGCTTCGGGCCGCTGCGGCTGCAGGGCATCGACGGGCAGATCGGCCAGGCGGGCGTGCAGGCGGCCAGTCTGCAAACGCAGCCGGGCACGGTCGATCTGGCAAAGCAGACCCTGCAACTGCCGCAGGCCACGCTGCAGGACATGCGGGTGCAGGCGCTGGAGGACAAAGAGCCGCCCTGGCTGTCGCTGCCGACGCTGGAGATCGATGCGGTGCAGGCCGATCTGGCGCAGCACCGCGTGCAGCTCGGCGCGGTTCAGCTCGACGCTGCCAACATGCGGCTCAAGCGACTGGCGAGCGGGCAGATCGATCTGCTGCAGGCCATGAGCGCCGGGGCGCCCCAAACATCGCAGCCCGCAGCGCAGACCGCGCCCGCGGGCAAGGCGACGACCCGCGCAACGGCAGGCTGGACGGTCGATGTCCAGCGTGTTGCCACCCGGCTGCAAGCCCTGGACTACACCGATCAGAGCTTCAAGGCCCCATTGCATCTGCAGCTCAAGGGCGCGACGCTCGACACCGCGATCCGGGCCACCCTGCCAGCAGGCGGCCCGGCGCAGATTCAGGCGAAAGACCTGCAGATGCAGCTCGGCGCGATGCAACTCGACAGCGGGCGTCAGCCCCTGACGCGCTGGAGCAGCCTGCAACTCGGCGCCACCCAGATCGAACTGCCCGGCGTGGGCGCGCCCCGCATCCAGGCCGGTGCGCTGAGCGTGGACGGTCTGCACGCGCAGGTCGATCTGAGCAAGGACGGGCTGAACTGGGCGCAGGCGTTCGCGCCGGTCTCGGCTCCGGCTGCGCACCTTGCCGCCAGCGCTGCAACGCGCAAGGCGACTTCTTCTCCGGAGGTCTCTCTCAGAAGTGTCACTCTGCGCAATGTGTCCGCTCAATTGGACGACCGCGCCGCACCCGAGCCCATCCGCCTCGACCTGATGCAGGGCCAGGCCAGCGCGCAAAACCTCAGCCTGGATTTGCGCAAACCCGTGCCGCTGCAGGTGCGCTTCGCGCTGAAGCAGGGCGGGCAATTCAACGCCCGCGGCCAGATCGCGCCGCAGCCGCTGGCCGGCAGTCTGCAGGTGCGGGTCCAGAAACTTGCCCTGATGCCATTTGGCAGTCTGCTCAAACCCTATGTGCGCCTGTTGCTCACCAGCGGCACGGTCTCGGCGGACGGCGCGGTGCGCCTGCGCGCGGGCAAGGGCGCCGCGCCGCAGGTGGACTACCAGGGCCGCGCGCAGGTGGACAACCTCGCGCTGGTCGAGCCTGATGGACGCACGCCCTTTCTCGGTTGGCGCAAGCTCGCCGCCCGCGGCATGACCGTGGGCACTGCGCCCCTGTCGGTTGCCATCAGCGATCTGCAGGCGGTGGAGCCCTATGGCCGCATCGTCCTCAACCCGGACCGTACCCTCAATGTGCAGGCCATTTTGCTGACCCGCAGCAAGACGGCTGCGGCTACCGCGCCAGCGGCGAGTGCGGCGCACAACAGCGAAACGCCATTGCCGCTGGCGCTGCGCATCGACCGTACCGCCATCGAGAATGCCGATGTGGATTTCACCGACCAGTCCATCAAGCCGGACTTCCGCGTGCGCATGCAAAAACTCAGCGGCGTGATCAACGGCCTGTCGGACGCGCCGGACAGCAGCGCCCAGATCGAACTCGACGGCCAGGTGAACGATTACGGCCAGGCCAAGGTGCGCGGCCAGTTGCAGCCCTTCCACGCCACCAACGCGACCGATGTCACACTGGATTTCCGCAATCTCGACATGGCGTCGATCTCGCCTTACTCCGGCAAGTTTGCCGGGCGCACCATCGAATCGGGGCGGCTCGATGCCCGGCTGGAATACAAAATCCAGAAAGCCCAGATGCAGGGTGTGAACAAGTTCACCATCACCCGCCTGAAGCTGGGCCCGCACGTCAACAGCCCCGGCGCGGTGAATCTGCCGCTCGATCTGGCCATTGCCGTGCTGGAAAACAGCGACGGGGTGATCGACATCGACCTGCCGGTGCACGGCGACCTGAACAACCCCCAGTTCAGCTATGGCGGCATCATCTGGCAGGCCATTGTCAACGTGCTCACCAAGATTGTCACTGCCCCGTTCCGCGCCCTGGGTGCGCTCTTTGGTGGCAGTGGTGGCCAGCCGCCGCAGGACGTGCATTTCGCGCCCGGCAGTGCTGCGCTCGCGCCGCCCGAGCGCGAAAAACTGCTGCGGCTAGCCGAGGCGCTGCTCAAGCGCCCCCGGCTGGAATTACAGGTGCCGCCCACCCTCGACACCGCGCTCGATACCGCCGCGCTGCAGCATGCCACGGTGCACCGGCAGGTGCTCGGCAAACTCGGCGTGACCGTGTCGCCCGATACCAGCCCCGGCCCGCTGGACCTGGGCAGCGCACGCACGCGCAATGCCATCAACGCGCTCTATCTCGACCAACATCCAACCAGTGCGCTCGACGCCCTCAAGCAGTCCCTGCCGAAGGACGACAAGCAGGAGCATCCTCTGCTGCACGCCATGCTGACGCAACTGGCCAAGGCCGTGGTCATTCCGCAGGCCACGCTCGACGCCCTGGCGCAGGCGCGTGCCAAGGCCGTGGCGACCGCGCTGACCACGGGCCCCAAGGCACTGACCACGGCGCGGGTGCAGATCGGGCCAACCGTCCAGGCGGCAGATCAGGCGCAGCATGAGGTGGTGCTTAAACTCGGTCTGGGCACAAATCAAGCGGCTGCCGCGCCAGCGGCCGCAGCGGCATCCGGCGCGATGCCCGCTGCGGTCCTTCAGGGCAAATAAGTGACCGGCCGCATGGACAGGAAGCGTTCGAGCGCCGGCGGGCGGTAGTCCGGCAGCGCCGAATGGCGGCTGAGGGTGGAGGTGTGCACGCCCTCGTGCCCGGTGGGATTGGTCTGCCCCGGCTGACGTTCGCGCTGGCCCAGAAGCCGGTAGAACAGGGTCATGGTGTCGCCCATCGGTGCTGCGGGGTCGCCGTGCGGGGGCAGCAGCGAGGCGTCGAGCGCAAGGCCGCAGCGGCTGGCGCGGTCGGCCATCCACAGCAGGGCGCCATCGGACAGGCCGGTGAGGGTTTGCCCGCCGCCGACATCGCCATGCACGCCGGGAAACCAGGCCTGCTCCACCACCTGATTGTTGGCATGGCTCTGGGTCTGCCACAGCGTGGGGGAGAAGGGTTTGCGCCGCTCGTCCACCGCCAGGGCCTGATAGCCATAGCGCACATGGCTGCTCAGCGTCACGTCGTGGAATTCGTACAGATGCTTGGTCCAGAAGCGCAGCGGCGTGACCGGAACGCCCAATGCGCCCACCGTGTCCCATACGCCGATGAGCTCGATGGGCGCATCCGGCCAGGAATAGGCCTCGCGGAAAGTGAGGGACTGTGGCGCGTCCGGGTGGCTGTCGGGCGTGCGGTCGCGGTAGAGAGCGTAGGCGTCCGGGATGTGTTGGGCAAACTGCGGCCGCAAAACGCCGCAATTACGGATCATCCCGGCCACACTGCGCACGGTGTAGGCACCGCGGCTGTAGCCGAACAGAAAAATCTGGTCACCCGGCGCGTAGTTCTGCACCAGAAACAGATAGAGCTCGCGGATATTGGCCGAGATGCCCATGCCAAACGCGCCGCCGGTGAGCTTGTCCCACAGTCCGCCCTGTTCGCCCAGACCCTTCTGGTAGAACACGATCTGATCGACGCCTAACCCGTCCTGCGGCGCCACGGCGACGGAGAGCTTGACTACATTGGTCGGCGTCGGGGCATTGCCGTCATTTTGGTCGGGCTTGCTCCAGGTGCCGTCGGCAAACAGGGCGATACGCTTCATTTCGAATCGTCTCCTTGCAGCGTGTCATATCGTGTCACAACCATCCTGCGCGGCATGATGTGCCCGCCTCGCGGAATTGCCCACCCCCAAACCCGGTGGAACCCCCGGTCTGGATGACGGCGGATAGACTGGCGCAAACGCCCAAGTCGAAATCCGCATGCGCCAAACCCCAGCCCCCAGTCCGTGTACCGCGCAGCCCAACCCCGCCACCGCGCAGACGCAGGCAGCGGTGGACGCCGCCATCGCCTCGCGTCGCTCCATTCGCCGCTTCCTACCCACGCCGGTGCCATGCGAAACCGTCGAAGCCATCCTGCAGGTGGCGGCGCGCGCGCCGTCGGGCACCAACACCCAGCCCTGGCAGGTGCATGTGCTCACCGGCGCGGCCAAGGCGCGGCTGTCGTCCCGCATTCTGGCGGCGTATGACGACCCCGCGCAGGCGGAGCAGCACACCGAGGATTACGCCTACTACCCGCGCACATGGCGCTCGCCCTACATCGACCGCCGCCGCAAGGTGGGCTGGGATCTATACGGCCTGCTCGGTATCCAGAAGGGCGACAAGGCTACGATGCACGCGCAGCATGGCCGCAACTACCTGTTTTTCGACGCCCCGGTCGGTCTGATCTTCACCATCGACCGCGTCTTGGAACAGGGCAGTTGGCTGGACTACGGCATGTTCTTGCAGAACATCATGGTGGCGGCGCGCGGGCGCGGGCTGGACACCTGTCCGCAAGCGGCGTTCACTCAGTTCCACCGCGTCATCGAAGACGAACTGGCGCTCGACGCCGCCACGCAGCAGGTGGTGTGCGGCATGGCACTGGGCTGGGCCGATCCGGCGGCCATCGAAAACACCCTGGTCACCGAGCGCGCGCCGGTGGCGGCATTCGCCCGCTTCCACGACCAATGAACGCGCTGGCCTGGATCGGCGAAGCCCGCATCGCTCAGGCGGTGCAGGACGGCAAGCTCGACAATCTGCCTGGCGCCGGATGTCCGCTCGACCTCTCCCTGCGCGACGGCGCGCTCGACGCTCAGGCCCGCCTCGGCCTGGAACTTCTCGACCGCGCCCGACGCGCGCCCACCGACACCGTGCAAGACCAGCGGGAGCGCGCCGCGCTGCGTCTGCTCTGGGCCAGGGCCCTCACGCGCCAGCGCCGCAACCGCACCCGCCCATGATCATCACATCCCTGCTCGACACCGACCTCTACAAATTCACCATGATGCAGGTGGTGCTGCATCACTTCCCCGGTGCGCAGGTGGAGTACCGCTTCAAATGCCGCACGTCCGGGGTCGATCTGGTGTCGCGGCTGGAGGAGATCAACGCCGAACTCGATGCCCTGTGCACGCTCACCTTCCGGCAGGACGAACTCGACTATCTGCGCAGCCTGCGCTTCATCAAGAGCGACTTCATCGACTTCCTCGCCCTCTTTCGCCTCAACCGCCAGCGCATCAGCGCCACCCCGGCGGCAGACGCGGCAGCCCGCGCCCGCGGCGAGATCGACATCGCCATCCGCGGTCCCTGGCTGCACACCATTCTGTTCGAGGTGCCGGTGCTGGCCATCGTCAGTGAGGTCTATGCCCGCCACGCCCATGCCCATGCCGATCTGCATGCCGGGCTGCAAAGACTGGACGACAAGATCGCGCTGCTCCACACGCCTGAACTGCAGGACTGCCGCATCGCTGACTACGGCACGCGGCGGCGCTACTCCCGCCGCTGGCAGGCACAGGTGCTCGGTCGCCTGCATGGCGGCCTCGGCCCGCAGCTTGCCGGAACCAGCAATGTGCTGCTCGCCAAGGAGATGGGCCTCACCCCGCTGGGCACCATGGCGCACGAATACCTGCAAGCCTGCCAGGCGCTGGGCCCGCGTCTGCGCGACACCCAGGTGTTCGCCTTCGAGATGTGGGCCAAGGAATACCGCGGCGATCTGGGCATCGCCCTGGCCGACGTCTATGGCCTGCAGGCCTTCCTGCGCGACTTCGATCTGTATTTCTGCAAGCTGTTCGACGGCGCCCGGCACGACTCGGGTGACCCCTTCGCCTGGGGTGAAGCGATGATCGCGCACTACCAGAACAACCGCGTCGACCCGCGCACCAAGACGCTGGTCTTCAGCGACATGCTGACCATCCCGAAGGTCATCGCCCTGTACCGGCAGTTTCACCAGCGCGTGGGCCTGGCCTTCGGCATCGGCACCAATCTCATGCACGATCTCGGCTACGACGCCCCGCAGATGGTGCTCAAGATGACGCGCTGCAACGGTCAGCCCGTGGCCAAGGTCAGCGACGCGCCGGGCAAGAACATGTGCGACGACCCGGCGTATCTGGCGTATCTGCGCGAAGTCTTCCAGATCCCCGCCAGCCAACTCGTGGAGCATGATGCGGAGGATGGGTAGTTTTCTGGATCATGGGGTCTTCTTGACAGATTCCGTGTCGCGGACGATTATTGGGCATGATTCACAGTTTCGCTTGTGCCGACACCCAGGCTTTGTTTCAGAGTCGGCCGGTCGCACGCTTTCGCAACATCGAGCGTGTGGCGCGGCGCAAGTTATTGCAATTGCACGCGGTCACCGAATTGGCAAGCCTCAGAGTCCCGCCAGGCAATCAGCTTGAAGCGCTCAAAGGAGAACGCAAGGGGCAGCACAGCATTCGCATCAACGACCAATGGCGGCTGTGTTTTGTCTGGAAGCGCGCTGGCGCACATCAGGTCGAGATCGTGGACTATCACTGAATGCGGAGAACCGGCATGGTTGCATTGCTTGAAGAAATTCATCCAGGCGAAATTTTGTTGGAGGAGTTCATGCGCCCGATGGGTCTGACCATCCAGCGGCTGGCGGCAGATCTCGACGTCTCGCCCAGCCGTATCAGCGACATCGTGCATGGCAAGCGCCCGATCACCGCTGACACCGCACTGCGCCTGGGGCTCTACTTCGCGATGGAACCGCGCTTCTGGCTGAATCTGCAGTCGGAGTACGACATGCGCATCACCACGCGGGAACTCAAGAGCAAGATCGCACCTCGCATCCGTGTGTTTCAGCCAATCACGACTTGAAATCGAGATCAGGATCGCTTGTCCAATTTGGAGGCAGCTTATGCCCATTGCAAAGATCGAAGTGTGCCGCTCGCATCCTCCCGAGAGGGTCGCCGCCTTGATCGAGGCTGTTTATCAAGCCCAAATCGAGGCGCTCAAGGTGCCTGAAGATGACAAGCAGATCCGCTACATTGAACACAAGCCTGAGCACTGCCCCGTCCCTCCGGGCAAGACAGAAAACTACACCTTTGTGGAATTTCTGCTCTTTCCCGGCCGCAGTCTCGAAGCCAAGCGCAAGTTGTACCAGGGCCTCGTTGCAAGACTGGGGGCACTCGGCATTCAGGCCTCAGACATTCTGATCGTTCTGATCGAGCCTCCCCTCGAAAACTGGGGCCTGTGCGGCCAGCCCGCATCTGAACTGGATTTGGGATTCCGTCTTGATGTTTGAGCAGGAAGCCGACTCCAACCGATCCACCGTTTCCATGCATTCGCAACCCATGAATACCGACACCGCCCGCGCCGCGATCCTGGCGCAAATCCGTGCCCGGCAAGGGCGACCCGCTGCGCTGCACGCGATGGAAGTGCAGGATGCCGAAGCTGACATCCATCGGCATGTGCGCGGCCCGCAGCCCCGCTTGGGCGACGACCGGATCGCCGCGTTCACCACGCAGGCGCTGTCGTTGCAGACGACGGTGGCGCGCGTGGCCAGTCGGCAGGATGTGCCGCAGGCGGTGGCGGCTTACCTGCGCGAACAGGGCTTGGAGGCGCAGGGCGTCGGCTGGGACACCCTGGCCGGGCTTCCGTGGGCGCAGGCCGGGCTGGCTTTGGAGTGCCGCCCGCCGCGCGATGACGACAAGCTCGGCATCACGGGTTGCTTCTGCGCCGTGGCCGAGACGGGTTCGCTGGTGCTGGCAAGTTCGCCTGCGACGCCGTCGTCCACCCATTTGCTGCCGGAAACGCATATCGCCATTGTCCCGGCCAGCCGCGTCGTTGCCGCGCTGGAGGACGCCTACGCGCTCCTGCGTGCCGAGCTGGGTGAGCTGCCGCGTGCCTTGAGCACGGTGTCCGGGCCGTCGCGCACAGGCGACATCGAACAGACCATCGTGCTCGGCGCGCATGGCCCGTACCGCGTGCATGTGGTGATCGTCGATGCCGACTGAGCGCCGCAGCGCGGCATGGCGATCGATGCCGCTGCTGGCCGCGTGGGCCGCAGCCTTCCCGGCGACCGCGTTTGCCGCAAGCGGCCCTGACCCGTCCACCCTCAGCCTGTGGTGGGGCATGCCCTTTGCCGCCATGCTGCTGTCCATCGCGCTTCTGCCACTGTTTGCGGGCCAGTTGTGGCATCACCATCAGGGCAAGATCGCCGCGGGCTGGGTGGCGCTGTTTCTCATTCCCTTCGCCGCCGGCTTCGGCGTGCAGGCCACCTGGAACGCCGCTCTGCACACCCTCCTGCACGAGTACCTGCCCTTCGTCATCCTGCTCACCGCGCTCTACACGGTCAGCGGCGGCATTGCGGTGCGCGGCAATCTGCATGGCAGCCCGGCGCAGAACACCCTGCTGCTGGCCATCGGCACGGTGCTTGCCAGCCTCATGGGCACCACGGGCGCGGCCATGCTGATGGTGCGTCCGGTCATCCGCGCCAACGATGCCCGCCGCCACAATGCGCATGTGCTCGTGTTCTTCATCTTCCTGGTGGCCAATGCAGGGGGCGCGCTCACCCCATTGGGCGATCCGCCGCTGTTCCTCGGCTTTCTCAAGGGAGTCGATTTCTTCTGGACGCTCAAACACCTGCTGGCGCCCACCGCGCTGCTGTGCGCACTGCTGCTGGCGCTGTTCTATCTGCTCGACCGCTGGTACTGGAGCAAGGAGACTGCACGCAGCACCGTCGATCCCACGCCCGACAGTCCGCTGGGCATCCTTGGTGCGTGGAATGTGCTGTGGCTGCTGGCCATCGTCCTTGCCGTGCTGAACAGCGGGGTGTGGAAGCCGGGGGTGGCTGTGCCCATCCTCGGTCAAAGCCTGGAGCTGCAGAACCTCACGCGCGATGCCGCGCTCATCCTCATTGCGCTGCTGTCCCTGCTCACCACGCCATGGCAGGCACGGCATGAAAACCAGTTCACATGGGCGCCGATGATCGAGGTGGCCAAGCTGTTTCTCGGAATTTTTCTCACCATCATTCCGGTGATCGCCATCCTGCGCGCGGGCGAGGGCGGGGCGCTCGCCGCGCTGGTCCGGCTGAGCACCGATGCCCAGGGCCAGCCCATCGCCGCGACCTACTTCTGGCTCACCGGCGCGCTCTCCTCCTTTCTGGATAACGCGCCCACCTATCTGGTGTTCTTCAACCTCGCCGGGGGCGACGCGGCGCACCTCATGGCGCAGGTCACGACGCTCGCAGCCATCTCGGCCGGTGCGGTGTTCATGGGCGCGGTCACCTACATCGGCAATGCGCCGAACTTCATGGTCAAGGCGATTGCCGAGCATCGCGGCGTGCGCATGCCCTCGTTCTTCGGCTATATGGGCTGGTCGTTCGCCATCCTGCTGCCGTGCTTTCTCATGCTCACCCTGGTGTTTTTCCGATGAACCGTCTTTCCCATGAGGGGCCGCTTCGCGTGCTGGTGGCGCGCGCGGTGTTTCCCGACATCATCGATCAACTGCGCGCCGTGGCCGAGGTGGAAACCACGCTGGACGACGCCATCTGCACGCCAGAGGCTCTGCGCCAGCGTCTGGCCGACAAGCATGGCGCCTTCGTCACCGGCAGCGAGCGCATCGACGCGGCGCTGCTCGACGCCTGCCCGGAGCTCATGGTCGTGAGCACGATGACGGTCGGTGTGGATCACATCGACCTGGCCGCCTGCGCCGAGCGCGGCGTGACCGTCACCCACGCGCCCGACGTGCTCACCGAAACCACCGCCGACTTCGGCGTTGCCCTGCTGCTGGCCGCCGCGCGGCAGATTGGCGATGCCGAGCGGTTCTTGCGCGCCGGGCAGTGGAGCAAATGGAGCGTCGATCTGTTCGCCGGGGCGGACGTGCATGGCGCCACGCTGGGCATCGTCGGCATGGGGCGCATCGGCCAGGCCATCGCGCGGCGCGCCGTGTTCGGCTTCAACATGCGGGTGCTCTATCACAACCGCAAACGGCTTGCCGCGCCCATCGAGGAGGAGCTGCGCGCCAGCCATCGCGACCTGCCCACCCTGCTGCGCGAGAGCCACCATGTGCTGCTGGCGCTGCCGTACGGCCCGGCCGCGCATCACCTCATCGGCGCGGAGCAACTCGCGCTCATGCGACCAGGCGCCACGCTGGTCAACATCGCCCGTGGCGGCGTGGTGGATGAAGCCGCGCTCGCTCAGTCGCTGCATGGCGGCCACCTGGGCGCAGCCGGGCTGGACGTGTTCGAGGGCGAGCCTCGTGTCAACCCTTTGCTGCTGGCCGCGCCGCGTTTAGTGCTCACGCCGCATATCGCCAGCAGCAGCATTCCCACCCGCCGCGCCATGGCGCAGCTCGCGGTGGACAACCTTGTCGCGGTGCTGCAAGGCCAGCCGCCACTCACTCCCGTCACGGGCTGAATCCGCATGTCGCTTGAACGGATCTTGTTCCTCCTCATCGCGCTGTTGTTGCTCGCGCTGCTGGGCATGGCCTGGGCGCTGCTGTCCCGGTTGCGCGGTGTGGCAGAGCTGCGCCGCGAAATCGGCATGGACCTTGCGTCCCCGCTCGAGCGCCTGGAGCGCGAACTGCGCGGCGCGGTGCAGGCCAGCGGCCAGAGCCTGCGCACCGAGCAGGCCGGGCAACTCGCGCAGTTTCAGCAGATGCTGCTCAATCAGCAGGGCGAGAGCACGCGTACGCAAAACGCCCAGCTCGACACCGTGGCCCTGCAACTGCAAAGCCTGCAGAAAGCCGTGGGCGACACGCTTGTGCAGCAGGTCGGCCATCTCACCCAGACCAATACCCAAAGCCTGCAGACCTTGCAGGCGCAGCTTGTCGAGCGGCTCGACGCGCTGCGCCAGTCCACCGACAAAAGCCTGAGCGAGATGCGCGGCACGATGGAACTGCGCCTGCGCGAACTGCAAGCCGACAACGAAAAAAAACTCGAACAGATGCGCGCCACCGTGGACGAAAAGCTCCACGCCACGCTGGAGCAACGCCTGGGCGAGAGCTTCAAGCAGGTGGCCGAACGGCTGGAACTCGTCCATCGCGGCCTGGGCGAGATGCAGACCCTGGCGCAAGGCGTGGGCGATCTGCAGCGGGTGTTCAGCAATGTGAAGTCGCGCGGGGTTTTTGGCGAAATTCAGCTTGCCGGGCTGATCGAACAGGTCTTCACGCCAGAGCAATATGGCGTCAATGTGGAAACCGTGCCCGGCAGCAACGCCCGCGTGGAATACGCCATTCGCCTGCCCGGCAAGGGCGACGGCCCGGTGTGGCTGCCGATCGACGCCAAGTTCCCGCGCGAAGACTACGAGCGCCTGCTCGACGCGCAGGAACAGGCCGACAAGCCCGCTGCCGACGCGGCCTCGAAAGCGCTTGAACTTCGCCTGCGCGAGGAGGCCAAGACCATCCAGACCAAGTACATCGCCGCGCCGCACACCGCGGATTTCGGCATTCTGTTCCTGCCCACCGAGGGCCTGTACGCCGAGGCGCTGCGTCGGCCCGGGCTGGTCGAGGCGCTGCAGCGCGAGCACCGGGTGATGCTTGCCGGTCCCACCACCCTGCTGGCGTTGCTCAATAGCCTGCACATGGGCTTTCGCACCCTGGCGCTGGAGCAGCGCTCCACCGAGGTATGGAAGGTGCTGGGCGCCGTGAAGACCGAGTTCACCAAGTTCGGCGACGTGCTGGCGAAAACCCGCAAAAAGCTCGACGAAGCCAGCAACACCATCGGTCAGGCGGAAACCCGCACCCGCGCCATGACACGCCAGCTCAAGCAGGTGGAGGCGCTGCCCGCCGACCAGACCCAGACCCTGCTGCGCTTGACCGAGGTCGAAGCCGACGACCCGGAAGGCGCGCTATAAACGCCATAAATAGAGCATCCACATCAGCCGCACACACCATGCAAGCCCAAGACATCAGCCTCGACGTTCTGGCGGAGAAATACGCCAAGGGCGACGAGCACAGCATTACCGACATTCATTCCCGCGTCGCCCGCGCCCTGGCGGTGGAAGAGGCCGACCCGGCGCGCAGCGAGGCGTTGTTCCGCCAGGCGCTGGACGATGGTTTCGTTCCCGCCGGCCGCATCATGTCGGCCGCGGGCACCGACATTCAGGCCACGCTGATCAACTGCTTCGTTCAGCCCGTAGGCGATTCGGTGTCCGATGACAAGGACGGCAAGCCCAGCATCTACAAGGCCCTGGCGCAGGCCGCCGAAACCATGCGGCGCGGCGGCGGCGTGGGCTATGACTTCTCGCGCATCCGTCCCGCGGGAGCGCATGTCGGCGGCACGCACAGCCGCGCCAGCGGGCCGCTGTCGTTCATGCGGGTGTTCGACGCCTCGTGCGAAACGGTGGAATCCGCGGGCAGCCGCCGCGGTGCGCAAATGGGCGTGCTGCGTATCGACCATCCGGACATCGAGGCCTTCATCCACGCCAAGGATCAGGGCGCGTTCAAGAACTTCAACCTGTCGGTCGGCGTGAGCGGCGCCTTCATGCAGACGGTCGAAGCCGATGCCGAGATCGATCTGGTGCACAAGGCCAGGCCGGGCGACGACCAGTTGGCCGCAGGCGCGCAGCAGCGCGCCGATGGCCTGTGGGTCTATCGCCGCGTGCGGGCGCGCGATCTGTGGGATCAGATCATGCAGTCCACCTACGACCACGCCGAGCCGGGCATTCTGTTCCTCGACACCGCCAATGCCGACAACAACCTGCACTACTGCGAAACCTTCGAGGCCACCAATCCCTGTGCCGAAGAGTTCCTGCCCGACTATGGCTGCTGCTGTCTGGGCTCGATCAACCTCACCCGCTTCGTGCGCGAGCCGTTCACCCCGCAGGCCCGTTTCGATGCCGAGGGCTTCCAGGCCGTCACCCGCACTGCGGTGCGCATGCTCGACAATGTGCTTGACGTGACCTACTGGCCTCTGGTGGAGCAGCACGACGAGGCGCAGAACAAGCGCCGCGTTGGCCTGGGCTTTCTCGGCCTGGGCGACGCCTGCGTCATGCTCGGCCTGCGCTACGACAGCGACGACGCCCGCCGTTTCGCAGCCGACATGGCCCGCACCCTGCGCGACGCGGCCTATGCGGCCTCGGTCGATCTGGCGAAAGAGAAGGGTGCGTTTGCACTGTTCGACGCGCAGAAATATCTCGCCAGCGGCTTTGCCCGGCGCCTGCCCGAGAACATCCGCGCCGCCATTGCCGCGCATGGCATCCGCAACTCGCATCTGCTTGCCGTGGCGCCCACCGGCACCATCAGCCTGGCCTTTGCCGACAACGCCAGCAACGGCATCGAGCCTGCGTTCTCCTGGGTCTATACCCGCAAAAAGCGCATGGCCGACAACACCACCCGCGACTACGAGGTGGCCGATCATGCCTGGCGTCTGTACCGCAGCATGGGTCACGACATGACCAAGCTGCCGTCGGCCTTCGTCACCGCGCTGGAGATGTCCGCCGCCGACCACATGAAAATGCTGCAGGTCGTCCAGCCCTTTATCGACACCAGCATCAGCAAGACCGTCAACGTCCCGGCCGACTACCCCTACGACGACTTCAAGGAGTTGTACCTGCAGGCCTGGAAGGCGGGGCTCAAGGGGCTGGCCACCTACCGTCCCAACGCCGTGCTCGGCGCGGTGCTGCAGGCCACACCCTCCGCACCCGTGCCTGCGGCCGCCTCCGGCGACATCGACCCGTTGACCCGCCGCATCGAAGGCCGCCCCGCGGGTGATCTGCAGGCCGTGACCAGCAAGATCAGCTACATGACGTCCGAGGGGCAGAAGACGGTCTACCTCTCCGTGTCGTTTGCCGAGGTGGAAGGCCGGGTGAACGGCGAGGCGGTGCGCATCGAGCGGCCCATCGAGTTCTTCATGCCGGCAGGCCAGCGCGACGAGGGCCAGCAGTGGATCGCGTCCAATATGCGGCTGCTTTCACTGGTGGCGCGCTCGGGCGGATCCATCGCCAAGAGCCTGCAGAACATGCGCGAAGTGGTGTGGGACAAAGGCCCGGTGCGCTGCGGCGAAGTCATCAAGGCCGACGGCAGCCGCGCGCCGCGCTTCCACCAGTCCGAAGTGGCGGCCATCGCCTACGCCCTGCAGGAACTGCTGCGGCGGCGCGGCTATCTCGACGCTTCGGGCCGCGAGCAATCTCTGCTCTCGCTGGCGCAACGCGCCCACGTCCCCGAGGCCCTGCGCATCGATCTGGAGTCGGCAGACGCATCGCCCGACCTGCTGCCCGGCGGCCGCATCTGCCCGGAATGCGGCGGCCCCTTCCTGCGCCGCGTCGATGGCTGCGACCGCTGCGAGAACTGCGGGTATATCGGCAGTTGCGGTTAAAAAGGGCGGCTGACCCTCACGCCGCTCGCGGCGGGATCTCGATTTTCACTTCCAGCACATCGAGCGTGTCCTGACGTTCCAGTTTGACTTGGATGTCGTTGCTGTCGATCTTGACGTATTTGGAGATCACATCGACCAGTTCGCGCTGCAGTGCGGGAAGCCAGTCGGCGGGGGCGCCGCTGCCGCCGCGTTCATGCGCGAGGATGATCTGCAGCCGCTCCTTGGCGACCGTGGCGGTTTTCTTTTTTTCGCCCAGAAAGAAAGAGAGAAATGACATGGTGCTTGCCTCCCTCAACCGCCGAACAGGCGCTTGAACAGGCCCGGCTTCTGATAGTCGGTGAAGCGCATGGGCTTGTCTTCGCCGAGGAAGCGGGCCACCACGTCCTGATAGGCCTCGGCCACGTCGGTTCCGGTGAGGTGGATGGCCGGTGTGCCCTGGTTGGAGGCCTGCAGCACCGATTCGCTCTCGGGAATGACGCCGATGAGCTGAATGCGCAGAATGTCCTGGATGTCGGTGAGTGAGAGCATCTCGCCGTCGCTGACGCGCTTGGGGTTGTAGCGGGTGATGAGCAGATGCTCGCGGATCGGCTCGCCGCCTTCGATGGAGCGCTTGGTTTTGCTCGACAGCATGCCCAGAATGCGGTCGGAGTCGCGCACCGACGAGACTTCCGGGTTGGTGACGATGAGGGCTTCATCGGCGAAGTGCATGGCCATGAGCGCACCGCTTTCGATGCCCGCTGGCGAGTCGCAGACGATGTAGGTGAAGCCCATGTCGTCGAGCTCCTTGAGCACGGCCTCGACGCCCTCCCTGGTCAGCGCGTCCTTGTCGCGCGTCTGCGAGGCCGGGAGGATGAACAGGTTGTCGCACTGCTTGTCCTTGATCAGCGCCTGGGTGAGCTTGGCTTCGCCCTGGATGACGTTGATGAGGTCGTACACCACGCGGCGCTCGCAGCCCATGATGAGGTCGAGGTTGCGCAGGCCGACATCGAAGTCGATGACGGCGGTCTTGTGACCGCGCAGCGCCAGCCCGGAGGCGAAGCTGGCGCTGGTGGTGGTTTTGCCCACGCCACCTTTGCCGGAAGTCACCACAATGATTTTGGCCATGAGTTCAGTCCTTGGAAGATTATTTGAGAGCCAGGGGTTCGATCAGCAATTGTTCGCCCTGCAGGCGCACGGTGGTCGGCTGGCCGCGCACCCCGGCGGGAAGATCCTGTTCGGCGGTGCGGTAGATGCCGGCGATGGCCACCAGCTCCGGCTCGAAACTGGTGCAGAAAATCCGCGCCGCGGTGTTGCCGCGCGCACCTGCCAGCGCCCGGCCGCGCAAGGCGCCGTAAATGTGCACATGCCCTTCGGCCATCACCTCCGCGCCGTGGCTGACCACGCCTTGCACGATGAGGTCGCCGGGGGAATAAATCCGCTGTCCCGAGCGCAGGGGGCGGTCGATGAATACGGCGGGCAGCGTCACGGAGGCGGGTGTGTTTGCAACCGTCGCGGCAGCAGGGGGGCCGGTCGTGTCTGCGGATTCAGCAGGGGGCGCCGCGCTCGCTGTTGCATTGGGAGCAGCTTCGGCACCGCCGGGTTTGCGCGTGTCGCGGCTGTCGAGCAAGGGCAGAGCGCTGGTCGCGGCCCAGGCCTGTTGCGCGGCCTGGGCCACCACGCCGAAGGGCCGCATGTTGAAGCGGCGCAGCAGGGCGGTGAGCTCGTCCAGCGGCAGGTTGGCATCGTCGGCCAGGCGGCGCAGGTCGATGGCCACGGCTTCGCCAGAAAAGAATTCGGGCGTGGCGTCGAACCGCTGCTGCAGCGCCTCGGTCAGCGCGGCGAAGTCGGGCGTTTTCACCACCAGATGCACGGCGTCGATGGCGCCGCTGCGGAGTTCAAACAAGGTGGGTTTGGAGCGGGACATGGACAAACGAGGCGGCCGTGTATGCGGAAAATGTAATCAGACTATCGTAGTGGATCGGTGCGCCGCGCCGTCGATCCGCGCCCACGCCTGCTCAGGCGTCCTGCAGCGCGCCGTTCACCAGACGCAACTGCCGCTGGCAGCGCGCGGCCACTGCGGCTTCATGGGTGACGATGACCACCGCGTCGCCCTGCGCCAGCGCGACGTCGAGCAGCATGTCCAGCGCCACGGCGGCGGCGTCGCTGTCGAGGTTGCCCGTGGGTTCGTCAGCAAGCACGAGTTGAGGCTGGGTGACCAGTGCGCGGGCGATGGCCACGCGCTGGCGCTCGCCGCCGGAGAGCTCTCCTGGACGGTGCTGCAGCCGCGCGTCCAGCCCCATGCGCTGCAGCATCTGCGCGGCAACAGTCTGCGCCTGCTCGGCAGGGGTACGGCGGATGCGCAGCGGCATGGCCACGTTGTCCAGCGCGCTGAATTCCATCAGCAGGTGGTGGAACTGGTAGACGAAGCCGACATGCTGGTTGCGCCAAACGCCCTGCGCCTTGGGGTTCATCTGAGCCCAGTCGCGCCCGCAGACCTGCACGCGGCCGTCGTCGGCCCGGTCGAGGCCGCCGAGCAGATGCATCAGCGTGCTCTTGCCCGAGCCCGAGGCCCCGATGATGGCCAGGGTCTGCCCGCCGTCGATGCGCAGATTCACGTCCTTGAGCACTTCGACGGGTTGCGGCCCCTCGGTGTAGCGCTTGCGCACCTGTTCGGCCAGCAGGATGGGATGGTTTGACATGGGAGATTGGCGAAATGGCGGCTGGGATGGCGTCGGAGATGGTGGCACGAGCGCCGCAGGGGAAGAAAAGACGTTCAACGCAACACGCCGCAGCAAGGCGGCGGCTGAACAGTATCGTTGCGACCCGTCGTGCGTGAACTCTGGCAATTCTAGGGACTGCCCGGAGCGCGTGCCGCAGCGCTACTGTGGGGAGTACTCCGGCACCAGCGCGTGCAGCGCGGTCTTGATCTGCGTCGGCGGGTTGCTGCCGCTGGTGGCGATCCAGACCTGCAAGGCTTGCAGATCGAGCCGCTCCTGCTCGGCCTGCCGCGCCACGCGCAGCTTGGGGTGGGGCGTGGGCAGGGTGGTTTCGTCGTCGGCCAGCAGTTCCTCATACAGCTTTTCTCCGGGGCGCAGGCCGGTGAAATGGATGGGGATCTCCTCCTCGGTCTTGTTCGACAGCCGGATCATCAGCCGCGCCAGATCGACGATCTTCACCGGATCGCCCATGTCGAGCACATAGATTTCGCCGCTTTGCCCCATCAGCCCGGCTTGCAGCACGAGCTGCGCGGCTTCGGGGATGGTCATGAAATAGCGCACGATCTCCGGGTGAGTGACGGTGACC
The DNA here is from genome assembly GCA_021783695.1 of Pseudomonadota bacterium. Classification (GTDB taxonomy): domain Bacteria; phylum Pseudomonadota; class Gammaproteobacteria; order Burkholderiales; family Burkholderiaceae_C; genus Thiomonas. The sequence continues at coordinate 11,565 of JAJXTO010000014.1, read as the reverse complement.
GGCCCGCCCGCGGCGATCTGCGCCGCGAAGCGCGGCACCACGCTGCCGCTCGATCCCAGCACATTGCCGAAGCGCACCGCGCAACAATGCGTGTCGGGGTGCTGCGCGGCGTGGGCCTGCAGCGCCAGCTCGGCCAGGCGCTTGCTCGCGCCCATCACGTTCGTCGGGTTCACCGCCTTGTCGGTGGAGATGAGCACGAAGCGCTTTGCGCCGCAGGCCGTGGCCGCGCGCGCGGCGTTGAGTGTGCCCAGCACATTGGTGCGTAGCGCCTCGATGGCATTGTCGTCCTCCATCAGCGGCACATGCTTATAGGCTGCGGCATGCAGCACCACGGCAGGGCGGTGCTGGTTGAACAGGTCGAGCAGGCGCTCGGGTTCGCGGACATTGGCGGTGTAGTAGCGCACTGCCAGCTCGGGAAAGCGCGCCTTGAACTCCTGCTCCAGCGCATAGATGGCGATTTCCGACGCATCGATGCACACCAGCTGCCGCACCCCGAAGCGCGCGATCTGGCGGCACAGCTCCGAGCCGATGCTGCCGCCCGCGCCCGTGACCAGGGCGACCTGCCCCGCGAGCAGGCCGGAGAGACCGCGCACGTCGAGCTGCACGGCGGCGCGGCCCAGCAGGTCGGCCAGCTCGACCTGGCGCGGCGCATTGCCGCTGCCCCCGCTGCTGCCGCTTTGCAGCCAGTCGTCGGCGCGCGGCAGGGTGAGCAGGGCGAGGCGCGCGTCGCTGGCCTGCAGCAGCAATTCGCGGCGCGTGGGGCTGCCGGGCTCGCTGGCGATCAAGGCATGGCTGGCGCCCTGCGCCAGCGCCACGCGGGCCAGATCGTCCAGACTGCCGGCCACGCGCACACCCTGCACACTGCGCCCGACTTCGCCGCAGTGCGGGCTGATGAGGGCGGCCACCTGCCAGCCCGCGCTGCCGCGCAGACTCTGCAGTGCCCGTGCGGCGTCGTCGAGGGTGCCCAGCACCAGCAGCGGCTTGCCCTGCGCGGTGGAACGGGTAAGACGCCCTTCGGCCAGAATGCGCGCGGCCAGTCGCAGGCCGAGCAGCGCCGCTGCCGCGAACAGCGGGTGCAGCAGCACGATGGAGCGCGGGAAATTGGGCAGACGCAGCAACAGCAGCACGGCCGCCAGCGCCAGCGCCGCCACGATCATGGCCGAGGCCAGGCGCTTGAACTCGGGCACGCTGGTGTGTCGCCACGGCGTGCGGTAGGCGCCCAGCCCGGCCAGCGCCGCGACCCACACCACGGCCGCCAGCGGCGTACTGATCCACAGGATCTGCGCCAGATTGGCCGGCGCGTCATTGCGCAGCAGACTGAAGCGAAACAGAAAGGCGAGCAGCCAGGTGAGGGCGACGAGCAGGGCGTCCGCCGCCGCGGGGCGCCAGGTGGCACGGGTTGAAAAACTCATGCGGCGCTCCGGACCGTCAAGCCCAGGCCGCGCGCCACCAGCTCGCCCACCCGTGTGCGCTGCGCCGCGCTCATGTTCGAGCCCGAGGGCAGGCAGACACCGCCTTCGAACAGCGCGCGGCTCACGTCGTGTCCGGCATCGTGCGGGAAGTAGCGGCATCCCGTGTACAGGGGCTGCAGATGCATGGGCTTCCACACCGGCCGCGCCTCGACGTTGTGGCGTTCGAGAAAATCGAGCAGGGCGTCGCGGCGGGCCTGCGCGTCGTCGCCCTCCAGCACGAAGGCCGACAGCCAGCGGGTGGAACGATGGCCCTCGGGCTCGACCATCCAGCGCAGGCCGGGCACGGCGCCAAGCGCGTCGCGGTACTGTGCAAACACCGCGCGGCGGCTCTGCACCCGTTGCTCCAGCACGCGCAACTGACCGCGGCCAATGCCCGCCAGCACATTGCTCAGGCGGTAGTTGTAGCCGTCTTCAATGTGCTCGTAATGCCGCGCCGGTTCGCGCGCCTGGGTAGAGAGCTTGCGCGCGTGGTCGATGAGCGTCGCGTCGTTGCCCACCAGCATGCCGCCGCCCGAGGTGGTGATGATCTTGTTGCCGTTGAACGAAAACACCGCGAGCTTGCCGAAGCTGCCGCTGGGGCGGTCTTTGTAGCTGGCGCCGAGCGATTCGGCCGCGTCTTCCAGCATGGGCACGCCGTAGCGCTCCAGCAAGGGGACAATGGCGTCCATCTCGGCGCTCTGGCCGTAGAGGTTGACCACCACCGCAGCCTTGGGCGTGACGCCATCCGCTTGGAGCGCGGCGAGTGCTGTCGTCAAAGCCTGCGGCGACATGTTCCAGCTCTGCGGCTCGGAGTCGATGAACACCGGCGTGGCGCCGAGCTGCTTGATGGGGTTGGCGCTGGCGACGAAGGTGAGGCTGGAGCACAGCACCACGTCGCCCGGGCCCACGCCCAGCAGGCGCAGACCGAGATGCAGCGCCGCGGTGCCCGAACTCGTGGCCGCGGCATGCTGCACGCCGACCAGCGCGGCGAGTTCGCGCTCGAAGGCGTCCACATGGGGGCCGAGCGGCGCGATCCAGTTGCTGGTGAAGGCCTCCTGCACCAGCGCCACTTCGTCATCGCCCAGATGGGGCGAGGAGAGGTAGACGCGCTGCGACAGCTCGCGCCGCGTGATGAGATCGACCGCGCGCCCAGCCGCGTCCACCACCGGCACATGATCGATGCGCTGCGCGTCCATCAGCGCCAGCACGTCGCGCTGGCTGGCCTGCAGCCCCACCCTGTGCGGCGCATGGGCCGTGGGCAGGGCCGAAAGCGGCGCGGTGGACGGTGTGCCGGCCAGCGCGGCGCGGCGCAGGTCGCCATCGGTGATGGTGCGCAGCAGGTGACCCCGCGGGTCGGTCACGAGCAGAATGCCCTGCGCCGTGGCATCGAGCCGCGCCAGCGCCTCGTGCAGCGTGGCGCCGGGGGACATGCAAAGGGCGCTGAAAGCGTTGAGGTTCATGCCGAAGCTCCTTGAAGGGGGCGGGCGGGCACACCCGCCCAGGCCTCGCCGTCGGGCAGATCTTGCAGCAGCACCGCGCCCGCGCCCAGCGTGGCATCTGCGCCCACGCGCAGGTTGCGCAGCACCGTGCTGCCCGCGCCCACCAGGGCGGCTTCGCCCACCTGCACCGCGCCGCCGAGTTTCACGCCGGGAGCCACATGCGTCCAGGCGGCCAAGCGGCAGTCGTGATCGACCACCGCGGCGTGATTGACGATGGCGCCGATGCCCAGCTCGGCCATCGGCCCGACCACGCATTGCGCCGTGATCAGACAGCCGGGCTGGATGCGCGCCGAGGCCGCCACGCTGGCGCTGGGGTGGACGATGGTGGCCAGTGGCCCGATGGACGCCAGCCGCGCCGCCTCGCCGCGCCGCATCGGGTTGTTGCCGATGGCCACATGCACCACGCGCGGGCCCGGCAGCGCTGCGGCGGCCTCGGGTGACAGCACCGGCACGCCGGGCAGCAGTTCGCTGCCCCAGGTGGCCGGGTTGCGGTCTGAGGCGACCACGCGCCAGAACGCGCCGCTCACCAGCGCCGCGTCAGCCGCCACGCGGCCGTGGCCGCCGGCGCCAAAGACGATCAGTACAGGTTTTTCGGGTGATGCAGACATGATGGCTTCAATAACGATTGATTTTGTGCAGCAGATCGCCGGACAAAGGCAGAGTGGCCAGCAGATATGCGATGCGTTCGGCGCTGCCACCCTGCCCATACACATTGTGCGGTGGCCATCGCCCATGGGCGATGGCCTGTCGCACGGCGGCCTCGATGGCCGCTGCCTGCGGCGGCACGTCCACCGTGTTGGTGTTGCGCTCGCGCAGGTACTGGCGGCTGCCGACGTTGACCACCGGCGTGCCCAGACTGGCCGCCTCGATGATGCCCGACGACGAATTGCCCACCAGCACCGCGGCGTGGCGCAGCGCAGCCAGATAGTCGGCCCGCGGCAGATGGGTGATGCGGTGAATCCCCGGCCACTGCTGCGCCCGCAGCAAGGCTTCGATGTGTCCCGAGCCCGCGTCGGCATTCGGCGCCAGCCAGACCACGCTGAAGGCCGACCCCGCCCCCGCAGCCCGCAGGCCGTCGAGCAGCGCCTGGGTCTGCGCGGCGGCGTCGTCCGCCTCCTGCACCACAGGGTGAAACAGGGCGAGGACGTAGGAGCAGTCGTCGGGCAGATGCATTGCGCGCAGTGCCGTCTCGCGCGGGACGAGCGACGCCCCGCCCAGATCGTCCAGCCCCGGCGCGCCGACGATGTGGATGCGTTGCGGCTCCTCGCCCATCGCGATCAGCCGCTCGCGCGACTCGTTCGTCGCGCAGAAATGCAGCGCGGCCAGCTTGCTGATGGCGTGGCGCACCGGCTCGTCCACCGTGCCCGAGCGCTCGCCGCCATGCAGGTGGATGGACGGCACGCCCAGGTGCAGCGCCGCAATCGCCCCCGCGAGCATCTCGCCGCGGTCACCCAGCAGCAGCAGGGCGTCGGGCCGCTCGGCCTGCAGCACCGGCACCAGCCCCGCCAGCGTCTGGCTGACCGCCCGCGCCATGCCCGCGCCATCGCGCGCGCCCACGTCGCTGGCAATGCGCGCCGCGATGCGCAGCCCGCTGGCCGCGATCTCGTCCACCGTGTGACCATAGTCGGGGTGCAGATGCATGCCGGTGACGGCCACCGCGACGTCCAGCGCCGGATGCGTGGCGGCAGTAAGCAGCGCGTGGCGCATCAGCCCGAAATCAGCACGGGTGCCGGAGAGAGAGAGGATGCGGCGGGGCATGGAGACCAGTAAGGGGCGCATGTGCATTCAGGAAAAAGCGCGAAGGGGAGGGATGATCGACTTCAAGGCAGAGGTGCCAAACCCAACTCTTCTAGAAAAACGTTGTGCTTGTTTCTTGCCGCATCGATGTTTTGTGTGAGCGCCTCCAGTTCGGCATGAACCCCGCGCAAATCGATCTCCTCCTCACCCACCGCCGTGCTGATGTAGCGCGAGATGTTCAGGTTATAGCCTTCCTCGGCGATACGCTCCATCGAGACTCGCTTTGAGTAACGCGTCTCTTCTTTCCGGAACTGGTAGGTGTCGATGATCTTGGCGATGTGCGCGTCCGTCAGTTGGTTCTGGCGTTTGCCTTTCACGAAGTGCTCGGCGGCGTTGATGAACAGCACGTCGTCGGGCTTCTTGCACTTCTTGAGCACGAGGATGCACACCGGGATGCCGGTGGAGTAAAACAGGTTCGCGGGCAGGCCGATGACGGTGTCGATGTGGCCGTCCTTCAGCAGCTTGGTGCGGATGCGCTCTTCGGCGCCGCCCCGGAACAGCACGCCGTGGGGCAGGATGATGGCCATCACGCCTTCGTCCTTGAGGAAGTGGAAGCCGTGCAGCAGGAAGGCAAAATCGGCGGCGGACTTGGGGGCCAGTCCGTGATTCTTGAAGCGCACATCGTCGCCCATCGCGTCGGTCGGGTCCCAGCGGTAGCTGAAAGGCGGATTGGCGACGACGGCATCGAACGCGGGTTTCTTGGCGGGGTTCAGCTCGCGCAGGATGTCCCAATCGTTGGTCAGGGTGTCGCCGTGGTAGATCTCGAACTCCGTGTCCTTCACCCCGTGCAGCAGCATGTTCATGCGCGCCAGGTTGTAGGTGGTGATGTTCTTTTCCTGTCCGACAATCTTGCCGATGCCGTGCGGCCCCATGCGCTTGCGCACGTTCAGCAGCAGCGAGCCGGAGCCGCAGGCGAAGTCGAGCACGCTGGCCAGGCGCTCTTTCTTGCCGGTGGCGGGCTCCTGGCTGTCGAGGGTGACGATGGCGGAGAGGATGTCGGAAATCTGCTGCGGCGTGTAGAACTCGCCCGCCTTCTTGCCGGACCCAGCGGCAAACTGGCCGATCAGGTATTCGTAGGCATCGCCCAGCGCATCGATGTTCGAGGAGAATTCCGCCAGCCCCTTGGCGATCTCCGCGATGATGGCGCAGAGCTTCTTGTTTTTGTCTGTCTGGGTCTTTCCGAGTTTTTCCGAGTAGAGGTTGATCTCCGAGAACAGGCCGAGAAAGGCGCTTTGGAAGGACTCGGTTTCGATGTACTTGAATCCCTCTTGCAGGGTCTTGAGCAATTCATCGCTCTGGGTGCGGGCCAGGTTGGCGATGCTGTTCCAGAGGTGCTGCGGCTGGATGACGTAATGCACCTTGCGGCGCATCTGTTTTTCGAACTCGGTGATGTCGTCCGGGTTGTTGGCATACCACAGGGACAGAGGCACGCGGCGGTCGTCCGCGGCGAGCGTGGGATAGTCTTTGCCCAGCTCCTTTTTCGCCGCCGTTTCGTAATTGTCCGAGAGGTAGCGCAGAAACAGGAAGGACAGCATGTAGTCGCGGAAATCGTCCGCGTTCATCGCCCCACGCAGTTGGTCGGCGATGTTCCAGAGGGTCTTGCCCAGTTGTTTTTGGTCGAGTTCGGTCATATGTCCTTCCTTTTACCCGGCGTCTTGGGCAATTGTTTCAGCGTCCGGTCGAAATCGCTTTCCAATTGATCGGCCTTGGCAATCTGAGCCTTGTTGAAGTTCACATACTCCAATTCGGCGAAAGCCTTGGCCACCTCGTGAGAGATTTTTCCGGCGTGGTTGAGGATGTCGCGGTCGTTAATCGTCAAAAAGCCATGCAGCTTGGCAATCCAGTCGTTCATCGTCATGGGCACGCGACGCATGGCCTGCCCTTCAGCAAACACCAGATATTGCTCCACCAGATTGTTCAGTGCGGCTAACTCATCAGCATTGAGGTAATTCTTGGCAATGCTCACATCGGCCTTGCGCACCTTGCCGCCGCGCCAACTGGTCAGCCCCATATTGGGCTGATTTTAATCGGCACGGGTGTGAATGATCTCTGCCGCTGTTTGCCCCGTAATGGCCCAGTGCATCTTTGTACTGTCTGGAAAAACGAAATACTTTCAGCCTGCGTAGGGTCATAGTCAACGCTGGTGGCGTAGATGTCGGTGATTTTTTGATAAAAGCGCCGCTCACTGGTGCGGATATCCTGAATGCGCCGCGTGAGTTCTTCAAAATAGTCAAAAGGTTGATCCGGGTTTTTCAGACGCTCGTCGTTCAGCAAGAAGCCTTTGACGATGTACTCGCGCAACTGCTGGGTTGCCCAGATGCGAAAGCGTGTCGCCACCGCACTTTTTACGCGGTAACCCACCGACAAAGTCATGTCGAGGTTGTAAAAGGCCATGTTGCGAGCGACCTCTCGCGTGCCCTCTGTGCGAACCTGTCGGAATTCCCGACAGGTTGCGGCCGCATCCAGCTCGCCTTCCTCGTAGATGTGCTGAATGTGTTCCACCACATTGGTGCGCGAGGTCTGAAACAACTCGGCCAACTGCTGCTGGGTCAGCCAGACGGTTTCGTCTACAAAACGCACATCCAGCTTAATTTGCCCGTCCTCACTCTGGTAAATCACAAACTGCGATGCATTGCCGTCCGTCATGGTGTTGCACTCCCGGTTTTTCCCATCACGAAAGCGCCGCTGCCCATCTCGATCATTTTCGTGACGCCACGAAAATGATCCGCCGCGCGGCCTGCTTCAACTTGAACTGTCAAGGATGGCTTGACAGTTGCCTCATGGCCCGATCGCATTTGAGTTGTCAAGGAATCCTTGACGACTGCCCACGAATCCCGCCCGCTCATGCTTCAACCGCCTCCGGGGATGGGAAAAGCCGCTGCATCAGCCCTTTCTTGTGAGTCTTGAGTGCTTTGAGCTTTTGGGTTTCGGCGGTGATCAGGGTATCGAGGCTGCTCAGGCAGTCGGCGATGAGCTGTTGTTCGGGAACGCGGGGATGCGGGATGGGAATGCGATCCAGCATCGCCTTGTTAAGTTTTGGCTGGGCCATTCCCGTGATGAAGTCATCGAGTTTGATCGAATTGAGATACACCTCCACGAATTTCTGTGTGCAGGCGTTCTCGAATCTCAAAACGTGGGCGTGATTGTTGACCCATGTCTTCCCCGAAATTGGGAACGCAATCGGGTAGTTTCGTGCAACCAAATTGGCTCCGTCCTCGGACACGCAGAGTAGGTCTTCGTCGAAGATGAAGCCTTCGACGTAATCGACGATGCCGGATGCGCCGTAGTATGGAACCTCGCCAGCTCTCCGGTCGCTAGATGTAATGGGAACACGCCGGTTGTCTAGATTTTCGGCCACCCTACCAAGAGGCTTCACTTCCCACGCTGGTGCGTTTTGGAATTCGGGGAAGCGGAGGCGGGGTTGGGTTTCGCCTTCGCGGGGGAAAAGCTGCTGCATCAGCCCTTTTTTATGGGTCTTGAGCGCGTCCAGTTTCCGCGCTTGCGCGGCCATCAGCTCGTCCACGGAGCTCAGGCACTCGGCGATTTTTTGTTGTTCGGGTTGCGAGGGTAGAGCGATAGGGAACGAGAGGAATGTTTCAGCATGGATGCGTCTCGCCTTTCTACTTCCGTCGGCCGTTTCACCCAGCCTTTCGTAAAAGTCTCTCCGCTTAACGTATTCCAACAAGAAGATAGAGTTAAGCCCTTCTGCAAAATCAAAGCATGGCAAATCAACCGTTGATTCGAAGTTATCCAAGCTCGGTGGAATGATGCCAAACGCTTGGTTTAGAAAATCAAGTTTGCTGTAAATGAACTGTCCAGATTTGCGCCGGAAATACTGAGTGTTGATGCTGCCTTGAATTGCGTCGTTCTTCTCGAACACTCCATTTCCCCAGAGCTTGACGGTGATCTTCTTCGCGACGTTTCCCTTACTACCGGGCAATCGGCTTTCACTCAGAAAGTCGCCAAGCGGTCTTTCCTTCCACCCCACCGCATCCCGGAACTCCGGGAAGCGCAGCTTGGGCACAGTGGTGGGAGCATCCTGCTCCCCTAGCTGACCAGCCTTGGAGCTGGAAGCTCCAGCCACTTTGGTGGTTTTCGCCTTATTGCTCATACGCGCTGAGTCCTGAGATGTCGCGGCCTTGGGCGCGTTTGGTGAGCAGCGGGTGCAGGTCTTCCATAAGGGCGAGCTCGGCGTGGGTGCGGGCTTTCCAGCCGAGCTCCAGGGGGGCCATGAGGTCGCTCAATTGCTCGCCATCGAAAATCATGCGTTGCAGGATGCCGTCCACGAAGCTTTGCAGGGCGGCGGTGGCGAGGTGGTGCTTGGCGGCGATGGCGGCGAGTTCGGCGGCGTCCTTTTCCGCCTTGAAGCGGGTGTAGCCGTCGCGGATGGCGGCCTCGGAGAGGCCTTCGCCGGCTTTCAGGGTGGCGATGTAGGCGGCGATGTCCTCGCGCTCGTTCATGAACTTGGCATCGGACTGGATGAGGCCGATGAGCTGCTCGCGGCTCATCTTCTGCTTGCCCGGCGTCTGCTGGGAGAAGCGGGAGATGAGGCCCATGATGTAGTCGTAATCAATGAGGGCGGAGGCAAACAGGACGAACTCGAAGTCGAGCTGGTCCACGCCGTCCGGCGCGGGTTTGTCGCCGCCCTTGCCCTGCTGGGCCTTGAGGCGCTGGGCGGTCTCCAGATAGGCGCCGCGGAAGCCGAGCAGGTTTTCCCTGGGCAGGATGTGCTCGATGGCGGCGGCGTTGTCGTCGGTCAGGTCGGTGTATTGGTCGAGCTGGGTTTTGAGGCGCTGCACTTCCTTGAAGTGATTGATGAAGGCGGCGCGGGCTTCGTCGCCCTTGAGGTTGGGCACGGCCTCGGGCGCGCAGGCCAGCCCTTGGGACTGCATGAAGTCAGCCAGCTTTTGCACCGCAGCATCCAGCTTCTGGATGACCACCGGCGCCTTGTCCACGAGCCAGATTTCGCGGGCCTGCGGGCCGGACTTTTCGCCGGAGAACAGCGCGATGGCGGCATCGACCGAATCTTGCTGCTGGCGGAAGTCGAGGATGTTGCCGTAGGGCTTGGTGCCGTTGAGCACGCGGTTGGTGCGGGAGAATGCCTGGATCAAGCCGTGGTGCTTGAGGTTCTTGTCCACGTAGAGCGTGTTCAGGTATTTGGAATCGAAGCCGGTGAGGAGCATGTCCACCACGATGGTGATGTCGATTTTCTGCGCGTGGGGGTAGTCGGCATTCGGCCACTGCTGGTCCTTGATGCGCTTTTGCACATCCTGATAGTAGAGGTCGAACTCGCTGAGGGTGTGATTGCTGCCGTAGCGGGTGTTGTAGTCGGCGAGGATGGCCTTGAGGGCGGCTTTTTTCTGCTCGGGCTCGACGGCGTTGTCTTCCTTTTCCTGCGGCAGGTCTTCCTGAATCTGCTTCACATCGGCATCGCCCTCGGCGGGCGGGGAAAAGACGCAGGCGATATTGAGCGGCTGGAAGTCGGGGTCGGCGGCCTGTTTCTCCGCCTGCATGGTCGCAAACAGCGCGTGGTATTCGATGGCATCAACGATGGAGGCGGTGGCGAGCAGGGCATTGAAGCGGCGCTGGCCGGTGGCGGCGTCGTGCTTTTTCAGGATGGCCTCGATGATCTTTTTCTTCTCCAGAGCTTCGCCCGGTTTGGGCAGCTTTTTGCCTTCCGGCTTGAAGTAATCGACATGGAAGCGCAGCACGTTGCCGTCTTCAATGGCGTGGGTGATGGTGTAGGCGTGGAGCTGCTTCTGGAAGAGGTCTTCAGTGGTCTTGAACTGACCGGATTCGCCCTCGAACTGTTTGGCGCTGGCGTTTGCCTCGAAGATGGGCGTGCCGGTAAAGCCGAAGAGCTGTGCCTTGGGGAAAAACGCTTTGATCGCCTGATGGTTATCGCCGAACTGGGAGCGGTGGCACTCGTCGAAGATGAAGACGATGCGCTTGTCGCGCAGCGGTTCGAGCTGCTCTTTGTAGGTCGGTTGGTCGTTATTTTTCCGCTGCTTGTTGCGGCGGCTAGTGTCATCCAGCGCGAGGCCGAGCTTCTGGATGGTGGTGACGATGACCTTGTCGGCGTAGTCGTCTGACAGCAGGCGACGCACCAGCGCGTCGGTGTTGGTGTTTTCCTCGACGCAGCCTTCTTGGAATTTGTTGAATTCCTCGCGGGTCTGCCGGTCGAGGTCTTTGCGGTCCACGACGAACAGGCATTTTTCGATGTCGGGATTGTCCTTGAGCAGCGTGGCGGCCTTGAAGGACGTGAGCGTTTTACCGCTGCCCGTGGTGTGCCAGATGTAGCCGTTGCCGCAGTTCTGGTGGATGCAGTCCACGATCTGCTTCACGGCATAGACCTGATACGGCCGCATCATCATGAGCTTTTGCTCAGCAGCGATGAGCACCATGTAGCGGCTGAGGGTCTGGCCGAGGGTGCATTTGACGAGGAAGGTCTCGGCGAAGCTGTCGAGGTGGGTGATCTTGGTGTTCGCTTCGTCGGCAAACTGATAGATGGGCAGGAAGCGCTCGTCCTGATTGAAGGCGAAGTGGCGGGCGTTGTTGTTGGCGAAATACCAGGTCTCGGTGCGGTTGCTGACGATGAAGAGCTGGAGGAAGCACAGCAGCGTCCTGGTGTAGCCGTTGCCGGGGTCGTTCTTGTAATCGACGATCTGCTCCATGGCCCGGCGCGGGCTGATACCGAGCGTCTTCAGCTCGATCTGCACACAGGGCACCCCGTTGATGAGCAGGAGGACGTCGTAGCGGTGGTGGCTGTTGTCGGTGTTGATGCGGAGCTGGTTGACGACCTCGAAGGTGTTTTTGCA
>JAJXTO010000013.1 GCA_021783695.1 Pseudomonadota bacterium | reverse complement strand
CAGCTTGGCAATTTCGCCGACACGCATGCCTGTCTCGACGGCGAACACCGCAGCGGCTCCAATGCGCTGCGTGATCGTGGAGGGGCGCAGGCCAGGCTGATAGCTGAGCGCAAAGAGGATGCGATCCAGTTCCTCCTCGGTTGCCAAGCGGTCTCTTGGCGGGGTTGGGGGAGGGCGCCGCACCCCAGTAAACGGGTTTTCGGCCAGCCAATGCCACTCCTTGACAGCCAGACTGCAGGCATGTGACAGCAGGTTCCACTCGCGCTGCACGGATGCGGGGCTGACCTGCTTCAATCGCCGGTCTCTCCACTCCACGACCGCGGGTTGTGCCAGCCGCGCCAGCGGCACATTGGCAATCGCATCGCGCAAGGTCAGATTGATGCGCGCGACCTCCCAGCGTTTTCCGCGCTTGTATTCGCTGACATCGGTTCGATAGCGCTCAAGCAATTTGGCAAACGTCGCGCCGGATGGGGCGACGATGCCGCCGGAGATGCCAACATCGATTTCTCGCTCAGCTTGTTCAATCCACGCGTACGCGGCTGCCTTTGTATCGAAAGTCGATGACCGGCTCGTCCCGTTGCGCCTGACTTGCGCCCGGTACGTCTTGCCGCGTTTAACGACTATTCCCATTCTCGCCTTCCTTTCCTCTTGGTGCAGCACCTGGTGCGAAATTGGTGCAAATGGTACGGGAAATGGGGGGAGTTGGGGGCGAGTGGCGTTGGGAGTGGGCGAGAAAAAAGCCACGTAACTCATTGAATTGCGTGGCTTTGTGGGCTTAAAAGAAATTTAGTGGATCAGCTTACTGGTGCCGGGAGCGGGACTCGAACCCGCACGCTTTTAAGGGCGCTGGATTTTGAGTCCAGTGCGTCTACCGATTCCGCCATCCCGGCTGGGATGAGGTACTGTGTGACTCGCGGAAAACAAAACGGGGAATCGAAATCCCCCGTCAATGCCTTCAACATTATTTGGTGCCCAGAAGAGGACTCGAACCTCCACGCCTCGCAGCGCTAGTACCTGAAACTAGTGCGTCTACCAATTCCGCCATCTGGGCAATCAAGTCGAAAATCATAGCACAACGATTTGGCCTGTAAAGAATCGTCGTTCGTGGAGCAGGACGCGCTTGAGCGGCGATAATGGCAGGAAGAACAACACTGAGCTAATCTCCGTGTGGCGATTGGGCCGAGACAAGGCAGCGTTCTGCTGCAAGACAAAGGATCTTCTGTGATTGTTGAAGGTATCGTGCGCGGTCATCGCGATGGTCATGGTTTTGTCACTCCCGATGATGGCGGGCCGGATGTGTATCTGCCGCCGCAGCAAATGCGCACCATACTTCACCTGGACAGGGTCAGTGTTCGCGTCGGTAAACCGGACCGTCGCGGGCGTACTGAAGGGCAGGTGATCGGCATACTGGAGCGCAGCACGCGCCCGATCATCGGGCGGCTTTTGCAGGAGGGCGGCAATTGGTTGCTCGCACCGGAAGACCGTCGCTATGTGCAGGACATCCTGATTTCTCCTGACGGCGTGGGCAAGGCTCGAGTCGGACAGGTGGTGAGCGCCCAAATCACGCAGCCGCCGTTGCCGAACGTGCAGCCTGTAGGGCGTGTGCTGGAGGTGTTGGGTGAGCTTGACGATCCCGGGATGGAGATTGAAATTGCGGTGCGCAAGTATGGCGTTCCGCATTTGTTTTCACCTGGCGCTTTGGAGGAGAGTGCGGCATTGCCGGATGCGGTGCGAGAGGCTGATTCCGCGGGCCGGGTCGATTTGCGCGATATCGCACTGGTCACGATCGATGGGGAGGATGCGCGCGACTTTGACGATGCGGTGTATTGCGAACCGGTCAAGATCGGCCGTGCCAAGGGCTGGCGCTTGCTGGTGGCGATCGCGGATGTGTCGCATTACGTGCAAGAAGACACGGAGCTGGATGCAGACGCGCTGGAGCGGGCGACATCGGTCTATTTTCCGCGCCGGGTCATCCCCATGCTGCCGGAGAAATTGAGCAATGGTCTTTGCTCGTTGAATCCTCATGTAGATCGGCTGTGCATGGTGTGTGATGTGCTGATTACCGCGCAAGGCGACATGAAGGCCTATCAGTTTTATCCGGCGGTGATGCGCTCGCAGGCACGCCTGACCTACACCGAGGTGGCGGACATCCTGTCAAACACGGCTGGCAAGCTGGCGCGAGAGCGTGCGACTTTGGTTCCGCATCTGCTCAACCTGCACGCGGTGTTCAATGCTTTGTTGCAGTCGCGCCAGGTGCGAGGCGCACTTGACCTCGACATTCCGGAAACGCAGATCGTCGTGAACGCTGCGGGCAAGATTGAAGCCATCGTGCCGCGCCATCGCAATGACGCGCACCGGCTGATTGAAGAGTGCATGCTGGCGGCCAATGTCTGCGCGGCGCATTTCCTGGAAAGCAATCAGCAGCTCGCGTTGTATCGTGTCCATGAAGGGCCCACGCCGGAGAAGCTGGACACCTTGCGTACGCTGTTGCGCAATTTGGGGCTCACCCTGGGCAGCAAGGGGGCGCCAGAGCCCGCCGACTATCAGTCATTGGCCAAGTCCATCGAAGACCGGCCCGATGCGCTTCAGATCCAGACGCTGCTGCTGCGCTCCATGCAGCAGGCAATCTACACGCCGCACAACAGCGGACATTTCGGTCTGGCCTATCCCGCGTATACCCATTTCACGAGCCCGATCCGGCGTTATCCGGACCTGCTCACGCATCGCGGCATCAAGGCGATTTTGCAGGGTCGGCACTACACCCCGAAATTCAACGAGCGGGTGGAAATGAATCGTGGTGAACAGAACGCGCGCCGTGTGCCGCAGCGCAATACGACTAGTGTGGCTCCCGCTGCACCGGTATCCAAACAGCAGGCGAAGGACATGCCCATCTGGGAGGCTGCTGGCATGCATTGCTCCGCCAACGAGCGCCGGGCTGATGAGGCCAGCCGCGATGTCGAGAGCTGGCTGAAGTGCTGGTATATGCGTGACAAACTGGGCGAGGAATATTCGGGCACGATCACCGCCGTGACTGGCTTCGGTCTTTTCGTGCAACTGGATGCGTTGTTTGTCGAGGGCCTGGTGCATGTCTCGGAAATTGGCGCCGACTACTTCCGTTATGACGAGGCGCGCGGCGAACTGCGCGGCGAGCGCACGGGAATTCGCTACGCCCTGGGCGGGCGCCTGCTGGTGCAGGTCAGCCGTGTCGATCTCGATGGCCGCAAGATTGATTTCCGCCTGGTGCGTGAGGGCGGAAAATCCGGTCCGTCGAACAAGCCTCTGCCGACGTCTGGCGAGATCAAGGGCCTCGACGAGGATGTGTTTGCGCTGAATCCGCAAACCTCCTCGGGCGTGCGCAAATCGAGGACCGCATCGCTTGGAGACACAAGCGCGGCAGGGAAAAACCAGCGTCGCACCGCGTCGGCACCAGCCAAGTCCGCAGCAGCATCCGCCCCGCCGCCCCGATCCGCCAAAACGAAGGCCACAGCGGGTCGCAAAACAGGCAAGGGCGGCAAGCCCACCGGACCGCGCAGTCGCGTGCGCTGAGGCAGCACCGGCGGGCTGTGATCTGGTTCAGGTGGTAGGCGGCGTGGCAGCAGGGACTGCAGTCGCCTTGTTGCGCGAAGGAAGGCGCCCGCGCTCTGACAGGCGCATCCAGATGCGTAGCGCGATCAGACTGCCCAGCACCATGGCAAACGATCCGGGAATCCACAGGATCAATCCGCCCAGATGCTGGTCGGTCAGCGGGTCCAGATTCAAGGCACGTCCGCAGATTTCATAGATGGGGTAGTAGTCGGTCATGCTGAGAGCGAGAATGGCGCCCCAGGCCATGGTCGGCAACATGGCCAGCAACGGCAGAAAAACGCGTTTTCCCGGAGAGAGATGTGCTGGCGGACTCGGGCGGGTGTCCAGCACCAGCCACCAGAACAACAGCCCGTCCAGCGCCATGCTCCAGTTCATCAGCCGGTAGGTTGGCGCGTTGAGCATGACAAACGGGTGGAACGACGGAATGAGCCAAAGCAAGGCCATGCCGCCAAACAGTACGGCAGCAACCAATGGGTTGAACAACACCATTTTGATGCCGCGCAGTATGGCGCTGCGATTGATCGGGCGCAGCCAGCGTACCCTCCAGGTCAACGGAACGCCGGCGCGCAGCGTCGTGAGCGGGTAGCTCCACATGATCAGCAAGGGTGCGAAATCGTGCAGTGAGAGTTGCTGCAGGATGTGCACAAAGAACTGGTGTTCGGCGTAGTAGTCCCAGCGCGTCTGGAAGGCTTGCCACATCAGCCCCCAACCCAGCCAGAAGCGGATCTGACGAGACGGCGAAGGGCTGTGTCGGAGGCTGCCTCGCGCATACACAATCGCCGACAATGCAAGCAGGGCGAGAGCCGTGGGGGACAGTTCCCAGGGAATGAACCAGCGCAACAGAAAGTCCATGCGGAGTGGGTTGAAGACCGGATCAAGGAGCACTTTAACGCGGTGCAGAGGGGTCCGAGTTTGTCATCAACGAAGATGGAAAAACCGGCGCGCTCTCAGTCGACGTTGCGAAGGACGTCGCGAATGGTGGACATGATCTGGTCGATCTGACTCCGCTCGATGATCAGCGGGGGCGAGAGCGCGATAGTGTCGCCGGTGTAACGCACCAAAACGCCTTGCGCATAACAGCCGACGAAAGCATCAAACGCCCGTTTGCCCACGGCGTCGGCGCGAGACTCCAGTTCGATGCCACCGATCAGCCCGATATTGCGCAAGTCTTTGACATGACGCGCGTCGCTCAGTGCATGCAGCGCTTCCTGCCAATACTGGCCGATGCCTTCATCCTGAACGCGGGTCAGCAGCTTGTCGCGCTTGTAAATCTGTTGCGCGGCCACGGCAGCGGCCATGGCCAGCGGATGGCCGGAATAGGTATAGCCGTGGAAAAACTCCACCGCGCCGTCGGGCGAGCCATTGACGACGGTGTCGTAGATGCCGTTGCGGACAAACACCGCGCCGAGGGGAACCGCGGCATTATTGACCGCCTTTGCCGTGGTGATGATGTCGGGGGCGACATTGAAGTACTGCGAGGCGAAAGGCGTGCCCAGTCGACCATATCCGGTAATGACTTCGTCAAAAATCAGCAGGATTCCGTATTTGTCGCAGATGCCCCGCAAACGCTGCAGATAACCCTTGGGCGGTGCGAGCACGCCCGTTGACCCCGCCACGGGCTCGACGATGACGGCGGCAATATTACTGGCGTCGTGTAACGCCACGATGCGCTCCAGATCGTCCGCCAGATGGGCGCCCCAAGCGGGCTCGCCGCGCGAAAACGCCTGATGTTCCGCCGAATAGGTATGCGGCAAATGATCGACATTGGGCAGCAGTGACCCGCGGAAGACTTTGCGGTTCGCCACCATGCCTCCGACCGAAATGCCGCCAAAACCCACACCGTGATAGCCACGCTCGCGCCCGATGAACAAAGAGCGTGTGCCATCACCGCGTGCCCGGTGATAAGCGAGGGCAATCTTCAGGGCAGAGTCAACGGATTCCGAGCCGGAATTGGTAAAGAACACCTTTTTCAAATCGGCTGGAGCAATTTCGGCCAGAAGACTGGCCGCTTCGAACTGCAGGGGGTGGCCCATCTGGAATGGCGGCGCATAGTCCATCTCCTGCGCCTGGCGCGCGATTGCCGCGCTGATTTCAGGACGGCCATGACCCGCGTTGACGCACCAGAGCCCTGCGGTGCCATCGAGAATCTGACGTCCGTCATGTGTCCGGTAATACATGCCCTGCGCGCTGATCAGCAGACGGGGCGCAGCCTTGAATTGGCGATTGGCAGTGAACGGCATCCAGAGTTGTTCCATCGAGGGCAACTCAGCTATAGCGCCAGAACGCTGAAGTTCGGCTTGGTCCATGAAAATTCTCCTGTGAACGGTTTGGTGCCTGCCTGAATATCTTGATTAACCAACGACTTTAATATAACCAAGGCACGGCCACGAATCTGTTGTGCCACGAAAAAGAAAAAAGCCCCGCAGAGCGGGGCTTTTTGGTGAAGCGGAAAACTTACTTGGTGACCATGTGGGTACCGACAACTTCAACCACGGTACGGCGGTTGGGTGCTTGGCATTCCACTTGGCTCTTGAAGGAGCCTTTGCAGCTCTTCGGATCGACGCGGAAGTCGGTCTTGCCCTTGCCTTCGACGTAGACCTTGTCAGCCGGGATGCCCTTGCTCACCAGATAGGCCTTGACGGCTTCGGCGCGACGCACGGAAAGCTTCTGGTTGTAAGGCACGCTGCCGAAGCTGTCGGTGTAGCCCGTGGCGATCACCACTTCCAGGTTGATGGGCTTGATTTTTTCAGCCAGATCATCAAGCTTTTCCTTGCCCGCGGGCAGCAGAACAGCTTTGTTGAACTGGAAGAAAGCGTCGGCAGAGTAGGTGATTTTTTCGCTGACAGGCACAGGTGCCGGGGCAGGGGCGGGGGCTGGGGCGGGAGCAGGTACCGGAGCAGGAGCCGGGGCCGGAGCGGGCTCAGCCTTGGCAACGACCGGCAGACCGCAAGCTTCGCTGGAGGCAGTGGCGGGGGTCCAGAAATTGTCTTGCCAGCACAGCTTGTTGTCACCATTCATCCAGGTCAGACCATAGGGGTCTTGCCAGTTGTTGATGCTGCGGCTCTCCGCGGCGTGCGCAGCAGTCAGGGAAGACGCAGCGAAAATCGCTGCCGCGAACAATTTTGCGATTTTTTGGTTGTGGATCATGTTTTTTCCTCTCGGTCGTTGATCGTTCATCGCAGCTTGAACTGCGTGTACCCATGATAAGCGACTGAGCGCCTCGTCTATGACGACATTGATGTGATGCCGACCTTCAAGATCGCCCGCCACTCAGCAAACTGCTTACTAGTTAACCCGTAGTGATTGTGCCACAGCGACCACCACGATCAATCCGCGCGATGGCAGGCTTGACGGTCTACCGCCTTGACATGGTTGAATTGTTGCGATCCAACAACGGACAGGCGTTTTCGCGTTACAACCTAAGTGCCAATTGTGCGACTGCGCTGTGCGCTCAAGCAGTCTCCGGTCTCGGAAATCCGGGCTGCTAAGATCATTCGCTTGACTTGGGGCGTCCGTCCTGACTTGGGGCGCGCCGGGCTTTGTCGGCACCATTCGTGGGCTTGCCGACGTGTGAACAACTGCCGCACAACATCCACTCATGTCCGTTTTCGCCAAAGAAACACTCCCGATCAGTTTAGAGTCGGAAATGCGCCGTTCCTATCTGGATTACGCCATGAGCGTGATCGTGGGGCGTGCCTTGCCTGATGCGCGCGACGGCTTGAAGCCGGTGCATCGCCGCGTGCTGTTTGCGATGCACGAACTGAGCAATGCGTGGAACCGGCCCTACAAGAAATCGGCCCGTATCGTGGGTGATGTGATCGGTAAGTACCACCCGCACGGCGATCAGTCGGTGTACGACACGATCGTGCGTATGGCGCAGAATTTCTCGCTCCGCTACATGCTGGTCGATGGACAGGGTAACTTCGGCTCGGTGGACGGCGACAACGCGGCGGCCATGCGGTATACCGAAATCCGGCTGTCGAAAATCGCGCACGAAATGCTTGCCGACATCGACAAGGAAACCGTCGATTTCGGCCCAAATTATGACGGCTCTGAACAGGAGCCACTGCTTTTGCCGGCGCGCCTGCCCAATCTGCTGATCAACGGCTCGTCAGGGATTGCTGTGGGTATGGCCACCAATATCCCGCCGCACAACCTGGGCGAGGTGCTCGACGCCTGCCTGCATTTGCTGCGCCATCCCGAGGCGACGATCGAGGAGTTGATGGACCGTGTGCCGGCGCCAGATTTTCCGACGGCCGGCATCATTTATGGCACTTCGGGGGTGCGCGACGCCTATCGCACCGGGCGCGGCCGGGTGGTGATGCGGGCGCGCTGCCATTTCGAAGACCTCGAAAAAGGCCAGCGTCAGGCCATCATCGTTGATGAGTTGCCTTACCAGGTCAACAAGCGCACGTTGCTCGAGCGCATTGCCGAGCTGGTGCAAGAGAAGAAGATCGAAGGCATCAGCCACATCCAGGACGAGTCGGACAAATCCGGTATGCGGGTGGTGATCGAGCTCAAGCGGGGTGAAGTTCCCGAGGTCGTGCTCAACAATCTGTACAAGCAGACGCAGCTGCAGGACACCTTCGGCGTCAACATGGTGGCGTTGGTGGATGGCCAGCCACGCCTGCTCAATCTGCAGCAGATGATCGCCGCGTTCCTGTCGCATCGCCGCGAAATCATCACCCGCCGCACCGTGTTCGATCTGCGCAAGGCGCGCGAGCGCGGGCATGTGCTCGAAGGTCTGGCGGTGGCACTGGCCAATGTCGACCGCATGATCGAACTCATCAAGGCCGCGCCCACGCCGCCGGTGGCGAAGGAGCGGCTGCTGGAAGAGGTCTGGGAGCCGGGCGAAGCGCGGGCGATGCTCGCGCGCGTTGAGGGAGACATCACCCAGTTTCAGCCCGATGATCTCGATCCGCGCTACGGCCTCAAGGCCGATGGTTACCGGCTCAGCGAGACGCAGGCGCAGGAAATCCTGCAGATGCGGCTGCAGCGCCTGACCGGGCTGGAGCAGGACAAGATCGTTGGCGAGTACAAAGAGGTCATGGCGCAGATCGCCGATCTACTGGACATCCTCGCCAAGCCCGAGCGCATGACCGACATCATCACGACGGAGATGAGCACGCTGCGTGCCGAGTTCGGCGATGCGCGGCGTTCGCACATCGAGGTCAACGCCTACGACATCGACACCGAAGA
The DNA here is from genome assembly GCA_021783695.1 of Pseudomonadota bacterium. Lineage (GTDB taxonomy): Bacteria > Pseudomonadota > Gammaproteobacteria > Burkholderiales > Burkholderiaceae_C > Thiomonas. The sequence goes on along the minus strand of JAJXTO010000013.1, from coordinate 65,083 downwards.
CCTCATCACTCCGCAGGATCTGGTGGTCACGATTTCACATGCCGGCTATATCAAAAGCCAGCCTCTGGCCGAATACCGCGCGCAGCGCCGCGGCGGTCGCGGCAAACTGGCCACCGGCACCAAGGAAGACGACTGGGTTGAGCAACTCTTCGTTGCCAACACCCACGACATGCTGCTGTGCTTCTCCAATCGTGGCCGGGTGTACTGGATGAAGGTCTATGAATCGCCGATGGGCGGGCGTGGCTCGCGCGGCAAACCTCTGGTCAATCTGTTCCCGCTGCAGTCCGCTGAAAAAATCACCACGGTGCTGCCGGTCAAGGCATTTGACGAAGAGCACTTCGTCTTCATGGCAACCGCGCGCGGCACGGTGAAAAAGACGCCGCTCACCGCGTTTGCCAACCGCCGCACCGCCGGCATCATCGCTGTGGGCCTGGACGATGACGACTATCTCATCGGTGCTGCGATTACCGATGGACAGCATGACGTGATGCTGTTTTCCGACGCGGGCAAGGCAGTGCGTTTCGACGAGTCCGATGTGCGACCGATGGGCCGCGAAGCCCGCGGTGTGCGCGGCATGCAGCTCGAAGCCGATCAGACCGTCATCGCCCTGCTGGTGGCCGAAGATGAAACGCAGAGCGTGCTCACCGCCACTGAAAACGGCTACGGCAAGCGCACATCCATCACCGAATACACCCGCCATGGCCGCGGCACCAAGGGCATGATTGCCATCCAGACGTCCGAGCGCAACGGCAAGGTGGTTGCGGCCTGTCTGGTGCGGACCAGCGACGAGATCATGCTGATCACCGACACCGGCGTGCTGGTGCGCACCCGTGTGGAGGAGATCCGCGAATTGGGGCGGGCAACGCAAGGTGTGACGCTGATCGCGCTCGATGCGAAGGCCAAGCTCATCCAGGTGCAGCCCGTGGTGGAGGCCGAGACGGAAGACGACGCGTCCCTTGATGCCGATGCGAAGCCCGACGCGGCGGCAGAGTAGGCGAGGGTGATGATGCAACAACGTCCCTACAACTTTTCAGCCGGTCCTGCCGCGATTCCTGAAGAGGTGCTGCAGCAGGCTGCGGCCGAGATGCTCGATTGGCATGGCTGCGGCATGAGCGTGATGGAGATGAGTCATCGCGGCCCGCAGTTCGAATCCATCATTGCCCAGGCCGAAGCCGATCTGCGCGAGCTGCTGCAAATTCCGGACGACTATGCCGTACTGTTCATGCAGGGCGGGGCGATAGCCGAGAACGCCATCGTTCCGCTCAATCTGTCGCGCGGCGCCAAGGCCGACTATGTGGTGACGGGGAGCTGGTCGCAGAAAAGCCAGCAGGAAGCCCGCAAATATTGCGACGTGCACCTCAGCGCCAGTGCGCACGACGGCCAGGGCTACGGCAGCATTCCCGACAACACCGCCTGGAGTATCCGCCCGGATGCGCAATATCTTCACGTCTGCACCAATGAAACCATCGACGGCGTGGAGTTCCATTTCGTGCCGGATAGCCGCGGCGTGCCCCTGGTGGCCGATATGTCTTCGCATCTGCTGTCGCGTCGTGTGGATGTGGCGCGCTATGCCTGCATTTATGCCGGAGCGCAGAAGAACATCGGCCCGGCTGGGCTGACACTGGTCATCGTCCGCCGAGACATGCTGGGCCACGCCCTGCCGCATTGCCCCAGCGCGTTCGATTACGCCGTGGTGGCGGCCAATCATTCCATGTTCAATACCCCGCCGACCTATGCGATCTACATCGCGGGCCTGGTGTTGCAATGGATCAAGCGACAGCGCTTCGGCGGTCTCGACGGCCTGGCGGCCGTGGAGGCGCGCAACATCGCCAAGGCGCATCTGCTGTATGACGCGCTCGATGCCTCAAAGCTCTACGAAACACGGGTGGCGCGCGAGTGTCGTTCGCGCATGAATGTGCCGTTTCACCTGCGTGATGCCGCACTGAACGCCGCGTTTCTGCAAGGGGCCGATGCGGCTGGTCTGCTGCAGCTCAAGGGCCATAAATCGGTCGGTGGCATGCGGGCCTCGATCTACAACGCCATGCCGCTCGACGGTGTGCAGGCGCTGGTGAACTACCTGCAAGACTTTGAAAAACGCCACGGCTGAACCGCGATGAGTCAATCTTCCTCCGACGACCTGAGCCCTTGGCGCGACCAGATCGACGCCCTCGACAAACAGATTCTGGCGCTGCTCAACCAACGCGCGCAGGCCGCGCAGCAGATCGGGCACATCAAACAGCGGCTGAACATGCCGGTGTTCCGCCCCGAGCGTGAGCGCCAGGTGATCGAGAAACTGCATGAGCACAACGCCGGGCCGCTGCGCAATTCCGGCATCAGCGCCATCTGGCGTGAGATCATGTCCGCCTGCCGCGCGCTTGAGGCGCCGCAGCGCGTGGCGTTTCTCGGCCCGGCGGGGACATTCAGCGAGCAGGCCGCTCGGCGGTTTTTCGGCGCCAGCGCGCAGGGCTTTCCTTGCGCCACGATCGACGATGTATTCCGCAGCTATCTGAGCGGTGAGAGCGAGTTTGCCATCGTGCCGGTGGAAAACAGCACCGAAGGCGCGGTGGCGCGCAGTATGGATCTGTTGCTCGCACACCCTGTGCATCTGTGTGGCGAGGTCAGCCTGCCAGTGCGGCATTTCCTCATGCGGCAGACACCCGATCTGCAGGGCATCCAGACGGTCGCTGCACATCCGCAGGCGCTGGCGCAATGCGCGGGCTGGTTGCGCGCCCATCTGCCAGGGGTCGAAGTGCGTCCCGTCGCCAGCAATGCGGAAGGCGCGCGGCTGGCAGCCGAAGATGCCAGCATTGCAGGCATTGCCGCCGAAGCGACCGCGGTGCTCTATGGCCTGCACATTGCAGCGCGTGCGATTCAGGACGAGGCGCAGAACACCACGCGCTTCGTCGTCCTCGGCGCGGCCCAGCCGGAGCCGACAGGCGCGGACCGCACCAGTCTGATTCTGTCCGTACCCAACCGTGCTGGTGCGGTGTACGACTTGCTCAAACCGCTGGCCGAGCATGGCGTCAGCATGAGCCGGTTCGAGTCGCGGCCAGCGAAATCGGGCGATTGGGAATACGCTTTTTATATTGACGTCGAAGGTCATCAGGACGAACCCCAGGTGGCCGCCGCGCTGCGCGAATTGCAGTCGGTCTGCGCCATGTACAAATGCCTTGGCTCCTATCCCATCGACAAAAAACCCCGCGATCTCTGAGCGCGCGATTTGCCTACCTGATGTGCCCACCTGAAAACAGACATCATGCAACAGAACAACACCAGGCCGACCCGCTGGGGAACCGAGTATGTGCAGTCGATCTCGCCTTACGTTGGCGGCAAGCCGATTGCAGAGGTGGCACGCCAGTTCGGTCTGCAGACAGGGCGCATCGTCAAGCTGGCATCGAATGAAAATCCGCTGGGCATGTCGCCCAAGGCGCGTGAAGCGGTGCTCGCGGCCATGGGCGACAGCACTCGCTACCCCGACAACGACGGCTACGCACTCAAACAGGCACTGGCGCAGAAATGCGGCGTTCCCGCGGCCTGGATCACACTGGGCCACGGTTCGAGCGATCTGCTCGAAATGGCCGCCCGCGCACTGCTGACCGACGCCGATGCCGGCATGTATTCGCGCTACAGCTTCATCGTCTACACCCAGGCGGTTCAGGGCGTGGGCGCGGCCCATCAGGTCGTGCCGGACCGCGACTTCGGCCACGATCTGTCGGCCATGCTCGCGGCCATCACGCCGCAGACCAGACTGATCTTCGTCGCCAATCCGAACAACCCCACGGGCACCTTTCTTGCCGCCGACGCGTTGCTGGATTTTCTGCGGCAAGTCCCGCCGCACATCGCCGTGGTGCTCGACGAAGCCTATGTGGAATACACCCTGCCCGCACTGCGCTATGACAGCATGCAATGGGTGCGCGAATTCCCCAATCTCATCGTCTCGCGCACCTTCTCCAAGGCTTACGGACTTGCTGGTCTGCGCATCGGCTACGGCGTGTCGCAAGCCCCGCTCACCGATGTGCTCAACCGCGTGCGCTCGGCGTTCAACACCAGCTCGCTCGGACAGGCTGCGGCACTGGCAGCACTCGACGATCAGGCTTTCATCGACCAGGCCTACACCGTTAATCGCGCCGGTCATGCGCAACTCGCCGCCGCGTTTGACGCGCTCGGGCTGCGCTACATCCCCTCGCAGGGCAACTTCATTCTGGTGCATGTTGGCGAAGACGACGGCGCAGGAGCGCGGGTCAATCTGGCGCTTCTGCAACGCGGGGTCATTGCCCGCCCTGTGGACAACTACGGCTTGCCGCAGTGGCTGCGCATTTCCATTGGGACCGAGGCAGAAAACGCCGCATGCATTGCGGCGCTGCACGCGCACTATGCGGGGATCTGACGGCATGGACACAGTCACCGGCGCCGACGACGACGCCACTGTGCAGTTCGAGCGCCTGGCGATTCTCGGCGTCGGTCTGCTCGGCGGCTCGTTCGCGCTCGCAGCACGGCGCGCCCGGCTGGCGCGGCGCATCGTGGGCTACAGCAAGTCGCCCACCACCACGCGCACCGCGCTGGAGCGCGGCATCATCGACGAAGAAGCCGACTCCGCCTTGCGTGCCGTGCATGGCGCCGATCTGGTGCTACTCGCCGTTCCCGTGGTGTCCACCGGCGATCTGCTCAAGCAGTTGCGCCACGGTCTGGAGCCGCACGCCCTGCTGATGGACGTGGGCAGCACCAAGGGCAATGTGGTCGCTGCGGTGCAGGCGCAGCTCGGCGCGCGTCAAAGCCAGTTCGTGCCCTGCCACCCGATTGCTGGAAAGGAAAAGAGCGGCGTGCTGCATGCCGAAGCCGGTTTGTTCGATGGCAAGCGCGTGGTCATCACCCCGCTTGCGGCCAACACCGACAGCCTGGTGGACATTGCCACGCAGGCCTGGGAGTCGATCGGCGGCGTGGTGTCCGTCATGTCGCCGGAAGAACACGACGCCGCATTTGCCGCGGTCAGCCATCTGCCGCATCTGCTGGCGTTCAGCTATGTGTATGCGCTCAGCAGCCAGCCCCAGGGCAGCACCTTTCTGCAATTGGCCGGACCCGGATTCCGGGATTTCAGCCGCATTGCCGCAGGAGATCCGCATATGTGGCGCGATATCCTGGACGCCAACCGCGATGAAGTGTTGCGCCAACTGCAGATCTATAAACAGACGCTCGCAGGTTTTGAGGCGCAGATGCGACAAGGCAACTGGACTGCCGTGGAAGCCCTGATCCGCCGCGCCAGCCAGGTGCGTCTGGGCTGGGACGCACCGACATCCGCCAATGATGATGCCTGACGCACGCGATCTACCTCCGCTCATCGGCGCCGGCGGACGGGTGCAACTCCCCGGCTCCAAGAGCATCTCCAACCGGGTGCTGCTGCTCGCAGCGCTTGCCGAGGGCAAGACCGAGATCACCGGCCTTCTCGATTCCGATGACACCCGTGTCATGCTCGCCGCGCTGCAGGCGCTGGGCATTGCCGTCACGCGCGAAGGCTCCACCGCGTCTGTGCAAGGCGGGGCCGGACGCTTCGCCGCAGCGCAGGCCGATCTGTTCATGGGCAATGCAGGCACCGCCATTCGTCCGCTGACCGCGGCGCTGGCCTTGCTGGGCGGCAACTACCACCTGCACGGCGTGCCGCGTATGCACGAGCGGCCCATTGGCGATCTGGTCGATGCCCTGCGCCAGTTCGGCTGCCAGATCGCCTACGCGGGTCAAGAGGGCTATCCCCCGCTGCGCATCGGCACCAGCCAGTTTCAACTCTGTGGCGACGTGGCTGTGCGCGGCGACGTCTCCAGCCAGTTTCTCACCGCTTTGCTGCTGGCGCTGCCACTCAAGGCGGCGCGGCAGGACATCGCTATCGCGGTACAGGGCGAGCTGATTTCCAAGCCCTATGTCGACATCACCCTCAACCTGCTGCGGCGTTTTGGCGTGCGGGTGCAGCGCGAAGGCTGGCAGCGCTTTGTCATTCCGGCGGGCAGCCGCCTGCGCAGCCCGGGGCGGATTGCCGTCGAGGGGGACGCCTCGTCGGCCTCGTATTTCCTCGCCGCCGGGGTGCTGGGGCAGTTGCACGGCAAGGGGCAGCCGGTGCGTGTGGAGGGGGTGGGGCAGGACAGCATCCAGGGCGATGTGGAATTCGCCCGCGTGCTGCAGCGCCTGGGCGCGAACGTGCGCTGGGGCGACGACTTCATCGAGACCTTCGGCCTGCAGCCCGGCGTGGCCGCGCTGCGCGGTGGAGTGATCGACTGCATTGCCATTCCCGACGCTGCCATGACCCTGGCGATGACCGCGCTCTTTGCCGATGCGCCCACCACGCTCACGTCGATCGGGAGCTGGCGCGTGAAAGAGACCGATCGTATTGACGCCATGTCCACCGAGCTGGCCAAGCTGGGTGCGCAGGTCGAGTCCGGGCCGGATTGGCTGCGCGTCCATCCCCTGCCGACGTCGCAATGGCGCAGCGCCGCCATCGCCACCTACGACGATCACCGCATGGCGATGTGCTTTTCCCTCGCCAGTTTTGGTCACGCCGACATCCGCATCCTTGATCCCGGCTGCGTATCCAAGACCTACCCCGACTACTTCACCGACTTCGCCCGCATCGTCCAGCCCGTGCCGGTGATCACCATCGACGGCCCGACCGCGTCGGGCAAGGGCAGCATCGCCTCGGCTGTGGCCGAGCATCTGGGTTTCGCCAATCTCGACTCAGGTCTACTCTACCGCCTCACCGCGCTGCTGGCACAACGGCGCGGCGTTCCGTTGCACGATGCGTCGGCCCTGGCGGAACTGGCCGCAAACCTGTGGGTGCGTTTCGATAAGGAAACTGTCCTGGTGGACGGCATGCGCGTGCCTCCCGTCGAACTGCGCACCGAAGACATCGGCAAGGCGGCTTCCACCATTGCCGCGCTACCTCCCGTGCGCGAGGCGCTGCTGGCGCTGCAACGCCAACTCCGCCGCGCCCCGGGACTGGTGGCGGACGGGCGCGACATGGGCACCGTGGTCTTTCCGGACGCCCCCCTCAAAGTTTTTCTCACCGCAAGCGCTCACAGCCGCGCGCAACGGCGGCATAAGCAATTGATTTCACACGGGATTCCCTCTATACTTGCCGACGTTTTTGCTGACTTGGAGCAGCGGGACGCGCGCGATATGCAGCGCGCAGTTGCCGCACTCAAGCCTGCAGCAGATGCCAAGCTGCTTGACAGCACCAACCTGAGCCTTGCGCAAACGGTGGACGCTGTTCTGGAGTTGTGGCATCAAACCGCCTGAATCCGCGCCCGCGGCTTCAGTTTTTCACTCCCAACCCCACGGTCTTCGTGGTTTGAAAGTCTTTTCCTCATGTCCACTGCCTCCCCAAGTGCCGCCGCCGATTCGTTTGCCGCACTGTTTGAAGAATCCCTGCAATCGCGCGACATGCGCACCGGCGAAGTCATCACCGCCGAAGTTGTCGCTGTCGATCAGAACTTTGTCGTGGTCAACGCCGGGCTGAAGTCCGACGCCTACATCCCCATCGAAGAGTTCCACAACGATCAGGGCGAAGCTGACGTGCACATTGGCGACTTCGTGTCCGTTGCCATTGACGCACTTGAGAACGGCCGTGGCGACACTGTGCTGTCGCGCGACAAGGCCAAGCGCCTGGCCTCCTGGCTGTCTCTGGAAAAGGCTCTGGAAACCGGCGAATTCGTCGAAGGCACCACGACCGGCAAGGTCAAGGGCGGCTTGACCGTCATGGTCAACGGCATCCGCGCCTTCCTGCCCGGCTCGCTGCTCGACACCCGTCCTGTCAAGGACACCACGCCGTACGAGAACAAGACCTTGGAATTCAAGGTCATCAAGCTCGATCGCAAGCGCAACAACGTGGTGCTGTCGCGCCGCGCCGTGGTCGAAGCCAGCCAGGGTGAAGAGCGCGCCAAGTTGCTCGAAAACCTGCAAGAAGGCGCGCTGGTCACCGGTGTGGTCAAGAACATCACCGACTACGGCGCATTCGTCGACCTCGGCGGCATCGATGGCTTGCTGCACATCACCGATCTGGCCTGGCGTCGTGTGCGTCACCCCAGTGAAGTGGTCACTCCCGGCCAGGAAGTCACCGCCAAAGTGCTCAAGTTCGACGCCGAGAAGGGCCGCGTGTCCCTCGGCCTCAAGCAGATGGGCGACGACCCGTGGCACGGCGTTGCACGCCGCTACCCCGCTGGCACCCGCCTCTTCGGCAAGATCACGAACATCGCCGAGTATGGCGCCTTTGTCGAGATCGAACCTGGCATCGAAGGTCTGGTTCACGTGTCCGAGATGGACTGGACCAACAAGAACGTGGCCCCGAGCAAAGTGGTTCAGCTGGGCGACGAAGTCGAAGTGCAAGTGCTGGAAATCGACGAAGACCGTCGCCGCATCAGCCTGGGCATGAAGCAGTGCCGCGCCAACCCCTGGGACGAATTTGCCGCCAACCACAAGCGTGGCGACAAAGTTGCGGGACCGGTCAAGTCGATCACCGACTTCGGCGTGTTTATCGGCCTGCCCGGTGGCATCGACGGTCTCATCCACCTGTCTGACCTGTCCTGGAACGACACCGGCGAGTCTGAAGTGCGCAATTACAAGAAGGGGCAGGACGTCGAGGCCGTGGTTCTGGCCATCGACATCGAGCGCGAGCGCATTTCGCTGGGCATCAAGCAGATGCTCGACGACCCGTTCATGTCCTTCGCCGCGCTGAATGACAAGGGCAAGATCGTCGAAGGTACGGTCAAGGCGGTCGACCCGAAGGGCGCGACCATCGACCTGGGTAACGACATCGAAGGTTATCTGCGTGCGTCCGAGATCTCGCGTGAGCGCGTCGAAGACGCCCGCAATGTCCTCAAGGAAGGCGATCAAGTTTCGGCCGTAGTCGTCAACATCGATCGCAAGACCCGCAACATCCAGCTGTCGGTCAAGGCGAAGGATGCGGCCGAGCAGCAAGAAGCCATGGACCGCCTGGCTGGCGACACCCGTGAAGCCGGAACCACCAATCTTGGCGCCCTCTTGCGCGCCAAGATGGACAAAGGCTCCTGATCTGATGATCCGCGACGGCGCATGCGGCTCATGGTTGCACGCGCCAGGTGTTGTTTCTGATCGACGGCGGCCCGGGTTGAACGCCCCGGCCGCCGTTTTTACCTCGACATCCCATGACCCGATCCGATCTCGTTGAACTTCTGGCGGCCCAGTTTCCGCAACTGGCGCACCGTGACGCAGAACTGTCTGTCAAGACCATCCTGGATGCTCTGGCGCAGGCGCTCGACGATGGACACCGGGTGGAGATTCGCGGATTTGGTAGTTTCAGTGTGAGCCATCGCCCGGCACGCATCGGCCGCAACCCGCGTTCTGGCGAGCAGGTCGCGGTTCCCGAAAAGCGCATTCCGCATTTCAAGCCGGGAAAGACGCTGCGCGAACTGGTGGATGACAAGGCGACACCCGGAAATTCCGCGGCATCTGCGCCTGTCGCTGCAGGCGATTGAACGACATGAATGCAGCGGTTTGATGCCCTGCAAAGCGGATTTGCGAAACCCGGCTGAATGGCCTTGAAGTCTTGCGCTGACCGGCTGTATAAACGATATCTGATCACGAGATGAAATAGCAGGCGCGCAAGCAGAGGAGGCCTCAATGGATATTCAGGCGCGTTCTTCAGACATTACTTTGAAGAATGTCACTCTGCGGCAGCTTCGCGCTTTTTTGATTGCTTCGCGGCATTTGAATTTTGGCAAGGCCGCGCGCGAGCTTGATCTGACCCCCCAGGCCGTATCCATTCAGATTCGCGAGCTGGAATCGCAGGTCGGATTCCCACTGTTTGAGCGCAAGGGACATGGCAAGGCGCTGAGCCTGACAGCCACCGGGCAGTTTTTTCTGGTCTATGCCCAGAAGATTTTTTCGACGCTATTGGAGGCCAAGGGGGCAATCAGCATGTTCCGCGATGTCGAGGCGGGACATCTCACGATTGGCCTGGTGCGGACAACCAAATACATCGTCCCCCTGCTTCTGTCCAGATTCCAGGAAGACCACCCGCACTTGAGTGTGCGATTGATCGAGGGCAGTGGCGAGCAACTGCTGCAGAAGCTGGAGATCGGCGAGATCGACCTGGCCATCGTCTCGCGTCCGCCGCGCCAGATCGCGGCGCATACGCAGGCGTTCGCTGACTATCCACTGGGTTTTGTCGCCGCGCCGGATCACCCGATGCAAAAGTTTGCGCTCGTGCCGCGGGAAGCGCTGGCTCAGTTCAGCTTTATCGTGAGGGAACCGGGTTCCGTCACCCGTGCGGCCTTCGACGCTTATCTGCACCGGCATCGCATCCATCTGCCCAACCTGCTCGAACTCCCCACCAATGAAACCATCAAGCAGGCAGTGATGGCCGGTCTGGGCGTAGGTTTCCTGAGTCTGCATACCGTCGGACTGGAATTGCACAACGGGCTGATTTGCACGCCCCGGGTGGAGGGTCTGCCCCTGCTGCGGCAGTGGTCGGTGGCACGCACGCCGACCCGGCAGTTGTCACCGGCGGCGGAGAGTTTCCATCAATTTATCCTGCAACAAGGCAACGCGCTGCTCACCGCGCATTTCGAGGCACTCGGTCCGCGCACTGCGGTTGTGGCCGACGCAGCGCACTGAGGGCCCTGGCTTCGCCCGGTGAGCGGCTATCTGAGCCGATTCATCGGGTCAGTGCCATGAACATCTGGGGCAGCCGCTCTGGCAGCCGGGCGATCTGGTCGATGACTGTGTAGTGACGGCCGAAAATGTCGCCCACATACGCATCGGCCTGGGGATCCAGGCTGATGCAGTAGGTGAAGATGCCCTGCTGATCGAGTTCTTTCACGGCCTGTCTGGCGTCCGCGACGAGCAAATGGGGGTCGTTGACATCGACATCCGATGGCATGCCGTCCGTGAGGATGAGCAGAAGTTTTTTGTCCTCCTTGCGCGCGCCGAGGTAGTGCGCTGCATGCCGCAGCGCGGCACCCATGCGTGTGGACCATCCGGCCTGCATCGCCGCCAGCCGGGCTTTGACCGGATCGCCCCAGGGCTCGGCATACCCTTTGATGTGCAGAAAGCGGACATCGTGCCGGGTATTGGAATGAAATCCGGCAACGGCAAACGGGTCGCCCAGGGCCTCTGTTGCCCAGGCCATCAGTGAGACGGCCTCCCGGCTGAGTTCGAGAATGGTCTGGGTGCTGCCCGCTACCGGGTCGTTGAGCGATGCGGACAGGTCGAGCAGCAACAGCACCGCGATGTCGCGCCGGTCGGTGCGATGGCGCTGGTTGATGCGCGGATCGGGGACGGCGCCGCCTTTGAAATCGATGAGGGAGCGGATGGCTACATCGAGGTCGAGTTCGCTGCCTTCTTCCTGATAGCGGATACGGACTCTGTCCTGCGGCTTGAGCAGATCGAGCAGGCGTTTGAGACGCTTGGCCAGCGCGCTGTGCTTTTGCAACAGGCGGTCGATGTCCGCCGGGTCGCCGCTGGGATGCAGCACGTCATACACGCTCACCCAGTCCGGGCGCCAGGTCTGACTGTTGTCATCCCATTCCGGGTAGTGGCGAGGGGGCAGCGCGTGGACTTCCGGGTCGTTCCGGGAGGCGGGCCTGTCCTCGAATGATTCTTCTTCGTCGCCGTTCTCGATGAAGGTCCAGAGATGTCGGTTATCGTCGCGGAAGTCCACCACCGTGTCCTCGAAATGCACCTGGGCGAACTGGTCGCTCGGGCGGCGGGTTTGGGTCACATAGTCCAGCGCCAGTGCGGCGACTTCCTGTGTCGAACTGGTGCCCTGCGCCATCAGCGCATGAAAGCGCTGGGCAAAGGAATTGAGATCGGCATCGCGATAACCCTGTGCAGGATCGAGCAAGGCCCGCGAGAGCATGGCCAGGCGGTGGCGCAAACAGGAGGTGGTCTGCGGATCGCATCCGTCCTCTTTGGGTGCAGGATGCAGGGCGAGAACCAGGGGGAGCAAGCCGGGGTAGGCGCGAACCAGCAGGGTGTCGATGCGACAGTCTTCCAGCCACTCGATAGCCAGGCGCTGGAACGGGCTCCAGTTGTCGGCGATCAGTGGTCGGCTCCAGCGCCGATGGCCTGCCATGTGGGCGAGGGCGATGCGGTAGCGATCCAGGCCTCTGACGCCCGGCACATCATCGTAAACATCGGGCAGGCGCATGCCGAGGGCGTCGAAATACGGTACCGGCTGGCGGAGCTGATCGAACCCCGTGGAGTAGGGGATGAGCATTGCGCTGTCCTGCCACAGACCGCGTAGATAGAGATCAAGTTTGCGTTCGACTCCGGTCAGCAGGGTGCCGTGGCGTTCGCGCTGCAGCACGGCACGGCTGTCTGCCGACTGCACGCTGAAATAGTCTTTCTGCCGCTCGGGATGGCTGGCGTAGTTGCGCGCGCCGTAATCCACCCAATTGGCCAGGCCGGCCAGCGACAATTGGTCGAGCAGGGCGGGCGCCTGCGCAAAGAAATACGGCAGGCCAGGGCTGGGAAACGTGCTGTGATGGCCGTGAATCGAGCCGGTAGTGCGCTCCATCAGGCTCAGCGCCGTGTCGAGATAACCCTGCAATTGCTGCGCGGACTGCAGCCGCCGCGCCACTGGCGCAAGGGTTTGCAGGAAGGCGGCAATGGTGCGACCGTTCGGCGATTTCTGCATGCGATGGATCAGATTCATCACCGCAGACAGCGCCACATCCGGCTGGTCCAGCGCTTTGGCTGCCTCGGGCCATTCCTCCATGAAAATCAACATGGGCTCGGCGCCGCGCCCGAGTTTGCCGATCTGGCGGGCTGCGTCCAGGTATGCCTCGTACGCTCCCGGCGCAAGCGACGTGAGCGCGCCGTCCATCAGTCCTTCGAACACGCCTTCGACCTGCGCAAAGCGGGTATCCAGGCGCAGCCAGGCATCCTGCAGCAGGGTCTGGCGGGTGTCGGCGCGCGGGCTCATGCGTCAATAGCGCTCAGGCAAATGTGGCGGCGATGGCGTGTTCGAGCGTGGCGCGGATGTCGGCATCGTCGGTGACCGGAGACACCAGCGCCATGTGACAGGCGTCGCGCGGATCGACTGCGTCCTGGATCAGCGAAGCGGCGTAAACCAGCAGCCGGGTGGAGATGCCTTCGTCGAGGCCGTGGCCCTTGAGGCGGCGCGCCACCGCACCGATGGAAACCAGGCGCTCCGCCGTGGCACGGTCCAGCCCGGTTTCCCGCGTCAGGATGTCTGCCTCCAGATCGGCGCCGGGATAGTCGAAGTCAAACGCGGTGAATCGCTGCTTGGTCGAGGGCTTGAGATCCTTCATCAGGGTCTGGTAGCCAGGGTTGTACGAGATCACCAGCTGAAAATCAGGATGGGCCGGCAGAAGCTCGCCTTTTTTGTCCAGCGGCAGCATGCGGCGATGATCGGTCAGCGGGTGGATGACCACGGTGGTGTCTTGCCGCGCCTCGACGATTTCATCGAGATAGCAGATCGCGCCGATGCGCGCCGCGGTGGTGAGCGGACCGTCGAGCCAGCGGGTGCCGTCGGCTTCCAGCAGATAGCGTCCCACCAGATCGCTGGCCGTCATATCCTCGTTGCAGGCGACCGTGACCAGTGGCTTGCCGAGTTTCCACGCCATGTATTCGATGAAGCGCGATTTACCGCAGCCCGTCGGCCCCTTGACCATCACCGGAAGGCGTCGGCGATAAGCCGCTTCGTACAGCGCCACCTCGCGGCCTTGAGGCTGATAAAACGGTTCGGCGCGAACCAGAAACTGTTCCTTGTCGATCACGGCAGGGTTCCATCAGAATTCAAAAAACAAACCCCGCCGAAGCGGGGCGCCCGGATGCAACGGCTTATTTGTGCACGCCGAGTTTTTCGCGCCAGCCCGGGTAGAGCTTGTCCGCGTCGGCCGGGAAGGATTCGAACGCGCGGGCGAACTCCTTGTGCTCCTTGGCGAACTCGATCGGGTCGGCACCGGCTTTCCAGCACTCATAGGACTGACGCAGCGAGATCGCGCCGGCCGCCGGACTGTCGATGTGGCCGTAGGAGCCGCCGCCTGCGGTGTTGATCACGTTGCCGTGGCCCAGGTTTTCGAAAAAACCGGGCAGGCGTAGCGCATTCATGCCGCCGGAGATGATGGGCGTGGTGGGCTTCATGCCGTACCACTTCTGGTAGTACACCGGGCCTTGGCACTCGTCGCGCTCGATCATGTAGGCGATGATCTTGTCGTCGCCTTCGCCTTCCATCTTGCCGTAGCCCATGGTGCCGACGTGGATGCCGGAAGCACCTTGCAGGCGGCTCATCTTGGCCAGCACGAAGGCGGTGTAGCCGCGCTTGGCGCTGGGCGAGGTGACGGCGCCGTGGCCGGCACGGTGGTAGTGCAGGTACTGGCTGGGGTATTGACGGCGAGCGGTGGTGACCATGCCCGGCCCGCCGACGTAGCCGTCCACAAGGAAGGCCAGCTTGTCGGCGTCGGGACCGAACACTTCCAGCGCGTAGTCGGCGCGGGCGCACATTTCGTAGTGGTCGTCGGCAGTGATGTTCATCGAGAACAGCTTGGCCTGACCGGTTTCGTCCTGCGCGCGCTTCAGGCTGTCATAGACCAGCGGCAGCACCTTCTTCAGCGGACAGAAGACCTGGTTGCCTTGCGGCTCGTCGTTCTTGATGAAGTCGCCACCCAGCCAGAACTGATAGGCAGCCGCCGCAAACGGTTCGGGACGCAGACCCAGCTTGGGTTTGATGATGGTGCCAGCGATGTAGCCGCCATCCTTGATCGGTCGACCCAGAATGCGCCAGAGGTTGGAGATGTCGGTGGCCGGGCCGTCGAACATCTGAATGCAGCGTTCGGGCACGTAGAAGTCGATCATCTTGGCGTGCTCGATGTCGCCCATGCCCTGGTTGTTGCCGATGGCCAGCGTGAGAAACGAAACCAGCATGAAGCGGCCGTCGGTGACATTGCGGTCGAACAGATCCAGCGGATAGGCGATGCGCATGTCCTCGGTGGCTTCGTCGATGTGATAGACCAGCGCATCCACGCCTTTGGTGAAGTCGTCGGTGGTCGAGACCTCGACGTTGGTGCCTGTGGAAGACTCTGCGGCGAAATGCGCGGCCGCTTCGAGATAGCCGTGGCCGGGCTTCGGCTTCATTTTGTAGGCGACGAGGATGTGTTTGCCGTCTTTGATCAGGTCTTCTTCCTTGAGTGAGAGATCGGCGTAACGTGCGGATTGATCCATGCTGGGCTCCTGAATGAGTGGGTTTCGGAGATGTTATTTTTGCTATATATGCAAAAGTGCTTATCCCAAAACAATCACTATACGGGCGCCGATGAGTAAGGAATATTCACGAATTTTATGAAGCGAGTTAAGTTGCGCTAATTGCCGCACTGTCCTCGCGGTGAGGACAAAGGCGCAGGCGAAACCGCGCCCGGCACAGGGATTGCCGGTTCATCGCAGAGCAATTTTCTGGGCCCGCGTTGCACCATCCCCTAGGGCAAGGAGACTGCCCGGAACCACAGCGTCCCGGTGGGAGGGAGGCGCGTCAGGCGTCGCGTAGCCGTGCGATCTGTTCCTGCGCCTTGTGCAGCGCTGCGCCAAATTCCCGCAGCCGCCCGCGTTCCTGCGCGACCACATTGGCCGGGGCGCGATCGACAAAGCTGGGATTGGCGAGTTTGGCGTTCGCCTTGGCGATTTCGCCTTCCAGCCGGTGCACTTCCTTGCCCAGGCGCTCGCGTTCGGCCGCACGGTCCACCTCCACCAACAAGGCGAACCGGGTTTCGCCCAGCGCGCTGGTGGGCGCAGACAGGGTCGCCATTTTCCAGGCAGATTCGTCGGCGAACACCTTGACCTCCGACACCTTGGCCAGGGCAAGCAGGGCAGGGCGATGGCGTTCGATGAGGGCGACATCGCCGCAGGCCAGCAGCGGCAGGCGCTGCGCTGGCGAAACGCCCAACTCGCCGCGCAGATTGCGGCAGGCCTCCACCAATTGCTTGAAAGCGGCGATTTCGGCTTCTGCTGCAGGGTCGATCTTTTCCGCCTGTGCTTGCGGGTACGGCGCCACAGTCAGACTGCCGCCGCCGCACCCAGCCAGCGGCGCCACGTTCTGCCACAGCTCTTCAGTAATGAAGGGCATGATGGGGTGAGTCAGGCGCAGCACGGTTTCCAGCGTGCGCACCAAGGTACGGCGGGCGGCGCGTTGTTGCTGGGGCGTGCCGCAGGCGATCTGGGTCTTGGCGATTTCCAGATACCAGTCGCAGAATTCGTCCCAGACGAACTGATAGATGGCCTGGGCCGCAAAGTCGAGCCGATAGTCTGCAAAGCCCCGGGCCACCTGCTGCTCGGTGCGCTGCAGTTGCGAGACGATCCAGCAGTCAGCGGCGCTGAAATGCATATAGCCGTCGGGGCCGCAAGTGTCATTGCATTGGCCCATCCCGCGGTCGAAGTCATTCAGACCATCGACCTGCATCAGCACGAAGCGGGTGGCGTTCCACAGCTTGTTGCAGAAATTGCGATAACCCTCGCAGCGCTTGGTGTCGAAGTTGATGTTGCGGCCCAGCGTCGCCATGGAGGCAAAGGTGAAGCGCAGGGCGTCAGCACCGTAGGCCGGGATGCCGATCGGGAATTCCTTTTCCGTGGCCTTGCGCACTGCGGGCGCGGTTTCGGGCTTGCGCAGGCCTGTGGTGCGCTTGTCCAGCAAAGTCGGCAGGTCGATGCCGTCGATCAGATCGACTGGGTCGAGCACATTGCCTTCGCTCTTGCTCATCTTCTTGCCGTGGGCGTCGAGCACCAGGCCGTGGATATAGACGTGGCGGAACGGCACCTTGCCTGTGAAGTGCGTGGTCATCATGATCATCCGCGCCACCCAGAAGAAAATGATGTCGAAACCCGTGACAAGTACCGAGGACGGTAGGAACAGATCGAGTTCCCTGGTGTGCTGCGGCCAACCCAGGCTGGAGAAAGGCACCAGCGCAGAGGAATACCAAGTGTCGAGCACGTCAGGGTCGCGAGTCAGTGTGCGGTTGTAGCCTGCGGCTGCGGCTTTGTCGCGTGCTTCGGCTTCATTGCGGGCGACGAAGATTTCGCCATTCTCGCCATACCAGGCCGGAATCTGGTGGCCCCACCAGAGTTGGCGCGAGATGCACCAGTCCTGGATGTTGCCCATCCACTGGTTGTAGGTGTTCACCCAGTTCTCGGGCACGAACTTCACCTCGCCGCTCGCCACCGCATCGATGGCCTTCTGCGCCATGCTCTTGCCGTCGACGCCTGGCTTGGTGGTGGCGACGAACCACTGGTCGGTGAGCATGGGTTCGACGATCTGGCCGGTGCGGGCGCACACCGGCACCATGTTTTTGTGCGGAACGGCTTTTTCGAGAAAGCCGCCGGCTTCGAGATCTTTGAGCAGCGCCTTGCGCGCGGCATAGCGGTCCAGCCCCTGGTAGGGCTTGGGCCCGTTGGCGTTGATGTGCGCATCCTCGGTGAAGATGGTGATCAACGGGATGTCGTGGCGCAGCGCGCAGGCGTAATCGTTGAAGTCGTGCGCGCCGGTGATCTTCACGCAGCCCGAGCCGAAGTCGCGCTCGACGAAGCTATCGGCAATGATGGGAATCTTGCGGTCGCACAGCGGCAGATCGACGAACTTGCCGACGAACCGGGCGTAGCGCTCGTCATCTGGATGAACGGCCAGCGCACCATCGGCCATCATGGTTTCCGGCCGTGTGGTGGCGATGTGCATGCCACGCACGCCGTCGATCGGGCCATCGCTGAAGGGATAAAGGATGTGCCACATGAAGCCGTCGTGCTCCTGGCTTTCCACCTCCAGGTCGCTCACCGCGCTCTTGAGCACCGGGTCCCAGTTCACCAGGCGCTTGCCACGGTAGATCAGACCTTCCTCATACAGGCGCACAAAGGTTTCCACCACGGTCATGGAGAGCTTGTCGTCCATGGTGAAGTAGGCATGCGGCCAACTCACCGACGAACCCATGCGGCGGGTCTGGCTGGCTATGGTGTCGCCCGATTGCTGCTTCCACTCCCACACCTTTTGCACAAAAACTTCGCGTCCAAGCGCGTGGCGGCTTTGGCCTGTGGCCTGCAACTGCCGCTCCACCACGATCTGCGTGGCGATGCCCGCGTGATCCATTCCCGGCACCCACAGAGTGTTGTCTCCCTGCATGCGGTGGTAGCGAACCAGCGTGTCCATGACAGTCTGATTGAACGCATGACCCATGTGCAACGTGCCCGTGACGTTGGGCGGCGGCAGTTGCACGCAAAACGAGGGTTTGGACGCTTCGAGCGTGGGGGCGAACACCCCGAGTTGCTCCCAGCGCGCGCTCCAGCGGGTTTCGATGGTGTGCGGTTCAAACGATTTGGCAAGTTCAGTCATGGGAGATGGGCAAAGGCGGGGCAAGGGCGCGTGTTCTGGCGGGTGTGGCAGATGCTGAAATGCGCCATGCCGCAAAACGGGTGATTTTAAGGGCGCGAGCATCCGGGATGCGCGCTGGCGCAGGCCGTGTGGAAAGTCTTGCGCCAGCGAATCAACGCCACTGTACGTCGGCTTACACTGGAATTATGAAGCCAGCATTTTTCGATTGTTCCGTGCCGCAATCTGCCTGGCGTCGTCTGGCGTGGATTGGCAGTCTCTGCCTGGCGTTGGCGCTTGGCGGGTGTGCTTCGCTGCTGCCTCGCGGTGCAGCGCAGACCAGCAAGCCCTGGAGCAACTTCGGGCAGGCGCATGCCGCTTACCAGCGCATCCAGCCCTTTTTGACGACAACGGCGCAGTTGCGCCAGGTCGGCATCGACCCACTGACCACTCCGAACATCACGATCCTGAACTACGCGGACATTGTGCGGCGGCTGCTGCCGCCTTCTGGCAACGACATCGCAATCGATCCCGGCATCCGCGACTGTATCCAGGCGCAAACCGCCTGTCACGGCTACGAGATCGACCAGCGCCACATCGACCGCAGGCGCGTGGGCAACTTCTGGCTCGACTTTCTCGACTTCCGCCGCGAAACCGTGACCACCGGCTGGCGCTTCAATATGCTGCTGCTCGTGGTGGATGACCGGGTGGTGTACAAGCTCTGGGGCGGGCAGCCTGAAATTTTCCAGGTGGAAACCACCCGCAACCCACTGGGGCCGCTGCAGGGCTTCGGGCAGTCGGTGCTCGGGCGTTACTGACTGACAGCAGCACTGTGAGGCGGCGCAACTGTCTTAAAATGCGGTACTTGTTCAACCGGGCTGACCATTTTTCGGCCAGCCCCCCCGGTGGTTCCCTTACCCACCGCCCAAGCAAAAAGGTCTTCCATGCTCTCCACGCTTCACTTGAGCGCGGCACGCCAGCGCGCCATCTTGGCTGCCCTGGCCGCGTTGCACATCACCATCATCATTGCCAGCAACTACTTGGTGCAGTTGCCCATCACCCTGTTTGGCCTGCACACCACCTGGGGCGCGTTCAGCTTCCCGCTGGTCTATGTCGCCACCGATCTCACTGCGCGGCTGCTCGGCCCCGGCCCGGCGCGGCGCGTGGTGCGCTGGGTGATGCTGCCTGCATTGGTGCTCTCCTACGTCATCTCGGTGCTGTTTCACGACGGCGCGTTTGCCGGCTGGGCGGCGCTGGGCGGGTTCAACTTGTTCGTATTCCGCATCGCTCTGGGTAGCTTCATTGCCTACACCGTGGGACAGATGCTCGACATCTTCGTGTTCTCGCGCCTGCGCGCCACCCTGTCCGGCAGCCGCCACTGGTGGCTGGCACCCGCCGCGTCCAGCGTGCTGGGCAATCTGGTGGACAGTGTGCTGTTCTTCTCCATCGCGTTTTACGCCAGCACCGACCCGTTCATGGCCGCACACTGGGTTGAAATCGCCCTGGTGGACTACGCCGTCAAACTGATGATGGCGGCGCTGGGCATCCTGCCGCTGTACGGTCTGTTGCTGGCCGCGCTGGTGCGCTGGATGCCGCGCGGCCCGGTGCGGGCGATGGCGGCCTGAAAAGGGGTATGTGCAGGTTTCCTCCATCGGCCTGACGATACGCGCATCTCCTTCACGGCCTTGCGTCCTCAGGCCATGCTGGTTACGCGCAGTGGTTGCGTGAGCACGTTCACAGTGCGCGGGCTCGAGCAACCTGGTCGTAGTAGAATTAAACGTTGTTATTGTTTGGTTTGAAGTCAAAGCACCGACAACGCGTCAATCTCCCGGGATTTTTACGGTATCAAAAATCGAAAATTTTTGGAAATCTTCGTCTTGAAGAAATAGGCGGATTTTCGATTTCACTACCTCCTGCCAGAATGTTCCGACAGCCCCAATCTGCCAGTACCTACCTGCGTTCACGCACCGAGGTCGGCTTCCCTCCAGAACAGACCTCGTACGCCATGCCAGAGTTTCGAACTTGCTTGCAGATCCCTTGACTTGCTGAGGACCGCACGCACGTGCAGAAACATGACAAGGTGCGGCCCAGCCGCACCTTGTTCATTTAGGCGAACACATCATGATTCAAATTACCTTACCCGACGGTTCCAAGCGCCAGTTCGATGCCCCGCTGACCGTCGCCGAAGTGGCGCAGTCCATCGGCGCCGGACTGTTCAAGGCGGCACTGGCCGGCAAAGTGGACGACAAACTGGTCGATACCAGTTACCGCATCACGCAGGATGCTGCTGTCGCCATCGTCACCGAGAAGGATGCCGAGGGCCTGGACATCATTCGCCATTCAACTGCGCACCTGCTGGCCTACGCCGTCAAGGATCTTTATCCCGAAGCGCAGGTCACGATCGGCCCGGTAATCGACAACGGGTTTTATTACGACTTCGCCTACAAGCGCCCATTCACGCCTGAAGATCTGGAAAAAATCGAAGCGCGCATGGCCGAACTTGCGCGCAAGGATGAGCCTGTGTTGCGCAAGGTATTGCCGCGCGACGAGGCGGTGGATTATTTCAAGTCGCTCGGCGAGCATTACAAGGCCGAGATCATTGCCAGCATTCCGGCGGGCGAAGATGTCTCGCTGTATTCGGAGGGCGCGTTCACCGATCTTTGCCGCGGGCCACACGTTCCCTCGACGGGCCGTCTCAAGGTCTTCAAGCTGATGAAGGTTGCCGGCGCGTATTGGCGTGGCGATCATCGCAACGCGCAACTGCAGCGCATCTACGGCACCGCCTGGGCCAAGAAGGAAGATCAGGATGCGTATCTGCACGCGCTGTCCGAGGCGGAAAAGCGCGATCACCGCAAGCTTGGCAAGGAGCTTGACCTGTTCCATTTCCAGGAAGAGGCGCCGGGGCTGGCGTTCTGGCATCCCAAAGGCTGGGCGCTGTGGCAGGCGGTCGAGCAATATATGCGGCAGGTGTATCGCGACAGCGGCTATCAGGAAGTCAAGGGGCCGCAGATCCTGGATGTCAGCTTGTGGAAGCGTTCCGGACACTGGGACAACTACTCGGAGAACATGTTCTTCACCGAGTCCGAGAAGCGCCAGTTTGCGATCAAGCCGATGAACTGCCCCGGGCACATCCAGATTTTCAACTCCGGCCTGCGCAGCTACCGTGATCTGCCCATCCGCTACGGCGAATTCGGCTCCTGCCATCGCAACGAACCGTCCGGGGCACTGCATGGCCTTCTGCGCGTGCGCGGCTTCACCCAAGACGACGGACACATTTTCTGCACGGAAGACCAGATTGAAGCCGAAGTCACGGCCTTCCACCGGCAGGCCATGCAGGTCTATACCGATTTCGGCTTCACCGACATCGCCCTGAAAATCGCTCTGCGTCCAGAAAAGCGCATCGGCGAAGATGCGGTCTGGGACAAGGCAGAAACCGCCCTGCGCGCAGCGCTGCATACCTGCGGCGTGGCCTGGCAGGAATTGCCGGGTGAGGGGGCGTTTTACGGGCCCAAGATTGAATACCACATGAAGGACTCCATCGGCCGCGCCTGGCAGGTCGGCACCATGCAGGTTGACTTCATGATGCCCGAGCGGCTGGACGCCGACTATGTGGACGAGCACTCGCAGCGCGTGCGTCCTGTCATGCTGCACCGCGCCATCGTCGGTTCGATGGAGCGATTCATCGGTGTGCTGATCGAGCACTATGCCGGCGCAATGCCCTTGTGGCTCGCGCCGGTGCAGGCGGTGGTGATGAACATCACGGATGCTCAAGCCGATTACGCCCGATCTGTTGCACAAGCGCTGACAAAACAAGGCTTTAGAGTTGAGTTGGATTTGCGCAACGAAAAAATCAACTATAAAATACGCGAGAATGCATTGAACAAAGTGCCCTATCTGCTTGTGGTCGGTGACCAGGAGCGAGACGCAGCAACTGTTGCGGTACGGGCACGCGGCAATGTCAACCTCGGGGTGCTGTCCCTGGAGGCGCTGACGCAAAAACTCTCCCAGGAAGTGCAGTCGCGCAGTCAAGACCGGACGTGAAATCACTGGTCAGACAGCACATTGTTTGAATGAATTGAAAGGTTTGAGCCATCGCTACGTTCCAAAGCCGTAATACACCGGAAAAACGCGCCCATCGTCTGAATCGCGAAATCACGCTTCCCGAACTCCGTCTGATTGGGCCGGAAGGCGAGGCCATCGGGGTGGTTACCCTCTCCGAGGCGCTCAGACTCGCCGAGCAGCATGATGTGGATCTGGTGGAAATTGCACCGACCGCATCTCCTCCGGTCTGCCGTTTGATGGATTACGGCAAGTTCAAATACGAAGAACAAAAAAAGAACCACGAAGCCAGAGCCAAGCAAAAGCAAATTCAGATCAAGGAAGTCAAATTCCGTCCGGCAACGGATGATGGTGATTACCAGATCAAGCTGCGTAACCTGCGCCGTTTCCTGGAAGAGGGCGACAAGGGCAAGGTGAGTCTGCGTTTCCGTGGGCGTGAAATTACCCATCAGGACATCGGGATGCGTGTGCTGGAGCGCGTCAAAGCCGATGTGGAGGATGTCGGTCAGGTCGAGCAGATGCCGAAGCTCGAAGGGCGTCAGATGATCATGGTCATCTCGCCGAAGAAGAAAAAATAAGCCGCCTTTCTGCGCTGCTTCGAATGGAACTGGCGCAGTATCGGCTCGATGTGTGTTCTTGCCTTTTTGGTGTGAACAAACCTGTGGCGCAAGCTGCAGTCGCGTGTGTTTTGCTCAAATGGGCGAATGCCGCAAAACTCGTGTGCGTGGGCTTGAAAGTGTCTGGTTCATCGTCAGACCGCCTGCGGATATGTCATATTTAATGGAGCAATCATGCCCAAGATGAAAACCAAGAAAAGTGCCGCAAAGCGATTCCGCGTGCGTCCGGGCGGCACTGTCAAACGTGGCCAAGCGTTCAAGCGCCATATCCTGACCAAGAAAACCACCAAGAACAAGCGTCACTTGCGTGGAGCCACAGCGGTGCATGACAGCGATCTGAAGCAGATTGCCGCCATGATGCCTTTCGCCTGAAGCGCTCGCCGTTTCAGTTCGAACAATCAATCAGGATAAGGAGTCTTAAATGCCTCGCGTCAAACGTGGTGTGACTGCACGTGCACGTCACAAAAAAGTTCTCGATCTCGCCAAGGGTTTCCGCGGTCGCCGTAAAAACGTCTACCGCATTGCCAAAGAAGCGGTGATGAAGGCTGGGCAATATGCCTATCGCGACCGCCGTGCCAAGAAGCGTGAATTCCGCTCGTTGTGGATCACCCGGATCAACGCTGCAGTGCGTCAGTCTGGCCTGACTTACAGCGTGTTCATGAACGGGATGAAAAAGGCCCGGATCGAAATCGACCGCAAGGTGCTCGCCGACATGGCCGTGCATGATGCGGCGGCTTTCGCCAAGATCGTCGATCAGGTCAAGGCTGCGATGGCCTGACCAGCCGCCGCCTCGTGCGGGGGTGTCTCGCTGTGCAAAGGCCTGTTCACAGGCCTTTGTTTTTTGTTGCCGCACGGTTTGACGCGGCATGTTCACTACCAGTCATTTGTGCGTTCATGAATCCTTTGCAGTCACTGATTGACCAAGCCACCGCGGAATTTGCACAGGCAGTGGATTCTGCCTCGCTGGAAAACGCCAAGGCGCGTTATCTTGGCAAGACCGGAGTCATTACTGCGGAGATGAAATCGCTCGCTTTGCTTTCCGCCGAGGAAAAGCGTACGCGGGGTGCTGAAATCAATCTGGCCAAACAGGCGATCGAGCAGGCTCTGCAGCAGCGACGCGAGGCGATCGAACACGCGGCACTGCAGTCCCAGTTGCAGGCGCAGGCCATTGATGTCACGTTGCCAGGGCGAGAGCGCAACCAGGGCGGTCTGCATCCCTTGACCCGCAGCTGGATCCGGATGGAACAGATTTTTCGTTCCATGGGATTCGATGTGGCCGACGGCCCGGAGATCGAGGATGACTGGACCAATTTCACTGCGCTGAATTCACCGCAAAACCATCCTGCCCGCTCCATGCAGGACACGTTTTATGTGGACGCGCAAGACGCGCACGGCCAGCCGCTGTTGCTTCGCACACATACCTCGCCGATGCAGGTGCGCTATGCGCGGGCGCATGTCCAGCGCCATGCGGCATCTGCCGAAATGCCGCCGATCAAGGTCATTGCGCCGGGTCGCACCTATCGTGTCGACAGCGATGCCACGCACTCGCCGATGTTCCACCAGTTTGAAGGCCTGTGGATCGGCAGCGATGTCTCGATGGCTGATCTCAAAGGGACGTTCACCAGTTTCCTGAAGACATTTTTCGAGCGCGAGGATATTCTGGTGCGGTTTCGGCCGTCCTACTTTCCCTTCACGGAGCCTTCCGCCGAGATCGACATGATGTTCGAAAGCGGGCCGTTGAAGGGCCGCTGGCTGGAACTGGCCGGATCCGGCCAGGTGCATCCGACCGTGGTGCGCAACTTTGGTCTCGATCCGGAACGATTCATCGGATTTGCGTTTGGCAGCGGGCTCGATCGCATCACCATGCTGCGCTATGGCATCTCCGATCTGCGGCTGTTCTATGAAAACGATCTGCGCTTTTTGCAGCAGTTCGCCTGAAGGGCATCGCGCCGTTCGCTTTTCCGTTTTGACTTCGCGGGGCCGACCCGCCGTGCTGGAATTTCATCCAAGAGCCGATCATGCAGTTTCCCGAATCCTGGCTGCGCCAGTTTTGCAACCCTGAACTGACCACTGAAGCGCTTGCCGAGACCCTGACCATGGCCGGCCTCGAAGTCGAGGACGTGCGCCCCGCCGCGCCCCAGTTCTCTGGCGTGGTCGCGGGCCGGGTGCGGGGCGTCCAGCCCCATCCCAACGCAGACAAACTGCGCGTGTGTCAGGTCGATGTCGGCCAGGCTGAGCTGTTGCAGATCGTTTGCGGTGCCCCCAATGTCGTGGAGGACATGTTCGTGCCCTGCGCCATCGTCGGTGCCGAATTGCCGCCACAACAGGCAGGGCAGGGTGCGCTTCGTATCGGCGCGGCCAAGATGCGCGGGGTGGACTCGCAAGGGATGCTTTGTTCCGCACGCGAACTGGGACTGTCGGCCGACCATGCGGGTTTGCTGGTGCTGCAGGGTACACCCAAGCCGGGTGAGGATTTGCGCGCGCTGCTCTCGCTGGATGAATCGGTGTTCACCATCAAACTCACGCCCAATCTGGGGCACTGTCTGAGTGTGCTCGGAGTGGCGCGCGAGGTCTCCGCGGTGACGGGGGCTGCGCTGCAGAAACCGCGCTTCGATCCCATCGTGCCTGGGCTGGACGATCGCCTGCCAGTGCGTATCGAAGCGCCCGAGTTGTGCGGGCGATTTTCCGGTCGTGTGATTCGCGGCGTGAATGCGCGGGCGGCAACACCGCAGTGGATGAAGCAGCGTCTGGAGCGCAGCGGTCAGCGCAGTATTTCAGCGCTGGTCGATATTTCCAACTATGTCATGCTGGAACTGGGACGTCCGAGCCATGTGTTCGATCTTGCCAAGATTCGCGGTGGCCTCTCAGTGCGTTGGGCGCACGCGGGCGAACAGCTCGAATTGCTCAATGGTCAGACCATCACGCTGAGCCCTGACATGGGCGTGATCGCGGCGAACGACGGCGTCGAATCGCTTGCGGGCATCATGGGAGGGCAGGCCACGGCGGTCACACTCGACACCGAAGATATCTACCTCGAAGCGGCCTTCTGGTGGCCGGATGCGATTCGCGGACGGGCGCGACGGCTGAATTTTTCCACCGATGCAGCCGCACGCTTTGAACGCGGTGTGGACTATGCCACCACCGTGGAGCACCTGGACGCAATCACTGCGCTGATTCTGCAGATTTGCGGCGGAAAAGCCGGGCCTGCAGACGATCAGATCACAAAGATCCCGCAGCGCAAGCCGGTACACATGCGGGTGGCGCGCTGCGAAAAGGTGATCGGCATTCCGATCGGCGCCGAGCGTATGGGCGAGATTTTTTCCCGCCTGGGCTTGAAGACCGAGTTTGCATCTGCTGGCGAACCCACCTGGATCGTGACTCCTGGCAGTGAGCGCTTTGATCTGGAAATTGAAGAAGACCTGATCGAAGAGATCGCGCGCATCCATGGTTATGGGCACATTCCAACGCACGCACCGGTGGCGCAATTGCAGCCCTTGCCCGTGCCGGAAGCACATCGCAGTCTGCATGCGCTGCGCTTGAAGGCGGTGGCGCTGGGTTATCAGGAAACGATCAATTTCGCTTTCGTCGATCCCCAATGGGAGCAGGATTTTGCCGGGCAGGCCCAGCCGATCCGTTTGCTCAACCCCATCGTCGCCCCGATGTCGGCCATGCGTTCAACGCTCATCGGATCGCTAGTCAACGTGTTGGCGGACAACCTCAATCACCGCGCCAAGCGTCTGCGGTTGTTTGAACTCGGTCGCGTGTTCGCGCGGGATGCACAAGCTGAAAATGGGCCAATGCAGGTCGCCGGAATTCACCAGCCAACCCGCCTGTCCGGCCTGGCCTACGGCTCCGCCTGGCCTCTGCAGTGGGGGGAGGGCGAGCGCCGCGTCGATTTTTACGACATCAAAAGCGACGTCGAGACGCTGTGCTCTGGTGCGGGTGAACTGCATTGGCAGCCTTGCGCGCATCCGGCGCTGCACCCGGGCCGCAGCGCTCAGGTACTGCTGAATGGCGAAATTCTCGGCGTTGTGGGGGAACTCCATCCAAAGTGGGTGCAAAGTTATTCCCTGCAATCTGCTCCTGTCGTGTTCGAGCTGGACGCGACTTTGTTGCAGGCCCAGAAAACCCCGGTGTTTTCGCCAATCAACCGGGTGCCGTCAGTGCAGCGGGATCTGGCGTTTCTCGTGCCATCAGCAATCTGCTACGCGCAAATGCAAAAGGCAGCACAAACCGCCATCCAGAACCAGGCGGTTTGCGGCATCATTCGCGAGATGCGCCTTTTTGACTTGTTCACTCTGCACGGTGAAACGGCATTTCGGAGCATGGCATTCCGGCTTCAACTGCAGGACGTGCAAACGCTGACCGATGAGCGGATCGATGCCGCTTGCCAAGCCTTGGTAGCCGCAGTGACGCAACAAACTGGGGCGCAGCTCAGAACCTGAAGCACACCGACAAAACACAATAAAGCAACCAAAGAGGGAGAGACATGGCACGCATCCAGATCGACTCGGTGCAGACGCCGACACTGACCAAGTCGGAACTTGCTGACCAACTTTACGAGCGGATCGGCTTCAACAAGCGGGAATCCAAAGACATGGTCGATGCGTTTTTCGACCGAATTCGCGACGCACTGGCGCGCGGAGAAGACGTCAAGCTGTCCGGTTTTGGCCATTTTCAACTGCGCGAAAAAGCGCAGCGGCCAGGGCGCAATCCGCGCACCGGGGAGATCATCCCCATTGCCGCGCGCCGCGTCGTCATTTTCCACGCGAGCCACAAATTCAAGTATCAACTCCAGAACAGCTCGTCAGCAAATCAGCTTGAAGTGGCGGATGAGTTGTCTGATTGAGATGGCATGCAAGCATCAACCGGGTGTTTGTATTCGTTGCCACAACCCATGTCAAACCAATGCAATATTTTACATAATGCACATATGCTCTCCAAGAAGAAGTTTGCACTGATTAAATTTCAACCCCTTACCAGGCCCCCTTGGGTCGGTCTTGCCCCATGGCCTTGGCAATCATGGCGACGATCTCCTGGTGGTGCATCTGGTTAGCGAGAGTCAGCGCGGTGTAGCCCATGGCATTCTTGAGCTTGGGATCTGCGCCTTCGTCGAGGAGCAGTTTGACGGTGCTGTCATAACCGAAGTAAGCCGCCATCATCAGCGGGGTCGACCCATTGGGTGCAGCCGCATCGATGTAGGCGGAATGGTCGAGCAGATATTTGACGATTTCGGCATGCCCCCGGGTGGCTGCGTAGGACAGCGGCGTCCAGCCCGGTTTGTTGATTTCCGCGCCCTTTTCCACCATGAGTTTGACGATGGCCAAATCGCCTTGAAGGCAGGCGATCATCAGGGCGTTTTCGCCTTCCGGGGTGAGTTGGTTGAGGTGAATATGCGGATCATCGATCAGCAGCCTGGCGACCTTGAGGGACTTGTAGCGCAGCGCAAGATACAGAGCACTGTTGCCCTTGCTGTCCACCGCGTTCGGGTCGAAGCCCTGTGCCAACAGGCTGCGCACGGCGCCGACATCATCCACGTTCACCGCGCGAAAAAAGTCGGTGTAGGCACCGGCTCGCGCCCGTTCGCCAGAGCTTGCAGTCAAGCAAATTGCTGCGGCAATTTGGAAAAAATGGCGTCGGCTTTTATTCACAATTAACCTTAATTAAAGTGTTTATCTATTTGTTTTCGTTATAAAAATAAGCGAGTAAAGTTGTCGCTGGTCTGGTCTGCCAAAGCGACCGCACTCACGCCGCGCAATTCCGCCAGATAACTGGCCACATAGGAGACATAAGCCGGTTCGTTGGTTTTTCCGCGGTGTGGCACGGGGGCAAGGTAGGGACTGTCTGTCTCGATCAGCAGACGATCTGCCGGGATCTGCACAGCCACATCACGCAGCGCCTGCGCGTTTTTGAAGGTCACGATGCCGGCGATGGAGATGTAGAAACCCAGGTCGAGCGCGCGTCGCGCCACGTCCCAGTTTTCGGTGAAGCAATGCATGACGCCTCTTGCCCGCCCCTGCCCCTCTGCGGCCAGTATGCTCAGTGTGTCGTCTGCACTGGCGCGGGTGTGGATGATGAGCGGCTTGTCCACTTGAAGGGCTGCGCGGATGTGGATGCGAAAGCGCTCGCGCTGCCACTCCATATCGGCCTCGGTGCGATCGCCCAGGCGAAAATAATCGAGGCCGGTTTCACCAATGCCGACGACGCGCGGCAAGACCGCGCGAGAAGTGAGATCGTTGAGTGTCGGCTCTTGCACGCCCTCGTTGTCTGGGTGGACGCCGACCGATGCCCATACGCCGGGATAGCGCAGGGCAATGGCATGTACTGCATCAAACTCTTCAAGCGTGGTACAGATATTGAGCGCACGGCCCACGCCCATGTCGTGCATATGCGCCAGCACCGCGTCGAGGCGCTCTTCCAGGCCCGGATAGGCCAGATGGCAGTGCGAGTCAGTCAGCATGAGTGAGCGTGGCGCGGTCAGATGGTGTTGGTGGGTTTGCCGCTGGCTTCGGCAGCGCCCAGCACGTCTTCGATCTTGACTTTGAGTTGCCGCGCCTTGTCGTCTGCAGGAAACCGCACGCCGATGCCTTGCGGCCGGTGGTTGGACGCGTTGGCCGGGTTGATCCAGGCCACCTTGCCTTCCACCGGGTAGCGCTGTGGGTCGTCCACGATGGTGAGCAACAGATACACGCCCTCCCCCAGCCGATACTCGTGCGGTGTCGGCACAAACACGCCGCCCTCGGGGAAAAACGGAATGTAGGACGCATAAAGCGCCGGTTTTTCCTTGATGGCGAGCTGCAGCACGCGGGGCTTGCTGGAAGACGCTGCGACTGCGGGGCGCGGGGTGGTCACCATGTATCAGTCTCCGGTGGAGAAAATCTGGCTAAATTCTAGGAGCAGTGAGTCGCTGGCGAGCGCCTGGTTCAAGGGAAATCCTGCACGTCGCTGTTGCGCTACGAGTCGATGCAGGGCCTCGCCCAGCTTTACGGGAGGGACATGGCGCGCCAGTTCTGAGAGCGCCTGCTGCTGTTGCTGCAGAAAAAGCGCGTCACCGCCCGCCTGCACGCGCTGCAGATCGCTGGCGATTTTGAGGAGCGCAGCCACTCCCGTGGGGTAGTCGGGTGGCGGAGGCAGGGTAGAGGACGTCCATCGGGCGCTGCTGCGAGACAGCGAAGCCAGAAGCGTTTGCGCCCATTCGAGGCCAATTGCCGGGTCCGGCTGATAGATCGCCCCCTGACACCAGGCCAGCTCCGACGCCTCAGCGGCGGAGCTGCCAAACTTCTGCCGGACTTCTGAGGCAGTGGGTCTGGGCATCGATGCCTGTCTGCAACGGCTGCGAATGGTCGGCAGCAGTGCATCGAGACGGTGCGCACCGAGCAAAAACTGCACCCCCTCCGGCGGTTCCTCCAGGGTTTTGAGCAGGGCATTGGCTGCGGCCGGGTTGAGCGCGTCCGCAGGGTAAACCACTGCAACCTTGGCCCTGCCCCGATGACTGGTGCTCACAGCCCAGTCGTTGAGCCGGCGAATCTGCTCGATGCGGATGTCCTGGCTGGCGGTCTTGGACTCGCTGCGCCCAGCCCCTTCGTCGGCAGGGTTCAAGCCGAGTTCCGGCCACAGCGCTTCGGGGGCGGCAACCAGTAAATCCGGGTGCGAACCCGCCTGAATCAACGCGCAGCTCGCGCAGTGGCCGCAGGCACGCTGAGTTGTCAAGGCGGCGGGAAGACGCGCAGAGGCATGGCCGTCTGCATGGCCGTTGACCGGCGATTCACACAGCAAGGCGCTGGCGGCACGCTGGAGTGCCGGCCATTTTCCGTAACCTTGTGGCGCGTGGATCAACCAGGCAGAACTCATTTGGAATCAAATTCCAAGAGCACATCGCTCAAGTGATTGGTGATGATGTTCTGCACCATATCAGGTGCCTGTGTGCCGTCCACCACCAGCCATTTTTTCGGCGCTGCCTTGGCCTGCTGCAGGTAGTGCGCCCGCACGCGGGCAAAAAATTCCGCGCTCTCTTGTTCAAATCGGTCGCGCCTGCGCGCTTCGGCGAGACGCTGCGCGGCCACCTCGGGTGGCACATCGATGAGGATGACGCAGTCCGGACACAGCCCAGGGTGTACCCAGCGCGCAATGGCTTCGAGCCGCTCTGTGGGAATGCCCTTGCCGCCCCCCTGATACGCCAGCGTCGCCGGGGTAAAACGGTCGCACACCACGTCGGTGCCGCTCAGCAAAGCCGGTTCGATGACCTGCAGCACATGCTCCTGCCGGGCGGCAAACATCAGCAGCGCTTCGGTGGGCGGGCGCATGGATTCGTGCAGCAGCAGATCACGGATTTTTTCACCGATTTCTGTGCCGCCCGGCTCGCGGGTGAGTACCGCCTTGCGGCCCGCGGCCTGCAGCAGATCGACCACTGCGCGCAACTGGGTGGATTTTCCCGCGCCATCAATGCCCTCGAAAGCGACAAAAAGACCGGGACGATAGGGGTTGAGTGCGCTCATGGAGTTTTGAGGATGTAACGAGCCACGGCGGCATTATGCTGCGCCAGGGTGTCGGAGAACTGGCTGGTGCCGTTGCCGCGGGCAACGAAATACAGCGCCTTGATGGGTGCAGGATGCAGCGCCGCCTGCAGCGAGGCGTCGCCAGGAAGGGCAATGGGCGTGGGCGGCAGGCCGTTGATCACATAGGTGTTGTAGGGCGTGAGGCTCTGCAGATCGCGCTTGGTCAGATTGCCCTGATAGCGCGCGCCCATGCCATAAATCACTGTCGGATCGCTCTGCAGGGGCATGCCGGCACGCAGGCGGTTGATGAACACCGCGGCAATTTTGTCGCGGTCTTGTGGATTGCCGGTCTCTTTTTCGATGATGGACGCCAGGATCAGCGCCTGTTGCGGCGTTTGCAGCGGCACGTCGGGCGCGCGCTCGGCCCAGGCGGAGGCCAGCCGCTTTTGCATCGCCCGATACGCGCGGCGCAGCACATCGAGTTCGGAGGAATCACGGGCATACAGATAGGTGTCGGGGAAGAACTCTCCCTCGGGCGAGGTGCCGATGGGCGCACCCATGCGCTGCATGAGCTGCTGCGGCGTCAGCGTTGCGGCATCGTGTTGCAGGCCGGGGGCGCTGGACAGGGTCTGCAGCATCTGCGCAAAAGTCCATCCTTCGGGAATGGTCACGGCCAGCAGCGTCTGGTCGCCCCGCGCCATGCGTTCGAGCAGCGCCCACGGCGTCATGCCCTGGGTGATTTCATAGCTGCCGGCCTTAAGCTCGGTGCCGAGCCCGCTGAGACGGGCCAGCCAGTAAAACAGGCGCGGCGGCAGATCCGCGCCCTGCTGTCTGATCTGCCGCGCTGCCGACAGTGCCGAACTGCCGGGGCGCACCGAAAAATCGAGCGGACTCTCGCGCAGCGCAATCGGGCTGTTGGCCCACCAGGCCAACGCCCCGGCGATCAACACCAGAACGAGCAGACCGAGAAGAAAAAATTTTCGCAGCAAACGCACAGAGTCCCAAGAAAGAGTCGCAGCCCCTAGGCAATGCCCGCAGCATGCTTCAGAAGCAGAAGCTTCCTATACTAGTTGAGCCCCTGTATGCCTTTGCCCGCGGGGACCGCCAAGTTCGTCGAAAGTTTCCCCCCCATGCCCTTGTCCTCCTGCCTTCTCGATTCTGTTGCCGTGCTGCGGGTGTCTGGCCCGCAGGGTGCGGATTTGCTGCACGCGCAGCTCAGTCAGGATTTTCAGAACTGGCCCGCGGATCAGGCCCGGCTGGCGGCCTTGCTCAATCCACAAGGGCGAATGCTGGCCGATTTCACCGCGCTGCAATGGGCGCCGGAACAGATCGTGCTTCTGCTCGACGCCTCGATCGCTGCAGCCGCGCTCCAGCGTCTGCGCATGTTCGTGTTGCGGCTGAAATGCACGCTGGATGACGTGGGTGCGCAACTGCAGCGTCACGGCCTGCTCGGTGCCACGCCGGACGATTATCCCGTCCACCTTGCGCCGCCGCCGCAGCCCTGGGGCGTGCGGCGACTGGATAGTGGCGCCCTGTTGCTGCGTCTGCCGCAGGCCGACCCTGCAGTGCGCTGTCTTCTGGTCAGCGACTCCACCCAACCCGCCCAGCAGACACTGCAGACAGAGCTTGCCGCTCTGCCCGCGCAGTCCGCTTCTGCCTGGGCCTTGCAGGACATTCGCGCCGGTCTTCCGCACATCACGCAGGCCACGCAGCAGCTCTTTGTGCCGCAGATGCTCAATCTGGAGCTGATTGGTGGGTTGAACTTCAAAAAAGGGTGTTATCCGGGACAGGAAGTGGTGGCGCGCAGCCAATACCGCGGCACCCTCAAGCGCCGCACCTATCTTGTTTCGAGTGCAGCGCCGCTGCAAGCGGGGCAGGAAATGGTGCATGTCGCAGACCCAGGCCAGCCCTGCGGCCTGGTGGTGAATGCCGCGCCGGACGATGCGGGGCGCTGGTGGGCGCTTGCCGAGCTGAAGATTTCTCTGGCGGAACAGCCCGGCCTGCATCTGGGCGATGCGAGCGGCCCCGTGGTGGAAATCGGTGCCCTACCCTACGCGCTGACCGCCCCCGCCTGAAGTGCGGCTGCGCGCAATGCAAGAGCTGCGGCGTCCACGGCCTGTGTCGCTTCGGGCAAGGCACGGCTGAGTTTGAGGAAGTCGTGCGTCACCCCTGGCCATTCAGCGGCGGTGACCTGCACACCGGACTGGCGCAACAACTCGGCGTAGGCCAGTGCTTCATCGCGCAACGGATCGCAGCCCGCAACCGCCATCCACGCCGGCGCGAGGCTCCGGTGGTCTACCGCGTGCTGGGGGGCGAAGCGCCAGTCTGGGCAGTCCTGGGGCCCGCGCAGATAAAGGCCGAAAAACCAGTCGATCTGCGCGCGTTCAAGCAAGAATCCGTGGGCGTAGCGTTGTTGCGAGAGCGTGTCATGGCTGCAGCCCATGCCCGGATAGAACAGCAATTGCAAGGCCAGCGGCAACGTGGCGTCGCGTGCGGCCAGGGCGCATGCCGCGGCCAGTGTGCCACCGGCGCTGTCGCCGCCCACGGCCAGGCAGTGCGTGTCCGCGCCGAGCATGCCGCCATGGGCGTGCAGCCATTGCAGCGCGTCCCAGCTATCGTTGAATGCGGTGGGAAACAGGTGCTCCGGAGCAAGGCGGTAGTCCAGCGACAACACCATCCAACCCGAACGCAACGCCAGCTGACGGCACAGCGCGTCATGCGTGGCCGCGCTGCCGATGACGAAGCCACCGCCGTGCAGATATAACAAGGCGGGCTGCGGTGTCTGCCAGTCGGCGGCGCGCGACGCGTATCGGCGCAGCGGCAGGCGTACGCCATCGCGGCTGGGGCAGTCCAGGGTATCGCACAAAGGCAAGGGCGCGGGCGGAAAATCGAGCACCTGCGCCATGCGGGCATAGGCGGCGCGCGCCTGGGCGGGGGAGAGTCGATGCAGCGGGATTTGCCCAGCACGGGCTATACGCTGCAGTAGCTCGCGCATCCGTGGGGTGAGATCTTGCTCGGGTGCGCAGTCCGCCCTGCCCTGTGCGGGGGATGCGCAGAGCCTGCGATCTTCGTCCGCTTCGGGCATGTTCATGTCGCCCACGCCCAGAGCGGCAAATCGTGCTGCTGCGCCAGTGCCATGAGTTGTGCGGCGCTGTGTGCCTTGCACCAGCGGGCGACCAGGCGGTGCGAGCCTCCCTGCGCCACATGGAAGAGCGCCTGCCGGAAATGCGGCTCCAGCGCGGCGATGGCGGCCAGGCCATCCGCGCAGGGGTACACGCCATATTCGGGCAGCGCGCCGCCCAGCAGGCTGCCCGGCGCGGTCATGCCCAGCGCACGCGGCACAGCGGCAAAACCGGCGGCGTCGGACAAGGCGACATCGAGCAATACGCCCTTGCCCTGTACGCGCGCCTGCAGCAACGCGCCCATGGCGGCTTCGACCAGCAGCATGGCGCCCATCATGTCGGCCAGCAGTGTGGACGGCAAATGCGCGGTGTCGATCAATCCGGCTTCTGCCTGGAAGGTGAGATCATGCCCGGGCCGATGCGACTGCGCACCCGGATAGCCCACCACGCAGACCACACTGAGCTGCGCATGACGCGCGGCCAGGCTGCGTTTGTCCAGTCCCAGCCGCTTCAGCGCGGCAGGGCGGAAAGCGGTGAACAGCAGGTCACTGCGCTGCAACTGGGTGTGCAGCGCGGCCTGTCCTTGGGCAGATTTCAAATCCAGAGTCTGTACACGGATGCCCTTGTGCATGGCACGATAGAGCGCGGGAAACATCTGCGCCATCGGGTCGCCGCCGGGCGGCTCGATCTTGAGCACCTCGGCGCCTAAGGCATGCAGCCGGGCAGCGGCAGCCGGACCCGGCAGATTCACGGCCAGGGTGGTGATGCGCACCCCGGCCAGGGGTTTGAAATTGCGGGAATGACGCGGATACAGACGGGCGGCTGAAGGCATAGGAGCAGAAAGTTGACGCTGCAACGCAGCCAGACTGCATTGTGCGCAATCTGGCTGATCGCACATGTGGCGGCTTCATTGCATGACCTGCGCTGCAATATCAAGTGAACGCAGCCGCAAATCGGCATCGAAAACGTCGCAGACCAGCATGAATTCATCCGCCTGGGTCGATTCCGCCAGGGCGGCAAAACCATTGCGCACGGTGTCCGGGCTGCCGATCACGGCTGCGGCGAGAAAGTCCTGAATGGCTGCGCGCTCTCCCGGCTGCAATTGCGCAAGGTACTGCGCGACCGGCGGCTGCAGCCTGCCACGCTTCCCGGTGAGAATGCCGAGCACGCGTTGTTGCGTGCTGCTGGCGAGATACTGCGCCTCGTCGTCGGTGGGCGCGGCGATGCATGGCACGCCGATGATCACATAGGGTGTGTCGAGCGCGGGCGACGGTTGAAATTCCTCGCGATACAGGGCGAGCGCCTGATGCAGCAGACGCGGCGCGAAATGCGAGGCGAAGGCATAGGGCAGGCCCCGCTGCGCCGCCAGACGTGCGGAAAACAGGCTGGAGCCGAGCAGCCAGATGGGCACTTGCGTACCCGCACCAGGCATGGCCACGAGGCGCTGACCCGGCTCGGCAGGGGCGAGCAGGCGCTGCAATTCGGCCACGTCGCGCGGGAAATCTTCTTCGCGCTCCACACGGTCGCGCCGCAGCGCGCGCATGGTCAGCGGATCTGTGCCGGGGGCGCGGCCCAGGCCGAGGTCGACACGACCGGGGTAAAGCTCGGCCAGTGTGCCGAACGCTTCGGCCACGACGAGCGGCGCATGATTGGGCAGCATGACGCCGCCAGAACCCACGCGGATGCGCTGCGTGCCGCCCGCGATATAGCCAACGAGTACCGCTGTTGCGGAACTGGCCACGCCCGCCAGATTGTGATGCTCGGCCAGCCAGTAACGGCGAAAACCGAGGCGCTCGGCGTGTTGCGCGGTGCGCAGGGCAATCTGCAAGGCATCGGCAACCGTGGCGTTTTCGCGCACGGCAACCAGATCGAGCATGGACAGGGCGGTGTTGTTCAGTGTGTGCATTCTGACATTTTGCGGCGAATGCACGGCCTTTGCAGTGCCTGGTTGCCAACGCTTGATCCAAGGGCCGCGATCTGCCGTGCCACCATCGCTTCGATGCGCCAGCGCGGATCGGCCAATCTCGCCTGCGCCGTGACGCGCGGCGGGGTCTGGCCGGGTGCCACCCAGGCGTCCCGCACCGCGTTCAGGCGCGTAATCTCGGAGATGTCGGCAAGAAAAATCCGCACCCTGCGCAGATGCTCCTTGCTGCTACCGCGCTCGGCCGGCAGGCGGTCGATCATGGGCATGCCCAATTCAGCGATCGGTCGGCAGAAACAGGCTTTCCTTGATGTCTTCCATCACCACATAGCTGTGCGATTCCGCGGCAACCGGCAGGTGCTTGAGAATGTCGCCGAGCAGGTGACGGTATTCCTTCATGCCGCGCAGGCGGAATTTCACCAGATAGTCGAAGCCGCCCGAGACCAGATGGCACTCCATCACCTCGGGCATATGCAGCA
Source organism: Pseudomonadota bacterium (assembly GCA_021783695.1). Classification (GTDB taxonomy): domain Bacteria; phylum Pseudomonadota; class Gammaproteobacteria; order Burkholderiales; family Burkholderiaceae_C; genus Thiomonas. Next base: position 28,068 of record JAJXTO010000013.1, on the reverse strand, counting down.
ATTCCTTTCGGACCGCGTCGAACACGTCACCCGACTTGGTGGCGAGCTTGATTTCCACGAACACCAGCAGCGTCTTGCCCAGCGCCTCGGGGTTGACGCGGGCATGGTAGCCGGAAATCACCCCCGCGCGCTCCATGCGCCGAACGCGCTCGGTGCAGGGCGAGGCGGACAGCCCGACCTGGCCTGCCAGCTCCGTCATGGAAATGCGGCCATCACGCTGGAGGATGTCGAGAATGCGGCGGTCGATGCGGTCGAGTTCATACATGACGGGCAGACATATCAAAAGAGGAAGTCCGCACGATGATTTTCACTGGAAAACGCCATAAAAACAAGGAAAATTCTTGCATAAGTCCGATTAAATTTCGCGCATCGAGTTCTTGAATGGGTGTTTGCAATGAAAGTCATTGTTCTCGGCGCCGGGGTCATTGGCACCACCACGGCCTATTACCTCGCCAAGGCGGGTGCGGAAGTCACCGTCATCGACCGTCAGAACGCCTGCGCCATGGAAACCAGCTTTGCCAACGCTGGTCAGGTGTCGCCGGGCTATTCCACGCCCTGGGCTGCGCCCGGCATTCCGTTCAAGGCGATCAAGTGGATGTTCCAGCGCCACGCGCCGCTGGCCATCCGCCCGGACGGCAGCCTGTGGCAAGTGCGCTGGATGGCGCAGATGCTGCGCAACTGCACTGCCGAGCGCTATGCCATCAACAAGGAACGCATGATGCGACTGGCCGAATACAGCCGCGCCAGCCTGCAGGCGCTGCGCGCCGAAACCGGCATTGCCTACGAGCAGCGCACCGGCGGCACGCTGCAGGTGTTCCGCAGCCAGGCGCAGCTCGACGCGGTGCAGCGCGACGTATCCGTGCTGGAAGAATGCGGCGTGCCCTATCAGTTGCTCGACCGCGACCAGTTGGCCACCATCGAGCCCGGCCTGGCGCATGCCCGCGACCGTCTGGTGGGCGGCCTGCGCCTGCCCAATGACGAAACCGGAGATTGCCAACTGTTCACCACTCGCCTGGGCGAGATGGCCCGCGCGCTGGGCGTGGAGTTCCGCTTCGGCCAGACCATCACCGGCCTGCGCAGCGACGGCCTGCGCATCACCGGGGTGCGCGTGGATGAACACGGCCTGGGCGACCAAATCCTCGCGGCCGACCGCTATGTGCTGGCGCTGGGCAGCTACACGCGCGACTTTCTCGCCCCGCTCGGACTCGATCTGCCGGTGTATCCGGTCAAGGGCTATTCGCTCACCGTGCCACTGGTGGACGAGGCGCTCGCGCCGCGCTCCACCGTGCTGGACGAGACCTACAAGATCGCCCTCACCCGCTTCGACAAGCGCATCCGCGTGGGCGGCATGGCCGAGCTGGGCGGGTTCGATCTGCGGCTCGATCCGCGACGGCGCGGGACGCTGGAGATGGTGACACGCGATCTGTTCCCCGGTGGTGATCTGGCCGCCGCCGACTTCTGGACCGGTCTGCGCCCGATGACACCCGACAGCACCCCCATCGTTGGCGTCACGCGCTATGGCAACCTGTTCCTCAACACCGGCCACGGCACCCTGGGCTGGACCATGGCTTGCGGCTCGGGCCGCCTGGTAAGCGATCTGGTGCTGAACCGCAAACCGGAGATCAGCACCGCGGGCCTGAGCATCGACCGCTACGACCGCCATTCCATCCCGGCCAAGATGTTGCACTCCAAGCCGGCCTGAGCGGTTCAGGCGATCGGTTCAGCCAATCAGGTGGCAGCGGCGGGCGCGGATTGCATCAGCGCCTTGAGTTCTGCCTCGGTCAGGGTTTCCTTTTCCAGCAGCAGGCGCGCGCCTTCGTCGAGCAGCGCGCGTTTTTGCTGCAGGATGTTTTGCGCCCGGTTGAATGCCGCGTTCACCAGTTCGCGCACGGCGCAGTCGATTTCTCGGGCGGTCTGTTCGCTGTAGTCGTGCTGCGTCGGCAGCGCCGGCGTGCCCAGCACAGAGGTGTGGCTCTCCTCCAGACTCACGCCGCCCAGCTTTTCCTCCATGCCATAGCGCGTGACCATATTGCGCGCGATGTCTGTGACCTTGGCCAGATCGTCCGCCGCGCCGGTGGACCAGTGGCCGTACACCAGATGCTCGGCAGCGCGGCCGCCCATCAGCACCGCCATCTTGTTCTGCAGTTCCTCGCGAGTCATCAGATAGCGGTCTTCGGTGGGCCGCTGGATGGTGTAGCCGAGTGAGCCGATGCCGCGCGGAATGATGGACACCTTGTGCACCGCATCGCTTCCGGGCAGGCTCATCGCCACCAGCGCATGCCCCATTTCGTGGTGCGCCACGATGTCGCGCTCCTTCGGGTTGAGCAGGCGGTTCTTTTTCTCCAGTCCAGCGACGATGCGCTCGACCGCGCGGGTGAAGTGCGACAGGGTGACGGTCTGCGCGTTCTCGCGCGTGGCGAGCAAGGCGGCCTCGTTCACCAGATTGGCCAGATCCGCCCCGGAAAACCCTGGCGTGAGCGCCGCGATCTGCTCCAGATCGAGTCCCGGATCGAGGCGGATCTTGCCCACATGCACCTTGAGGATCTGCACGCGGCCGATCTTGTCCGGCCGCTCCACCAGCACCTGCCGGTCAAAGCGCCCGGCGCGCAGCAGCGCGGGATCGAGAATTTCCGGCCGGTTCGTGGCCGCGAGTATCACCAGAGAGGAGCTGGAGTCGAAGCCGTCGAGCTCGACGAGCAACTGGTTGAGGGTCTGCTCCTTCTCGTCATGCCCGCCGCCAAACGGCGCGGCGGCGCGAGCGCGGCCCAGTGCGTCGAGCTCATCAATGAAAATGATGGCCGGAGCCTTCTGCCGCGCCTGCTCGAACAGATCGCGCACCCGCGCCGCGCCCACGCCGACGAACATCTCCACGAACTCCGAACCGCTGATGGAAAAGAACGGCACCCCGGCCTCCCCCGCCACGGCGCGCGCCAGCAGCGTCTTGCCCACTCCCGGCGGACCGACCAGCAACACGCCCTTGGGCGCCCGTGCGCCGAGGCGGCTATGTTCGACAGGGTGCTTGAGGAAATCCACCACTTCCTCCAGCTCGGCCTTGGCCTCGTCCACGCCGGCGACATCGGCAAAGGTCACGCCGGTGCGGTTTTCCATATAAACCTTGGCGCGGCTTTTGCCGATGGACATGAAGCCGCCCATGCCCATGCCACCGGCCTTGTCGGCAAACTTGCGCACCAGAAAAAACCACACCCCCACGAACACCAGCGCAGGCAAGACCCAGGAGAGGATGTTGGACAGCCAGGTATTGGTGTATTGCTGCGAATAGGTCACGCCGTAACGCTGCAGTTCGCTGGCGAGCTGCGGGTCGACCTTGACCGCCACCACGATGCTCTTGCCATTGGCGTCGGGCGATTTCAGCGTGCCGGTGATGGTCTGATCACCGATCACCACGTCCTTGATCCGGCCGTCCTTCAGATAGGTCTGAAACGCACTGTACGGCACGGTCTGCACATTGCTGTATGACGACCACAGGCCCTGCAACACAAACATCAGGGCGAGAGCAAGCAGCCAGTACCCCAGATGCACCTGCGCCTTGGGGTCGATCACCGGCCGGTTTTTCCCCGCGGGCTGCGGGGAGGATTGTTGATCAGCAGCCATGGCACGTTCGCGTGTTGAAATACCGCCAAGAATAGCGGCTCACAGACGATGAGCGTGGCTGCTGACGCGCAGATCAATGCATTTCGTCGCGGATGTACACATCACCCTTGAGGCTGGCGATGTAGGCGGCGATGTCCTGCAGGTCCTGCGTGTTGTATTGCGCCACCATGCCGCTCATGATGGCGTTGTTGCGACCGTAGAGCGGCGTCTGGTGCTTGGCCTGGTATTGCTGCAGGGCGTGGAACAGATAGCTCTGGTACTGGCCTGCGAGCTTGGGGTAGTTGGGGGCGATGGGTTTGTCCATCCCGGCGCCGTGGCAGGCAATGCAGCCGCCCTTGTTCACCAGATCCTCACCCTTCTTGATGTCTGCTGCATGGGCCGCGGTGGCCAGGGCGAGCAGCGCGCCGGCGCCGAACCCTGCGATCAGTCGTTTCATCGATGTGTTCCTCATTGGATTTTCTGGCCTTTGGCGACGGCGTAATACGCCGAGAGATTGGCAATCTGCTGCGGAGTGAGGATGTCGGCCACCGCCTTCATCGTCGGGTTGCGGCGTGCGCCGCTGCGGTAATCCTGCAGGCACTGGGCAAGGTAGGCAGCACTCTGGCCGTTGAGCTTGGGCGCGTGGTACACCTCGGGAAAATCGGTCTTGAAGCCGCCGTGGGCGTTATGACAGCCTTCGCACATGGCACTGTCGTATTTGCCCGCGGCGGCATTGCCCGTCACGGTCTGCGCCTGCGCTGCTGCGCAAAACAGCAGCGACATGGCGATCATGCTGATGGATCGATGGTTCATGGGTCATCCTTGGGAGTGTGGTCAAAGAGTGAAAACGGTTGCGCCCAATGGGGCAGACAGGTGCGGACGGTGCGACGCGTTCATGGCCTGGTCGCTGCGGGGGCTGTGTCGGCGGGCATGATCAACAGCCATGCCGCGCGCAGTTGCAGCGGCAGGCCTGCGGCGAACATCACCAGCCCGGCGTAGTGCTGGTCGTCGAGCGGGCTGAGGTTCCACAGGCACAGCACGTCGAGATACGGGGTGTAGAGCACCTGCGCGCTCCACACCCAGACGGCGGCGATGATCATCATCGGCAGGCTGCCCAGCCAGCCGTACAGACCGGCGATCCAGCGCTGCGTCAGGCTGGTGCTGCCCGCCAAGACCTGCGCCCAGAACATCAGGCCCGAGATCAGCAGCAGCAGGCCGATCGGTCCGGAGAACAGCGCATTGGCTAGAGCGGTGTTGAACACGCCGGGAAGATTGACGCCCAGCGTCACGATCACGAACACGGCGCCCGCAACCCACGCATTGAGCAGCCAGACGCTCCACGCCGCATGCGGCGCTGCATGCCAGCGCGCGCGCACCGCTGGTGGAATGCCCACCAGCAGCAGCGGCGAAACGATCTGTCCCATGCTCATCAGGGCGATGGTGTAGCTTGTCATCGACGCCAGCGGGTTGTGCAGGCCCCAGGCCGAAACCAGGGTGAACAGGCAGCCCGCGATGAAGACGGCCACGCGCCACCAGGCCCAGCGCCCGCGCCAGGCGGCCAGACCGTAGGCCAGCAGCATCGCCCCGATCAGCGCGAACCATCCGCCCCAGGCCGCCAGCGGCCAGCCATTGCTCGTCATCAGGGCTCCAGAATGTGGCGTAGATCGTCGGCCAGCCAGGCCGGATTGGTGAGCTGGCCGTAGCCGTAGCGCACCAGCAGCCGCCCATCCGGGCTGACCAGCGTGACCGCCGCCGTGTGGTCGATCCAGTATTGACCAGGGCCGGTATCGACCCGCCGCCAGGTGATATCCCATTGCCGCGATGCGGCGGTGACAGCCGCGAGCGAGCCGTGCAGTCCGATGGTGTCTGGAAGGAAGCCGTCGAGATAGGCACGCAGCACCGGCAGCGTGTCACGCGCCGGATCGAGGGTGACGAACACCACACGCACCCGCTGCCGCAACGCCCCGAGGCGCTGCAGGCTTTGCGCCAGAGCCGCCAGGGTGAGCGGGCAGACATCGGGGCAGTGGGTGTAGCCGAAGAACACCAGCACGACATGGCCGCGCTGCTGCCGCCAACTGAACACCCTGCCCTGTGTGTCGGTGAAACCGGTGAAGGCAGGCGCCGGGACGGACTGGAGCGCAGAGCCATGCAGCGCCACGCCGCGCGGCTGCAGGCGGGACCAGCCGAACAGCGCGGCCAGGAGCGCGAGGGAAACGATGGCCGCTCGCAGCGCAGAGGCTCTCCAGCCGCTGCGCCTTGCATGCGTGCCGACTCCCGCTTCGTCTGCGGACGCTGCATCGCGCATCCCATCACCAGAGCACGAAGCCCGGAGCGTGGATCGGATGCGTGAGCATGGGCCAGAACACGGGGATGTACACCGCCAGCGTGATCACAAAGGTGATCAGGGTCCACAGTCCGAGTGGTTCGGCAACACGCGCCAACACGGACCCCTCGGAACTGGTGATGTATTCCGTGAAGGGAATCTCGACCATCGCCTTGGGCTCCTTTTGGCCGAACAGGGTGCCGAAGAACACGATGTAGTAGAGGATCGCCCCGACAGCCGCAATCACACCGCCGATGCCCACGATGATCAGCGCCAGATGCACCGCGCCGTAGAGCTGCATGTATTGGTCATGCGGCAGCGCCGAGACCCAGGCCCGGCGGGGCACGCCGTCCATGCCGGCCCAGTGCCCGGCAAAACCCCAGATCATCAGGCCGAGAAACCACAGCCAGACGCTCCAAAGCGCAAGTTTCGGGCGATATAGCCTGCGCCCAGTGAGGTGCGGCAGCAGCCAGAAACTCACCCCCATGAAAACCAGGGTGGTCATGGTGCCGACTGTCAGGTGAAAGTGCGCCGGAATCCACAAGGTGTTGTGCACCACGTTGTCGAGCTGCCAGCTGGCGTTGATGATCCCTCCCGCGCCGCCGAAGATGAAGCTCACCAGCGCCAGGACTTGCGCCGCAACGGAGGCATCCTTCCAGGGCAAGGCGGTCCACCAGCCCATCAGCCCCTTGCCGCCACGACGGCGTCCACCGTATTCGAGGCTCAACGCGATGGTGAATGCGGTGATCAGGCTCGGAATCGCGACTGAAAGCGTCAGCGCGGTCACGATGCCTTTCACGATGGGAGAGATGCCAGGGTCGGTGTACTGATGGTGGGTTCCCACCGGCAGGGAGAACACGAACAGCAGCAAAAAGGCGAGGCGGGCCAGAGGGTCGGATATCAGTTTTCCACCGGCTTGGCGCGGCAGCAGCGCATAGATCGAGATGTAGCCGGGCATCAGCCAGAAATACACGATGGGATGCCCTGTCCACCAGAACAGCGTGCGTGCGAGCAGAGGATCGATGGTGTGCGTCAGCCCGAGCGCCCAAGGGTCGAGCAGGAACACGGCCTCGGTGCCTGCGCCAAGAGCGGCGAGCAGCCACATCAGCAGCGTCGTGGCACTCATATAAGTCACCAGCGGGGTGAGCTGCCCAGGATTGGCCTTTTTCCAGCGCGTACGCATGTCCAGCACCACGAACAGCGGCAAAATGCTCGCGACCACGACCAGCGTGATGCCCAGGTAGAACCAGGCGCTGCCCTTGAGCGGGGCGTACATGGTGTAGAGCACGCTCGATGAGTTGTCGAACATGCCGTAAGCCGCCATCAATGTGCCAAGCAGCATCAGCGCGTAGGTGAACCAGGCCAGCCCCATATTGGGTTTGAGCTTGAGTTCACGCGCCGGCAGATACATCAGCCAGCCGGAGATGGTGAAAAAGGTGAACACATACGCGTTGAGCACCCCGTGCATGGTCAAGCCCTGGTAGTAGGACTTGAGGAAAGGCTGCAGATAGGGGTACAGATTGATCCCGGCGTAGTTGGTACTTTGGAGCAAGCCAATGGAAATCCCCACCGCCAGCGCCAGGAAACCCGTGACCCAGAAGGCCAGGAGCATTTTTTTCTCGTCGGCGATTTCACCGGCAGTGGGCACTGCCAAAATGCGCGGCGCGTTGTTGCTGAGGGCTGCACTCATGATTGTTTCGCTCCGGTAATGACGATCTTGCCGATCATGGCCTGATGGCCTGCGCCGCAATACTCATTGCAGATGATGTAGAACGTGCCGGGTTTGCCGAAGGTGTAGTTGACATGCCCGACCACACCGGGGATGGCCGTGAGGTTGATGCTGGTGCCCTGCACCTCGAAGCCATGGATCACGTCACCGCTGGTCACATAAAACGTGACATGCGCGCCGACCGGAAGCGTCAAGGGTGTGGCGGTGCCCGGTGTCCAACTCCAGGCACGGCCGATTTCATACACGTCGTAGCTGTTCGGGCCGGTTTGCTTCACGCCCGAACCCTGGAATTCGGCCATTTCAGCCGGGCTGTTCGGGTTGGAATAGAACTTCGTGGTTTTGGCAACGAGGCCGTAGTCATGCACCACGAACCACACTGCCACGAGGAACAGCACAGCGATGAGCGACAGTGCGATAAAGATCCAGATGCGCTCATGCCGCAGCGCGACGTGATGAAACTGGTCTTCAAAAACGTCAGGTTTTGAAGTGGACATGGCTGGCCTCAAGCGTGGATGGAGAAATAGGCCGCAACCATCGCCCACAGGCCGACGACAACGATGAACAGCGCTGCCACAATCACCCATGAGCCCATCGGCCGGGCGTATTTGAGATCGGGCAAGGGCATTGCGGCATTCGGCACGGAGCGACCATCAGCCTGTGGGACAGGCATGGGCGCGTAAGGCATCTCGTCAGGCATTGTTTTTTTCTCCTCAGGGTGATGCGACAAAATGTCGCGTGACATGCTGCAAGATAACCGGCTGCTTATGCAAGCACTTGCGATGAGTCAATCGGCGCCGGCACATGATGTATCTCTTGTGAGTGGATGTAAAACGTGACATGGAAAACCCGCGGTGATCAATCCGCGCACAGGCGACTGCTCAGGGTTGCCGCAATCCGCCGCGCGATGACAATCAGGTGCTGACGCGCCTGCGGCGAGACCTCCTCCTGCAGCGTCTGGTCGAACAGTTCCAGCCAGCGCGCGAAATGTGCAGGGCGCAGCGTCAGTTGGCGATGCGCCTGCAGGGCATTGCGGTGGTAGCGCCCCGCAAGCAAACCCACCGAGGCCCAGAAATCGACCATCCGGGCGTAATGCGCCTCCCAGTCAGAGACATGCGCGCTGAACATCGGGCCCAGATCAGGATCAAGGCGGGCATGGGCGTAAAAACGTCTCACCAGGCGCTCCAGACCGGCCTCGTCGAGCCCGGTCTGTTCGCGCAGTTGCCTGGCCAGCGCACTGCGGCGATCTTGGGGTTCGATCGACCCGGGGGTGGCATCGAGCACCTGCCGAAACAGGCTGCACCCACCCTCTGGCACTGTGGGTTGAATCGCTGTAGGATGCTTCATCGCGGTCCATAAGTGGATAATTCAGTTCCACTATAGGATTTTGCAACAACGTCGGCAAGTGACAAATTGAAACTCACTCAATTCACGGATTACGGATTGCGCGCTTTGATGGTGCTGGCTTCAGACCAGAATAAATCTTTTAATAGTAAAGAAATAGCGTCAATCCTTAATATTTCACGTGAGCATTTGATCAAGATTTTGCAACGTCTGGCCCTGGGCGGTTATGTGCTCAATCAGCGTGGTATCGGCGGCGGTGTTCGCCTGCGAAAACAGGCTAAAGAAATACTTCTTGGAAACCTCGTGCGCTGGCTGGAAGATGGCCAGGGCTTGGTGGAATGCCTGCGGCCCGATGGCGGTCATTGCAACCTGACGCCGCTGTGTCTGTTGCGGCCCCTGCTCAGCGATGCGGCTGAGACGTTTTACGCGCGGCTCAATCACGCGACTCTGGCGGACTGCCTGCACCCGCCTCTGCAGCATTTCATCACCCTGCAGGCAACAAAAATCGATTTGATCCATCACAAATCAGACTGACACTCCATGCTGACCGATGCCCTGCTGCTCTATCTCCATCTGTCCGCGATGCTCGGACTGGCCGTATTTCTCACCGCCAAAACCAGCCTGATGCGGGTGGGCGCCATCGACACGGCAGCGCTGGCCCGCCTGCGGCGGCTGGACCTGTGGGTCTGGGGCAGCTTTGCCGCGGTGCTCGCCAGCGGTCTGATGCTGGTGTTCTGGGGTATCCAAGGACCGCAATGGCTGCTGCACAACCCACTGCTCTGGGCCAAGATGGCGTTGCTTGGGCTGATGGCGGTCATGTCGTGGCCTTCCACCCGCAGGTTGGCACGGTGGAGCTTTCATGGCAAGGACGTTGCTGCCTGGGCGCCTCCCGCCGTGGAAATCCGGCAGGAGCGCCGCTGGTTGATGGCGCAGTCGCATGTGATGGTCATCATCCCCTTGCTGGCCACGCTGATGAGTCACGGCTTCGGCTGAACAGCCTGATTGCCCTGCGGCAACCCGCGACACCCAGGCCTGACTGTCTCCTGCCGCAATCCGCGGTAGCCAAACGCGCGGCGATCTCGTCAAATGCGGTACATCATGCGTGGCAATGGGCGACTTGCCGAAACGCCCTGCGCAACCTCAGATGGAGACCGCCATGACCATTTCGCCCTCAAGCCCCCGACGTTCCAGGCTGTTCGGAGTCTTGGTCAGTGTGTTTTTCATCGCTGGCTGCGGGGGCGGGTCCGGGGCCGCCTCCAGCAACGCACCAGCGGCCAGCAATACTGGCATCAGCCTGGCGCCACAAACGGCGACTCCGACTCCGACCAGCACGCTCGCCATCACCGCCCATACACTGAATGTCGATGTATCCGGTGACGGCACGTCGCCGATGACCACACCCCCGGTCAACACCCTCGCATCGGGTTCGATCATTCTTGTCCAGGTGCTCACGCAGAACACCGGGACGTTCTCCAGCCTGACCGACAACATGGGCAACGCCTACACGCCCATCGGTGGCGCCCAGACCTATGCGGGTGTCGGCGCGGGCAGTTACCTGTATGCCTGTGTGAACGCCAAAGGCGGCTCTGGTCAGACCTGGAGTCTGAACAAGACGCCGACATATGAAAACAATGAGGCCACCTTGTTCGTTGTCGTGCTGTCCGGGGCGAGCGCTCTCGCTCAGGTGACCTACAGCGACGCCCAATCGAACAACAGCGCAAATCCCCTCGTGACCACCGGGCCGAACAGCATCGTCGTTTCGTTCTGGGGCCCTGCGGACTTCACCGGATCTCAGAGTGCCCCGACGAATGATTACTACGCCCCCGCGGGGTGGACCCGGCTGGACATTGGCAACAACTCGCTGAACTCCAACAGCGGTGCGGACGCCTGGCAAACCGTGCCGACCGCCGGAACGACGGTGAACCCGATGTGGTCGGCGCAGACAGCGATCAACAACCCCACGAGTTCGATGTGGCTGGTCGAAGTCAGGCCGTGAGCTGCGGTCTGGTCAATCGTCTCCGATTTCCTGTCCAGGAAACAGCACTTCGGTGAAGCCGAAACGGCTGAAATCGCGCACACGCATGGGATAGAGTTTGCCGATCAAGTGGTCGCATTCATGCTGCACCACCCGGGCGTGGAACCCTTCAGCCTCGCGGTCGATAGGCTGGCCGTGCGCATCCAGGCCGCGATAGCGGATGCGCCGAAACCGCGGCACCATGCCCCGCAGACCCGGCACGGACAGGCAGCCTTCCCAGTCGTCCTCTTCGGTATCGTCGAGCACAGAAATTTCCGGGTTGATCAACACGGTCAGCGGCACCGCTGGCGCATCGGGGTAGCGCGCGCTGTGATTGAAGCCGAAGATCACGAGGGCTAGATCAACCCCGATCTGCGGCGCAGCAAGCCCCACGCCGCCAGCGGCCTGCATGGTCTCGAACATCTCAGCGATCAGCACGCGTAGTTCCGGAGAGGTGGCGTCGGTCACCGGGCGCGCAACGCGCAGCAGCCGCGGGTCGCCCATGCGCAAAATGGTGTGGATGGTCATTGAATCTGTGAATAAAAATCACGCAAAGCAAGAGGAATCAGGGCATGCCTGCACTGTGCGCCAGCCATTGCAGCGCATCACGCATCTGCAGGTAGGCGATGATGAATTCAAACATCATGCGCCACATGAGTTCCATGCATAAAAAGCACAGGACAAACAACAGAATGGCCACCAGACGCCAACGTCCGGGAATCACCTGACGCGTGGCGTCTGCGGCGGCTCCGCGCATCCATTTCCACAGCGTAAAGCGGTCCAGCCAGAGCCAGACGCCCCAGGCCACCAAGGGCATGCCGATTGCGCCCAGCGCGTATGCCACGCGCAGCACGTCCAGGCTGACGAAGATGCGGAACGCAAAAAAGTCGGCGACAGAATCGACAATGACCTGCATTACACAATCACCGGTTCCGGTTCCAGGCGAAGTCCGAATTTTTGCTCCACGCTGTCTTGCACCGCCTGCGCCAGATTGAGGATGTCGGCTCCGTTGGCGCCGCCCCGATTGACCAGTACCAGCGCTTGCTGCTCATGCACCCCGGCACGTCCCAAGGACTGGCCCTTCCAGCCACAGGCCGCAATCATCCAGGCGGCAGCCAGCTTGTAAGTGCCGTCTTCCAGCGGATAACTCACGATGTCCGGATGCTCTTCGAGAATCTCATTGCGGATGGTGCGGTTGACCACCGGATTTTTGAAAAAACTGCCGACATTGCCTACTGTGGCCGGATCAGGCAGCTTGCTGCGACGGATGGCACAGACCGCGTCAAACACCTCTCTGGGACTCGGATCAGTGAGGTTCTGGCGTTGCAGCCAGCGTTCCACATCGGCGTACCCCGTCACGGGCGTCCAGGGCTTGGGGAGGCGCAGGCGGATGGACGTGATGACGGATTTTCCGGCCAGCTCGCGCTTGAACACACTGTCGCGGTAGCCGAGGCGGCAATGCGCCGCTGGCAGAGTGGCGCTGCGCCCGGTCACGAAATCGACCACATCCACAGACTCCAGGCGGTCAGACAATTCCAGCCCATAGGCACCGATGTTCTGCACCGGCGCCGCGCCCGCGGTGCCCGGAATGCGGGCCAGATTTTCCAGCCCGGCATGACCCTGATCCAGCGCCCATTCCACCACGCCATGCCAGGGCTCCCCGGCGCCGACTTCGATCAGCGTGGAGCGGGCATCGTCTTCCAGCACGCGCAGACCCGAAATTTCCACCTTGACCACCACCGGGTCCACATCCCGCGTGAGCAGCAGATTACTGCCGCCACCGAGGATGAACTTCGGTGCGCGCCCCAGTTCAGGATGATCGACCACCAGCCGCACATCGCGTGCGCTGCGCACCCGCACGAGGCGGCGGGCCATCACGTCAACGCCAAAGGTGTTGAGGGCGCGCAGTGGCACATCGGTTTCGATTTGCAGGCTCATAGAATCCAGTCACTCAAATCCCTGCATTATCCCTTTCAGGATGCTTCCATGCCGACTTTCGATACCGTTCTTGAACCCGACCTCGTCGAGGTGCGCAATGCCTGCGACCAGGCCTCCAAGGAAATTGCCACGCGGTTTGATTTCAAGGGCAGCTCGGCACAGATCGATCAGACCGACAAGACACTCACCTTGACGGCGGACAGCGACTTCCAGCTCGCGCAGGTGCGCGATGTGCTGATGGCCAAGGCCGCGAAGCGCAAGATCGACCCACGTTTTTTCGATCTGGGAAAAATCGAAAAAATCTCCGGTGACAAGGTCAAGCAGGTCATCACCGTCAAGGCCGGCATTCCGCAAGAGCTGGCGAAAAAAATCACCGCGGCCATCAAGGGCTCCAAGCTCAAACTGACCTCGGCGATCCAGGGCGATGTGGTGCGCATCACAGGTGCCAAGCGCGACGACTTGCAGGCGGCCATGGCCATCCTGCGCAAGGACATCGACGAAGCGCCGCTGTCGTTCAACAATTTCCGCGATTAGGGCCTATGGCCTGACGCGATTCGACCGTTATTTTTTCCGCCCGATGCGGCTTTCTTCGCCGCGCATCAGCTTGCCGATATTGGCGCGGTGACGCCAGATCAGCAGGGCGCTGATGATGACCAGCGCCAGCAGCAGGGCCGGATCGGTTGCCCAGGCCAGTCCGCCGCCAAACCAGTAATAAAACGGCGCAAACACCGCAGCCACCAGCGCGGCGAGCGAGGAGTAGCGAAAGAACGCCGCCACGATCAGCCAGGTGGCCAGTGTGGTCAGGCCCAGCCAGGGTTGAACGGCCAGCAGCACGCCGGCGGCCGTGGCCACGCCCTTTCCCCCCCTGAAATGAAAGAACACCGGGTAGAGATGCCCGAGAAACACCGCAACCGCCACCAGCGCCACACCCGGGGTGCTCAGGCCATAGGCCGGGCCGAACACCATGGCCAGCCACACCGCGAGCCAGCCCTTGAACGCATCGAGCAACAAGGTCAGAACAGCGGCCAGCTTGTTGCCGCTGCGTAGCACGTTGGTTGCGCCCGGATTGCCCGAGCCGTAGCTGCGCGGATCGGCCATGCCCATCGCGCGGCTCACCAGTACGGCAAAGGACAGCGAACCCAGCAGATAGGCCAGGCCGGCGAAAATCAGCGCCACAACAGTCGATGTATTCATGTGGCGCAATTCTATTGAGAGCCCCAGGGTCGGCATGCCGACCCGCCCCAGTGGGGGTCAAGGAAACTTGGGGCGGCCCTGCGTTTCCTTGAGAGGCAAGGCGCAATCCACCGGCCTGGCCTGCAGTTGCATTGTGAGAACGGCGGGTGACAAGCCGAGCAAAAATCCCCGCCTTCCTCCATTGATGTAAATGCGTTCGAGGGCCAGGACGGATCGCTCCACATACACCGGCATGGGTTTGCGCAGGCCAAAGGGCGAGGTGCCGCCGATCAGATATCCGCTATGCCGCTGCGCCACATCCGGCTTGCAGGGCTCGACATGGCGGGCACCGATGTCGCGTGCAAGCTGCTTGGTCGAGACTTCGCAGTCTCCATGCATCAGCACCACCAGCGGTTGCGCCGCAGCGTCCTGCAGGATCAGCGTCTTGACGACCGCGTGCAGCGGTAGGCCGAGCGCCTGCGCACCCCAGGCGGCACCGCCGTGATCAATGTAGTCGTACACATGCTCGGTATAGGCAATGCCCTGCTCCCGCAAGTACTGCGTTGCCGGGGTCAGGCTGACATGACGGGATTTGCCCACACTGTGGAGTTTATGTGGGCTCCCTACAATGTTTACATGCTCAGATCATCCCCTGTCAACGCCGACCTCCACTGCCATTCCATCGTGTCGGACGGCACGCTCGCCCCGGCCGAGCTCGCCGCGCGGGCACACGCGCACGGTGTGGATCTCTGGGCCCTCACCGATCACGACGAGGTCGGCGGCCTAGCCGAGGCGCAACGCGCTGCCGACGCACTGGGCCTGCGGTTTGTCAGCGGAGTGGAGATCTCAGTGTCTTTCGCTGCGCAGACGGTTCACATCGTCGCCCTGGGGGTGCGGCCGAACAGCACCGAGCTGCTTGACGGCTTGCAGCACATCCGCACCGGCCGCGATCAACGCGCCAAAGACATGGCGCAAGACCTCGAACGTCATCTCGGGCTGACGCAGGTTTACGACGGCGCGCTGCGCTATGCCGGCAATCCCGCCCTACTCTCGCGTACCCACTTTGCGCGCTATCTGGTGGAGCAAGGCGTCTGCCGCCAGACGCACGAGGTCTTCAGCCGCTTTCTCACCCCGGGCAAGCCGGGCTATGTCGAGCATGCGTGGGCGCGGATGGATGAAGCGCTCGGCTGGATCACTGCAGCAAACGGCGTCGCCGTCATAGCGCATCCCGGCCGTTACCGCTTCAGCGCGACCGAAGAATGGGCGCTGCTGGAGCAGTTCAAGGCGCTGGGCGGACAGGCCATCGAAGTGGTCACCGGCAGCCACACCGCTTCGCAGTACCGCAAGTACGCCAATCTCGCGCTGGAGTTCGGCTTTTACGCCTCGCGCGGGTCCGACTTTCACAGCCCTGGAGAAAGCGTCTGCGACCTCGGACGCCTGCCTCCCCTGCCTGCAGACCTCGCGCCGGTGTGGGATTTGCTGCATTGACCACAATCATCATGGCGCAATACTTTCAACTCCACCCAGACAATCCTCAGCTTCGGCTGATCAAGCAGGCCGCCAGCGTGCTGCATGGCGGCGGCATCGCGGCCATTCCCACCGATTCGTCCTACGCCCTGGTCTGCCACCTCGACGACAAGGCAGCGGTGCAGCGCCTGCGGCAAATCCGTCAGGTCGATGAGCGCCACCACCTCACGCTGCTGTGCAGCGACCTGTCCGAGCTCGGCAACTATGCGCGCGTGGACAATCGCCAGTACCGTCTGATCCGCGGCTGCACCCCCGGCCCCTACACCTTCATCCTCGAAGCCACCAAGGAAGTGCCGCGCCGTGTGTCACACCCCTCGCGCAAGACCATCGGCGTGCGCGTTCCGCAGAACGCCGTGGCGCATGCCCTGCTGATGGAAATGGCGCAGCCCTTGCTGGGCACCACGCTGATCCTCCCCGGCGACGAGCACGCGCTCAACGACGCTCAAGAGATCCGAGACCGGCTGGAGCATCAGGTCGATCTGGTGCTCGACGCCGGCGCCTGCCCCAGCGAACCCACCACCGTGGTCGATCTGTGCGGCGCCGAGCCCGTAGTGATACGGATCGGACACGGCCCGATCGGCGCGCTCGGCCTCCCGGCGCTGCAGTAAGCCCGCAACCCACTATCACGTCCCTGCAGCCAGCAGGTCGATCGGCCTGCCCCGTTCCAGCCTTCAGCCCTTCCTACAATCTCCGCATGGACCAACTCATACAGGCTGTCACCGTCTACGCCCTGCCGGTGCTTTTTGCCATCACCCTGCACGAAGCGGCCCACGGCTATGCGGCGCGCTACTTCGGCGACAACACGGCCTACATGATGGGCCGCGTGTCGCTCAATCCGGTGCGGCACATCGACCCCATCGGCACCATCCTCGTGCCGCTCATCCTGTATTTCGCCACATCCGGCGCTTTTTTGTTCGGCTACGCCAAGCCGGTTCCGGTCAATTTCGGTCGGCTGCGCAACCCGAAGCGCGACATGATCTGGGTGGCACTCGCCGGTCCCGCATCCAATTTTTTCCAGGCCTTTCTCTGGGGATTGTTGCTGGTCGGCCTGCATGCCTTCTCCGTCAATGAAGTCTATTTTTACGACGTCGCCCAAGCCGGCATTCTGGTGAATCTGGTGATGTTCGTATTCAACCTCTTTCCTCTGCCACCGCTCGACGGCGGGCGCATTCTGGTCGGTCTGCTGCCTGTGCGCCAGGCCATTGCTGTCTCGCGCGTCGAGCCCTACGGCTTTTTCATCGTGATGGCGCTGGTGCTCACCGGCATCGTCACCACCTTCTGGCTCAGCCCCCTGATGGCCGTATCCATGCAAATGCTCAAGGTGCTGCTCAGCCCGTTCCAGATGCTGCTCTGAACCAGACGACATCGCACTTCGCAACTGCCAGATCCACATGATTTCCTCTGAACCCATCCCTGACACCCAGCGCACAGAAGACCGGGTGCTCTCCGGCATGCGTCCCACCGGTGCCCTGCATCTGGGTCATTACCACGGCGCCCTGAAAAACTGGGCGCAGCTTCAGAACACCTATGCCTGCTATTTTTTTGTCGCCGACTGGCATGCCCTGACCACCCACTACGAGACGCCGGAAACCATCTCGGCGCACACCACCGAGATGGTCATCGACTGGCTGGCAGCAGGCGTCGATCCCTCCAAGGCCACGCTTTTTGTGCAAAGCCGCGTGATCGAGCATGCAGAACTGTTCCTACTGCTCGGCATGGGCACTCCGTTGTCCTGGCTGGAGCGCGTCCCGACCTACAAAGACCAGATCGCCAATCTAAGGGACAAGGATCTGACGACTTATGGCTTTCTCGGCTATCCCTTGTTGCAGGCGGCGGACATTCTCATTTATCTCGCACGTTATGTCCCGGTCGGCGCCGACCAGATTCCGCATATTGAGATGAGCCGCGAAATTGCGCGCCGCTTCAACCACCTGTACGGCAAAGATCCGCTGATCGAGGCCCAGGCATGCGCCGCATCGGCCAAGTTGCCGGAAGCCGTGCGCGAGCAACTTGTCGCCCTGCGCCGCGCTGCCGATCAGGAGGGGCTGACCGAAATGCGCGAACAGGCCCGCGAACTGATCTCGGCAAGCAAGCTGTCCCGCGCCGAGAAGGACGCGCTACGTGCTCAGCTCAGCGGAGGTCGTCGGCAAATCCTGCGTGAGCCTGAAGCCCTTCTCACCCCCGAATCCAAACTTCCCGGGCTTGATGGCCGCAAGATGTCCAAGAGCTATGGCAACTCCATCGCCATCCGCGAAGATCGCGCCAGTGTGGAGCAGAAGGTCAAGCGCATGCCCACCGATCCGGCACGGGTGAAGCGCACCGATCCTGGCAATCCGCAGCGCTGTCCCGTCTGGCAGTTTCATCTGGCCTACTCGGACGATGCGACTCAGGATTGGGTGCAGCGCGGCTGCACCACCGCGGGAATCGGTTGTCTGGAATGCAAGCAGCCCGTCATCGACGCCATTCTGCGAGAACAACAACCCATGCTGGAGCGTGCGCAGCCCTATATCGACAATCCCGCCCTGGTTCGAGACATCCTTGCCGACGGCTGCGACAAAGCCCGCGTCACCGCGCAGAGCACCATGCGCGCCGTACGCGATGCCATGGGGCTGAAAATCTGAGATGAGCTGAATCAGTTGTCTGGGTGACGCGCGCCAGACTGCGCTGCGCGCGAGGGACTTGTTCAGCGTTGCCTTAGTGCCGCCGCAAGCGCCGGATCAGCCATACCAAGGCGCCGGCAGTCAGAACGACTGCAAGCACAATCTCTTCGCCCATTTGCAGGCGAGATGCGACCTGGGCGATGCCAGCGCCGAAAAACCAGCCCAACCCGGTAATCAGCGGCGCCCACAACGCAGCGCCGATCGCGTTGAACACGACAAAGCGCCACGGTGCGACACCGGCCAGACCGATCAACACCGGTCCAGCGATGCGCATGCCGTACAAAAAACGCACGCTGATGATCGCCCAGGGCGCATTGCGCTCCAGCATCGATTGAACGCGTGGCAAATGTGCTTGCAGGCGGGGAAATCGGGCCAGTAATTGCGGGCCGAAGTAGTGCCCCAGAAAGAAAAACAGTTGATCACCCAGGGTCGCCCCAATGGCGGCCACCGCCACGACCAACGGCCATTGCAGCCAGCCACGTTGCGCGCCGTAGCCGGCGAACAGCAAGACCGTCTCTCCTTCTGCAAAGGCGCCCAGTGCGACTGCGGCGTAGCCGTATTGCCTGATGAAATCTTCAATCAGCATTGAGACACGATGAACGCCGGAGTCGGTCAGCCATAAAAAAACCGGCCAGCGGCCGGTTGATTTTGCAGCGACTCAGCCACTGGCCAAGCGCTGCAAGCTCTGCATTACAGCGGGCGAATGGCGGAAGCCTGGGGACCCTTGGGACCAGCCTTCACGGTGAATTCAACGCGCTGGTTTTCCTGCAGAGTGCGGAAACCTTTGGATTGAATTTCAGAAAAATGCGCGAACAGATCTTCGCCGCCTTCATCAGGTTTGATGAAGCCGAAGCCCTTGGACTCGTTAAACCATTTCACAGTACCGGTAGCCATGAATCAACCTTTAAGGAAAAAATAGAAAAGTGCAAATCTTCAACAAGCCCGGAAAATCACAACTGTGAAACCGTCACAAGCCAACCATTGCATTCAAGGGACAGGCTCTTGTTTCGACTGCGCTTCAACTATACACGCAAAAAACCAGTGCGCACCACAAATCAACGCTATGCAAAAACGCTGCGCAATCAGGCAGACGGTGTGGCGTTCAACTCCAGAGACAATAGGAGTCCGAAGCCGCCGCGCACCTGGAATCTGGCGGATGCCACAACGCCAATGGAGTGCATGCGTCCGCATGCGCCGCCCAACCCTGATGCCTTGATTGACGATCAAAAAGCATCAATATCTCACTGCAACCTATTGTTTTTATGCAAGTTTTTCGAGGGCTTCACCATAAGGCAGTGGCTTTGCGAGCTGCTTTGACCATCGGTAACTTCGACGGAATGCATCGAGGTCATCAAGCCATGATGCATCATCTGATACAGACCGCCAAAGCGCGCGGCCTCGTGCCGACGGTGCTGACATTCGAGCCGCACCCGCGTGATTTTTTTGCAACACTCGCAGGCCATAGCGATCAGGCCCCTGCGCATATTTCGACATTGCGAGACAAGCTGTGCGCCCTGCGCGACATCGGTATTGAACAGGTTGTAGTGCTGCGCTTCGATCAGCGCATCGCCGCGCTTTCCCCCGAGGAATTCGTTGACCGCATCGTGCTGCGCGGCCTGAGGGCGCAATTTGTCCTGGTTGGTGATGACTTCCGTTTCGGCGCCAGGCGGGCCGGTGACTTTGCCCAGTTCCAGACGTTGATGCAGGCCTCTGGCGGCGAAGCCCGGCAAATGCCTGCCGTCACCGAAACTGCCCTGCGTATTTCCAGTTCGGCGGTGCGGCAGGCACTTCAGGCGGGTGATATGGAAGCAGCGCAAACCTTGCTGGGACGCCCTTACATGATTTCCGGCCATGTTCTGCACGGCGCCAAGCTGGGGCGGCAACTCGGTTTCCCCACACTGAATCTGCGATTCGACCGCGCGCGCCCGGCGCTTGCCGGCGTCTTCGTTTCCCGCGTGTCCGGATTGGGAGATGCGCCGCTTCCTGCAGTGTCGAGCCTGGGCACCCGTCCGGCCGTGGAAGCAAATGGACGCATCTTGCTGGAAACGCATGTGTTCGATTGGAGCGGGGATGCCTACGGTAAACTTGTCCAGGTGGAACTCCTGCATAAACTGCGCGATGAAGCGCATTACCCCGACCTCGCCCAACTGACCGCTGCGATTGAGAACGACGGCGTTCAGGCACGCGCCTGGTTCAGTCAACTCGCCAGGCAAACGACCCGCGACCGAATTTGACGGCGCTGTTCCCATGTGAGCCGTACCGCGAGTCCTGTCAACTCGGCTTCTCCTTCGTTTGACACGCCTTCTCTGATCTGCAGGTGCAGTTTGTTTGATGCGCCCGCCCTGCCCCGAATCCCATGGATCACTCCGCCTCCTCTGCTGCTGATCAGCCCGATTACCGCGCCACGCTGAACCTGCCGGACACTCCGTTTCCCATGCGCGGCGATTTGCCCAAGCGCGAACCGCAATGGATTGCGCAGTGGAACGACACCGGCATCTACCAGCGGCTGCGTGTTGCGCGCGCCGGTGCGCCGAAGTTCGTGCTGCACGACGGCCCACCCTACGCCAACGGGCAGATCCACATGGGGCACGCGGTCAACAAGATCCTGAAGGACATGATCGTCAAGGCGCGGCAGCTCGCCGGGTTCGACGCCGCCTACATTCCCGGCTGGGACTGTCACGGTCTGCCGATCGAGAACGCCATCGAAAAACAGTATGGCCGCTGCCTGCCACGCGACGAAATGCAGGCCAAGAGCCGCGCCTACGCCACCGAGCAGATCGCGCAGCAGATGCGTGACTTCAAGCGCCTGGGCGTGCTGGGCGACTGGGACCACCCCTATCGCACCATGGATTTCGTCAATGAAGCGGCGGAGATTCGTGCTTTCAAACGGGTGATCGAGCGCGGCTTCGTCTACCGCGGCCTGAAACCCGTGTATTGGTGCTTCGATTGCGGCTCGTCGCTGGCCGAGTTTGAAATCGAGTACGCCGACAAAAAATCACAGACCCTGGATGTGGCCTTCGCGTCCAACGACCCCGCCGCGCTTGCAGCTGCGTTCGGCCTGCCCGCCCTGCCTGACGCTGCCAAACCCGTATTCGCCGTCATCTGGACCACCACCGCATGGACCCTCCCCGCGAACCAGGCGCTCAATCTCAACTCTGAACTCGACTACGCGCTGGTGGACACGCCGCGCGGATACCTGGTACTGGCCGCGCGTCTGGTGAAAGATTGCCTGTTGCGCTATCAACTCGATGGCGCGGTGTTGGCTACCGTTGCGGGCAAGGCGCTCGGCGGGCTGGAATTCCGCCATCCGCTGTACGAGGTCGACCCTGGCTATCGCCGCCTGTCGCCGGTCTATCTGGCCGACTACGCCACCGCCGACGACGGCACCGGCATCGTCCATTCCTCGCCAGCTTACGGGGTGGACGACTTCAATTCCTGCGTCGCGCATGGCATGGCCTATGACGACATTCTCAACCCGGTGCAGGGCGATGGCAGCTACGCGCCGGACTTCCCCTTGTTTGGCGGCCAGAACATCTGGAAGGCGGTCCCGCACATCATCGACGCCATTCGTCAGGCCAACCGCCTCATGGCCACGCACACCATCACTCACAGCTATCCGCATTGCTGGCGGCACAAGGTGCCGGTGATCTACCGCGCCGCCGCCCAATGGTTCATCCGCATGGATGAGGGCGAAGGCGTGTTCACCAAGGACAAGGCGCCCAAGACCTTGCGGCAAATGGCGCTCGACGCCATTGAGCACACCAGCTTCTATCCGGAGAACGGCAAGGCGCGCCTGCACGACATGATCGCCAACCGGCCCGACTGGTGCATCAGCCGCCAGCGCAGCTGGGGGGTGCCCATCCCCTTCTTTTTACACAAGGACACTGGCGAACTGCATCCCCGCACCATGGACATCCTAGACGTTGCTGCTGACATGGTGGAGCAAGGCGGCATCGAAGCCTGGAGCAAGGCCGAGGTCTCTGACATCCTGGCCCGCGTGGACTGCGCTGCAGACGCTGCGCACTACAGCAAGAGCACCGACATTCTCGAAGTGTGGTTCGATTCCGGCACCACGCACACCACCGTCCTCCAGGGCAGTCATGCCGGGGCCGGTCACGCCGAAGGCCCGCAGGCCGACCTCTACCTCGAAGGCCATGATCAGCATCGCGGCTGGTTCCATTCCTCGTTGCTGACCGCCTGCGCCATGTACGGCCGCGCGCCCTACAAGGGCCTGCTCACCCACGGTTTCACCGTGGACAGCCAGGGGCGCAAAATGAGCAAGTCGCTCGGCAATGGGGTCGATCCACAGAAGACCAGCGAAAAGCTCGGCGCGGAAATCATCCGCCTCTGGGTCGCAGCGTCCGACTATTCCGGCGATATCGCCGGTGACGACAAAATCCTTGCCCGCGTGGTGGATGGCTACCGCCGCATCCGCAACACCCTGCGCTTCCTGCTGGCGAATACCAGCGACTTCGACCCCGCAAAGCACGCCGTGCCGCTGGAACAGATGTTCGAGCTCGATCGCTGGGCGCTGGCGCATGCGCAAGACCTGCAGTCGGTCATTCTGGCGCATTACGACAAGTATGAATTCCACCCGGTGGTCGCCAAACTGCAGGTTTATTGTTCCGAAGACCTGGGCGCGTTCTACCTCGACATCCTCAAGGACCGCCTCTACACCACGGCACCCGACAGTCTGGCGCGCCGCAGCGCACAAACCGCGCTCTGGCACATCACCCAGGGCATGCTGCGCTGGATGGCGCCCTTCCTGAGCTTCACTGCGGAGGAAGTCTGGTCACTCATCGGCAAGGGGGAAAGCATTTTCGTCGAGACCTATTGGCAGTGGCCGCGACAGGCCGACAGCGCTGTGCTGCTGGATCAATGGGCGCGCATCCGCGCCGTGCGCGACGCGACCAACAAGGAAATCGAGGCGCTGCGAGCGCAGGGCCGCATCGGTGCCTCGCTGCAGGCCGAGGTGGATTTGTATGCCCCCCCTGTCGAGCACGCATTGCTGGCTCGATTGGGAGACGACCTGCGCTTCGTCCTCATCACTTCGCGCGCCACGCTGCATCCGGCAGACGGTGATTTGCGCATCGCAGTCAGCCCCACCGCGCACGCCAAATGCGAGCGCTGCTGGCACTGGCGCAAGGACGTCAATGCCGACCCCGCTCATCCCGGCCTGTGCGGCCGCTGCGTGAGCAACCTCTTTGGCGCGGGCGAGCCGCGTCATCTCGCCTGAGCACCGCCCATGCCCTCCGCACTGTCCGGCACCACCTTCTCCGCGCG
Source organism: Pseudomonadota bacterium (assembly GCA_021783695.1). Classification (GTDB taxonomy): domain Bacteria; phylum Pseudomonadota; class Gammaproteobacteria; order Burkholderiales; family Burkholderiaceae_C; genus Thiomonas. Next base: position 4,489 of record JAJXTO010000013.1, on the reverse strand, counting down.
CAGCGCCCGCGTCTGGCCCTGGCTGCTGGTTTCACTCGTCATCATCCTGGCAGACCAGTTCAGCAAGTGGCTGGTGCGGCATGACTTTCCGCTCAACAGCAGTCTGCCCGTCACCGGTTTTTTCAATCTGGTCTACATCCACAACCCCGGAGCTGCCTTCTCTTTTCTGGCAGGACAACCGGGCTGGCAGCGCTGGTTTTTCACTGCGCTCAGCCTGGCCGCATCGGCGCTCATCCTGTGGCTGCTGCTGCGCAACCGTGGCAAACCGCTGTTCAGCCTCGCGCTGGCGTTCATTCTGGGCGGGGCGCTGGGCAATGTGATCGACCGCGTGCTCTGGGGCAAGGTGACCGACTTCCTCGATTTCTACATCACCCTCAACGGCCAGCAATGGCACTGGCCCGCGTTCAACCTGGCCGATTCCGCCATTTTCATCGGCGCAGTCTTGCTCATTCTGGATGAGCTGCGCCGCACACGAAAGCAACATCTCTAGGCTGGGCACATTGCTCTATTGACATATCACGATAAAGCCCCCGTGGTATCCCGGGTTGTGCGACGGCTTGTCGCACCTTAGCCTGCCATTCTTGATGGATGGCCCAATGCAGGCCCTCCACTTCATGGAGGAGAACCCGGATATGACGCCTGAAGAAGCGCAGCATCACCCCTTGGCTGCCGAAACCCGCACGCGGGTCAGTGTGTGCAGCCTGAGCTGGAATACACCGTTTCGCTGGCTGGCCGCAGGCTGGCGCGATTTTTCCCGATGCCCGGTCGTGGGGCTGACCTATGGCGTGATCTTTACCGCCCTGGGCTGGCTTCTGGCCTGGACGTTGGCGAGCACCCCCGAATACACCCTGATGCTCGCCGCCGGCCTGCTGCTCATCGGCCCGGCACTGGCCATGGGACTGATGGAGGCGAGCCGCCGCTGCGAAATCAACCTCAAGGCGCGGCTGAATTTCTGCATTCGCTGCTGGTGGCCGCACCGAGGCAGTGTCGCTATTTTCGCCGGGCTGTTGCTGGTCATCGAACTGCTGTGGGGACGCACCGCGCTGGTGGTGTTTGCGCTGTTTTTCGACGCAGGCATACCGGAAACCGGCGGCGTGTTGCGACTGCTGCTCGATCCCGCCAATGTCACCTTCGTTCTGGCGTATCTGGGTGTCGCCGTGCTGTTTGGTGGCCTGGTGTTCGCCATCAGCGTGGTGTCGATTCCGATGATGCTCGACCGCCCGGTGGACGCCATCACCGCCGCGCTGACGAGCTTGCGCGTCTGTCTGGAGCACCCGGTAGCGATGATCTGCTGGGCGGCGCTGATCGGTTCCATCAGCCTGCTGGCCATGCTGCCCTTTGGCCTGGGCTGGATCATCGTGCTGCCGGTGATCGGGCATGCCAGCTGGCATGCCTATCGCGGCGTGGTCTGCCCCAGCCTGCAGCAGCCAGTCGCCTGAACAGTCCGATCAGGTCTGCATGCTGGGCTTGAACACCTGCCCAGCGTGTTCGCGCAAGGTGTGGAACTGGATTTTTGGCGCCAGTTCCTGCATCACCCGCAATTCGCTGGCGTGCGTGAGCAGCACCGCGGGTGCGTCCACCACGTCGTACGCGATGCGGTGCGCATTGGTGTCGATGAAGCGTTTGAGTGCCTGCGCATCCTCGCAGGTGAACCACCGCGCCATGCGGTACTTGCTGCCTTCCATGCGGGCGTCCACGCCGTATTCCGACTGCAGCCGGTGCTGCACCACGTCAAACTGCAGCGTCCCCACCGCGCCCAGCAACAGGCTGCCGCCGGTGAGCGGTCGGAACACTTGAATCGCACCCTCTTCCCCCAACTGTTGCAGACCGGTGCGGAGTTGCTTGGTGCGCATGGGGTCTTTGATTTCCACCGAGCGGAACATCTCGGGGGCAAAAAACGGCAGCCCGGTGAACTGCAGTTCTTCGCCTTCGCTCAGACTGTCACCCAGATGCAGCGTGCCGTGGTTCGGAATGCCGACGATGTCACCGGCGAAGGCCTCGTCGAGCAATTCACGGCGCTGCGACATGAAGGTCACCACACTGCCCGGACGAATGTCCTTGCCGGTGCGGCCGACACGAATTTTCATGCCGCGTTCGAAGTGGCCCGAGACAATGCGCACAAAGGCGATGCGGTCACGGTGCGCCGGGTCCATGTTGGCCTGGATCTTGAACACCACACCGGTAAACGTGGGCTCATCGGGCTGCACCACCCGGCTGGTTGCGGCGCGCGGCAACGGCGACGGCGCCAATTCCACCAGGGCATCGAGCACTTCCTGGACGCCAAAGTTGTTGATCGCTGAGCCGAAGAACAGCGGCGACTGGCGGCCCGCAAGAAATTCCGCCGCGTCGAACGCCGGAGCCGCGTCGCGCAGCAGGTTGATCTCCTCCTGAGCCTGCACATAGGGCTGACCGAAGCGCTGCACCGATTCCGGGTTGTCCAGTCCGGTGAGCATCTGATCGTCGTCACGCACACGTTCCTCGCCCGGGCGGAACACCCGCATGCGATCGAGCCGGAGGTCGTACACGCCGTGAAAGTCGCGCCCCATGCCCACAGGCCAGGTGAACGGCACCACGGCCATGCCGAGGTTGCGCTCGATCTCGTCCATCAGTTCCAATGGCTGCCGTACCTCGCGGTCCATCTTGTTGACAAAAGTGAGGATAGGAGTGTTGCGCGCGCGGCAGACTTCGAGCAGCCGCAGCGTCTGTTCTTCCACACCGTTGGCGGCGTCGATCACCATCAGCGCCGCATCCACCGCAGTCAACACGCGGTAGGTATCCTCACTGAAATCCTGGTGACCCGGGGTGTCGAGCAGGTTGATGACGCAGTCGCACCACTCCATCTGCATGACCGACGAGGCCACCGAAATGCCGCGCTGCTTCTCGATCTCCATCCAGTCTGAGGTGGCATGGCGGCTGGCCTTGCGCGCCTTCACGCTGCCGGCAATCTGAATTGCGCCGGAAAACAGCAGCAGCTTCTCGGTCAGCGTGGTCTTGCCCGCGTCGGGGTGAGAAATGATGGCAAAGGTGCGCCGTCTGCGGATCTGCTCGGAATCGTTCGTGCTCATGGTCTGCGCCGCCTGCATCAATCGATGCGGCATTCATCTGGGGTAGGCTTTGGGATGCGGGGAAAATGCGCTGAAAATCATTGTCAGGGCCTTGCAGTCCACCCCGCCCGCGCTTTTTGACTGGCTTGCGACTGCCCTGACTGGCGTCGCAACCGATCTGCTATTTTGCCTGAGACCCACCCGCCATGACACGCCAGATCGTGCTTGACACCGAGACGACCGGACTCAACCCCGGCAGCGGAGACCGCATCATTGAAATTGCCGGCGTCGAACTGTTCAACCGCCGTCTCACCGGCAAACACTTTCACACCTACCTCAACCCAGGACGTGCCAGCCACCCCGACGCACTCAAGGTGCATGGCCTGACCGAGGAATTTTTGGCAGACAAGCCGCGGTTCGAACAGATCGCCGACGACTTGCTGGAATTCGTGCGCGACGCGGAAATCATTATTCATAATGCCCCGTTCGACTGCGCCTTCCTCGATGCGGAACTTGACCGTCTTGCCTTGCCTGCATTCAAACAGCACATCCCGGTCGTGACCGATACGTTGGTGATGGCCAAGATGCAGTTTCCCGGCAAATTCAACAACCTCGACGCGCTGTGCAAGCGGTTTGGCATCGACAACGCGCACCGCACCCTGCACGGCGCCCTGCTCGATGCCGAACTTCTGGCCGAGGTGTATCTCAGCCTCACTCGCGGGCAGGACAGTCTTGTGATTGATCTTGAAACACCGCAGCACCAAACCGTCACCGCCACGCGCCCGCTGGATACCTTTACCCTGCCCCTGACCAGCCCAAGCGACGCAGACCGCCTCGCTCACGAGGCGTTTCTTCAGTTCCTCGACAAGAAAAGCAAAGGCCAAAGCATTTGGCGCCCACAGACCGCGCCAACTGCGGATGGCTGACTTCAAAAAACTGTGCAATAATCATAGACTTTGCTGATTGTGCCGCACATGCCGCGGCGCAATTCGGGCGGTTAACTCAGCGGTAGAGTGCCACCTTCACACGGTGGAAGCCACTGGTTCGATCCCAGTACCGCCCACCAGTTCATTGTTCGGTAAAGTTCACAGAAGGCCGTAAAGCATCAGGAAATAAATGCTTTACGGCTTTTTTTATTCCGTAGTCGTTCTGTGTTGTTCTTTGACATCCTGACAGCTTCGGGGGTACAAATAAGGGTATATCGAAAGGCGTGGGGGTACATGCCTTTCAGAGAGGAACCCCATGCCGCTGACAGACACCTCAATCCGTAATGCCAAGCCGAGCGACCGCAGCTAGTGTCAATACTGTTCAGATAACAAACACCGGCGTTGGTTGATGGCGTTGGTGCAGCGGTTCGCCGCGGTGGCGGATATTGAAGTTGCTCATCTTGCGTTTGACGCCGCGCGGATTGAAGCGCCCGCGACTGCCGATGCACCGACCCCGCG